>CAZHEF010000004.1:59792-75690 GCA_964531645.1 uncultured Clostridia bacterium
CTGGTGGGCGGGTTCTCCCGCCCTGTCCACACTATAATTTCATTCTATTATTTTTAAAATTCTATAAAATCTTTGCTAAGGAGGTTTTTTAATGAAAAGATTTTCAAAAAGAGAATTAGATTATTTACCTAAACATTTTTACAATATTAAATCTGCCCTTCCAACCCTTCCCAAACCACCTCTGAACCCTGTTACAAAGAAACCATTAAATCCCGATGAATTATCCGTCGTATTTCCCAAAGGTTTTATTGAACATGAAATAAGCACAGATGAATTCATACCAGTCCCTGAAGAGATTCTTGAAGTATATAGAATCTACAGACCCACTCCCCTTATCTACGCCAGTGGATTGAAAAAAGAACTTGATACGCCCGCAGAAATTTTCTACAAATATGAAGGGGTTGGACCTACCGGAAGTCACAAAAGTAACACTGCTCTTGTTCAGGCATACCTTGCTTCAAAAGAAGGTGTGAAGACACTGACTACAGAAACGGGAGCTGGTCAATGGGGTTCAGCTCTATCACATGCAGGATCTATTTTCGGTGTGAAAGTGAAAGTTTTCATGGTCAGAGCAAGCTACAGACAGAAGCCCGGGAGAAAAATAGTGATGGAACTTTTCGGAGCAGATGTTGTGGATAGCCCGAGCAATCTTACAGAGTCGGGAAGAAGATTCTACTCTGAAAATCCTGAACATCCTGGAAGTCTCGGTATTGCAATATCTGAGGCAATAGAAATTGCTGTGAATAATCCTGATACAAAATATTCCCTCGGTTCTGTTCTCGATAGTGTCCTTATGCATCAGACTGTCATTGGGCTTGAAGCTGAAAAACAGCTGGAAGAATTTGGTGTTGAACCCGACATAATTGTTGGATGCGTTGGAGGAGGCTCAAATTTTGCAGGTTTGAGTTTTCCCTTCGTGAGAAAAAATTTAAAAAAGAATGCAAAAATCAAGTTCATTGCTGTTGAGCCTGAAGCATGTCCTTCAATTACCAATGGAGA
Source organism: uncultured Clostridia bacterium (assembly GCA_964531645.1). GTDB lineage: Bacteria > Acidobacteriota > Aminicenantia > JBFLYD01 > JBBIMS01 > JBBIMS01. Next base: position 60,792 of record CAZHEF010000004.1, read on the forward strand.
ATTGAAATACGACCATGGTGACACTGCAGGGCTAACCCCTCTTCTATTCATGCACACCCTCGGTAAAGATTTTGTCCCTCCTCCCATCCATGCAGGTGGTTTGAGATATCATGGAATGGCTCCTCTCGTTTCCCATCTTGTTTCAATGGGAATTGTTGAGGCAAGGGCTTACAATCAGAAAGAAGTTTTTGAATCAGCTAAAATTTTTCTTAAAGCAGAAGGGATTCTTCCTGCTCCAGAGTCATCCCATGCAATAAAAGCTGTTATTGATGAAGCAATCGAAACAAAAAAAGAAGGCAAAAAGAAGATAATTCTTTTTAACTTATCAGGCCATGGATTTCTCGACATCTCAGCTTATGAAAAAATCCCGTAGCAAAATCTAAATAGAAGAGCTTTATTAAAAAGTCGATTGCCTAAAACTGATAAAAGGGATAGAATTATAAATAACTGTATGTTTGCAATAAAAGTAGAAGAACTTGTAAAAAAATTCAATGGTTTTACCGCTGTAGACAACATATCATTTGATGTTCATTATGGTGAGCTTTTTGGTTTGCTCGGTCCCAATGGAGCTGGAAAAACAACCACAATAAATATTCTTTCAACTCTTTTAAAACCTACATCAGGGTATGCAGAAGTAGCTGGATTCGACATAAGGAAAAAAAGAGATGATGTGAGAAAGAGTATAGGTATAGTTTTTCAGGATCCAACCCTTGATACAAAATTGACAGGAAGGGAGAATCTTCTTTTCCACGCAATGATGTATGGCATTAAAAAAGATAAAGCTGAAAAAAGGATGAAAGAGGTTCTCGAGCTGGTTGAGCTTGAAGATAGAGCAGACACTCTTGTCGAAAAATATTCTGGAGGGATGAAGAGAAGACTTGAGATTGCAAGAGGCTTGATACACAGACCTAAAGTCTTATTTCTCGATGAGCCCACCCTTGGACTCGATGCTCAAACAAGAAGAAGAATATGGGATTATATAAAAAGGTTGAACAAGGAAACAGGAATTACAATGATTCTCACGACCCATTACATGGAGGAAGCTGATTATCTCTGCGATAGAGTTGCAATAATTGACCATGGGAAAATTGTTGCCATTGACAACCCAGTAAATCTGAAGAACATGCTTGGAGGTGATGTTATTTCACTGGAGATCGAAGGGGGTGCTAATCATTACATTGAAAAATTAAAAGAGCTGAAATGGATTAAATCTTTAAGGATACAAAACGGGATTTTGAGAATGAGCATGGAGATGGGTGAAAGGAAAATTCCCACTCTCGTTAACCTTGCAGAGAAAAGTGGCGTTAAGATAAATTCAGTAAATCTCCACAAACCCAGCCTTGAGGATGTTTTTCTTTTCTATACAGGAAGGAAAATCAGAGATGAAGAGGGAGAAAGCGAAAAAAGAGAATGGATTATTAGAACGATAAGGCGATAGGATGATAAATTTAACTGTTGTCTATATTCTCTGGCTCAGGGAGATGAAAAGATTCTTCAGGGCAAAATCTCGTGTTATTGGAACAATGGCTATGCCTCTTCTTTTCCTCGTTTTCCTTGGTTTCGGTTTCGGAAGAATGAATGTTCCTGGAATCTCACAAAATATAAATTATATAAATTTCCTTGTTCCCGGAATAATAGGAATGTCCCTTCTCTTTACCTCAACATTTGCTGGTCTTTCTGTTTTATGGGATAGGGAATTCGGATTTTTAAAGGAGATAATGGTTGCACCTGTGAGCAGAGTGTCAATAGCTGTTGGAAGAATTGCGGGAGGAATCTCTACATCCCTTATTCAGGGAATCTCAATTCTTCTAATATCTATTTTATTGGGCTTCAAAATGAAGGGAGTTTTCTCCCTTCTTTTTTCAATTTTATTTATGGCTCTCGTATCCGCTACCTTTGTCGCTATAGGGCTGGGAATAGCATCTCAAATGAAGGATATACACGGTTTCAGCCTTATAATGAACTTTCTAATCTTTCCCCTCTTTTTCCTTTCTGGCGCCCTCTATCCCATTCAGAATTTACCTGGTATTGTGAGAGGTTTCTCTTATATTGATCTTCTTACATACGGAGTTGATGGATTGAGAGGATTTCTTGTAGGTGCATCACATTTTCCTCTTTTTCTAAACATTTTAATAATTTCAGTATTCTCCTTTTTGACAATTCTCATATCAGCTATTCTTTTTGAAAAAAGTGAAGCAATATAAGAAATGAGTTACCCTTTTCTTGAAAGTGATGGGATTGCAATTCCGCCTTCTTGGAAAAGACTCCAGAAATTAAAAGAAAAATGGGGAGGAGTATTCATGGTAATTGGAGGTGTAAGTTCAGGCAAGAGCACATTTGTAAAATTTCTTGCATCTTCTTTTCTTACAATAGATAAAAAAATTGCCATAATCGATGCAGACATCGGACAGTCCTGGATTGGTCCTCCAACAACTATTGGTGCTATAATTCTTCCCAAAAAAAAGGGTGAAGTTAATTTAATGAGACCTGATTTTCTGGAATTTGTTGGAACATTATCCCCTTCCAATGATTTGAATGGGTATTTAAGGTCAATTCGAAAGGTTTTTGCGCTTGTAAAAAGGGAAAATCCTTTTGCAATTATTGTTGATACAACAGGATTAATTGCTGGAACTGAAGGCCTTAATTTAAAATTAAGAAAAGCAGAAATCCTCTCACCAACAATGATTATTGCTTTCAAAAAAGATGGCGAAATTGGCCATATTATAAACTCCCTTACTGAAAAGAAATTCGATGTTTATATTCTCCATTCACCAAAGGAGGCAAAGGAAAGATCAATGAATAAAAGAAGAGAATACAGGGAGAATGCTTTCAGAAGATATCTCGAAGGGGCAAAAGTTATCAGGATAAAATCTACTGAAGAAAATTTTGATTGTAATACTCTTGTGGGGATTCTAAATAATGAAGAGGATACTCTTGCTCTTGGAGTTGTCACTGGAAAAGAAAAGGAGGAACTCTTACTTTATACGCCTCTGGAAGAGATAAAGGAGCCAATTTTTATAAAGAAAAGTTCCATAAAAGTCTCAATTGAAGGAAAGGAGATTTGATAAGGATTAGCTTTGTTTTCGAGTTTAATTGGCTAAAATTTGAAGTATGTTAATTCATCGTTTTAAGTTGAAATAAAATGTGTGGAAAGTCTGTAATTAGCAAGAGCCATATAGTTATAAAGAAAATGGTTCTCTTTTTCCTCTGTAAGAATAATACTTAAAGATATCTCTCTTGTTCTCCCCATTGGCGATTGATTCCATTCATCCACACCCTCTTTAAGAAGTCCTTTGACCTCCTCTAATATTTCGAGAGAAAAGATAAAAAGTAGTTGAAATGAAAAAAATTATTACTTTAATATTATTCATTCGTCCTCCTCCTTTTATAGTTTTCCCTTCTCATTTAAAGAACACAAACAAATTTTCAAAAAATTGCAAAAACTAAAGTGGAAGTATTAAGGATGTTTTCTAATGATTTTCCAGGAATTTTTCTATCTTTTCTATATATGAAAATAGGGCGGGAAGACCACCTGTGTGGATAAAAATCACCTTTTCGCCCTTTCTTATAAAACCTTTCGCTATAAGATCTAACAATCCACCCATTGCTTTCCCTGTGTAGACTGGATCAAGGAATGTTCCTTCTTGCTCCGCAACAATTTTTATATTTTTAACAATTTCTTTTTCTACAATTCCATAACCTTCTCCAATGTAATCATCAATTACCTTTATATCTTCATCCTTTAAATCAAGGTCTATCTGTATGTAATTTTCAATATTCTGGATTATTCCCTCTATTATTTTCTCAAAATCTTTCTTCTTTTCAGAAACGCTTATTCCAAGAATTCTATTTTTTGCACCCATCAACTTTGAACCCGCAACTAAACCCGCTTGGGTGCCACCTGAGCCTGTTGCATGAACAATCCAGTCAGGCTCGATCCCAAGATCAAAACATTGCACCATCAACTCATAGAAACAATCAAGATATGCAATTCCTCCCCATGAGACTTCCATTGAACCTTCTGGAATGGAGGCACCTATTGGAGCAAGATATGTTTTCTTTCCCATACTTTCGAGGGATTCAAGGGTTTGCGAAACAATTTCTCCTATATTATCTAATTTGATCAATTTTTTCCCTTCACCATCAAATATTTTAATTTTTGCTCCTGAAAGATTCTCAAGGAGAATATTTCCTCCAAAATCTTCTGGAAGATTTTTTCTTTTAAAAAGAATTAAATACGGCTCAACGCCAAAAACCCTGCAAACAGAACTCATCGCCCTGCACCAGTTGGACTGCACCCCTCCCCAGGTCAAAGCTGAATCAGCTCTTTTATGCATTATATCAACAATTAAATACTCCATCTTCCTTATTTTATTCCCACCAAATCCTGAACCTATAAGATCCTCCCTTTTGATAAAAATTTCGACTCCAGTCAGTAAAGATAAATTTTTCATTTTTTCAAGAGGTGTTGGATGGGTAAAAAGGTTCTCCCTTCTTTTTCTTAAATCTTCAACCAATTCATAACCTTTCATTTTATTCTCCCATAATTTTTAATATAATTTCCCTTCTTCTCGGCTGGGTGTCAAAGTCTATAAACACAATCTGTTGCCATGTTCCGAGAGTCGGACTGCCATTGGATATTGGGACTGTTAGGGAAGGCCCAAAAAGGGAAGCCCTTAGATGGGAAGAGCCATTGTCATCTCCCCATGTCTTTTCATGATGATAGGGAATGCTCGAGGGGATTAATTTTTCAAGGATTTCTTTCAAATCTTTGCATAGATTAGGCTCAAATTCTATTGTTGTTAAAGCTCCAGTGGAACCTGGAACAAAAAGGGTAACAATACCCTCCTTTACACCTGAATTCTTCACTTTCTTTTTAACCTCTGATGTCAAATCTTTTATGTCAGTGAATCCTGATGTTAAAATATATATTGAATCACTTAATATTTTCATAGAGAATAGTTTAAAATAACAGCCTTCCAAAAGCAAATAAGCTTGCAGCTTACAGCTATAAGTCGAGGTGTAGCTATTATCTGGAGTTCCCTGAACTTTAATAGGTATATCTTAAGAAGATATAGAAATAATCGACAAACTGAGACCAGAAGATCTTGAATAACCAATACCAAAATTCCGATAACCAGATAATTACCAATATTTCAATAACCAATACCAAAATTCCGATAACCAGATAATTACCAATATTTCAATAACCAATAATCAAACAATCTCTTTGAGTTGAGAGTATGTAACTTCCATTAGTGAGATGTAAAGTTCTTTCTTTAAATTTGGATATTGGTGAATTGGAGCTTGGTGATTTTTAACCTTTGAGGTGATAGAGCTCATGTCTGTCATTCCTTTCGAATCCTTCAGAAACTCAGGAAACTCCAGTAACTATTATTTTTTGAAATTGAAGTTTATATGTTGTATTATTTAGATAAAATGATAGATAGGCTTTAGAAAGGAAATGGAACTGACCAAAGAAATAGTTGAAAGAATTTTAAAGGAAGTCAACATAGCAAGAAAGACTCTAATTATGTATCCTGAAACCCATCCAACAGTTTCAACGAGAATTAAGGAATTTTTCTCTCTGTATAAAGAATTTGTAAAGGAATCACCTGTTACTCTGGGCGTAAAAAGTGACGGGTTTCAATGGGGAGAGGAAATAATCTCCATTGAAAATCCTGCCATTAAGGAATTTCATTCCTTATTGAAGAATCATCAAATTCTTGCAATCCAGTTAGGAAGCGAGATAGGAGAAGAGGATTTAAAAAAATTTTTTAAATTGGTCTCTCAGGCTCCAGAGAGGATTGCAGGAGAAGGAGGGTTCAGAAATATTGTAGAAAGGGAAAAACTTAATGGAATAAGCTTTTTATTTCTCGATTTTCAGCTTGTTGAGATAAGAGAGGAAGAGAGTATAAAGGTCCAGCAAGACACACTGGAAAGTGAAAGGAATATGATTCTTAAAAGTATTTTACTCCAGCCATCTATTCTGATTGCTGACCCTTCATTTAAAGAGAAATTGGAAAAAATTGTAAAATCATCCCAGGATATTGAGGAAATCAATAACATTCTTTTTGCGGTTGAGTCAGCCCTTCAGTCTATTCCCAATGATGATGCAATTCATGATTATAAATTCTTGCTTTCAATTTTAAGCATGCCCCTCAAGGAGGAATATGCCCTCTGGCTTAAAGACTTGGGTAAAAGAAACCCTGCTCTTCTTAAAAGAATTGCTTCCAATATTCCGAAAAGAATTTTAATTGAAGCCCTTAGAGTTATCAAGGAGAAAGGGTTTGAAAAAAATGAGCTTGAGATTTTCCATTCCTTAATTTTTGAAAAGAACAGAGTAAGAATAGAAAACTTTTTCCGAAGCTCGGCAATTGTGGATGATATATCAATCTCTATGGATGAAGATTACAAAAGCACATTGAACGAAATGATGGAAAGAATAATCCTTCCATCTCCATTCCCTGAACTTAAAGAAGAGGCATTTAAGGAACTTTCTGAAGAGAGACTCAGGGATAATATTTTTAAATTAGACCTGGAAGCCTTTGAATGGGATTTGACGGAGGACGAATTTGTTAGTATAGTTCAGAGGCTTCTGGACTATTATAGACTTTTTCTCCAGACAGCTCAATTTGACAGGGTGAAGCTTATAATAAATGCCTTTAAAGAACCAAGAAAAGAAAATTGGAAAAACAGAGTCTTAGAAAATGCAATTGAATCAATGAAGAGTAGAGAGATAATTAAATTGCTAATTGAAAGTTTGAAGGAAATATGGGGTAAGGAAAAGGTTGAAGAGATAAAATTTATCTTTGGTTTTATTGGTAGTGAAGCAGTTCCATTTCTGATGGAAGCTTTGATAGAAGAGGAAGATAAGTATACGAGAAGAGTTTTAATTGATTTAATAAGCGAGCTCGGGATTTCTTATGAAGTTGCAAGAATTAATTTAAAATCGGATAAATGGTATGTTGTAAGAAATATGCTTATTATTCTAAGAAACACAGAGAGAAAGGATTTGATAATGGAAATAGTTGAGTGCACCGAGCACCCTCACATAAAAGTGAAGATTGAAGCTGTAAGAACTCTTTATCAACTGGGATACGAAAAAATTGATGAAATACTATTGAAATATATTGAAAGTTCTGATTTTGAGCTCAAAACCCAGGCTTTATCCCTTGTTCCCTCATCAAGGCTTACCTCCCTTGTTCCTTATTTAAACGATCTATTGATGGAGATTAAAGTAAAAAATGAAAATATTCCATTGATAATAGCACTAATAAGAACCCTTGGAGACATGGGTGACAGGAGTTCTGTGCCGATTATAAAAAAGTTTGTTAAAGGAAATATATTTCATCCAAAAAGGTCAAAGCTTTTGAGGAAGGAAGTTTACAAATCTCTTGATGGTTATCCATACGATGAAATAAAGGAGCTTGTGGAAAAAGGTTTGAAATCTGGAGACAGAGAAATAGCAAAGATTTCATTTAATTTGAGCAGGAGGGCACACCTATGAACGATGAAAAGGCAAAAAAAGATGAATTTATCTTTAGCTTTTCAAGCTCAATAACCAACAGCTTCCTTTATACCCCTGAACATCCTATAACAATAAAATCAACTGAAAAGAGTTTCTCCCTTCTTAAAGATATATTGGAAAGGAAAGAATCCTTGAGAATATCTGTTCTTGAGGATAGACTTTTTCTGGATGATGAACTTTTATTGAGAAGAGGTATCATTGTTTCAAATATCATAGAAAAAATCAAAGTTAAAAGTTTAAACTCTATAAGTTTCTTGCAAGGAATTGACTATAAGGAATTTGTTCAGTTTATCAATGACTTCGCAAAACCAGTAAAAAAAGGAGGTTCTGAACTCCATTCAACCCCGCATATAAAGATAGGGAAATTATCTCTCTCTCTAGAAGAGGAAAATCTCTCAGAGGGTAGGCTTGCTGACATGGAAAAAAGAATTCCTGTTGTTGAGGATGTGATTGAAGAGTTGAAGGAGATATTCAGAGATATTGAATCTTCTCGACCGGTGCCCTCGGGGAATATGAGGGAAATAGTTCTCAGATTTTTAAAGGGATTAAGGGAGAGCACTTCACCTCTTCTCATTCTTATTCCGTTTAAAGGTCATGAGGAGTATTTATATTCCCATTCTATAAATGTTTGTATTCTTACACTTGCTCAGGCAGAATCCCTTGGATTTGAAGGAGAGGAATTAACAAATATAGGCATCGCAGGTCTTCTCCATGATATAGGGAAGATAAAAATTAGCAGAGAAATTCTCCTTAAAGCTGGTATTATTCAAAAGGAGGAATGGAAAGAAATAAAAAAACATCCTGAAGAGGGAGCTAAATTGTTAATGAAAATTCCTTCCATACCAGAGATTGCAGTAATTTCAGCTTATGAACATCATATAAAATTTGACGGGAGTGGTTATCCAAAAAAGAAATATAATGGCACCCCAAGTTTCATATCCCAGATGATTACAATATCCGATTTTTATGATGCCTTAAGAACAGAAAGACTTTACAGAGGAAAACTTGAACATGACGAGGTTCTTTCTTTAATGGATATAAAAGCTGGAACAGATTTTAACCCAAAGCTCCTCGCTAATTTTATTATGCTATTTTAGTGATCAATATTCAGAATTTTCTCTATCTCTTTTCTAACCACCTTTATAGTTTCTTCCAAAAGCCCTCTTTCACCATTTATTTGTATGAAATTTTTTGTTCCACCTCCCTTCCCTTCTAATTTCTCCTCAACCAAACCGAGAATTCCTCTCAAATCTAATGGTATACTTTCTGAACAGGCAATTATTAAATCTCCCCTTTCACCTTTGCCTCCTATTATCGCTACACATTCCCTTAAAGAAATAATTTTTGATGTAAATTTTCTGAGATTTTTTAAATCTATCCCATCAAAAATTTTCTCCACCAGAAACCCCTCTTGAGAATTCAATAACTCTTTAATCTCAAAATCCATTATTTTTTCTTCAAGTTTAGACGACCTCTTCCTCTCTGCGATAAGCTCATCCCTTATTTTAAAAACAGAATCTCCAAGCTCCTCAATTCCAACTGTAAGAGATAGAGAAAGATTTTTTAGTATTTTGTGCTTTTTCTGATAATCTCTTGTCGCCCTTCTTCCGCAAATAAACTCCACTCTTATGTTCCCTCTGATCCTTTCCCATCCAATAATCTTTATCAAACCCACTTCTCCTGTCCTTGAAAGATGGGTTCCTCCACATGCAGAAAAATCGAAATCTTTAATCTCAACTATCCTTATCTCCTTTTCATCTGGAGGAGGTTTTCTAAGAGGGAATTTTTTCCATTCTTCGCTCTTCAAAATGTGTGAATAAATTTCTCTATTTTCGTGGACAATTTTGTTGGCAAAATCCTCAACCTTTTCCACATCTTCCCATTCAATTTTACTCAAATTCAATTCTATAACAGAAACATCCTCTCCAAGATTTGAGGAAAGAGTCTCTGCTCTAAGAATTTTTAAAAAAGCCTGGGAAAGAATGTGCTGTCCAGTGTGCTGTTGCATATTGTCAAATCTTCTCTCCCAGTTCACCTCTCCTGTTATTTCTTCTCCTTCAATATCCCTTTCAATGATATGGATTATCTCTTCCCCTTCCTCAATTACATCTATAACTTTCGCACCATTTATAATACCCAGGTCGCAGAGTTGACCTCCTGAATTAGGATAGAACAATGTTCTGTCAAGGATTAATCTTATTTTATCTCCTGAAATTTCCTTTTTAAAAACTTTTCCTTTGAATTTCTTTGAATATGGCTCCTTCCAATATAATCTTTCAGTCATTTTTAAAAACAAGGAGAATCCTTTTTCAGGGCTCTCCATTTAAAATATTATTTTAATTTGTTCTTTTTGTAAATTTTCAGCTATTCAGAATCTTCTCAGCTTCTTCTTTATCGAGGTCCATTACATATTTAATTCCGCTAACCTCTGAGGCTTCTTTTGTTATAGCTGCAATATCATCCCTTGTTATATAATCAAGGGAGAATTTCCTGTTTCCTGCCATTAGTTGTCGGAGTCCCTGTTCGATTCTCTTCATATATGTGAAAAGTCCCATGGCTCCAGCTGGGATCTGTTCAAATCTTTCTCCATACCTTCTCTTAAGTTCAGGAGCGGATATAAAAATTTCCTCTTTTGACATTCCAAATCGCGTTACATAAACAGGTGTCTGACCTTCCTCCATCATTCTAACAATATTTTTTCCGACCATTGCAGCTGCAACAGGACCTCTTGCCATACAAACTAATTTGAAATAGGGAGCACCAATGGCAAGTGCTTTGAAAATCTGGTCTTCAAGAATTATTCCACTGGCTACAGCAACATCTGGTATGTATTTTCCTTTTTTGGCAAGTTTGTCCAGATACTGATAGAGAAGAGACCAGAGCTCTATAGGAGGAACACCCCACTCATTCATCATTCTCCATGGGCTCATTCCAGTTCCGCCTCCCGCTCCGTCAACTGTTAGAAGATCAATCTGGGCTTCTGAAGCATATTTTACAGCTCTTGCAAGATCCTGAGGTCTGTAGGCACCTGTCTTCAAGAATACATATTTTGCTCCAACCTTTCTCAGCTCCTCAACTCTCTTGCAGAAGGATTCTTCATCTACCATTCCAACTCTTGAGTGTCGCTCAAACTCATGGAAAACTTTTCTTTCAAAAGCTTTTATAACCTCTGGGTCATAAGGATCAGGAAGAACAACATAGCCTCTGTCCTTCAACATCTGAGCCATTTTGAGGTTCTTTATCTTGACCTCTCCACCAATATCCTTTGCTCCCTGTCCCCATTTTAGCTCCACTGCCTCAACACCAAGTTTTTCAATGACATACTCATGAACACCCAATCTTGTATCCTCTACATTAGCCTGGACAGCAATTGTCCCATATCCATCCTGCTGCCACTCTCTGTAAAGCCTTATCCTTCTTTCCATTTCAGGAGAGCGAACAACTCTTCCATTTACAATTTCAGACTGGGGATCCATTCCGCAGATATTCTCTCCCACTGTGCATATAATCCCTGTTACCGCTGCTCCTCCAGCTATTCCTTCCCAGTTGTTATTAGCAATCGCTGTTGAACCAAGACCTCCAAGAACAACGGGCATTCTCAGCTTAATTCCTTTGTCTCTTCCAATTCTTCTCTCAAGATTGACATTGGGGAATATTGCTTTGTCTGAATCAGCCTCAATTCCATATGCACCTACCGCTGAACCCATTATGGAAAAGTGGGACAGGTCAATGGGGTAATCTTTTTCTCCTGCAGAAGTGATAATACCGAAGGGCTGAGGATAGATTGCCTCTGCTCCACGGTACGCTGATTTTCCTATCTCGCACATCCCTATACAGCCGTCCACACATGTTACACACATCCCGCTTATTGGGACTACAGAACCTTCAGTTCTGTTTTTAGTTAATGTTGCTGCTGTTGCGTTTATTTTTGTAAAGCTCATTTTATAAAACCTCCTTTCATGTTAATAGTAAAGCTTACAGCTTATAGCTGTAAGCAAATAAATAGCAATGTAAGAAATTAGTCATGCTTTATTATATCTCTCATTTTTTACTATTAGCTGTTAGCTGTGAGCTATCAGCTACTGGCACGCATGTTCCACATTCACCCTTTAAACCCATCCAGCATGTGAAATTGTCATAGACTTCTACACATGTTGGCTGAAGAGAATTTTCGCATCGTGCACAGATAACAGATTCTGGCTTTCCGCCTTCGCATCTCAGAGTGCAGGCAGGACATATATAAATACATCCTCCACATCTTCTACACTCTTCAGAAGTTATATCAAAGGGAGTTGTGATCTTCAGTTTGTTTCCCCTGTTAACAAATCCTATTGCTGAAGCCATCATCTGCTCCTCACACATCCTCACGCATAGACCACAGTAAATGCAGGTCTCCCATTTGGGTTTAAATCTTATCCTGTCAACTCCCATATTTGCTGCCATATCTTGAATAACTTTAGATGTAGGGCACTGGGCAATCATAAGCTCTAACATCATTTTTCTTGCCTTCAGAACCCTTGGGGTAGAGGTTTTTACATTTAGTCCCTCTTCAACAGGATATGTGCAGGAAGTAACAAGCTTTGTATTATTTCCATAGACAATCTCAACAAGACATAATCTGCAACCACCCCAGGGAGTTAAACCTTCATAATAGCAAAGGGTGGGAATCTCGAGACCAAGGAATTTTGCGGTATCAAGGATTGTCCAGTGCTCAGGGGCATCAAATTCAATACCATCAATTCTTATCTTAGCCATTTTTTGCCTCCTTTAGATTAACCTTCTTAATTCTTCTAAGAATTTTCTTCCGTCACAGGTATCTAAATCACATCGAAGGCACCTTTGAGCCTCCTTAATAGCCTGTTCTTCAGATAAAACAAGCTCGACTTCTTGAAAACTGGTTTTTCTCTCTTCAGGTTTTAAGCGAGATGGGATTTGTCTTCTAACTTCAGCAAGTTCCTCCGCGGAAAGCTCAACTGGTTCCACATAACGAGAAGGACGGGTTATTTTGTATTCTCTCCTGAGGGGCTCCCCTCGCATGAATCTATCTATGGACTCAGCAGCTATCTTGCCATGAGCTACAGCATCAACAACTGTATTAGGTCCAGTAACCACATCCCCTCCTGCAAAAATTCCCTCTTTATTGGTGGCTAAGGTTTCCGAATCCATAACTATGGTCGAAAGATCTGTGAAATGTATTCCTGAATCTTGCAAAAAGTCTATCTCAGGTCTCTCGCCAATGGCAGCTATAAGAGTATCAAGTTCCACAATAAATTCAGAGCCCTCTATTGGTATGGGCCTCCTTCTGCCTGTGGCATCTCTCTCTCCTAACTTCATCTTTATAAATTCACACGCTTTTAATTTTCCATTTTCTTGAATAATCCTTTTAGGTGCAGTGAGATATTCAATCTTTATCCCTTCTTCAATTGCTGCTTCAACTTCTTCTTTAAAAGCTGGCATCTCAGCTATGGTCCTTCTATAAAAGATAGTTACATTTTCAGGCATTCCTGTTCGTAATATAGATCTTGCAGCGTCTATGGCTGAGTTTCCTCCACCAATAACCCCAACTTTCTTTCCTATCCTAACTTTGTTTCCAAGGTTAATCGATGTAAGAACTTCCATCGCAGGTAAAACACCTTCGGCTTCTTCTCCGGGTATACCCAATTTCATGGATTTGTGGGCACCAGTGGAAATGAATATGGCTTTATATCCCATATTAAATAACTCATCTATCTTCAAATCTTTTCCTATTTCTACATTTGTTCGGATCTCAATGCCTGAGCTCAAAATATAATCAATATCTGCCTTTAATATCTCCCTGGGTAATCGATATTGAGGTATAGCCACTGCAAGCATCCCTCCTATAACAGAGTGTTTCTCAAAAACAGTTACTTCATATCCCTTTTGGGCTAAATAAAATCCACATGTAAGTCCTGCTGGTCCAGACCCAATTATTGCAACTTTGCCAAGATTATTTTTGGGAACTGGCTCCACTTTTGAAAACAAACCTTTTTTAAGACCATAATCTGTTAAGAACCTTTTTAGATTTCTTATGGCTATGGGGTGTCCTGTCTCCTTTGCTCTACATTTTGATTCACATGGATGATGGCATACACGGGCAAGGGTGGAAGCAAAGGGATTATCCTTTTTTATTACTTCAAGAGCTTCATCAAATTTTTTCTTTGCAATAAGAGCAATATAAACCTGTGCTTCAGTATCAATAGGACATGTATGTTGGCATGGAGAGGAAACAATTTCCTTACAAACAACTGCAGGACATCTCTTATATTTGATATGGGAAATATATTCTTCCCTGAAATGCCTGAGGGAAGAAAGAACAGGGTTAGGAGCTGTCTGTCCAAGACCGCACATAGATGCATCCTTTACAATTGTTCCGAGCTCCTCAAGGAGGGCGAGGTGCTCCTCTGTTCCCTTTCCTTCTGCAATATCAGTCAAAATCTCATACATTCTCTGGGTTCCTTCCCTGCATGAGACACATTTACCGCATGATTCATCCTGGAGAAAATTTGTGAAGTATCTTGCAACATCAACCATGCATGTGTCTTCATCCATAACAATCATTCCTCCAGAACCCATGATAGCTCCTGCGGAGGTAAGAGATTCGTAATCAATTGGTAAATGGAAAAGCTCTGAAGGTATGCATCCACCAGATGGACCACCAATCTGAACAGCTTTTATCTTTTTCCCATTCTGAGCTCCACCGCCAACTTTGAAAACAAGGTCATTTATGCTCATTCCCATCGGAACTTCCACAAGACCTGTGTTCTTAACTTTTCCTACAAGGGAGAATATCTTTGTTCCTTTTGAGCCTTGAGTCCCAATACTTGAATACCAATCAGCTCCCTTATCAATTATTCTTGTTACATTTCCCCAGGTCTCAACATTGTTAATGTTTGTGGGTTTTCCAAAAAGTCCCTTCTGGGCAGGATAGGGAGGGCGCTGTCTTGGTATTCCTCTTTTTCCTTCAATGGATGAGATAAGGGCTGTTTCTTCTCCGCATACAAAGGCACCCGCTCCTCTGGCAATTTTAATATCAAAGCTGAAATTGGAACCAAGAATATTTTTATCGAGGAGACCAAGTTTTCTTGCATCCTTTATTGCCTTTGTCACATTTTGAACTGCAAGGGGATACTCATCCCTCACATATATCCATCCTTCTGTAGCACCAATGGCATATCCACCAATTATCATTCCCTCAATTACAAGGTGGGGGTTACCTTCGAGAAGGCTTCTGTCCATGTAAGCGCCAGGATCTCCCTCGTCAGCATTACAGATTATGTACTTAACATCGCTTTTCTGTTTCCTTACAATTTCCCATTTCCTTCCCGTTGGAAATCCTGCACCTCCTCT
>CAZHEF010000005.1:0-74452 GCA_964531645.1 uncultured Clostridia bacterium
GGAAGATACATAAAGAATGTCTGAGAGGATAATATATGCATTGGTTATATACAATTGAAACCTTTGTTAAAAAGAAGTACCATAATATCAGTCATCTCAAAGAGTTTGGGGTAATTTTTGTCATCCCTGTTTTTTTGAACGTCCCCGGCGAAATTTTGAGAATGGTTTCTTTGATAAAACATTATTACTATGAAGTTAAATTTTATTCTGATATATTCCGGAATTTTGCTAAAGAGCCGGATTTTAGCCAGAAACTAATTTTAACGCTCAAAGGCGATTTATTAAATGAGCATTTACCAGAATCAGATCAGCCGCAATGGATGATTATCCAGCAGTATTTGGCAAAAATTAATGAGAATGACTGGCGGCTTTTTGAGCCCCACGTTAATCCCGAGGCCATTAAAAAATCAAGTTATTATTTTAACTATTATTGCCTTCCTTTTGTTTCAAATTTTTGTTGAATACGTTGTTTTTTGCACCCTTGTCATTCTTTCTAAACCAATCGACGCCTGGCTGGGCAATCGAAAAATACATGATCCGTCCGCTTTTGTCCCTGGAAGCCTCTCCTTCGATGAACACCCAGGCCAGGTCTGCTACCAGTATGGGAAAGAGAGCCAAGAGATGGAGGGGATGGATTACCTGGGGTTTATCGTCAGAGTCACCTCCCATATACCCGATAAAGGACAAGTCACGGTCCGTTATTACGGTTTTTCAAATTAAAAGCGATCTGGAGATTGGAATTCGACCATTATGAAGAAGTGCCGAAAAACATTGCCGAGCAGATAATTGCTGGCAAGAGATAGTTTTAAAATTGCATCATATAAAGATCTATATGAAATTATATTCATTGCATCACCTTAGATTCTACATGAAATTCTCTTTCCTCCGCCTTCATCTTCCCTATCGCCTCCAATGCCTTTTTCACCTCTTCATCATAGATCCTCTTACGCTTCCTCTTTATCTTCACAATCTCTCCAACAAAAATTATGTTCTCTTTGCTCTTTCTATGCATCACAACCTTTCTTCCGTAGTTTCTAAGAAGCCACGAGGCATAGAAACGGTTGTAGCCTGTGAGATTGATGAACTCTTCGATGACCTTTATCTTCTCTGCCTTTTGATACCTTAGGCAGTAAAAATTTGGAATAGAATTTCTCAAGATGCAACGAATGGATTTCATATAGAAAATTAGTGATGCAATTCGCTCGCTTGACAATAAAATGATTTTTGATAAAATATAAAACTTAAAATGAGATTGGAATTTTTAGCAGAAAAAATAAGTAAGCTTGAACTCATAAAAATTTTCCCCTCTAAAATTATTGAAATAACCACCTCTATGATAATGTGTTGCCGGGCACAGGGCTCAAGAATTAAGCTCCTGTAGCTCGGTCGTTCCCTCAATATTAAAATCCCTGTGCTCGGTTAATTCTTTAAAAGAAAAAACCATTTCTTCATCTTTAAGGAGGTTTTTATGAAGACAAAAACAATAGAAGAAATAAATGAAAGGATAAAAAAGGGTAGAGTAGTTGTTCTAACTGCAGATGAAATGAAAAAAATTGTAAAGGAAATAGGAGAAAGGAGAGCTTTTAAAGAAGTGGATGTTGTAACAACGGCAACTTTTGGCGCCATGTGTTCTTCAGGAGTTTTTCTAAATTTTGGGCACTCTGAGCCTCCAATAAAAATGACAAAGGTATGGCTGAACGATGTCCCTGCATACACTGGAATTGCTGCAGTTGATGCTTATATTGGAGCTACAGAACCATCGGAAAAATTTCACTATAAGTATGGCGGAGCCCATGTAATAGAGGATCTTGTAAGGGGAAGGGAAATAAATTTAAGGGCTGAAGCTTACGGAACCGATTGTTATCCAAGAAAAAGTATAGAAACAGTAATAACCCTTGGTGAAATTAATCAAGCAATAATGATGAATCCCAGGAATTCATACCAGAGATATAATGCAGGAACAAATTCAAGCGAAAGAACCCTTTACACATACATGGGAAAGCTTTTTCCTGAAATGGGAAATGTAACATTTTCAGGCTCAGGGGAACTCTCTCCACTGATGAATGACCCTGATTTTGAGACAATTGGTATTGGGACAAGAATATTTTTGTGCGGCTCTGTGGGATATGTCGTAGGTAACGGAACCCAGCATTCTCCTGAGACAGGCTTTGGAACTCTTATGGTTAAAGGAGATTTGAAAGATATGTCTCCTGAATTTTTGAGAGCTGCAGTTTTTGAAGGATATGGATGCACTCTTTATGTGGGGATAGGAATTCCAATCCCAATTTTGAATGAAGGACTTGCAAAAAAAACAGGTATTTCTGATAGTGAGATTTTTACCAATATTGTTGATTATGGAATTTCTTCAAGAAACAGACTTTTAATAAAGCGTGTAAACTATGAAGAATTAAAGTCAGGATATGTCGAAATAAATGGAAAAAGAGTGAAGGCTTCCCCGCTTTCAAGCATTTATATGGCTAAAAAAATAGCATTGATTTTAAAAAATAAAATCCAGAAGGGAGAATTTCTCCTTGCAAAACCCGTTGAAAGGCTTTCTCTTAAAGGCTCTACCAGACCATTAATTGAGAGTTCAGGGAAAGCAGAGATTTTTTTAAGAAAAGAACCTAAAATCCCTGAGAATAGAAATATTATCAGAGATGGGTCTCTATGCATACATTGTGGCCATTGTCTTTCCATCTGTCCCCTCGATGTCTTCTCAAAGGATGAAAGCGGAAGAATAGATTTGGATTATGAGGCATGCACCGCTTGTGGTATATGCGTGGATGCGTGTCCGACAAAGGCTTTGAATGTGAGACAATAGAATGGAGTTAAAAAAACATAGATTGAGAATAAAAGAAACAGTGGCAACAATAATTGCGGAAGAAAAGTTTATTCCTATTGCTGAAATAGAGGTTATTCGACAGAGAGAGATTCTTGATAATTACATTTCAAAAAACCCTGATTTTCTTTACTCTCTTGAACCTTTTTTAGTCTCAGAGGACTCACCTGAGATTGTTAAAAAAATGGCGAAAGCATCTTTCAAAGCTGGGGTAGGTCCTATGGCTTCAATAGCAGGAGCAATTTCATATTTCGCAGTCAGAGAAATGATTAAAAGAGGAGCAAGGCATGTAATTTTTGAAAATGGTGGGGACATTGCTATGTCCATTAGTAAACCCGTGATAGTGGGAATTTATTCAGGGGAAAGGATAAAAAATCTTGCTTTAAAGTTCAGACCAAGGGAATCGATAATTGGAGTCTGCACATCTTCTGGCAAAATGGGTCACTCTCTTAGTTTTGGAAAAGCGGACTCAGTCACTGTAATCTCGGAAGACCCAGTCCTTGCAGATGCTTTTGCTACTGCCCTCTGTAACTCGATAAAGGAAGAAAATTCAGATAGAATTAGGGATTCCATAAACAAATTTCTTATTCAAGGGATTGAAGGAGTAATTGTAGTTATAGGTGATTTAGTTGGATTGGGAGGTAATCTTCCAGAGATTGTAAGGACTCCCATTCCTTACGAATTGATAACAATAAAATAGGAGGTAATTATATGGACAAGATTCCATGTGCTATACTTGGTTGCACTGGATTGGTCGGACAATACTTTATCAAATTTTTAGCTAATCATCCAATTTTTGAAATCAAAGTTCTCACAGCTTCAGAGAGATCAGCAAAGAAAAAGTTTGGAGAGTCTGTTAAATGGATGGGAGATGGAAATATTCCAGAAAAAATCAGAAATATGGAGATCAAGTTTACTTTAGAAAAAAATATTTTAAACTCTGAAGCAAAAATCATCTTTTCAACTCTTCCCTCATCTGTTGCGGGTTCTCTGGAAGAAAGTTTGAGAAGGAAGGGACTCGCCATATTTTCCAATTCGAGTTCTCACAGAATGGATTTCAATGTTCCCATTTTAATTCCTGAAATAAATCCCGATCACCTTCAACTTGCAGAAATTCAGAAAAAGAAATTTGGAGGGTTCATAATAACAAATTCTAACTGCACAACATCAGGTCTTGCCCTTGCTTTAAAGCCTTTGTTAAATTTCGGTATAAAAAGAGTTTTTATGAGTTCATACCAGTCAATTTCTGGTGCAGGAAGAAGAGGACTTCCATCCATAGATATTTTAGGAAATGCTATTCCTTTTATAAAAGAAGAGGAAGAAAAGGTGGAAAAGGAAACAAAAAAAATCCTCGGAAAGTTAAAAGAAGATGTTATTGAAAATTTTGAGATTGAAATAATTGTTAATTGTTGCAGAGTTCCTGTGAGAGTTGGGCATCTTGAAAGTGTGATGGTTGAGCTGGAAGAAGATATCTCTTTAAAGGAAATAAATGAGATATTTGATAACTTCAAAGGGGAGCCTCAAAGATTAAAACTTCCTACAGCACCAGAGAAACCTCTGATTGTCAGGTTTGAGGAGGACAGGCCTCAGCCAGAAATTGATTCTGATTCTGGAGTTCCAGAAAGGGCAAAGGGGATGGCTGTAAGCATTGGAAGGATAAGGAAAAAAGGAAAATTTTTGTTTTTTTTTCTTCTTGTGAACAATTTGATAAGAGGCGCAGCAGGAGGAAGTATTCTCAATGCTGAGTTTGCCTATTATAGAGGAATTATAGGGAGGTGAAAATGAAAGTAATGAAATTTGGCGGTGGATGCTTGAAGAAAGAAGAAGATTTTATTAATATCTCCAGAATAATCAAATCTGAAAAAAACAAAATAGTAATTGTTGTCTCTGCAATTTATGGAATGACAGATTTAATAATAGAAGCCATTAAAAAAGCTTTGATATCAGAAAGGGAGATTGACAAAATAGTCGAGAGAATAAAAGAAGTTCATTTTGAAATTTGCGAGAAAGGAATATTTAATGAGGAGATAAAAATCTGGTTAAGAAGGGAAATTGGCTCGAGAGTGGAAAAATTAAGAAAAAATCTTTACGGAATTTGCTATACCTATGAAATATCTGATTCTCTAAGAGCACTAATTCTCAGTTATGGGGAAAGATTTTCTGCCTTTTTACTTGCAGCTTTTCTTAGGAGTGAAGGGATTCCAGCAGAACCATTTGAATCAGATAAAATAAGAATTGTAACCGATGAGTCCTTTGACAGTGCCACAGCAAATCTTTCAAAAACTGAAAAAAATCTTAGAGCAAACATTATCCCTTTTCTGGAAAAGGGAATTGTTCCTGTTATAACAGGATATTTTGGATGCACTCCTTCTGGTAAAATAAGTTTATTTGGAAGGAATGGCTCGGATTATTCAGCATCTGTAATTGCTCATGTCCTTGATGCATCCTTCCTTGAAATATGGAAAGATGTGAATGGGTTTATGAGTGCAGATCCAAAAATTGTCAAGAATGCAAGAACTCTTGAAAGACTTTCCTACAATGAGGCTGCCGAACTTTCCTATTTTGGAGCGAAAATTCTCCATCCAAGAACTGTTGAGCCAATATCAGCTAAAAAGATTCCATTATTTGTAAAGAATATGAAGGAACCTGAGAAAGTCGGGAGCATTATAACCTGTGAAAGGGAGCAAACAGAAAATATTATAAAAAGCGTGACATACAACAGACAGATTTCAATTTTGAGAATTCAGGGTGCAGGAGTTGGTTATAAACCTGGAATTATTTCTGAGATTGGAAAGAGGCTTTCAGAAAAAAAGATAAATATTTACTCAATTATCACATCCCAGACATGCATAAATCTGATAATTGACAGAAATGATTCTGAAGAAAGTTTGAAATGTCTTAAATCTCTTGAAGGTGGAGTGATAGAAAAAATTGAAAAAATGGAGGATATGGCCCTTATTGCAGTTGTAGGGGAGGGTATAGCTAAAAAGGAAGGTATTGCAGGAAAAGTTTTTTCAGCGGTGGCAAGGGAAGGTGTTAATATTGAAATGATCTCAGGAGGAGCTTCAGATGTAGCTTATTACTTTATCATAAAAGAAAACCATGTAGAAAAAGTAATCAATGCAGTCCATTCAGAATTTTTTGGAATTGAGTAAATTTTGACTTTTTTTGGAGGGATTGGTATAGCTAAATAATGAAAAATTTGTGAGGAGAAGATTATGTGGAGAGCAAAGAGTCTATTAGCTTTTTTTATTCTTATCGTCTTAATTGGTTCCATCTCTGGAAAAAATCCTGAGGAAAAATTTATTCCACCGTTAAGAAAGCAGGCTGAAATCCAGCAAGAATGGTTAAAAATAAGACTTGAAAGGGTACTTCCAATTTTGATGAGAAGATATGGAGTTTCAATGTGGCTTGTTATTTGCAGAGAGTATAACGAAGATCCTATATTCTTTTCTCTTGTTTCTCCAAATACTTTTTCTGCAAGGAGAAGGACTATTCTTGTTTTCTTTGACAGAGGTCCTGAAAGAGGCGTTGAATGTCTTGCCCTTGGAGGTGGTTCCCACGGAGGTCTTTATAAGGTATATAGAGATCCTGAGAATGAAAGAAAAGAATTATGGGGAGAGAGTCAATGGATTCTTCTTAAAAAAGTTATTGAAGAAAGGAATCCATCAACAATTGCGATAAATATTTCGAGAACGCACGCTTTCTCTGATGGGCTCTCAGCGGGAGAGTGGGAAGCTCTTCAGGATATCCTTGGAGAAAATTGGTTAAAAAGGTTTGTAAGGGCTGAACTCCTTCCTATTGAATATTTATCAACAAGAATTCCTGAAATGGAGCCTTACTATACCGATTTAATGAAAGTTGCCCACTCCTTAATTAAGAGAGCTTTTTCATCTGAAGTTATAGAACCAGGTAAGACAACAAATATTGATATCGTTTGGTGGCTCAGAGAAAAGGCAAAGGAACTGGGAGTTAAGGTCTGGTTTCAACCTTCTGTGACAGTCCAGAGAAAAGGCGTGAAGAGGGAAGATTTTCTTTCAGAATCAAGGGAAATTGTTATTCAGAAAGGTGATCTACTCCATGTTGATTTTGGAATTTCAGCAATGGGACTTCACACCGATACCCAGCATATGGCTTATGTTCTTAAAGAAGATGAAAATTCAGTTCCAGAAGGCATAAAGAAGGCTCTTGCAATTAGTAACAGACTTCAGGACATTGTAATGGAAAGAATAAAACCAGGAATAACAGGAAATGAAGTCCTTGAAGATTCTCTTGAAGCCATGAAGAGAGAGAAAATTAATGGCTCCATATACTGTCATACAGTTGGAGATCATGGACATGGAGCTGGTCCAATAATTGGTCTATGGGACAGGCAGGAAAGAATCCCGGGAAAAGGAGATCTTCTAATCCTTCCCAGTACATGGTTTTCAATTGAACTCTCTATATCTACCACTGTTCCAGAATGGAGTAATCAGGAAGTCTGGATTGGTCAGGAAGAGGATGCAATACTTGATTCTGAGGGAAAAATTAAGTGGGTTCTTGGAAGACAGAGTGAATTTCATATAATAAAATAAATTTAGGTGTTCAAGAATGAACAGGTTACTTTCTGAGGTTAAAGTAGATTTAGTTAATTCAACTTCTCTTTTCTGGAGAAATCCTAAATTCAAAACACTAATCTCTAAACAAATTCTAAATCACAATTCTCAAATTTTAAATAGTTTGAGATTTGGATTATTGGAATTTTGGAATTGTTTAGGACTTAGTATTTTGGATTTAGCCCAGCACTTTTACTCATTGGAAAACCAAAATGATTGAATGTCCATAAGCTAAAAAGTGCTGGGTAAGACTGGAGGTAAAGGATTTTACCATGAGCTTGGAGATTTTGGGGATTAGAAACAAAATTTTTGAACAGCCTAACAAATTTTTACGGAGGTAAAAGTGAATATTTTATTAGTCTTTTTGACTTCCTTTTCTGTCGTATTTCTTTTTGCAGGTGAAAAGTCAAAGGATCAAAACCCTATAGCTATAATAGTCTTGGAAGATGGTAACGAAATAGTTATAGAGCTTTATCCCGACAAAGCTCCCAACACTGTGAACAATTTCATTTACCTGGCAAAAAGTGGATTTTACAATGGGGTTATTTTTCACAGAGTCATACCTGGTTTTGTAATTCAAGGAGGGGACCCTCTTGGAACTGGGGAAGGAGGACCATCTTACAGCATAAAAGGAGAATTTAATGACATTCCTTTTGGAGAAGGGATTGTGGGAATGGCGAGGACACCCAATCCTGATAGTGCAGGAAGCCAGTTTTTCATTACTCTCGGTAGAGCAAAACATCTCGATGGAAAATACAGCGCGTTTGGAAAGGTTATAAAAGGAATGGAGATTGCCCACAAAATAGCCTCCCTGCCAAGGGATAGCAAAGACAAACCTTTTAATCCCCCTGTTATAAAGACTATAAAGCTGGACTTGAAAGGAAAAGATTATCCAGAGCCAGAAAAGATTATTCCTCAGGTTAAATAAGAAGGGCTCAAAACTCTAATTTTAAAAGAAACTCTCTTGCCTTCCTAAGAGCTTTTCCTCTGTGACTCACTTTATTTTTTTCTTCAATAGAGAGTTCTGCAAATGTCTTTCCTAAAGGAGGATAGAAAAAAACAGGGTCGTAACCAAAACCGCCTCTTCCTCTTTTTTCAGTAAGGATTAATCCCTTTACTTCCTCAACTGTTTCAAAAATAACATTGTCTCCATTGGATATTACAACAGCACATTTAAAAAAAGCCTTTCTTTTATTCTCAGAAATTCCATCCATTTCTTTTAAAAGTTTTTTAATATTCTCTTCTGAATCCTTGCTTTTTCCTGCATATCTTGCAGAGTATATGCCTGGGGCGCCAGAAAGAGCCTCTACTTCAAGTCCTGAATCCTCTCCGAGAGTGAGAAGTTTAGTAATTTTTGACCAATAAACTGCCTTATTTATTGCAATTTCAAGAAATGAGCATCCTCTCTCTTTATAGTCATCTTTTAAATTAAGATCGTCAAGGCAGATAAGCTCAAAAGAAATATTTTGCAGAATCTCTTTTATTTCTCTGTATTTTCCTCTGTTAAATGTAGCTAAAAGTAGTTTACTTTTTCCCATGAATAAAAATTATACGACAGAATCAGATTTTTTGAAATTTGTAAGGAAAATTTGACCTTTTCCAAATAATTAATTAAATTTTATAATTAAGAATGAATTTTTAATTCTACCAAAGAAAGGAGGAAAAATGGGATTTAAAATAGGTATTAATGGTTTTGGGAGAATAGGGAGAAACCTTTTCAGGGCAGGTTATAAGGAGATTGACTTTGTTACTGTAAATGATATTACAGATGCGAAAACCCTTGCTCACCTTCTAAAATATGATTCGGTTCTTGGGTCGTTTGAGGTAGATGTTAAAGCTGTAGATGATAAAATTATTGTTAATGGAAAGGAAATGAAAGTTCTTACTGTTAAAGACCCTGCAAACCTACCTTGGAAGGACCTGGGAGTGGATATTGTTGTGGAGTCCACAGGACTTTTTACAAAGAGAGAAGATGCTGAGAAGCATCTGAAATGCGGGGCTAAGAAAGTTATAATTTCAGCTCCTGCAACCGATCCAGATATTACTATTGTTATAGGAGTCAATCAGAAGGATTATGACCCAAAAAATCATAGCATTATCTCCAACGCCTCATGCACAACAAATTGTATAGCCCCTGTGGCTTATGTCCTTCACAAGAATTTGAAAATACTTAAAGGTAACATGACAACTGTTCATGCTTACACCAATGATCAGAGGATTCTTGATTTGCCCCACAAAGATTTGAGAAGGGCAAGGGCTGCAGCGGTTTCAATGATTCCAACAACAACAGGTGCTGCGAGGGCTGTAGGGACTGTTCTTCCTGAGCTTAAAGGGAAACTCGATGGAATTGCAATAAGAGTTCCTGTTCCAAATGTATCACTTATTGACTTTGTCTGTGTTGTTGAGAAAGAGACTTCAAAAGAAGAAGTCAATGAAATTTTCAAGAAGGCTTCAGAAAATGAGCTTAAAGGGATTATTCAGTATTGTGATGAACCCCTTGTTTCAGTTGACTTTATGAAGAATCCTCACTCAGCTATTTTTGATGCCCTCTCTACAAATGTAATAGAAAAAAATCTTGTAAAGGTTATGGCTTGGTATGACAATGAGTGGGGATATTCCATGAGACTCCTTGATTTAATTAAATATGTTGGGGATAGACTTTAATGATTGACAGACTCACTATAAGGGATATCCCCTTAAAAGGGAAAAGTGTATTTCTAAGGGTTGATTTCAATGTCCCTCAGGACGAAAATGGAGAAATTACAGATGATACAAGGATAAAGGAAGCCCTTCCCACAATCCAGTATCTTATTGAAAACAGAGTAAAAATTGTTTGTGCTTCACATTTAGGAAGACCTAAGGGGTTTGACTTAAAATTTTCCATGAAGCCTGTTTCAAAGAGATTTGAGGAGCTCTCTGGTTTTAAAGTCAGGCAGATGGACGATTGTATTGGTGGTAGAATTGATGCTGAGAAGTCAAATATTAAAGAGGGAGAGATAATCTTTCTTGAAAACATAAGATTTTACAAAGAGGAGACTGATAACAAGCCCGAATTTGCCCAGAAACTTGCTCACAAAATTGATATCTTTGTAAATGATGCCTTTGCAGCTTCTCACAGAGCCCATGCTTCAGTAGTCGGGATTGCAGGCTTTGTGCCTGTTTCAGTTGCAGGATTTTTAATGGAAAAAGAAATTAAATATCTTGGAATGACAATATCTAACCCTGAGAAACCATTTATAGCAATAATTGGAGGTGCCAAAGTCTCAGATAAAATAGCAGTTCTTAAAAGTTTAATTGAAAAAGCTAACAAAGTTTTGATAGGTGGTGCAATGGCTTACACCTTTCTAAAGGCAAAAGGTGAGGAAGTTGGGAATTCCCTTGTTGAGAATGAAAGCACTGAGATTGCAAGAAATCTAATGGATGAAGCGAGTAAAAAGGGTGTTGAAATAGTCCTTCCCGTTGATCATATAATTTCCAAAGGTCTTGAAGGTTTTCCAGCTGAAATCTCCAAAAGGATCCCTTCTGAATTTGCAGGTTATGACATAGGAGAAGAAACAGTAGAGATCTTTTCAAAAATAATAAAAGATGCAAAAACAATCTTCTGGAATGGTCCATTAGGTGTATTTGAAAAGGAAAATTTTGCACATGGAACATTTAAAATTGCAAGAGCTGTTGCAGAATCAAAGGCAGTTTCTATAATTGGAGGAGGAGACTCTGTCCTTGCAGTAAAAAAAGCAGGGGTTGAGAATAGAATTACCCATATCTCAACTGGAGGAGGTGCTTCCCTTGAGTATATTTCTGAGGGAACACTTCCTGGAATAGAAGTTCTTGCAAAAAAATGAGGAAACCTTTTATTGCTGGAAACTGGAAAATGAATCCAGGAGTTAATGCAGGTATTGCACTTGTTAGAGAGCTGAAAAATTCTCTTTCTGAATATAAGGATTTGGAAATTGTTATAATTCCTCCTTTTACGCATCTTTATCCTGTAAAGAAGGAGATTTACGGAACAAATATAAAACTTGGGGCACAAAACATGCACTGGGAAGAAAAAGGTGCATTTACAGGAGAGATTTCTCCTTTAATGCTCAAAGAGATCGGTTGTTCCTATGTCATAATTGGGCATTCTGAAAGAAGGAAGTATTTTGGAGAGACTGACGAGATTGTAAATCTAAAGGCAAAATCTGCTCTAACCCAGGGACTATATCCTATAATATGTATTGGAGAGACTCTTGAAGAAAGGGAGAAAGGCGTGACATTCAATATTGTTGAAGAGCAATTAAGAATCTCCATAAATGGATTTAGTGAAGAGGATATAATGAAAACAGTTATTGCTTATGAACCTGTTTGGGCAATTGGAACAGGGAAAAATGCAGCCCCTGAACAGGCAGAAGAAGTTCACTCCTTCATCAGAAATATCGTTGGTGAAATATATGGAATTGAAAATTCGAATTATGTTATAATTATTTATGGTGGTTCGGTAACAATGGAAAATTCATATTCACTTTTGAAAATGAAAAATGTAGATGGATTTCTTGTGGGAGGAGCTTCTCTCAAAGGAAATTCTTTCACGGGTATTGTTGAGAATGGCTTAAAAGCCTGGATAGAGAAAGGAGGAAACATTTGTTAAGTTTGTTAATTGCTTTACATGTTATTATATGTATTTTGCTGATAATAATTGTTTTACTTCAATCAGGAAGAAAGGCTGACCTATCTTCTCTTGGCGGATTCAGCACCCAGACTCTTTTCGGTCCGAGAGGAACAGCGACTCTTCTTTCAAAAATAACAACAGGACTCGCAATTCTCTTCATGGTAACCTCCCTTTCTCTCTGGATATTTTCTGCTAAGGCTCCTTCCTCAGTGATTGGGAAAACCAAAGCTAATACGACTCAGACAAATAATACGGGTAAATCTTCCAAATAAAGAGATGTGCCGAGGTGGTGGAATAGGTAGACACGCTGATTTGAGGTGTCAGTGGGCGAAAGCTCGTAGGGGTTCGAGTCCCCTCCTCGGCACTATATTTTAATTAATGGATGTCCTTTGCAAAACATGCGGGAACATCCAGAAGTGGGATCCGTCTTATCCATATTGTTCAAAATGTGGTTCTCCGGTTTCTGAAAGAGACAAAGAAACATCTATAAACCTCAAAGCAGGAAAGGATAAACAGGCTTTAGGAATTAGTATAATTGCATTGAGCGTAGTGATCTTCCATTATCTCGCAAGATATGAAGGAGGTCTTCTTTCCGCTATTGGATTACTTTTATGGGTTTGGGGCAAATTAATAAATAATCGTGAGAAGAAAAGAGCAGGTCAAATCTGGAAAAATGATTCAATTAAGTAGAAACTACTGCTGAGAAGGAGCTACAATTTTCTCTGTTTTTTCACCTTTGAATTTCTTGGTTAGATCTTCTATTAAAGATTTAATACCACGAGTGAATTTTCGAAGGTAAAAAGAAGAGGTTTTCTGGGATAAAACCCATCTGCCTTTTACAAAATCCATCTCAATTTTTTCACCTTCAGATGTAACTATAGTTGCGTGTTCTCTATCCATTTTGTATTCCTGTATGCTTGGTGGTATTCCTCTGTATTTAAGTTCAGGTAATTTTTCGTTTTCTTTAAGTTTTCTCCCGATCATATCTTCCCAGAGTTTTTGATCCTTGCTTTTCAGGAAGGATACATATGTTTGATAAACATCAACAGGAGAACTGTATTTGTTTATATAAGAATATTCAAAAAATTCAGATTCAAATTTTGGTGAAGAGTTAATAAGAACGAAAAATAAAACAATTACTATCAGTAAAACCACCAAAACTGAAATCAATACAATCTTCATGAGACAAAATTTGGTAGCGGGGGTTGGATTTGAACCAACGACCTCCGGGTTATGAGCCCGACGAGCTACCTGACTGCTCCACCCCGCGTCAAATTATATTTTTATCTATTTTTTAAAAATTGTCAAGCAATCGAATTGCTAAATATTTCGTCCGCAAGATTGCCATTTTTCGTCTTCAAAGAAGGTTATGATAAAATTGATATGAGATGGAGAATTGAAAGAGTAGAGAGAAAAAATGCCGGCGAATTTACCACCTGAATACTTTGAAGTAGAAAAGAAACTTAGAGAAGTTAAGAGTTTAGAAGAAAAGATAGAGGTTTATGAAAAACTACTTTCAGTAATTCCAAAACATAAAGGGACTGAAAAATTGATAGGAGATATAAAAAGCAAAATTGCCAAACTCAAAGAGACCATAGAGAGAAGACTCGCTACAAAACATTCAGTTCAACACATCATAAAGGGAATGGGAGCAGGGCAGATTGCACTTATAGGACCACCAAATTCTGGCAAATCAAATCTTCTTTCAGTCCTGACAAGAGCCAAACCAGAAGTTTCTGAGTATCCTTTTACAACAAAGGAACCAATCGTAGGGATGATGCCTTACGAAGATATTCAGATACAGCTTATTGACACTCCTTCTATTTCTGAGACCTATTACGAATCTTATATGCATGAAATTGTTAAACATGCAGATGCAACTTTTATAGTCATTGATCTCCAAAGCCCTCTTGTTCTTGAAGAATTGGATGCAGTTTTAAGAAGACTTGAAGAAAAGAAAGTCTATCTGGCAAGCCCTGACTTTTCGAATTTTTCGATGCCGAACTTTCGCTTCTGTAAAGCTATTATTGCCGGAAATAAATTCGAAACTCAGGAAGCTGAGGAAAATTTTTCTGTTTTAAAGGAGTTTTACGAGAACAGATTTGAACTCATTCATATCTCCGTGGAGAAGGGGATAAATTTAGAGCTTTTTAAGGAAACATGTTTCAAGATCCTTGATATAATAAGAGTTTACACAAAGGAACCTGGAAAAAAACCTGATTTTACCTCGCCATTTACCCTTAAAAGGGGGTCAAAAGTTGAGGATCTTGCATCATTAATCCACAAGGATTTTGCCTACAAACTTTCCTATGCAAGAATATGGGGAAAAGGGAAATTCGATGGGCAGAGGGTCCATCGTTCCCACATCCTTGGGGATGGGGACATTGTTGAACTTCATATTTAATGATAACTAATTTTTCTTACATAAAGGTTAAAAATGCTCTCAACAGATCAAAAATCTACGGGGTTCAATACTGCCTTAATCCGTACAGGGGTTGTCAGCATGCATGTAAATACTGTTATGCTGAGTTAATAATTAAAAAGACCGGGAAAAATGAGAAATGGGGAAGTTATGTGGATATAAAGGATAATTTTTTTGAAACCCTTGAGAAAGAAGTTTATAGAGAAAAGAAAGGGCTTGTAATGATAAGCTCTGTAACTGACCCTTATCAACCAATAGAAGCAAAAACCCGCCTGACGAGAAGATGTCTTGAGGCACTTTCAAGGAATGGATTCCCTGTTTATGTTCTTACAAAATCTCATTTTGTCTTAGGGGATATTGATATTTTCAGGAATTTCGAAGATTGTGAGGTTGGGATAACAATTACCACTGATAATGAAAATATTCGTAAGATTTTCGAGCCCTTTGCGCCCTCTATAGAATCGAGGATATTAACACTTCAAAAACTCAAAAAAGCAGGAATTAAAACATCCGCTTTTATAGGTCCAGCCCTTCCAATGAATCCACAGAATCTTCTCAAGTTGATTGAAAAAACGGTTGACTGCATTTATATTGATAAAATGAACTATTCGTTTAAGGTAAAGTCAATATATGAAAGAGCGGGTTTGAATAAATTTATGCAAGAAGATTACTTCGAAAAAATATTGAATTTTTTCAGTTCTAAGTTTGACGATGTTATAAACTGTATGGAGTGAATAATTAGTGTGTTGACAATGTTTAGAGTTTAAAATATAAAACTAATGGAGGTTTTGATATGGAGCTTAAAAATTACATAAGAAGCATTCCTGATTTCCCAAAAAAAGGGATAATTTTCAGAGATATAACAACGCTTCTCAAAGAACCTTTTGCCTTTGAAAAAGCATGCGAACTTTTAACTGAGCCTTTTCTTGGAAGGGGGGTGACAAAGGTCATTGGAATTGAATCAAGAGGTTTTATATTTTCTTCAGTTGTTGCAGTCAATCTTTCAGCAGGTTTTGTTCCTGTAAGAAAACCTGGGAAACTCCCCTGGAAAACCATAAAAAAGACCTATTCCTTGGAGTATGGAGAAGATTCCCTTGAGATTCACACAGACAGTGTCCAGAAGGGAGATAAAGTGATACTTATAGATGACCTTATAGCAACAGGAGGAACAGCTAAATCTGCTATTGAACTTGTTGAAGAACTTGGTGGGGAGGTTGTTGGAGCAGGATTTCTAATTGAATTGAGTTTTTTGAAAGGGAGGGAAAAGTTAAAAAATTATGAAGTTCACACAATTATTCAATATGAGTCGGAGTCCCTATGAATTTTTTACTTGCTTTGCTTCTGAGCTTTTCCCTTCAAACCTTTGAAGAAGACTTTTTTCACGGGAATTTGAAAAACCTCGAAAAATATTTTGCTGAGGATAGAAAGGTTTATATTGAACTTTCTGTCCCTTTTAATATTTATGGATTCCTTTCCAAATCACAAGTTTTAACTCTTTTTAGGGAGATTTTTCTGGGTTTCGAGACGGAAGAATTCAGAGTAATAGAGAAAATCGAAGGAAAGGACTCCCTCATTCTTAAAATCCAATGGAAGATGTTGGATAGAATCATGGAAGAAAAGAAACAGTCAAGTATCTTTATGCGTTTAAGTCTCGAAAATAATAAATGGTGCATCTCTGAGATAAAAGGGACTTAAATGGAAGGAAAGAAAAAACTATTTAATATAATCTTCCTTACATTTCTCCTTCTTTCCATTCTTTCTTTTCTATCATCTCTTGCAGTTCCTCAATATTTGAGCGAGATTTACAGGTTAAATCAAGAAAAAATCATTTCAAACAAAGTGAAAAAGGCAAAGATAAAGTTTGAAAATTTTGTTAAGGATCTTGAGAATCGAGAAAGAGTTTTTTTAAAGAGATTATACAGTTCAATTAAAAGGGGGGGATTGGAAGTATCTGAAATTAGCGAAATAGCAAGGAGTTTTCTAAGGGAAGATGAGGGGGTTATTTTAATAAATAATGAAGGAAAAGTTGATTTCTGGTTTGGAAGAGTTTTCCATCCTTTTAATAATATACCGAAGAAAAAAATTTTCATTGTTAAAGACATGAAATCTTACTTTCTTTCCCTTGGTTCTCAAATAAAATTTGAGAGGGGGGAAAAAAGGTTAATTTTTATTAGAAATCTTGAAAATAAAATAATAGAGAAGGGGGTATTAGTTCAATTTATAGACTGGAGAGAAGAAGAAAAGGGAGAGAATAACTTTGTCTTTAAAGGAAAATTTTCGGTAGTGAAGAAAAATGATAGAATAGAAGTGTCGTCTTTCTTTAAGATTCCAGGGGAAGGATTGCTGGCAATTTTTTCATCTTTTTCTCTTCCTGAAACCTTTGTAAAGAAATACGGGAGGGATTTTTTCTTGCTAATTTTCTATTCCCTTGTTTTATTTTTTCTTCCCCTGATGGGTATTTCATTAAAGAAATTTCTCAAAAAATTCCGCTATCTCATTTTTGTAATTGTGCTTTTATTAGTTCGTTCGTTGTTTATCCTTGCAAAAAGATTAATATTTTTCAAAGATTTTAAGCTTTTTAAGCCATATTTATGTTCCATATCCCCCGCTTTAGAATTTCTAAATTCTCCCCTCGATATTTTTCTCACAGTATTGATAATATTTCTTGTTTTCATAATTCTCGTGAAAGGTTTATTCCCTTATCTGGAAATTTTAAGAGAAAATAAAGAAAGGTTTAAATACCTTATACCAGTAGTTTTTCTTACACCACTTCCTGTAATAGCATTCCAGGCTTTCATTAAATCTCTTGTTCACAACACCAGCAGGGGCATTTTCTACTTCCTTTCTCCATTCCCTCTATTCATGCTATTTACAATATTCATTTCTTTTCTTTTAGCCTTCCTCTTTATAGTTTTACTATTTAAGACTTTTTATCTTTCTACGAGTAGTTTCTGGCTGAGATTTATTCTTGTGTTGATTCAGATACCATTCTCTTATCTTTTGTTTAAAAAAATTGTTTCCATTCCCCTTCTTCCTTCTGTTGGTTTTTTCTTAATTTGCGCTTTACTATCTTATAATTTCTCATGGGTTAAAAGAGGCTCATCAATTCTACCATTATTGATCCTGACTTCACTATTCCTATATTTTTCCATAGATCATTTTCTTTTTATATCAAAGAGAAGTTTTATTGAAAAGGATTTAAAAAATATTATTTTTGCTCAGGAAAGATGGAGCGAGTTCATCTTGAGGGAAAGTATCAAAGAGATTGACTCTCAAGCGAAAGTAATAGAGAAATTTCTTTTCTTGCCAAAGAAAGAAGAATTAGCATACGAAATATGGCTTAAAACAACTGCAGCAAAGTTAAGATGGCCATCTGCAATAGAAATACTTGACAGAGAAGGGGAGGTTTTAGCCTCCTTTTCCCTTAATCTTCCAATACCTGAGAGCGTTTACACCCCATTTACTGAGAGATGGTGGGTGGAGGAGGCATCCCTTCCATTTTTTGACAAAATAAAAAGAGTAAGATTTGGGTATAAGGGAATCCTTGGAGGAAGGGAGTGGCTGGGAAAGATAATCTTTTATATCTCCTCTGATTATGATGCCATACCGATTCTTTACAGGGAATCTCCTTACTACAGCATTCTGAGGGGTGAAGTATTTCCACCCTCTCCAGTAATGGAAAGAGATTTTGGATTTGCAGTATTTGATGAGGAAGGCTCCATAATGTTCAACCCATCGAAAATACCTTCTGCCCTTGGAAATGATACACTGAAAAGGCTTGAAAAGGAGGATTCGTTCTGGACTTCCATAAAATTCCCTATGGGACTTCATCATATTTTTTATTTCAGGAGCGCTGATAGAGTATTTGCTATATTTTACCCTGTGAAAGGGATAAAGGGGTATTGTCTTGAAATAATGGAGATTACCCTTATCTCTTTTATATATTTCTCAATTTTACTCTTGCTCTTTTATTTTATCGGGGTTTACAAACCAGAATGGCTCAAAAAAATAACATTTTCCACCAAGGTTAGGATTGTTTTTCTATCCCTTGCTGTTCTTCCTTTTATTATCTTTTCAATTTTTTCCAATTTTTTCCTGCAGAGACTTTTTATCGAACAGATGAAGAGCAAAACAATTGGGGAACTTGAGACAGCAAAGGGAATTTTTACTCAATTCTTTAATGTGGAGAGGGAAAACATAATACCGCAGGACCTTGTTCTATGGGTTGGAAGCTTAATTGCAAGGGATATAAATATTTATTTAGACGGAATACTCATAGGCTCTTCAAGGGGAGAAATTTTCCTTTCCCAATACCTTCCTTATCATCTTGACGGAGAGATTTTTCACGAGATCATCCACAAAGGTTCTTTCTATTATCTTAAAAAAGAAAGGATAGGGAAATTTGTATACTTTACTCTTTCATCACCAATGAAATTGGGAGAGCAGAAATATATTGTTTCCATCCCTCTTATCCCTGAAATAAAGGAATCTAGCTTTATAGGGAGAGAGTTTATGGAGTTTCTTTCAATAATGTTCTTTTTCTTTGCCCTGGTTGCATCTATTGTCTCTCAGTCTCTTTACAGAAAAATAATAGGACCCATAAGAATCCTTTTAGGCGCATACAGGGATGTCGGTAAGGGAAACCTTGAAATAAGGATTGAAACAAAAAGTAAAGACGAAATAAGGGAACTTATGGAAGGATTTAATTCCATGGTAAAGGAATTAAAAGTTAAGCAGGAGGAGCTTAAAGAAATGGAGAGAAGGCAAGCATGGTCTGAAATGGCTAAAAAAGCTGCTCACGAAATAAAAAACCCTCTGACTCCCATTCTGCTTATGACCGAACACCTTCTGAAAGTCTTTCGAGAAGACAAGGAAGAATTTGAAAAGAATTTTGAGAAGGGGGTCAATTTTATAATAAATGAGGTAAAGAGATTAAAGAGAATATCTTCCGAATTCCTCTCTTATGCCCAGGAAAGGCTGATAAGGGAAAGATTTGATTTCAAGAAATTAGCGGAGGAAATCATAGAGCCATTGAGAATTACATTGAAGGGCAATGTGGATTTTATTATTGTTTCAGATCAGGAGAGCATCTATTTTGATGGAGATATAAAGATGATGGAGACAGTTCTTAGAAACACGATTCTAAACGCAATAGAGGCTATAAAAGAAAAGGGGAAGATTGAAATAAGCCTTGTAAAGGAAGATAATTCAATAAAAATTTCAGTTATGGATAGTGGAGAGGGGATTGCTCCTGAAAATATTTCGAGAATTTTTGAGCCTTATTTTACTACCAAGCCTTCAGGAACCGGCCTCGGGCTTTCCATTGCCAGGAAAATGATAGAAATGCACGGAGGGAAAATTTCCATTGAAAGTGGGCTGGGCAGAGGAACAAAGGTTATAATAGAGCTCCCCTTATGATGGAAAAAGGGAATATTTACGATATAGGACATTCAACAAGGTCAAAGGAGGTGTTTATTTCAATTCTAAAAAAACGTTCAATTGAGCTGGTTGTGGATGTGAGAAGATTTCCTCGTTCACGGAAATTTCCTCATTTTGACATGGAAGTAATGAGAGATTACCTTTCAAAAGAAGGAATTGATTATATCTGGATGGGAGAGAAGCTGGGTGGATTCAGAAAGGGCGGATACGAAGAATGGAGTAAAACCGCAAGTTTTGCTCAGTGTATTGAAGAACTGGAAAAACTATCTCTAAAAAAGAAAACTGTAATACTTTGTGCAGAGGGTTTTTATATGAGATGCCACAGGAGATTCATTCTTGAAAAAATGACAAAATCTGGATGGAAAGTAAAACATCTTTAATTTTTCATTTGGATTTGACAAGAAGTTATTTTTATTATAAAAATAAAAGATGAGGAGGCGAAGTGTTAAGGATTAGATTGATGCGTTTTGGTGCGAAAAAAAGACCCTTTTACAGAATAGTTGCCATTGACTGTAAATCTCCAAGAGAGAGTAGAGCAATTGATTTTTTAGGTTATTACGATCCTAAAAGAGAGCCGGCACTTGTAAAGATAGATAAAGAAAAGGTTCTTGAATTAATAAAGAAAGGGGCTCAACCCTCACAACCAGTATCAAGACTTTTAAAGAGGGAAAAAATTATCTAAAAATAAAATTCTTTGACGGAGGTTAAAGTGAGAGAACTTGTTGAAATGATCGCAAAAGCATTGGTTGACCACCCTGAAAGGGTTCATGTTTCCCAGCTTGAGGGAGAACAAACAACCATCCTTGAACTCAAGGTGGCTCCCGAAGACTTAGGGAAGGTAATTGGAAAGCAGGGAAGAACTGCAAGGGCGATAAGAACTATCCTTGGCGCTGCAGGAATGAAACAAAGGAGAAGATTCAATCTGGAGATCCTGGAGAAATCCTCTTAATTGATTAAAATAGGCAAGATTAGAGGACCTTGGGGGAGGGAGGGTGAATTAGAAATTGATTGTTATTCTCCCTTCCCCGAGAGGTTCTCAATACTGAAGGAGATTTTTATTGGTTCTAAGACTTACAAAATAGAGAGGGTAAGATATTTTGGAGGAAAGGTTGTAACAAAAATAAAAAGTGTAAATTCAATAGAAGAAGCTTCGAAGCTTAGTTCAAATGAAATAGAGATTTCAGAAGAAGAGGTTTATTTACTTCCTCAAGATTATTTTTATTTACATGATCTTAAGGGCTGTCATGTTTTTCTTAAAGATGGAAGAGAGATTGGAGTTGTAGATTATGTGTGGGAAATGGGAGAAAGCACTCTTCTCGCGGTATGTGGGGAGAAAGGCGAGATTCTCATCCCATTTGCAAAAAGCATTTGTTATTCAGTGGATATAAGAGACAAAAGAATAAAGATTGATCCTCCAGATGGTCTCCTTGAGCTGAATGAGGTTTGATGTAGTTACTATATTCCCTGATTTTTTCAGGGATTTTCTCTCTTTTGGAGTCTTAGGTAGAGCTTTAAAAAGGGGAATAATTGAAATAAAAATTCATAATTTAAGAGATTACTCAACTGATAAACACAAAAAAGTAGATGATAAACCATATGGAGAAGAAACAGGGATGGTTTTAATGCCAGAACCTGTTTTTAATGCTGTTGAAAATGTAAAAATTAAAAATTCTTCTTTGGTTATTCTTCTCTCACCTCAGGGCAAACTCTTCAACCAGGAAATTGCCTTGAGATTGTCTACATTCTCTCAAATTATTTTGATTTGTGGAAGATATGAAGGAGTAGACGAAAGGATAAGAGAGTATTTAATTGACGAAGAAATTTCTATAGGGGACTATGTCCTTTCTGGGGGAGAGATTCCTGCTATGGTAATTATTGATGCTGTATCGAGGCTAATACCAGGGGTAGTAGGGAAAGAAGAATCTATCAGAAAGGATTCTTTCTTTTCCGAGATCTTGGATTATCCAAGGTACACAAGGCCAAGAAACTTCAGGGGATTTATGGTTCCCGAGGTTCTTCTTTCCGGAAATCATGAGAAAATAAAAAAATGGCAGGAAGAAAAGGCTATTGAGAACACCCTCAAAAAAAGGCCGGATCTCCTAGGAAAGATAAGATTGACAGAAGAGCAAAAAAGTATTATAAAAAAGATTAAGACTTAATATTAAAGTGGATTCAGAGGTAAGAAATGAAGGGAACAAACTTAATTGTTGAAGAAAAGAGGAGGAATTTTCCTGACTTTAAAGCAGGGGATACAATAAAGGTCTATATAAAAGTTAAAGAAGCTGATAAAGATAGGCTCCAGACCTTCCAAGGCGTTGTAATTGCCATGAGAGGAAAAGGGAATGGAAAAACATTCACTGTCAGAAAAATCTCTTTTGGAATCGGCGTTGAGAGGATTTTTCCATTTGCAAGTCCTTCAATTGATAAAATTGAAATTGTCAAAAGGGGAAAAGTCAGAAGGGCAAAACTTTACTACCTAAGAAAGCTCAAGGGCAAAGCCGCAAGATTAAAAGAGGAAATTTAAAAAAGGTTTTCAAGTTGTCAAATTTCTTATTACAATTGGAGTTTACATTAAAAAGAAGTGGATTTGAAATCATTGCTGGGGTTGATGAAGTAGGAAAGGGTGCTCTTTTTGGACCAGTGGTTAGTTGTGCTATAATCATTGAGGAGAAAATAAGTGGAGTAAATGATTCAAAACTTATCGGACAAAAAAGAAGAGAGACTCTGATGTTAGAGATTTTGGAAAAATCAATTGATGTTGGAATTGGAGTAGCCTCAAATATAGAAATAGATGAGATGAACATAAGAAATGCCACCTTTGCAGCAATGAAGAGAGCAATTGATGCGCTCGATATAAAACCTGATTTCGTTCTTGTAGATGGGGATTTTATAGAAGGGCTTGAGATTCCTCAACTTGGAGTTATAAAGGGAGACAGGCTTGTTTACTCAATTGCATGCGCTTCTATTGTTGCAAAAGTCGTGAGAGATTTTACAATAATGAATTTAGATCAGTACTTCCCCAAATACAATTTGAAAATAAACAAAGGTTATGCTACAAATTTTCATAGAAAGATGATAAAATTTTATGGGATTTCCCCATTGCATAGGGCTAATTTTAGAGGTAGCTGATGCTTAACAAGGACAAGATTCTTAAGAGCGCTGAGAAATTTATAAAGGAGGGTAAACTCGACAAAGCAATAGAAGAATACAAGAAAATTGTTGACGAAAATCCTTCTGATTGTAGCGCTATAAGTCTTGTAGGAGACCTCTACATTAAAGTTGGCAAGATTAAAGATGGAGTTAGCCAGTTCATTAAAGTTGCAGATTATTACAGGGCACAAGGTTTTTATGACAAGGCAATCGCAGCATACAACCGAGTATATAAATTGGATCCAACAAACAAAGAAATTGCAATGGTCCTCGCTGATCTTTATGAGAAGAGAGGGCTTACATCGCAGGCAAGAGTGTTGTATCTGGAAATTGCTGAAAAATATATGATCGGAGGGAGAACAAAGGAAGCTCTTGAGATATATAGAAAAGTTGTGGAGCTGGATAAAGGAAATATAAAGACAAGGACATTGTTGGTAGAATTGTACAAAAAAGAAAAAATGATAGATGAAGCTGTAGAGGAGTTAAACGCAATCGGTGAAAGTCTTATAAAGGCAGGCAATGTAAAAGAAGCCTTGGAGTATTTTAACAAAGCTAATGAACTAAAACCAAATGACCAAAGAGCAACTAAGAATATTGTCGAACTTTATATTAAAAGCCAGGATTATAGAAAGGCGATTGAAACTATTAAAGAGTATTTAAAAATATCTCCCAATAACACCTATTTCCTGAAAAGGCTAGCAGAGCTATATTGTGAGTTTGGGGATATAAATGGTTCAGAACAAATTATCTTTAAACTTCAGCAGATGGAAGAGCATGAAGTTGACCTGCTTAATAAAATAGGAATGCTCTTGAAAGAAAGGGAAGAACTTGACAGAGCCTATAAAATTTTTGAGCCTACAATAGATTACTTTATAAAAAAAGGAAGCATTGAAGATGGACTCTCTTTTTTAAGACTAATATGGACTTCTGATTCTTATCATATACCTTCTCTCTTAAAAGCTTCTGAGATATATAGAGGTGCTGAACAGGTTGCTAATTTAATCCAGGTTCTGAACAAGCTATATGAAACCTATGAACAGAAAGGGATGAAGAATGAGGCTTTAAAAATATTAAAGGAGCTTGTTACCCTTGCTCCTGATAATTTAAAATACAAAAATGCCATTGCAAGGCTGGAAGGGAAAAAGGTTACCGAAGAGATTAAGGGGACAACTGTTGAGGAGGAAGTTGAGAGAAGCGAAGATTTTATTAACTCCAAACTTGCAGAGGTTGAGGTTCTTATTAAGAATAAACTTTATCAGAAAGCCCAAGAGATTTTAGAAGATTTACTAAAGTATAACCCTGATTCGATCCAGGTAAGAGAAAAAATTATTGACCTTTTCCAGAGGGTAGGAAAGAATGATAGAGCTGCTGATGAGGCAATTGCCCTTTCAGAAATATACAAACAGAAGGGAATGATACAGGAATATCAGGAAACATTAGAAATAGTCGCTTCTTTAAAACCTGACCATCCAAGACTTATATTTAAAGGAAAAACCCCTGGAGGAAAAGAAGAGATAGTAATTGATATTACTGAGGAATTAACTGGCTTAGAAAGCATCGAAAAGCCTTTGGATGAATCTTCTTTCGAAGAGATAGTTCCACTGGAAGAAGCCACCGTGAAAGAAGGAATCCCGACTCTTCAGCCAGAAGAATTCTTGGAGGAGATCGAGCTTATTGAAACAGATTTCTTTAAGGAGGAATTTCAGCCTGCTCCAATAATTACAGAGACGAAATATAAAGATTTGGAAATTCCAAAAGAAGAAATTTGGAGAGAGTCTCCTTCTATGAGCGAGCCCCCGAGCACAACTTTTTATGACTTAACTTCTATCGCTGAAGAGGAGGCATCCGCTCTCGAGGAAATTTTACTGAGCATAGAGAAGAGGACATCAACAACTTCAGAGAGGATGCTGGAAGAAGTTCTTAAAGAGTTTAAGAAAGGAGTAGATGCTCACATAGGTAAAGAAGATTATGAAACAAGATATAATCTTGGAATAGCCTATAAAGAGATGGGTTTACTCGATGAAGCAATCAATGAATTTTTGATATCTGTCAAAAGCGAAGACAAAACATTTGAGTCATCTGTTTTGGTTGGTAATTGTTTTGTAGAGAAAGGATTTTTTGACCAGGCAATAGTCTGGTTTAATAAAGCCCTGGAAGTAAAGGGGAAAAAACCCGAAGATTACATAGCAGTTAAGTATGAATTGGCGTCTATCCACGAAAAAATGCAGAATTGGTCAGAAGCCTTCAGACTGTACAACGAAATTCAAAAATCTGACCCTACTTACAGAGATGTAAGCCAAAAAATTCTGGTGTTGAAGGGATTTTCATAACCTTGTGAATGGAAGATCTTCTAAAAAATAGATTTTCAGAGCTCACCCCAATTGAAGAAAGTTTAAGTTATTCAACATTTAAAGGATTCGATAATTTATTTCGAAAAAATGTAATTTTAAAAATTCTATTTCCCATAGCTACAAAGGATATAAATTTATTAACTTTATTAGCCCAGCTCTACCACAGAAATATAGTTTCTGCTATTGACCTTATACCTTTACCTGGTGGATACTATTGCGTTGTATTTCCTGAATATTCAAAGAATCGTCTTTCCAAGAACGATTTAAAGGAAGGAAACCCTTTGCCCTTTACACTTCAGATCCAGGCTGTTATCGAGTTCCTTTTTTCCAAGTCTATCGGAATAAGAAATATTAGCTGGAGGAATTTTTCAAAGGATAATGGCACTCTTTACCTAACAGAATTTGAAGAGAACATTTATAGAATATCCCAGCTTGATGATGAAATAAGAGAAGAAGGTATTGAAAATTTAATTTTTAGACTTCCAAAGTTTATAAAGACTAACTTCATAAATGAAAAGGAAATTTTTAATAAAATAATGAAGGAAAATTCTTATCTAATCACTTCCTTTCTGGGATTTGATCTTAGAAGAAAAGAAGACCAGATAATAGATGGTTTTATCGAGGAGAATGGCTTTTCCTATACAAAAGTTTTGGGAATTTTTGGAAAGGAAGGGCAGGGCAAAAGTACTTTCCTGAAAAATTCCATAGTAAGAAGCCGATCTATTTCGTCACCAATTATTTTTCTTAATTCCAGTGGAATGGAAGAATTTTCAAATGCCCTTTTTGCGCAGCTTTCCTGGCTATCCCCTATGAAAAGGATCAATGCTTACAACCTGGAAGGTTTAGATGGAATCGTTAAACTTATTGAAAATCTCTTCTTAGAAAATGGTTATAGTTCCCTCTTGTTTATTTATGATGATCTGGATAAAGCAGACTACGAAGTAGTCCAATTCTTTGAGAAAATTTGCAATGCAATAAATGATGCCTATCCTTTTAAATTCATTTTTACCTCTGAAAACTATCTTCCCTTCCTAAAGGACTTAAGATCCTATC
Organism: uncultured Clostridia bacterium; assembly: GCA_964531645.1. GTDB lineage: Bacteria > Acidobacteriota > Aminicenantia > JBFLYD01 > JBBIMS01 > JBBIMS01. The sequence goes on from CAZHEF010000005.1 coordinate 26,498, forward strand.
ATTTAAATCTTTCATTCAGTAATTTCAATGAATTTAGAGAGAATATATGGGTGGGACACCCCGAACTTGAGGAGTTTATTGAAATTGCATGGAAAAAAAGTGTAGGCAATTTAAATCTTTTCCACTGGATAATTAGAGACCTTGAATTTTGGAAGAAGGGATTGGACTATAAAGAGAGAGATTGCCTAAAGAAGGACCTTTTAAAAAATTATTCCAAGGAGGAAATAGAACCTCTCCGTTTCATAGCTTGTTTTCCTAAAGGATTCAATATTTCATGGTTTAAAAACTTTACAAAAAGTGAAATGGATAATTTAACTTTTTTCCTAAATAAAGGACTCTTAGAACAGAAGGGGACAAGGCTATTTCTCAAGGAACCATGGCAGAGTATCATTAAGGAAAGCCTACCGATAGAGGAAAAGAAGAGAATTCATGATTTGGGAGCCGAGTTTGATAAGGAAAATTCCTATTACCACCTTTTTATAGGAGGAAGATATGAAGAGGGGGTGGAGGAGCTTCAAAGATTTCTTGAAGATTTTAAAAATAAAGGACAAATAAAAGAGGCAATCAATTTAGCAAGATTATTCCAGGAGAATATTGAAAAAATAAATGATTCTTCAAAGAAGTTTAATTTCTATTATTCAATTTCTGAGCTTCATTTAAAAATTGGCGATTTTGCAAGCGCTTTCCAATACATTGCTAAATCCTCCCAATTTATAAAACCTTCTTCAGAGGAATGGATGGAGCTTAAAGTTAAATTTGTTGAATGCCTTTATGGAATGATGAGATACGGAAAAGCAATTGATGTTCTTAAAAGAAGTATGGAATTTGCAAATATTTACAATCATGAAAAATATGTAAACGCTTTCAACTATCACCTCTCAAAAAGCTTATGGAAAGTAGGCAAGCATGAGGAGAGTGAGAATATATTGAAAAAACTCGAAATGAGTGGAGACCGCTTTTATTCGGGCGTTGCAAAAAGAGATAGAGGCTACTATAATTTTTTAAAAGGAGATGTTGGCGGGAAACAGCTAATTGAATCTTCATTAAAGTTGCTGGATAAGTTCCCTAAAGAGGGGGCAGTTGCTCTAAAATATTTAGGCTGTATTTACATGAAGGAGAAGAGATGGGAAGAATCTTTTAGATCATTCTCCAGGGCGATAAGAATTTTTGAGAAGGAAAACGATCTCTTCAACCTGGCAGGGCTGTGCTCTGACATAGGAAAATTGTTCTTGGAAAGAGAAGAGCTTCTAAATGCTGAAACTTGGTTCAAAAAAGCCTTTGAAATTTACTCCAAAATTGATAACCCGAGAGGTGTAACTTTATCTCAATTTAACCTAACAGAGGTTATGATTCCATCTGGAAAATGGAAAATTGCTAAGGAAATTCTGCATAGATGTGCTGAAATTGACAAGGGTTCACAGAATTTTTTCTCCTATGCATATGATATAAGTTCTCTTGGCTACTTAGAATTTCTGACAGGTAATTTTGACCATGCAAAAAAACTGCTTAAGGAGAGTAGTGGAATTTTCGAAACTTATAATGCTACAAAGGAGCTGATAGATGCAAAACTAAAAGTTACAGAGCTCTTTCTTGAGACAGGTGATTTTAATGGAGCAAAGAAAGTCCTTGATGAAATTGACAGTATGGATTTACCTGAAGAGCTTATCAGGGAGCTGCTGGGTCATAAGTTGTTAAAGGCTAAATATTTTCTGAAAAAGAAAGAAGTGGAAAAATCAGAAAAAATCGTATCAGAAATAATCGATAAGGCTGCTCAATGCGAGCTTAAAACAATATTAGGAAATGCCCTTCTTCTTAAAGCCTTGATGTCGAAAGAGAAAGAAAGAGATGAATCTATCAATCTTTTCCTAAAATGCATAGAGCTTTTCAACGAATTGGATAATAGATTTCTAAGCAATATCGCTCTTATCGAATTTTATATTAAATTCCCGGATATAGCTGAGCTTCGTAACGTTAAAGAATCATTAGAATGGCTTAAAGAGTGTGGATATTTTAGATATTCTCAATATGAAGAATCGATTTTTCCGAAAGAAAAGGAAAGCAATTCTCGAAAATTATTAAAATTTCTGGCAGAGATGGGAAGATTCGACTGGATAAAGGTTCTTACCTTCGATTCTTCGGGTAAGCTATCTCTGGAAGGAGTATTCCCTTACATCGATATAGAAGACACTGCCTGCATAGATATTTCTATTCTATCTCCTAAGGTCTTTAAAACCGAGGGTTCAGAAACCTTACAGATTCCAATAATAAAATCAGGAATTCTGAAAGGATTTGTTCTTTGTGGGAAGAAAGGGCGCATCGAAAGTGAAGATATAGAACAAGTTCTTTCTTTTGCAGAGCCTATCTATTCAATTTTTTACAGAAAGGAGAAAAAGGAAGGGGATAGATTAGGGTTAGAGCCAAGAATAATAGGTGGGACTTCTATTAAGAAAATAATTGAGATAATAAACAAAATAAAAGATTTCAATTATCCTGTTCTAATTGTTGGAGAAAGCGGAACAGGGAAGGAGCTAATTTCAAGATATATTCATAATTTAAGTTCAAGAAGGAACGGTCCTTTTATACCAATAAATTGTAGCGCATTACCAGAACATCTTCTTGAATCAGAACTCTTCGGATGGGTAAAGGGGGCATTCACAGGAGCTAATACTGAAAGAAAAGGTCTTATAGAGGAAGCAGACGGAGGGACTTTTTTCCTCGACGAAATTGGAGACTTGCCACTTTCTCTTCAGGCGAAGCTTTTAAGAGTTCTGCAGGAAAAAGAAACGAGAAGACTTGGAGAAAATAAAATAAGAAAAGTAGATGTGAGATTTATAAGTGCAACAAACAAAGATTTAGAGCAAGAGGTAAAAGAAAAAAGATTCAGAGAAGATTTATATTACAGGGTAAAAGGTGTGGTTATCCATATCCCTCCATTAAGGGAAAGGAAAGAGGATATACCCCTCCTCACAAACTATTTTATAGAGAAATATTGTGATGAAATTGGGAGGGATAAAGTTCATCTTTCCTCCGGTGCCTTAGAAACACTAATTACTTATCCATGGCCAGGAAATGTGAGGGAACTCGAATCAGAAATAAGGAATACCATAATGTTTCTTGATCCGGAAAAGAAGATAGTAAATATAGACGACTTACCTCCAAATATAGCTTCCCAAAGGACAATAAAGTTAGATGTTGGGGGAAATTATGATCTGGTTACTGCAAAAGAAATTTTTGAAAAAAATTATATTGAAGAGATTTTAAAAAGGAACAGCTGGAACAGAAAAAAAACTGCAGATGCGCTCAACATAACAAGACAGGGATTGTTCAAACTGATGAAGAAATATGGAATAAGAAATAAAGTTAATGAGTAAATTTGTAATAAAGAGGTTATTAAATTCCCTCTTTGTTATATTTCTTGTTTCATCTTCAGGTTTTCTAATTCTCTCATTGTTACCTGGAACCCCCCAGGAAGCCAAATTTGGGGAAAGAGTATATTACTTAGAGAAAGATGAAGCTTCTCCTTTTTCAAAATATTGGAAATTTATTTGCAATTTTTCAAAGGAAGGTTTAGGAAGGTCTTTTGTAACTGGAAGGAAAGTTCTTGATGAAGTTATGGATGCATTACCTTATTCACTTTTGCTTGCCACCTTTTCAATATTTCTCTCTCTTTTAATTTCTTTTCCTGCAGGTGTGTCTGGTGCCTTCAAGCAGAAAAGTTTTATTGATACCCTTATACTATTCTTTTCTATTCTTTTTAATTCGTTGCCTGTTATAAGTTTAGGACCTCTTCTTGTAGTTATACTCTCAATCTGGATAGGAGTTCTTCCGGTCTCAGGTGCAGAAAGTTTTAAAAGTTTGATCCTACCATCTTTGACCCTTGCCATTCCCTTCTCAGCCTATTTAGTAAGAATACTTAGAAAAAGCTTGGAAGATGAGCTTAAAAGGGGTTATATATTATCTTTGAGAGCAAGGGGTATCAGTCATAGGCGAATTGTTTTATTTCATGCTCTTAGAAACTCCCTTTTCCCCTTTTTGACTGTAGTAAACTTGAGATTAGGAAGTCTATTAACAGGTGCTATTCTTACAGAAACTCTTTTTTCATGGCCTGGCGTTGGTAGACTTCTTGTAAAGAGCGTGAGCGGTAGGGATTATAATCTCACTGTTGGAATTATATTATTATCATCTTTGGTTTATATATTTTTAAACCTTCTTACTGATATCACTTATGCTCTTTTTGACCCAAGAGTTCGATATGCCTATAAAGAATAGAGAAAGCTTAAAAATAGCTGGTTTATGCCTGACTTCCTTTATTTTTTTCTTTTCATTTATATTACCAATTTTTTATAAAGTTTCTCCTTTTTCCATTGAGCTTGAAAGAAGACTTTCCAAACCGTCTTTTTCATCGCCCTTCGGTAGGGACGAACTCGGAAGAGACCTTCTTGCCAGGATTTCCTATGGAGGAAGGGTCTCCATTTCAATTTCTTTAATTGTGGTGTTCTTATCTCTGCTGATTGGAACTTTGGTGGGAATACTCGCAGGATGGAATGGGAAATTTTTTGATGAGATAATCGGGAGATTGATGGACTTTCTTCTTGCCTTTCCAGGAATAATTCTTGTCCTTGCCCTTTCTCTCCTTTTAGGACAGGGTGTCTTAAATCTAATATTAGCCCTGACCATTGCCAACAGCATTGAAATTCTAAAGATTGCAAGGGCACAAACAATAAAAATTAAAAATATAGAATTTATTAAAGCTTCCTTACTAATGGGGTCATCTTCCCTGAAAATTATAGTTCATCACTTTTTGCCCCATGTTTTCCCTGTAATTCTTTCCCATGCTCTTTTGACAATTCCTTATGTGATTCTTTCAGAAGCCGGATTGAGCTTTATAGGAGCTGGAATAACTCCTCCAACTCCATCATGGGGAAATATAATAGCCGAAGGAAGATATCACTTTTTTGATGCAATCCATTTAACTCTGATACCCGGCTTATTCCTTTTTATTGCAGTCCTTGGCTTTAACATGATTGGAGAGTCCTATGAAATATGAAAAGGATAAAATTCTTGTCCATGCATGCTGTGCTCCTGATGCTTTAGGCTCTTTTGAGTCTTTCTTCATGGATTTTTTCCCTATTTTTTTCTTCTTCAATCCTAACATCCATCCAGAGGGAGAGTATAGAAAGAGATCAGAAGAAATGTTAAGAGTAGGGGAATTACTTGGTGTGGAGGTTATCTTTGGAGATTATCTTCCAGAGAGATGGTTTTATAATGTGAGAGCTTTAAAAAATGAGAAAGAGGGTGGACTAAGGTGTAATATTTGTATTGCAGTCAGGCTATATGAAACTTCACTAAAAGCAAAGGAATTAAAAATTAGTTATTTTTCTACCACCCTTACCATCAGTCCTAAAAAAAATGTAGAAATCGTCAACAGAATTGGAAGGATGATCGGTAAAAAAGAAGGAGTAGAATTTATAGAGAAAGTATTGAGAAAAAAAGGAGGTTTTGAGAAAAGCGCTTCTTTAAGTAGAAAATATGATCTTTACAGACAAAAGTATTGTGGCTGTATCTACAGTCTTTAAGAAAGGAAGATTTCTGAACTTATCCCATTGAAGGAGAAACTATCAAAGAAGTAATTATTCCTGCTATCCCATATCCAAAAAAGCTTTGCAACAGCCACACTCCGACAGTGTTGGGAGGATAATTAACAAAAATATCTTGGATCAAATAGGTAGGAAGAAGGAAAACAAGCCAGCCGAAAAGGCCGTAATAGATTCCTTTTAGCACGCTTGTCCCGGGTATACCTTGAAAAACAAGCATAAAAGTGAGAGTAAACAGGAGACCGCTGAATATTGACATTAAAAAAAACTGAAGCGTTCCAGAACCCTTTCTCCACAAAGAGGAGTAGTTGGGATCAAGGTACAATTTTTTAAAAACAATCCCACTAAAAAACCAGTGGAAGAGAAAAATAGAAAGACCTGAAAGCAAACCTCCAATAAGCCACCTTAACATATCAACCTCCTTACCAATTATTCTATTAAAGAATTAAAAAAAATCAACCTGATTTAATGTCGGATAATAAATATTATGTAAACCAAAACTGAAAATCGGCTTCTGTAAACAAGTCTTAGATTTGAATTTTTTTTGAAAGTTAAATAGACGGGCTATGGATATATTGACTGAATCGGTTGGTTTTTAGTCTTCAGGCTCAAGTTTTTTAAGGACTGATTTAATTGCTTCTTTAAGCTCTTCTTTTGTAACATTTTGCTTTCTGAATGTAATTTTTAAAATAAAATTCTCCCCTTTAAACTTGAAAAAAAATTTTTTCTCCTTTTTTTCCCTTTTAATTTTTCTTATACCATCTCTATTCAAAATACCAGAAGTAAATTTTTCAAGAGCTTCTAACATTTTTTCTTTGTTTTTCAACCTTGCTATTTCCACGAGAATTGTTTTTGATGGAATTGAAAGCTCCTTACACTTTTCAGCTACATCTGATGGAATCTTAGAGATAGAGATAGACTCAGTAATTGATGATCTGGACTTTCCAATTTTTTCAGCTATTTCTTTGTGACTATAACCATAGAGCTCAGAAAGGAGTTTTAATCCATAAGATTCCTCAAAAGGCGTTAAATCCTTCCTCTGTAAATTTTCAATCAGGGCAATCTCGAGAGCTTCATTGTCAGTGACATCAACTTCAATACATGGAATTTCTTTTAACCCAGCATCAATAGAAGCCCTGAATCTTCTTTCCCCTGATATTATCTCGAACCTTTCCTCCTTTCTTCTTACGATTATAGGCTCAAGAACCCCTTTTTCTTTTATTGAATCTATCAATTCACCAAGGTCTCCAAGATTACTTCTGGGCTGAAGAGGATTGGGATCTATAAGTTCAAGAGGGACAATTTTTACAGATAATTTCTTTCTCTCATCTGTCGGCATGCCGACACCCTACTCTGACATCAAAATACAAAAAAGATTTCTTACCATCTCTTTATTATTATATTGGAGTAAGAATTTTTTTTCAATTTAGTTTGATTTTAATTGAAAATATATTAATATATATATTCAAAATCATTTCAAAAAGAGGTTGGTATGAGAAGAACAGTTATATTGGGAACAGGACATTATGTCCCTCCGAGGGTTGTAACAAATTTTGATCTTGAAAAAATGATGGACACTTCCGATGAGTGGATAAGAGAAAGAACTGGAATCATCGAAAGAAGATTTGTTGAACCCGGGACAGCCACCTCAGACCTTGCCTTGCAGGCTTCTCTACGAGCTATAGAAGATGCAAAAATATCCAAAGAGGAGATAGACTTCATTATATTTGCAACTCTCTCTCCTGATTATCTATTCCCTGGAGCAGGTGTCTTTTTGCAGGCTAAACTCGGACTTGAAAGGATAGGGGCTCTTGATATAAGGAATCAGTGCACAGGATTTATATATGGACTTGCTGTTGCTGACCAATTCATAAAAACTGGAATATATAAAAAGATACTCCTTGTCGGAGCAGAGATTCAATCTGTTCAATTAAATTTCTCAACTCAGGGAAGGGATATGGCTGTTCTTTTTGGAGACGGAGCTGGAGCTGTTATATTAGGAGCTGAAGAGGATAGTGGAAAGGGGGTTATCTCCACTCATCTTCATGCAGATGGTAGATATGCGAACATACTCTGGATTGAGAAACCAAACATTATGCACTTCCCTTATTTTTATCCTGAGATGATGAATGATCCTGGAATTTACCCGAGTATGCAAGGAAAACTTGTTTTTAAGCTCGCTTCTGAAAAAATGCCCGAATGCGTTAAAAAGAACCTCGAAGAAAACAATCTCAAAGTGGAAGATATCGACCTTCTCATCCCTCATCAGGCCAACTATAGAATAACAGATATGGTTGGGAAAGCTTTAAAATTACCTCCTGAAAAAGTTTATTCTAATATTCACAAGTATGGAAATACTACCGCCGCTTCAATCCCTATAGCCTTGGACGAGGCAAGGAAAGAAAAAAGACTAAAAGAAGGGGATCTTCTTGTCTTAACTGCTTTTGGCTCAGGTCTAACATGGGGTTCTGCTATAATAAGAATGTAAAGGATTAAAATGTTTCTGACAGATTCTCATGCCCATCTCCTTGACCCTTCCTTTGAAAATGACCTGGAAAAGGTTATGGAGAGAGCCAAAATTTCCAATATAGGGTATATAAATAACTGTATTGACCCATTAGATAATAATGAGGTAGAAAAAGGTTTAAAACTTATAGAGAAATATGAGAGCGTTTTCCTCACTGCTGGGGTTCATCCCTTTGATGCAAAAAACCGGAGTGAAAACGAAGATATTGAAAAAATCCTGTTGAATTTTTCACCCGAAAGATTAATTGCAATTGGAGAAACAGGCATTGATCCCACTTATGATGTTTCAATTGAAATCCAGAAAAATGTCTTTAGAAAACAGATAGAAATTGCTGAAGAAAAGAATTTACCTATTGTTATTCACTGCAGACATTCTTTTCAAGAGATCTTAGACATTTTAAAGGAAGAAAAATTCATTATTGGCGGTGAACTTCACGCATTTTCAGGGACCTGGAATGAAGCTGAGAAATTTTTAGATATAGGTTTTTACATCTCATTTTCTGGAGTCTTGACCTATTCCAAAAAAGCTAAGGATGTTGCTACAAAAACTCCTTTCGATAGAATTCTTGTTGAGACTGACTCCCCATATCTTGCTCCTCTACCCTATAGAGGGCAGAGGAATGAACCCTCTTATATAATAAGAACCATTGAAGAGCTTTCTCGATTGAAAGGATGTCCCATCGAGAAAATTGCTGAGATAACAACAAATAATTTCATTTCTCTATTTTTAAATAAAACAGAGCAAAAATGGAACTAAAAGAAATTTACAAGCCCATAAATAAAGAATTAGAGGAGGTGGAATCTCTTATTTTCAAAATAGCAGAAAATTCACCATCTCTTAGTGAAGAGCTTAGAACAATTTTTTCCGCAAAAGGGAAAAAGATAAGACCGGCAGTCCTTCTTATTATTGCAAAGCATTATGGGGTAGAAGGAGAAGTTCCTATATCATTAGCAGTTGCAATCGAGCTTCTTCACACTGCGAGTCTCATCCATGATGACCTAGTCGATAATGCTACTTTAAGAAGAGGAAAACCATCCTTTCACAAGTTCTGGGGCTCTGATTTGACAGTTCTTCTTGGTGATTATCTCTATATAGAGGCTGTTCATCTCGTTCTTAAAAGTGCAGATCCATATATTATAAACGCCCTTTCAAAATCGGCATCAAAAATGGTTGAAGGAGAAATAGAAGAAATAAAAAAAAGAGGGAATATTAACTTGAAAATGAAAGAATATTTCTCCATTCTTGAAAAGAAAACAGCTTCCCTTTTCTCTGCTTCTGCAGAGATTGGAGGGCTACTGGGAAATGCTTCGGAGGCCGAGTTAAAAGCTCTCAAAGATTTTGGAAATAGCATTGGTATTTCTTTTCAACTTATAGATGATCTTTTAGACATAATCTCCACTGAAGATGAGCTGGGAAAGCCAACTCTCTCTGATTTAAAAGAAAAAAAGCCAACTCTACCCCTTTTATATCTTCTTCGAAAAAATGAGAGCAATGTAAGGGACAAAGTTGGATGGGTCTTTGAAGACGGAGATTTTATAAGAGTTAAGAAGGAAGAAATAGTAGAGCTTGTTTTAAACAATGGAGCAAAAGACTTTACCTTGAGAAAAGCAAAACAATTTACAAAAAAAGCAATCGAATCTCTAAGAATTTTGAAACCATCTCCCTTCGTTGATTCCTTGAAAAACCTTGCAGATTACATCGTTTCAAGGAGGTTGTGAACCGGTTTGAAAATTACAATAAAAAAAGGGGATACGAATAGCTTTAAAGAGGATGCAATTGTAAATACAACCAATGATAAACTCTGGATAGGAGGAAGGTTTGCTGGAGCAATAGAAAGAGTCGGAGGACAGAAGATAGAAAGGAGGGGGGTTCCAAGGGGTTTAATTCCTATTTTCAATAAAAACACTTTTGAAAAATTTAAAAGAGTTTCAAGGTAAGAATGGGTAAAATCGAGAAAGAAATAAAATTAAAAATTAATTCTATAAGAAAGGTTTTGAAAAAAATTGTTGGATCCGGCTTTCATCTTCTTAGAAGAAGATACTTTGAAGACAACTTCCTTTTTGATTTTGAAAATAAAAAACTCCTTTCAAATGGATGCATTTTAAGGCTGAGAATTCTTAAAGGAAAGGGTGTCCTGACCTACAAAGAGCCATTTTCTATCCCCTCATTAGCAAAGGTAAGAAAGGAGATTGAAACAGATGTTGAGGATCCTTCAGCAGTATTCGGAATACTCAAAAACCTTGGTTTAAATGTCATTTTTAGGTATCAGAAATACCGGCGGATTTATAGAAAGGGAAATTTAATCCTTTCGATTGACGAAACTCCCGTAGGTAATTTCATTGAACTTGAAGGCTCTGAAGAGGATATTATAACCGAGGCAGAAAACTTGGGTTTTTCCATATCTGATTTTATAAGAGAGAGCTATATGGAAATCTTTCTCAGAGAGAAAGGTGGGAATATGGTTTTTAAATAGGGGTGATTACTGAATGTTCTGTAATACCTCTTCTTTTTCAATTAATTTTACATTTAACTTTCCCTTTTCCAGCTCTTCTTTTGCAATTTTCAGGGGATGTTTCTCCTTTGTTCTTATCAAAGGCTTCGAACCTCTCAGGAGTTCCTTGGCTCGTTTTGAGATGACAAGAACCTGCCTAAACTTGCTTTCCAAGCCATTATACCCTTTCACTTTCAAGCCTCCTAATTGTTTTATAACAAAAATTCGGAGAAAGGTCAATAGGTAAGGGCTACCATGGAAGATTGGGAATCAATAAACTTTGAGAAATTGACAGAGGGAGAGTTAGTAACTATTCTCAGAAAACCATGGATTCCTAAGGATTTCTTCTATAATCTCCTCAGCAGAAAAGATTTAATGAAATTCTACTCTGTTCAGAAAGAAATAGTAAATCATTCCTGTTGCCCTCAAGACATTTCTCTGAACATTCTACCAGTTTTACTTCCTTCAGATCTTCTAAGGGTTGCAAAAAATATGAGGATTTCACCCTTCCTTAGAAGACAGGCTGAAACAATTTTTCTTCAGAAATGGAGCAAAATACCACTCGGAGAAAAGATTTCCCATGCGAGGAGAGCTACTCCATTTATTCTCAAGAATCTAAAATCTGAGCAGAATCGAATGGTACTCAAAGCCATCCTTGAAAACCCTTCTCTTACAGAAGAGATACTACTTGAACTGATAAATTCTCCACAAATATCAATTAATGCAATATTAGAAATTTTTAATTCTCCCTGGAGGAACAGATATAGAATAAAATTCGCCATCGCAAGACGCCCTGAAACGCCTGTTCAACATGTTCTACAAATACTTCCAGAATTGTACAAAAAAGACCTTTTGACTCTTCTGAATGAGCCAATTCCTTCTTTGATAAAAAATAAAATTCTGGAAATCATAGAGGAGGAGAGCTTAAAATGAATTTCAAAGTTCTTTTAACAAGAAAAATTCTTCATGAAGTTATGGAATATTTATCCTCTCATGTTGAACTCGAAATTGGAACTGATGATATAATGGACAGAAATGTTCTATTGAGTAAAATTAAAGATAAGAATGGCCTAATTTCCATGCTTGATGACAAGATTGACGAGGAGGTCATTGATTCAGCTCCCAAATTAAAGGTAATTTCCAATTATGCGGTGGGTTACAATAATATAAATGTTGAATACGCCATCTCTAAGGGGATATTTATAACAAACACGCCAGGAGTCCTGACTGAAACCACTGCAGACCTTACATGGGCTTTAATACTTTCAACATGTAGATTGATTCCTCAGGCTGATAGTTTTGTTAGAAAGGGTGCGTTCAAAGGATGGGGTCCCCTACTCTTTCTTGGGAAGGATATTTATGGAAAAACTCTCGGAATCATTGGTCTTGGAAGGATTGGAAAAAGCGTGGCAAGAAGAGCTATCGGATTCAATATGAAAGTCCTTTACTGGGACAAGATAAAGCTAAAAAGAGAAGAGGAAAAGGAGTTGAAAGTGGAATTTAGAGAGCTCGATTACCTTTTGAGAGAATCTGATATTGTTTCCATCCATCTTCCGCTGACTTCTGAGACCTATCATCTCTTGACCAGGGAAAGGCTGTTACTGATGAAAAAAGATTCTGTTCTTATAAATACAGCAAGGGGTCCTATTATCGACGAAAAAACCCTTGCCGAGCTTCTTGAGCAGGAAAAAATATGGGGAGCTGGGTTTGATGTTTACGAAAATGAGCCCAAGATTGATGAAAGGCTGTTAAATCATCCAAGAGTTGTTTCACTTCCTCATATTGGCTCAGCAAGTTATGAAACAAGAAAAAAGATGGGGATAATGGCAGTAGATGGTCTTCTTAAAGGATTGGAAGGAGAGGTTCCTGAAAACCTTGTTGATGAATGGAAGAAGGAATTGAAAAGGAAAGGATTAATTTAAAGAAAAAAAGACATTTGTCCTCTCCTGAATACAGTGTCAAAAATAGAAATGCTCATCAATAAAGAAAATTCATCTGGCATATATTTTGATACAATTTTTAATGAAAGGAGGTAGCCATGAGAATAAAAGTCATGGCATTAATGATAGTAGCCAGTTTGGTAAATCTCTATGCGGTTGATTCTACAATAGGAAGAATCAGTCATCTTAAAGGAGAAGTTTACATACAGAGAGGCGCGGAGCTTGGTTTTGAGTCAGCTACAATAAACTTCCCTGTTACAGAAGGAGACAGGATTGCAACCTCTGATGGGATGGCTGAGATTTACATTGGAAATTCCAATTATCTTCGACTTAATCGGGGCACGAAAGTTGATGTCCTTTCTCTTTCAGACAGAAGAGAGGAAACTGTTCTTAGACTCTGGGCTGGAAATTTATATCTCAGTGTTAATAAACTTTACAGGGAGAGGGATATTGAAGTTCAAACCGATGAAGTAACTATTTATATCCTGCAACCAGGTTTATACAGGATAAACTCCTATGAAATAAATTCTGCAGAAATCTTTGTAATAAAAGGAGCTGTTGAAGTTCAGGGTATAAATGGGAATGCTCTTGTAAGGAGTAACCAGAGCCTTTCCTGGGAAAACGGAGAGATAAAAGGTGTTCGCACCTTCTATTCTTCTAACTTCGATGAATTTGACGATTTCAATGAGTCAAGAGAATCTTTAACCAAGAGGACAAGGGTTCAGAGATACCTTCCATCAGAGCTTTACGACTACGAATGGGAATTAACCTATTACGGAAGATGGCACTATCTAAGTCCTTACGGATGGGTCTGGGTTCCTCCTTATGTATTTACAGGATGGAGACCATATTGCTGGGGTAGATGGGTATGGTATTCCTGGGGATGGACATGGGTTCCCTACGAACCATGGGGATGGGTTACGTTCCACTTTGGAAGATGGCACTGGCATTTCTCCCTTGGATGGTATTGGGTTCCTACAAATGTTTGGGGTCCTGCTTGGGTCCATTGGACATGGGGAGATTACTGGGTTGGATGGTGTCCCATTGATATTTACAATCGGCCTGTGATTATAATAAATAACTACTGGGTTACCCATTATCACAATCGTGCTCCCGCTAATTCCTCTTCTTTTGTCTTTATAAGAAAAGAACAGTTAATGGCACACGATGTGAGAAGGGCTGTTCTTGAAAAAGAAAAAATCTCACGACTTGGAACAGTTCCTATTTTCAAATCTCAGCCTGATTTAAAACCATCTTCTATCTCCCCTGTTGTTGAATCTTACAAAGGAAAGATAATGCTGAAGAATCAGAGTCCTGTTCTTAATGAAGAGAATATTTCCCCAAAAGCTGTTTCAAGGGGCAGAATTAGAGGAGAAACCTCATTTACTTCGGAAGAGAGAGGCTCAGTTACTTCAAGGTCAAGGATCGAGAGGAATTATGAGTCAGAAAATAGAGGAGAATTTGTAAAACCAAAAGAGGAAGAAGGAAGGAATAACGATAGGATTTACAAAAGAGAGGGAAGACAGATAAGGTCATCCCCCTCATATGAAAAAGGAATAACTCAAGAAGATTTCAGAAGCATAGAAAGAAGGGAAAGATCGGAGTCATTTTACTATAGAGAAGAACCTGAAAGTAGCAGGGAAATAAGAAGCATTCCCCGCCAGGAAAGCTCTTTCTCACGAGAATTCTCTCCATTTTTCAAAAGAGAAAGTTCACCACGACCATCTTCTAATGAGGAGAGGAGATCCTCTTCAATAAAAGATGTGTTTAAGCCATTTTCAGGAGGGAGCGGTTCCAGTTCGTCCCGATCATCAGGCTCCTCAGGAGGAGCTGTTTTCAAAGCCCCATCTCCTCCAAGCCAAGGTCATGGTTCTTCCAGCTCCTCTTCTGGTGGCAAGGTTGTCAAAAGAAAGGGTGACTGAAGCGGGTCAATCTCATTAATAGTTTAATTTAAGATAGAAAAGGGAGGGCAGTTAGAAAACCGTCCTCCCTTTAGGTTTTTTCTCCTTTTTATCCTCCTTATCATTTGCTATAATTTTTTATGGTTTTTATAAAAAGATTTATATACATTCTTCTCTTTCTCATTGCAGTTCTTGTAGGAGTATTAGTAGGTCTCCTTCTCGTATATCAAAGGAATCTTCCCAAGATATCAGAACTTGAGGATTATTCCCCTTCCATAATGAGCATTGTCTATGATTGTAATGGGAATATTATAGGAGAATTCTCTATTGAGAAGAGAATTCCCATTAATTACAATGACATTCCTCCTCATCTTCGATACGCTATTATAACTGCAGAGGATAGGTCCTTTGAGAAGCACTGGGGGATAGATTTATGGGGGATTTTGAGAGCTTTGAAAACAAACATATTTTCAGGATGGGGGAGGGAAGGAGCCAGCACTATTACTCAGCAACTTGCAAGAATGGTCTTTATAAAATCAACCAAAGGGGTTTACGAGAAAACAATTAGAAGGAAGATAAAGGAATGGCTTCTCTCATTTCAAATAGAGAAAAATCTCACCAAAGAACAAATTTTCACTCTTTACGCCAACCTTCACTATTTCGGGCACGGAGCTTATGGAGTTGAAGCTGCCTCCCTTCTCTATTTTGGCAAGAGAGCAAAAGATCTTACATTGAGTGAAGCTGCTTTGATTGCTGCTCTACCCCGCTCCCCATCAAAATATTCTCCCTATTTAAATCCCAAAAATGCTGTGATAAGAAGGAACTACATTTTAGACATGATGGCTCAGGAAGAATACATAAAAAAAGAGGAAGCGGAGAAAGCAAAGAGAGAGCCTGTAACTCTTCAGCCTCTCCATAGTTCTGATGAAAATATGGGATACATAATGGAGGAAATAAGGAAATATGTTGAGCAGAAATTTGGCACACCGAATCTATACCAGAATGGTTTGAAGATTTACACAACTTTTGACATGAATCTTCAGAGAGTGGCTCAGAGTACTCTCAAGGAGGGACTGAGAAAGGTTGACAAAAGAAGGGGATGGAGAGGCGCGAAAGATAATATTTTGAAAGAGGAGAAAGTAAATCTTAAAACCTATGAACTTGAAAAATGGCCCAAATACTCTTTAAAAGAGGGAAAAATTTATGATGCCATTGTCCTTGAGGTATTAAAGGAATCCGCTACTGTCCGAATCAAAGAATATGAAGGGATTATAACCCAGGAAGATGTAAAATGGACAGGAAGGAAAAACCTTTCAACCATTCTCAAAAGAGGGGATGTGATTGAAGTAAAAATTGATAAAATTGATTATGAAAAAAAGACATTTCATGCCTATCTGGAGCAAGAGCCAGAGCTCCAAGGAGCTGTTCTTGGCATAAATGCTAAAACAGGAGAGATAAAGGTTATGGTTGGTGGATACTCCTTTAGTGAATCTCAATTTAACAGGGCTGTCCAGGCAAAAAGGCAAACAGGTTCTGCAATAAAACCTTTAATATATTCTTTAGCAATAGAATCAGGATTGACCTCATCATCACAATTTATTGATGAACCATATTTTTATTTTGATAAATGGATCAACAAGCTCTGGGCACCTCAAAATTTTGACCAAAAATACAGAGGTCTTGTCACTCTCAGAAGAGGGCTTGAGGAGTCGATAAACATTGTAACTGCAAAGCTTGTCGAAACTTTAACTCCTGAAAGAGTTGTCCAGCATATTAAAAAGTTTGGTGTTACCACTGATTTAAAACCCTATATGAGCATTTCTCTCGGAGCTTTTGAGATCCCTCTCATTGAACTTCTATCAGCTTACAGTGTTTTCCCAAACCAAGGAATGAGGATGAAGCCTTATTTCATTATTAGAATAGAAGATAGGGAAGGGAATCTTCTTGAAGAAAACAGAAGGGAAGTCTACGAAGTTCTTTCACCATCTGTGGCATACATAATGACAAATTTAATGAAGGGGGTTGTTTTGAGGGGGACAGCAGTAAGGGCAAGTTCTCTAAAAAGACCTCTTGCAGGAAAGACGGGAACATGCGATGAGTATACTGATGCCTGGTTTATAGGATTTGACCCATCATTTGTTCTCGGTGTATGGGTTGGTCATGATATAAAAAGAAGCATTGGTCCTAATGAAACAGGAGCAAGAGCAGCATTACCCATATGGATGGAGATTATGAAAGAATATTTGAAGGACAAACCAGTGGAGGATTTTCCAGTCCCACCTGATATTGTTTTTACAAAGGTCGATAGGATGACAGGGCTTCTTGCTACTCCATTCTGCTCCCACATAATAGAAGAAGCTTTCATTGCTGGGACTGAACCAACGAGGTACTGTTCTGAGGAAGAACACTTTAAAGTCCATGATTATTACGGTAAAGAGACTCCTCACGAGTAAACTAAATAAAAATTCAAAATTCAAAAGGCAAAATGAAAAATTAAGCAAAGAGCAGAAAGCAAATAACTTATAGCTACAGGCTTCAGGCTGCAAATTTTGGAGTTAACATTTATTTGATATCCACCCGTATCTCTTATAAACAAATTTTGCGTTTTCCCATCTAAATTTTAGATTTTTGCAATGCTTCCTTTAAATATTTCCCTGTAATAGATTCTTTCTCTTTTACTACCCCTTCAAGGGGCCCCTGATAAACTAAATAACCTCCCCTCTCTCCACCTTCAGGACCCAAATCTATTATCCAATCTGCCAGCTTTATTAGCTCAAGATTATGCTCTATAAAAATAATAGTGTTTCCTTCTCTAAGAAGAGTATCAATTGAGTTTACAAGTTTGCTTATATCATCAAGATGAAGCCCTGTTGTTGGTTCATCAAGAAGGAATAAATTTCCTCCTCCTCTTGTTGAATTTAAATAAACAGCGAGTTTTAGCCTCTGATTTTCACCTCCTGAAAGCTCTGAGATTGGTTGTCCAAGCTTGAGATACCCAAGTCCAGCCCTTTCAAGAGGCATTAGTTTTGAAACAATCTCATCTCTTTCACTGAAAAACTTTATTGCTTCACTTATTGACATTTCTAAAACTTCAGCTATGTTTTTCCCTTTATATACTATCTCCAGAGTCTCTTTTTTATATCTTTTACCTTTACACTCTTCGCATGTCAAAACTACATCTGAGAGGAATTGCATCTCCACCGTTATCTTTCCAGCCCCTCTGCACTCTTCACACCTTCCACCCGGAATATTAAAGGAAAATGTTGATGGAATAAAACCCTTAATCCGTGCCTCCTTCGTCCTTGCAAAAAGGTTCCTTATTTCATCCATTGCTTTTGTAAAGGAAATTGGTATTGATCTTGATGATTTTGTTATGGGTGTTTGGTCAACAAGGATTACATCTTTTATTTTTTCTGTTCCATCTATTCTATCAAAATTCTCCTTTTCCTCTCCTTTCAACCCTTTGTAAATGATTTCGTAAAGAAGAGTGCTTTTTCCAGAGCCGGAAACCCCGGTAATACATGTGAAGGAATTAAAAGGAATCTCTATATTTATATTTTTCAGATTGAACTTTCTTGCTCCATAAATTTTCAAAAATTTATCTGGAATAAACCTCTTTTTGCTTATTAATACCTTTCTCTCTTCCTCCTTTAAATATTGAGCAGTTATGGAATTGCAATTTTTCAAAAACTCATCCATACTCCCACTGAACATTACATAACCTCCTTCTTCTCCTCCTTTTGGTCCAAGATCAATAATTATATCCCCTGATTTTATTATTTGCGGGTCATGTTCAACAACAACCACTGTATTCCCATTATCCCTCAATGTCTTCAGAATGTTTATCAATCTTTCATTGTCTCTTGGATGCAGTCCAATTGAAGGTTCATCAAGAACAAAAAGGACTCCTACCAGAGAAGAGCCAAGTGCTGTTGCAAGATTTATCCTCTGTGCCTCCCCACCACTCAGTGTAAAGGTCATCCTGTTCAGAGTAATATAATCCAGACCAACTTTGAGAAGATAATCAAGCCTTTTAAGTATACTCTTTAGAGGAGCTTCTGCAATCTTTTCCTGAAATGGAGTCAAGAGAAGGGAGCTGAAGAATCTGAAAGCTTCCTCTACAGTCATCTCAGAAACTTCAGCAATAGTTTTCCCATTAAGTTTTACAAAATTAGCCTCCTTTTTCAATCTACTCCCTTTGCAAGCAGGACACTGTTCATACTTTCTATACCTATTGAGAAAAACCCTTACCTCCACCTTATATTTCTTTTCTTCAAGCCATTCGAAAAACTTCTTTACTCCATAGTATTTTTCATCACCTTCCATTACAAATCTTTTGTGCTCTTCTTTTAAATCTTTAAATGGGACGCCTGTTGGGATTTTCCTTTTCTTTGCTTCCTTGAGAAGCTCGTTCATCAATGGTTCTGTGGAGGGTTTCGTCCATGGCTCGATGGCTCCTTCTTCAAGGGAAAGGTTCTCATTGGGAACGACCTTGTCTTCATCAATTGCTATTATATCTCCGAAGCCATGACATCTCTCACATGCTCCCTGAGGAGAATTGAAAGAGAAAAAGTTTGGATCAGGTTCTTCATAGGTAATTAAACATTTTTTACATTCATATTTGCCTGAGTAAATGACTTCATTCCCTTTTAAATCTCTTATCCCTACTCTTTCCATTCCTTCCCTCAGCGCACTCTCCAGAGAATCTACAAGCCTCTCTCTTTCTGATTCTTCTATTACCAATCTATCTACAATAACATCTGCTACTATGAATTCTTTATTATCTAAAGGGAACACCTCAGTCCCTCTCAGTCCTCTGTAAAATCCTTTTTTTCTCAGGTTTTCAGAGTCTCCTTGGTAATGGAAAAAAATAATTACTCTTTCCCCTCCCCATCTATTGAAAATATCCTCAACAATTGAATCAATTGTGTCCTTTTTCACCTCAGAGCCACATCTGTGGCAGTAAAGTGCTCCTATCCTTGCAAAAAGAATTCTCATGTAGTCCCATATCTCTGTTACAGTGGAAACTGTTGACCTTGGATTCTTTGTAGTGGCTCTCTGTTGAATTGCTATTGCGGGCGTAATTCCTTCTATTAGATCCGCATCAGGTTTCTCTATCTTTTCGAAAAATTGTCTGACATAGGAGGAAAGGGATTCAATGTATCTTCTCTGCCCTTCTGCATAGAGGGTGTCAAAAGCAAGTGATGACTTTCCAGAGCCACTTACTCCAGTGATGATAATAAGTTTATTTAGAGGGATATCAAGATTAATATTTTTTAAGTTATGAACTCTTACCCCTCTTAAAATTATATTTTCGTTCATTTTTCTTCAATTATTGCCAGTTGCCCACAAGATGCAGATATATCCTCACCTCTTCTTTTCCTCACTGTTACTGATATTCCCTCTCTTTCTATCTTTAGGGCAAATTCTTCTACATCTCTTTCGTCTGTTCTTTCAAAAGGAAGAAAAGGAGAAGAATTGTAAGTTATAACATTTACTTTTATAGGCACTTTTTTGGAAAGTTCTTTCAGCTTTTCAATTTCATCCATTCCATCATTTATGTTTTTTATAAGAACCCATTCAATTGTTATTCTCTGCCTTCTTCGGAGCTTCAAACTTTCCATCTCTTTTAAAACCTCTCCCAGCTTGAATTTTTTTGTGGCAGGCATCAAGAATTCCCTTTTTCCCTCATCCAGACTGTTAATTGATATTGCAAATTTAGGTGGTCTTGGAATCTCTATGAGACTTTTCAATCTTCCAGGGATACCAATTGTGGAAACAGTTATCCTTCTTGGAGATATGGCAATTCCATTGGGGTCTGTTATCAGGAGGATCGCTTTTTTCAGATTTTCAAGATTGTCCAGTGGTTCACCCATCCCCATAAATACAATATTTACTCTTCTATCCCTTGGCTTAACCCTTTCAAGTAGAGTTAGAACCTGAGAAACTATTTCATCAGCCAGAAGATTCCTCTTAAATCCCATTTTTCCCGTCAGACAATATCTGCATCCCATTTTACACCCTACTTGAGTTGAGATACAAAAAGTGTTTCTGTTTGTTTCAGGAAGAAGAACGGATTCTATTTTTAGTCCATCAGAAAGCTTAAAAAGAAATTTTATACTACCATCCCTGGAAATTAATTCATTTTCGGTCTCAGGATAAACTATCGAGAACTCATTGCTCAAAATTTTCCTTATTTTCTTTGGAAGCTCTGTCATTTCAGAAAAAGATTTTGCATTCCTCTGATATATCCAGTGATAGATCTGCCTCACCCTGTATGGTTGTTTTACAAATGGAAGTAGGTGCTGTTCTAATTCAATCTGATTTTTCCCGAGCAAATTCAGCATAGGAAATTTTCACTTCCCCTTTTCTCTCACCATGGGGACAAATCTAACAGCTTCTATTGATTTTTTCTTTATTTTCCCTTTTTCTTTTTTTATTAGGACAAGGCTTTGATAAAAAGGATTCTCCTCAAGAGGTATAACCATCCTTCCCCCCTCTTTTAGCTGTTCAATAAGGGGAGAAGGTGGAGTGGGCGCAGCACAGGTAACAATAATACCGTCAAAGGGAGCATGCTCTTTCCAGCCAAAATAGCCATCTCCTACCTTAACCTTAATATTTTTGTATCCCATCTTTTTAAGCCTTTTATCCGCTGATAAGGCAAGACTTTCTCTTATCTCAATACTATAAACTTCCTTAACAATTTCAGCAAGAACAGCTGCCTGGTAGCCAGAGCCTGTTCCTATCTCGAGAACTTTTTCGTTTCCCTTCAGACAGAGGGAGGCTGTCATAAGGGCAACAATATATGGCTGAGAAATAGTCTGTCCCTCTCCAATTGGAAGAGGATAATCCTCATACGCCTGACTCACCCATTCAGGAGGAACAAAAAGATGCCTTTGAACCTTGAGCATCGCAGAAATAACCTTTTCGTCCTGGATCCCCCTGCTCTTTATCTGATATTCAACCATATATTTCCTCAATTGCTCAAAGTTTTCCTTAGAAAGAATAGTGAATGAAAGAAGGAAAACAAGAAAAGCAAATAAAATCTTCCTCATCTTAGAAATTATCTCAAATTTATTTCCAACCTTCAAAATTTTCATAATTTATACCAAAATTTTAAAAACTTACTCACCTTTAATCATTGAGTAATTTGGAAGGAAAGACCTATCCAGCCTCAAATGTCCCTTCAATGTTTCCCTTTCCATTCCATCAATGAGAAAATGAACCCTCTTAATACTTGTAAAATTAAAGGTAATCGAATTAACAATTGTGTAAATAGCTTCTATTTCAGAACAGGAACCTCCTGAATTCCCTGTGACAAAATCTGATGATAGATCTACATAAGCAGTCCCGTCTTTATAAATATAGACCTCTCTTATTTTCGTCTGTGGGGGGATTGGGCTGAGATTTCCCCTTTCAGAACCTTTTAATATTTCCAACATTACCTGCTTGATCTGACTTGAGAGGGAACGAGTTTTGAAAATTTTTCTCTCTTCAGGATGAAGATATTCATCCTCAGAAGATGGAAGAAATATTATCACTTTTATTGTCTCTTTAGCCTTAAGGATTTCTTGTTGAAAAGAAGGCTGAGGAGAAAGGGGCCGGGCTTCAGCAGTTTTTTCTTTCCTTCCGGATAGAAAAACAAAAAGAACTATTGCAACAATCAGAAAGACAGTCCCAACAACAATTATTATAAAATAACGGTTCTTCAAAATTTTTCTCTCTGTTTTATAAATTTAAGTATTCCCTTGTATATAGCTTCAGCGATATTTTCATGAAATGAGTCTGACCTAAGTTTCTTCTCTTCATCAGGGTTTGTGATGAAACCTACCTCAACAAGAATTGCAGGAGAGGTTATACCCATCAAAACCTTAAAAGGAGCCTGTTTTACCCCTCTGTCCCTGGTTCCGAGAAAAGAATTTAACTCGACCTGTATTGATTCAGCCAGCAATGAACTCTGTTTCAGAAAGGCCGATTGCGCCATGTCCCACAGAATAAGCTTTAAATCAGAATTCTCCTCCAAATCTTCCCCTAAGTTTTCAATCTGAGAAAGTTTTCTCGCATCTTCATCAGTAGCATTAAGACTCAGGAAGTAAGTCTCCGCTCCTCTGGCATTCTTCCTAACCGATGCATTAGCATGAATTGATATGAAAAGATCAGTCTTGAGGTTATTGGCTATGCTAACTCTTTCATCAAGGGATTTCCCCTGGTCACCATCCCTTGTCAAAAATACCTTTAATCCCGCTCTCTGCTCAATAATGCTTTTCAGTTTTTTTGCAACAGATAAAACAACATTTTTCTCCTTTAAGCCAGAAGGACCGACTGCTCCTTCCTCGTCCCCTCCGTGACCAGGATCAATAACAATTATCTGGGGCAAGCGTCTTACCGAAACTGGAGTTTGCTTTTCAACTGTTTGGGCCTCTTTTTCTACCTTTGGCTGTTCCTCTACTTGAACATCTTTTTTCAAACTTTCCGAAAAATCTATAACAAGTCTGAAAGGGTCACTGAGAGTGAAGCTTACAAATTTTATGTTTTGCTTATTGTAATAGATCTTTAGCTCTTTCGAATCCTTATCCCATAAAACGCCCTTTATAAGTTCCTTTCCAAAAATTTTTTCCTTAAAGCCAAAATCTCCACTGGAGATACTTATAGCAAGATAGTCCTTCTCAGGCATCATTACATAGACAAAGGGCGCATCTGCCTGAATGACCAATCTTTCAAAACCTGGATTTTCAGATATTTTTAAATATAGTATCTGTTCTGAAAAAAGAAAAATAAAAGAAAAGGAGAAAATTATAAAGATTAGAGCTTTTTTCATTCTTTTCTGCCATTTTTTTCTAATTGAAAACATTTCTAAAGCTCCTTCAACTGGAAATCCTGGAGAGTAAATTTTCAGAAAATTTCTTTAAATATGAACTCTCAGGGAAAATAGATGAAAAAATATTGATTGTAAGGGGTATTGCCTTATCCGGTGTGAGGCAATATTGCATATTTAAAAATCTTTTCCTGAACTTGGTGGCCTTTTCTTTAACATTAATATTTTTTCTCACACAGTCAGCAATCAATTCTGCAAGTTCCTCAAAATCCTTTTCCTTCATGCCAAATCTTGTCATCTCCTGAACTCCCATTCTTATTCCACTTGAACCAACAAAACTTTCATCATCAGGGAGAGCCTGATAATTTGTTATAATATTGTTTTCCTCAAGCCTTCTTGCAATCTCTTCACCTGTTCCATATTCCCTAACCCTTATAAGAACTTGATGAGTTTCAGTGAATCCATCTGTTTCGTCTCCTTCAACTTTTATACCTTTTTCCTTTAGAGCCTTTGCAAAAGCTTTTGCATTCTTTACAACTTGATTCTGGTATTCCTCTTTGAAATAATTCATTTCATAAACTGCCATAAGAAGTCCCAAAAGAGTGCCGAGATGGTGATTGGAGGTGGAACCTGGGAATGCCCTACTCTTAATTTCAAGCCAGAGTTTTTCAAGTCCTGAGCCTTCATCCATGTTTCCCGCAATAACCCCTCTTTGAGGCCCAAAAAATGTCTTGTGGGTGCTTCCAGTTACAACATCTGCACCCTCTTTAAATGGTTCCTGGAAAGCACCATAAAGTCCAAGGACATGAGCCATGTCAAACATTATAATAGGTCTTGGATTCATATCCTTTATGAGATTTCTTGTAAATTCCACAGGCTCTCTGTATATAAACATACTTTTCCCAAAAATAATTAGTTCAGGCTTCACTGAAAAAATAAGGTCGGAAAGTTTTTCTGTGTCTATTTTGTAAGGATTATCCTTCCTTACAGGGAAATTAAAGACATTCTCCTTTCCCGTTTCAGGATTTTCCTCAACTAAATTGAATAGAGCACCCATTGGCTGGGAACTTAAATGACCACCCTTTGTAAGCTCATTGTTAATAACCGCCCTCATCTTCCTTGATTTTTCACCTTTTCCCTTATCCTTGTTGATGAACTTAACCATTGCTTTAAAGACGATCTCATTAGCCATCTGTCCACTTATGGGTCTTAGTTCCACATTGGAGCAACCAAAATATTTTCTCATCTCTTCCCTCAGCTCTTCCTCAACATCCCTTATAAAATCTGTTCCCTGGTAAAAATAAATCTCTTCCCCTTTCATTGTTCTGTGCTCAGCATATCTACCTGCAGGGTCAGATATTTCACAGAGCTTAACAAGCAGACTTGGGGTTGTCTCAGAGGGGATTAAATTTATACACTCCCTCTGTCTCCATATATTATTCTTCTCAGTCCTTTCTACAAGATTTGCAATTTTTAATTCTAAATCCATAATCTCACCTCTATTTAAAGTTTCTATTCTCTATCTCCTTTATTTTCAAAAATCTCCTTTCATGTCTTCCCCCCTCAAAAGGGGTTTCAATCCATAGCTTAACAATTTTTATTGCAAGCTCTCCATTTATAGTCCCTGGTAAACAAAGTAAGTTGGAATTGTTGTGGGCTCTACACGCAATGGCAGTTTTTTCATCTTGGCAAAGGGTTGCAATCACATTTTTGAATTTATTTGCTACAATAGACATTCCTATTCCTGTGTTACAAATTAAAATTCCCCTCTCATAGGAACCATTTGAAATCCCTTCTGCAACCTTTATTCCATACTCAGGGTAATCAACAGATTCTTCTGAAAATGTCCCAAAATCATCGAAGGAAACAATATCCTTCAAGTTCTCCTTTAGAAACTCTTTTAGCTCATATCCTTTATGATCTGAACCAATTGCAATCTTTATCATTCTTAATTATCCTTGATTGAAGTAATGTTTGTCAACATAAGACAATTATCAAATCTCTCTAAGAATTTGTGAAAAGACCGAGCAAAGAAAATGCTTAATTTTTAAGCAAGGTTTACTATCTGAGCACCAAAAACACTAACAACTGCTGTTCTTCCAATCATTGTTCCCATTTTTGAGTGCACATGACCATGAAAGACATATTTCGGCTGTTTTTCCTTAATGTAACTGAGAATTGCCTCGCTTCCTGTATGAGCATAGTCTTACTTATCTGTCATTTTGTAGACAGGAGCGTGACAAATAAATATGTCTACATAGGGGAATCTACTCAAATAGAAATTTGCTTCCGCATCATCCCACTGATAGTGTCCTGAAGACTTATAATAAGGGACTCCTTGCCATCCGCCGATTAACCACCTTCTGTGACTTATAATTTTGAAATGAACATCTTCCACAGATTTTGGAAAGATTGTCTTAGGGTCATGGTTTCCCTTAACTGCAAATATAGGTTTTTTATAAAATTCGTATATCTCATCAAGTATATGAAAGGGGACATCTCCGCAGGAAAGCACGAAATCTATTGGAGGTTTGAACTTTTCTGTAAAATGATAATTTTCATAATCAGCAATAACAATAACCTTGCTTGGATAACCAATCATGAGAAAATTATAATATTCATCGTTAATTATTTCAAAAATTCATTGAAAAATATTTGTTATTCTTTCTTTTGTAGCTTAAGGCTTATAGTATGTAGCTCGTGGTGCTTTCCCCACTATTTGACACATCCTTGCTTTTCTGGCAAATTTAAATTTATGTATAAAGACTGAGGCAGTGAAAGATATGAGTGAAAGTAGAAAGATAAAACTCTTAGCCCCTTCATCTGCAGGATACCGTTTTCTCATTCTTGCATTTGTTGCATTTCTTGCTTACGGTAGCTACTTTGCCTATGACAGTCTTGGAGCAATTGCTCCATTACTAATAGAGGCTCTTGGAATTGGTAGAGAGCAAATAGGGATTGCCTACTCTGCTTACAGCATTGCAGCAATTTTTTCAGTTTTTCTCGGTGGCATTCTTGTAGATAGAATTGGAACCCGCAGGGCAAGCCTACTTTTTTCTTCTTTAATAGTTCTCGGAGCTTTTATAGTAGCAGTAGCAGGGGATATTTACACAATCTACATTGGGAGAGTGATATTCGGGATTGGTTCAGAATCCCTTGTTGTCTGTCAAATCGCAATCCTTGCAAGGTGGTTCAAAGGAAAAGAGCTTGCTTTAGCCTTTGGAATCTCCCTCACCCTGAGCAGACTCGGAACAATTTTGAGTTTTAACACCGAGGCATCCATTGCGGAAAAATTCGGTGGATTCCGCTCAGCCCTCTGGGCAGCATTTCTGTTCTGTGTTCTCTCCTTAATGAGTAATTTTGCATATTACTTCCTGGACAAGTTTGGCTCAAAAGTCCTCAATTTAAGAGAATCAGCTTCAGGAGAAAAAGTGAGATTAAAAGAAATTAAAGAACTGCCCTCATCCTACTGGACAATTGTCTTTCTCTGTCTTACTTTCTACTCAGCAATCTTTCCTTTTACATCCCTTTCCACTGATTTCTTCAACTCAAAATGGGGAATCCCCCTTTCCCTTTCTGGTGAGAGGACTGGTTTTCTGTGGAGCATAATAAACTTTTTCAAGGGTATATTCACAACAGCGGGCGGTATAACAAGCATAATAATGATTGCCTCTGCAATTCTTGCTCCAATTTTTGGAAGAATGGTTGACAAAATTGGAAGAAGAGTTAGCATACTGCTTTTTGGCTCTGCCATGATGATTCCAACCTATCTTTTAATGGGTTTCACAAATGTTTACCCTGCGTTTCCAATGGTTGTTCTTGGACTCTCCTTCTCCCTTGTTCCTTCTGCTCTATGGCCTTCTGTCCCTCTAATTGTTAGAGAAGAAAAAATCGGGACTGCCTTTGGGCTTATGACAATGATTCAGAATATAGGACTATTCCTTTTCCCATATTTAAACGGAAAACTGAGGGATATAACTCATGGATACACTGCGAGTATGGTCATGTTCACAATTCTTGGAATATTGGGCTTTACATTTTCGATTTTACTTAAAATTTCGGATATTAAAACTGAAAATATGCTGGAAAAAGCGAGGCAAAGTAAATAGAATCAATGAACAGATTTCTTTTTCTCAGGAATTTTTCAAAAAAATGGACTTTCCTTGGAGAGAAGACCGAAAAAAGTAAAGATTTTATGGTGAATCTTATGGAGAAATTGGGGAAAAAAATAAAATTTATAGGTGGAAGAAGTTTCTATCAAGAGCTATCCTTTATTGAAGCCTTCATGACAAAGGAGAATATTACTATCGTTTACCCATCATGCTATTCCCATAAGAGAATCAGCCTCAGATTCAGATTGTTTATTGAGAAAGAAATGGGAAGACACACCATGATAATGATTATTCTCATAGCCACCTTACCCTTCTCAGCAATTCTTGGATTGCTTCCAGGTCCTAATATTATTTTCTGGACAGAACTATTGATGCTTTATGTTTATTTTAAAGCTGTAAAGGGGCTAAAAGTTATTTTAAAAAATGCAAAACTCATACCCGATGAAACCCTTGGTAAATGGGAAATAAATGAGAAAAATGAAGAAAGTCTGAAAAATTTAAAGGAAAGATTTTCAATTGAAAATCTTGAATTGCTAAAAAGTTAGGTTCTCTGATAATATTTAAGATGTAAAAATGATGAACAGATTCAGTTTTGCGAAATTTCGATTCCAGATAATTGCAGAGGATGAATTTTCGCTTCCTTCCTTTACAGGAACCCCGATAAGAGGAGGATTCGTGTTCCAATTCAAAAAAAATTGTATGCCTTAAAAAAGAACTGAAGTTACGTAAAGAATGCGCGCTGAAAAAAGTTTGCGCCTACGCTTACATATTTGAGACCTCCCCTCCTGAAGGCACAGAAAAACTAAGAAAGATTCAGGACATTCCAAGACCACTTGTATTGGAGCCCCCAGAAGATTCAAAGAGGCTTTATAAAAAAGGAGAAAAGATAGACTTTAACCTTGTGCTGATTGGAAAGGGGATAGATTATCTTCCATAATTAAATATTCACCTTTAAGAAACTTGGAAAGAAAGGACTTGGAAGAGAAAAGGGCAGAATCTCCTTTGAAGAAACAACTTCTTACTGTAGCACTAATAAGCAAGCTTTTAATGGAAAAAGGAAAGGATACGCCAGTAGTTATTGGAGACCGTGCCTTAGCCTATTACTCCAGGGAAGTTTATTTTACAGCTGACATAGACCTTGCCTACGCGGACAGTGAAGCTATCAATGAGGTTTTGTTGGAGATGGGCTTTAAAAAAGGGTAGATACTGGATAAGCGAAAATATGAATGTAGCAGTGGAAGTTCCGGGTTCCTCCCTCCCGGATGAAGAAGCTCCTCTTGAGATTGTTGAATTTG
Organism: uncultured Clostridia bacterium; assembly: GCA_964531645.1. Classification (GTDB taxonomy): domain Bacteria; phylum Acidobacteriota; class Aminicenantia; order JBFLYD01; family JBBIMS01; genus JBBIMS01. The sequence continues at coordinate 55,173 of CAZHEF010000005.1, forward strand.
AAGAATGGCTTCAGTGTAAGATTATCGGGCTTGAAGACCTCATAATAGACAGACTCAATTCATACAAATATTGGAAATATGAAGTGGATTGCGAGATGGTAGAGCTTCTTCTAAGGAAATACCACAATGAACTTGACTGGGAATATCTTGAAAGAAGAGCTAAAAAACCAGAAAATGATACTCTTAAAGAGCTCATAGATTTGAAGGAAAGAGTTAAAGCATGAAAATCAGAAGAAAAAAATTTGAAGAGGTTTCCCCCTTAGAGTTCCTCCTTTTAAGGGATGAGCTTGCTCTGAAGAAAATGAATGAAAAGGAAGAGAATAATTATCAAATTATTGGAGAGAGAAGGAGAAGATTAAAATTGTTAGAAAGGTCTTAAACTTTCCTTCCCTTAAAGATTTCCTTGCATCTTCAAGTATCTCTTTTGCCCTTTCTACCCTCAAATCAGAAAGAGCTATTCCCTCCTTAAAAGTTAATCTCTCTACAAATGACCTCCCCCTCTCTTAAAATATTTCTGAAAAAGCCTGTATTCAAAGACTTTTCTCTCTCAAAACTTTCAACATCTCTTAAAATCACAGAATACGGAATTCCTGTAATCTCCTCTCAGATTTTAAAAGCAATAGAGGAAGAGAGAGGAGAAAAAGGTTTTGGACATAGATTTTTTGAAAAGGAAAGAGAATTAAACAATAGCATAATCGAAAACAGAAACCTCAGCATAATTGTTCATGGAGAAAATCCCCTTGATAGAGAAAAGTTTGAAAGAGCGTGGAATTCAGTTTCAGAATTTCTCGGAATCACAGAAGAATAATTACCCAAATTTCCTGAATTAAATTTATAGCCAGAGACTGAGAGTTTCTGGTTTGGTTCATTGAAAATTTATTGACAAAGGAGGGAAGAAGTGGCGATACTTTATCTTATGGAACAGGGCTCAACTTTAAGAAACGAATCCAGAAAACTATTAGTAGAAAAGGATGGAAAAGTTCTTGCCAAGATACCAGAATTTAAAATTGAGAAAGTCCTTGCTTTTGGAAACATCCAGCTCACAACTCCTGTGATAAAGTTCCTTCTTGAATCAGGAATAGAGACCTCATTTCTTAACATTCATGGAAAACTTATAGGAAGGCTCTCTCCTATCGAGTCAAAAAATATTGAACTGAGAATAATTCAGTTCAGAAGGTATCACGATGAAAATTTTCGTCTCCAGGTTGCTAAAAATATTGTAGAGGGAAAGATAAAAAACATGAAAGTGGTGCTCCAAAAATATCAGAGGAACCATCCCGAAATAAACTTTGAAAATCCACTCTCCGAACTTGACATTCTTCTCCAGGAACTTCTAAGAAAAGAGAAAGTCTCCTCAGTATTTGGTCTTGAAGGAAGAGCCTCAGCAACCTACTTTTCCTGTTTTGGAAAAATGTTTCGCAAAGAACTTCAATTTGAATCGCGGACTAAACACCCTCCTCTTGATCCTGTCAATGCTCTTTTATCTCTGGGATATACCCTTTTAACCAATGAAATGCTCTCAGTCATTGTCTCTCTTGGGTTTGAACCATACATAGGCTTTCTCCATGGAATTGAATATGGAAGACCATCCCTTGCCCTTGACTTAACAGAGGAATTCCGGGCACTCATTGTTGACTGACTTATTTTTGAATATTGTGAACAAAGGGATTCTTGGTCCTAACAACTTTGAAAAAGTTGAAGAAGGAGTCTATCTCAAAGAAAACTCCAGAAAAGAGTTTTTTTCTTCAGTATGAAAAAAGAATGCAGGAAGTCTTTCTCAATCCTGACGACAGAAGTGAGACAAATTACAGAAAACTCTTCTACTGGCAGGTTCAGAAACTTGTGAAGAGCGTTAAAGAAGGGATTCCCTATCAATCATTCCAGATAAGGGTAAGAAAAATGGCAGAAGAATTCTTCTGGGTGATAAGCTACGACATCAAAGACGACAAAAGGCGTCTGAAAGTAGCAATGGCTCTTGAAAACTATGGAACAAGGGTTCAGTAAAGTGTATTTGAATGCATTCTCACAGATGAATATCTGAATCGACTCAAAAGAAGGCTGGAAAGAGTTATAAAAGTTGACTTCTTTTAGATAATTTAGTAAAAGATTTGTATGCAAGATTCTGTTTTAAAGGGGATAAAGTTTTTATTTTTTGGGCTTCTGGTTTTCCTTCTCCTTGCTTCGGAGTTTCTTGTTCTTTTTCTGGACTCTTTTATTACTGGGAATGGCTTTGGTGAACTGAATGTGTGGAAGGAGAGATGGTATTCTCTTGTTTTGCACTGGATAATTACCATTTTAATCTGGGGAACAGGTGCTTTCCTGGTTCTTTCATGGCTTAAAAGAAAGGGATTTCTACAGCAAATTTTCTCTTTTTCTCTTGAAAAAAGATTCTTTCTTGCCACTCTTTTTGCTATTGCAATTGCACTTATCTTCTCTTTTATTGAATCAATTTTTTTACCACAGAAAGGTTTTCAAATAATAAGGGAATTTTCAAGTTTTACAAAAAATCATGGAAGGAATGCTATAATCCTTTCTATTTTTCAGAATCTCTATTATTTTTTTGAATCTTTCTTAGTTGCTTTAATTTTAGCCTTTTTCCAGCTGGCAGGTGAGCTCTGGTTCAAGCTTAAAAAAATTCCGTGGGGAAGTTTGGGGCTATTTTTAACATGGGGTATGGCGCATTTTATTTCCCATCCTGAGGGAGCTCTTTTTGTTGCTATTTTTTCTCTAATTCCTGGTTTTATCTATGTTCTTTTCGGGAAAAATTTCTATCCTACATTTCTTTTTGTCTTTTTGAGTTTTATTTTTTAGTCTTAAGGTTTTTCATGCAATTCTTTGTTCTCGGCGACACCAACCACGGTGACCCGATTGTGGTTGAAAGGATGAGGGAATTTATTGAAAAAGTTAGCAGGGGAAAGAAGACAGCTCTTTTTACCGAGATATTCATGATTGATGAGCAGAATTTAATAGAAAAGCTAAAGAAAGAGCCTGAACTCCTTGAGAAGATTTTGAAGGAATACAAGCCTTATCTTGAATTTTGTTTCAGGAATGGGATTGATATTTTCCCAATATCTCCAAGGAATGAGAAGCTTGGTTTTGTTTACTGGAAGATGCCTGAGGAGGACCTTGATATAAGGTTATTTGCAAATTTTTCGCGAAAGTTCAGGGAGGTTGAGGGAAAATACGAGGTATATTTGATTGATATTGGCTCTGCCCATTTGAAGGCTTTCGAGGAGCAGTTCAAGGAGAGATTTGAAAAAATAGGATATGAGATTAAGAGTTTTTTGATTGAATGAGGGTTTGAAAAATTTTTAGATTTTTAATATGATTTTCTATGATAGAAAAAGCTCTTGAAATAAAAACTGTAACAAAAAAATTTGGAAAGTTGGTAGCTGTTTCCAATCTTTCCCTCTCAGTCCCTTCAGGTTCAATCTATGGAGTACTCGGTCCAAATGGAGCTGGAAAGACAACAACAATCCGAATGATTATGAATATATTTGCTCCTGATGAAGGTGAGATAAAGATTTTTGGTGAAAGGATGACTGAGGAAACGAAGAATATCATAGGTTATCTTCCTGAAGAGAGAGGGCTCTACCCTAAGATGCAGACCCTTGAGCTTCTGATTTATTTCGGACAGTTAAAGGGAATATCTGCAAAGGAAGCAGAAAAAAGGGGTGTTGAGCTACTGGAAAGAGTTGGTCTTTCGAACTGGAAAAATAATAAAATTGAGGAGCTCTCAAAGGGAATGCAACAGAAAGTTCAGTTTATATCAACAATTATTCATGACCCTAAAATAGTAATTCTTGACGAGCCATTTTCAGGACTCGATCCTTTAAATACTGAAGTTCTAAAAGAACTAATGATGGAACTGAAAAAGGAAGGCAAAACAATCCTTTTTTCAACTCATTTAATGGAGCATGCTGAGAAGTTGTGCGATTTCGTTACGCTTATAAATAAAGGAAAAAAAGTTCTTGATGGAGCTCTTTCTGATATTAAAAGAAATTTTGGAAGGAACATTATCTCCCTTGAGATTGAGGGAGGCGGAAGCCTCCTCTCAAATATTCCGTCAGTAATAGATAAATATGAATTCGGAAACAGGATAGAACTGGAAATGAAAGAGGGAGAGAATCCGTTCGAGATTATAAAATTTATAATGGAGGAGGTTAAGGTTAAAAAATTTGAAATATCAGAGGCTTCTTTAAATCACATATTCATTAAAGTTGTGAAGGGAAATTAAAATGAAGAAGTTATTTATAATTGTGAAGAAGGAGTATCTTAAGATTGTCAGGAGGAAGGCATTCATTATCAGCACAGTCCTTTCTCCCCTTATAATGGCAGGATTTATTTATTTACCGAATCAACTTATGAGGATCGCAGAGGAGAAACAGAAAGTTATTGCAGTGATTGATGAGTCGGGTTTTATTTTTGAGAGGCTCGAGCAATCTCTGGAGAGGAGGCTTCCAACAGGTGAGAGGATTTACATACTTAAAAAAACAAAGAGAGAAGAAAAGGAAAAATTGATTGAAAGAGTGGAAAGGAATGAAATCTACGCAATTCTGATAATAGGAAAGGATATTCTCAATTCGAGATTCTTTGAGATTTACCTTAAGAATGTTTCTGATTATAAAACAATCGGAGAGATTGAGGATAAGCTTTCAAATGCAATATCCAGTTTTGCCCTTCTTTCAAAGGGAATGAATCCTGAACTTGTCTCAGAAGCAATAAGGAAGGTAAATGCCATAACAATAAAGGTGGTGAAGGGGAAAGAGAAAAAGACAGGGATAATGGGTGAATTTCTTTTCTCTATTTTTATGGTTTCCCTCCTTTTTGGAATCATTCTCGGATATGGGCAGGTCATTATGAATGGTGTTCTGGAGGAGAAAACCAACAGGATAATTGAGATAATGCTATCATCTGTGAATTCTTTTAAATTAATGGCGGGAAAGATTATAGGGATTGGCTCAGCAGGTCTAACACAGGTTCTGATATGGGTAGTTTTTGCGGTATTTTTGTTAACTTCAAATCTTGGATTTATTGGAGGAGTTAAGCCGAGCATTGATAAAAATCTCTTTTGGTTCTTTATTCTTTTTTTTGTTTTTGGCTACCTTATGTATGCTTCATTCTTTGCAGCGGTTGGAGCAATAGCGGGAAACATTCAGGAAGCCCAGCAAATGATGACTCCAATAACATATTTGATTGTAATTCCATACATAATAGGAATTGGGTTTTCCTCATCTCCCCACTCTACACCAATGGTTTTGCTCTCCCTTTTCCCATTATTCACACCTATACTGATGCTCATGAGAATGACCTATGTCTTTCCTCCCCTCTGGCAGGTTTATCTCTCAATATTCCTCCTTTTAGCCACTACTATCCTGATAATACTTGCCACCTCAAAAATTTTCAGAACAGGAATCCTTCTCTACGGAAAAAGACCATCTTTTAAAGAAATTCTGAGGTGGATAAGTTATTAGGAGCGAGAAGAGCGGGAAAAAGCTCAATTTAAATTAATAAGGGAAAAGGGTTTCGTTGCCATCTACTCTACCCGATTGTAGAATTATTTTTTTAAAATCCTCTGAAAGAGCAAATTCCCTCAGAATTGAAGCTTTTTCAGGGTCAGTTCCTTTTACAATTATTAGAGAATAGATATTCTTTAAATTGCTTTCTTCTGCAATTATTTTCAATTTAAGTCTCTTTTTCATTTTGAAAAACGATGTTATATCTGATAATGTGTAAGCAGATTTTTCAGATGCTGTTATCAGAGCCTGTCCCATCCCAACTCCCACTTCTAAATGCCATCTTTTCCCTTCAGGATTTAACCCGATGGATTTCCATATTTCAAGCTCTTTCATATGAGTTCCTGAATGGTCTCCTCGAGAAATGAAAAGAGAGCCATTCTCATAAATCCTCTTAAAAGCCTGTTTCATTGTGATCTCCTTCTCTATCCCAGCAGGATTTTCGAGTGGACCAACAAGAATGAAATAGTTGAATGCAAAAGGAATTCGTAAAGTTCCGAAACCTTTTTTTATAAAATTCTCTTCCTCCTGGGGTAAATGGGAAAAAATTGCATCAACCTTTCCAAGACGACCCATTGAAAGAGCCTGTCCTGAGCCAGCTGGAATTACTGTTAGTTTATAGTTGTATCTTTTTTCAAATGATGGAATTGCTCTGTCAATGAGCCCAAAATCATAAAGGGATGTGGTTGAAGCTATTAATATCTCTTTTTTAGAAGAACAGGAAACGGAAAAAATCAATAAGATCGGAAGGAATAAAAAAATTATTGATTTCCTGCAATTTACAGACCCATAGAAGAAATAGCCTTTTGGTCTTTTAGCCATTTAGCCTTTTTTTTTATTTTGTGCCTACCCTCTCGTTAGCTACAAGCTTCTGCTCAGAAACTCCAGGCTTTTCTTGGAGGTCTCGCATTTTTATCTCATTCTCCAATTTGCACTTTACATTTTGAATTTTGCATTTTAAATTATTTTTACTATTTCTTCCTGCATTGGTCCTGTAACAACAACCTCTCTGTTTTTGTTTATGAATACATTTATTTCAGAGCGGATACCAAAATCCTCAAAGTAAATCCCTGGTTCAATTGAAAAGAGAATACCAGGAAGGAGTCTTCTTTCGTCCTTTGTCTCAAGATTATCCAAGTTTACTCCATTTCCGTGAACTTCTCTACCGATGGAATGCCCTGTTCTGTGAATGAAGAACTTTTCATAACCCATTTCTTTTATATGACCCCTTGCCACATCGTCAACTTCCCATCCGCATACATCTTTTCCTTCTTCAAATCGTTTCCCTATAAACTCCACTGCTTTATCCCTTGCTGTTTTCACAATCTCAAAAATTTTTACATATTTCTCAGGGACATCTTCTCCTGCATAACCCATCCATGTAATATCAAAATAGATGGAATTGTCCTTATTTTCTCTGCCCCATATATCAAGAAGGACGAGGTCTCCTTTTTTTATTTTTGAAGAAAGTTCTTTTGTCGGCTCGTAATGGGGGTTTCCAGCATTGGCGTTGACAGCAACAATTGGATTCATTCCGTCAGATGTTATACCTTCAGAATCAAAGAGTTGTAGGATATACTGTTGAATGTCAAATTCAGTGAAATCCTCATTCCTTCTCAGTCTTTCTCCAATCTCTTTAAAGCCTTTTTCCATTATCTTGTGAATCTTCTCCCCTGCTCTTTTGTGGGAGGCAAATTCTTCTTTGCTAAGGACAGCCTCAAATATCTGAATCAAATCAGCAGATGAAACAACCTCTATGCCAAAACTTCTGACAAGTTCCACAGTTCCAGCATCCGCAGTTGAAATGTAAGGAATGGAATTCATGGGTGAGTACTGCATTGCAATTTTCTTTTTTCCTTCAAGGATTTTCTTGAGAAGTTCAATCCTCTCCTGCCACTTTAAATAAATGAATTTTTCTCCTGGAAGAGAATCGAGTTTTTCTTTTTCAATGTTGTGAACAAGTTTTTTTGGCTCTCCTTCTGCAGGGATAAGGTAATACCATCTTCTTGTGGAGAGTTTTTTTGAATCAAGCTTCAGGACTCTGTAGGCTATTGGATCCCTGCAATGGAAGTCATAAAAAAGCCAGCCATCGAGCCCGAATTTTTTCATTTTTTTTTGAATTTCATTAATGAACATAAAACCTCCTTATAAATTAGCAAACAGCCTTTAGCTTAAAGCTAAAAGCTTTTATTTTATTAATAATTATCAACTTTAATATTTTGCTTTGTTTTTAAGAATCAATAATAAATGACAACTGTGAAGTATCCTGAGTTATCGCCCAAAAAGTCATCGTTTATTCCAAGATAGAGTCTTCCGCTGGCAGGTATTCTGAATTCTCTCTTCTGATTTCCTATATAAAAAGCTCCAGTGTTTCCAATCCTTCCAATAAGAGCTCCTGTGCTCTCCCCTGGGATTGGTTTATTATCGTTCCAAATCTTTTTAGGTTCTCCTTCTGGACCAATTTTGCTTCTTGCAGCGCCAGGACCAATCCTTATTGTCCCTTTCACTTCAAAGAATAGTATCTGTCCCTCCGTTACATCTATCAGGGTATCAAGCCATGGTTGATTTGAAAAAACTGTTACAGCCTTCTGCCTCTTTCCCCTTTTCATTTCAGAGATATATCTGTCTTCATCAGTGGTCTGGATTTGTGAAGGAGTGGTTTCTTCAATAAATTCAATTCTTACAATTTCTGTTTTTGGTATTCTCAATGTCTGGGGTCTGTATCTGTCCTGAACATCAAAGTAAACTATACCATTGGAATACCCTACCAGTTCACCGTAATATACCTCTCCGTTTCTAAGGATGATCCTGTCAGCTCCTAAATTAAAAAGAAAAACAAGCAATAAAAAAGTAAAGGTAAGCGTTCTTTTTAACATACTAAGAACCTCCTGTGTAAAAAGTTAAAGTTAAAAAGTAAAAAGTTAAAAGGAAGTAAAATTAGAGCGGAAGAGCGGAAGAGCGGTAGCTGGGAAGTATTAATCCCTCGAATCCCTTTTTGGGTCAGAAATCTTTCAATTTTTTCTTTCATCTTTTCCATTTAAACGTTGCCTTTTAACTTATTTTAATCTCGTCCAGATTCTCTTTTATTTTCAAAAAACCATTTACAATATCATCCATATCCTCTTTCTCTCCTAAAAGAACTCTTTGATTTAGCCATAAAGCCTCCTCATAGCAAGCCATTTCTGTAACAGGAAGATGAAAGTTTTCGTAATTAATATTTAATCCAAGAAATTTTAGAAGTTTTTTAGTATCTTCCCCGTTAAAGAGAGGTTGTTTATAGAGAGGCAAAGAATAGCCCGCATAAATTGGTATTCCTTCAGCATTCAGGATTTTTATCATTTTTTCTTTGGGAATTTCCTTGAAGTATCTTTTATCATATCTGATTATGAAAAGATGATAGGAATGGGCTGTAGCTCTTATGTCCCTTGAAAGGGGCTTAATTCCCTCAACCTCTGACAATTTTTTTGATAAATAAGTTGCATTCTCTTCTCTTTTCTTTCTTAAACTTTCATACCTTTCAAGTTGTGCAATTAAAATAGCCGATTGAAACTCAGTAATTCTGAAATTAGAGCCTAAAAGATAATGCTCATACCATATCCTGCCTTCTATTCTTCCGCAGTTAACATAGGATGTTATTCTCTCTGCAAGGTTTTCATCGTTGGTTAGAATTATTCCACCTTCTCCTGAAGTTATGTTTTTTGATGATTGAAAGCTGAAAACACCACAGTTACCAATTGCTCCTACTTTTTCTCCTTCCCACTCGGAACCCCAGGCCTGGGCTGCATCTTCAAGAATAAATAATCCTTTCCTATCAGCAATTTCTTTTAGGACAGTCATATCAGCAGGATTTCCTCCAAGATGCACAGGAATTATCCCCTTTGTCTTTGGGCTTACCAACTCCCTTACAGATTCAGGGGATATGTTGTAGGTTTCGGGGTCAATATCAGCAAAAATAGGGACTCCACCAGCTTCAAAAACTACTGAGGGAGTGGCTACAAAGGTGTAGGCAGGGACAATAACCTCATCTCCAGGCTCTAAATTTAAAGCTCTCATGGAGGCATACAAACCTGTTGTTCCTGAGGAAACAGCCTTTGCAAATTTAGCATTATGATATGCTTTGAAAAGACTTTCAAACTCCTTTGTCTTTCCTCCGTGAAGACTTCCCCATTTTCCTGACCTCAAGACCTCTAATAGAAGCTTCTCTTCTCTTTTATCCCAGATTGGCCAGGTAGGAAAATCTTTCTTTCTTAACGGTTTTCCGCCATTTATAGCAAGTTTCATCTATCCGAGCCATTCCCCTTCGCATATTATCTCACAAGGACCTGTAAGATAAACTCCATCATCAAGCCACTCCACAATCTGCTCGCCCGCACGGGTCTTTACCTTCACCCTTTTTTCCACAAGACCTTTTATCATTGCTGATAGAGCTGATGCACATGAACCAGAGCCTGATGAAAAACTCTCTCCAACTCCTCTTTCCCAGAATAGAACTTCAATTTCATTCTTATTGAGAACTCGGACAAGTTCCACATTTGCTTTTTTTGTAAAGAATGGATGGGATTCAATTTCTTTCCCGATCTGTTGCCACTCAATTGTCGAAGGAAATTTATTAAAAAACACTGCACAGTGGGGATTTCCTAAGGAAATGCATGTTACCTGATATGTCCTCTGTCCAATTGTCAATGGGTAATCCACTATCATGTCGTATCTGTTTCCATCATTGAAATAAACATTCTCCGATGAGAAGGAGGGAACCCCCATGTAAACTTTGAGATGGAATATATCGTTTTCCCTTCCAATTAGATCGCATCTTCTCTCACCCGCCAATGTTGAGAAACATATAATTTTTTCATTTACAAGATTTTTGAAAAGGAGAAACGCAGAAGCACATTTAAGACCATTACCTGAAACCTCAGCCTCTGAACCATCGGAATTGAAAATTCTAAATCTAACTTTATTTTTATCAATATCCGAGAGAATCACGAGACCATTGGCTCCAATTCCAAAATGTCTATCGCAAATTTTCTGGGAAATGGCTGAGAAATCGTAATCCTGAGGCTTCGCCAGATAAACTACAATAAAATCATTCCCAGAGGCATGAGCTTTAAGGAATCTCATGGCAATCTTAGAGAGACAAGAAATTCCTGCTCATCTCTCCAGATGAGCAGAAGCACACTGTCACCTGATCTTAGCCTTGAAAGAATCCGTCCAAATTCATCATTGTTTCTAACTGGTGTTCTGTTCACTTCAAGAATCATGTCTCCTCTTCTAAGTCCTGCCTCATCTGCAACACTTCCACTTCTCACCCTTGTTATCACAACTCCCGCTTTTGGATACCCATATTCCCTTGCTTCCCTGGAGGTAATTGTATCCACATCAATACCAAGATCCCCTGCTCCTTCCTCTCCTCTTCTTCCATAACTTGCCCGACTCTCCCTTTCCTCAAGTTCTCCTACTGTCACCTCGATGGTAGTTTCTTTCCCATCTCTTATTATTTTCACAGGAACCCTTTTTCCAGGTTCTGTTTGTCCAATTATTGCTCTGAGCTGAGACCAATTTTCTATTTTCTTTCCATCAAATTCAATAACTACATCATATCTTTTAAAACCTGCCTTATCTGCGGGTCCTCCCCTTTCAACAGATGCTATAAGAGCACCTTTTAAGTTCGGAAGATTTAGAACCTTTGCAGTTTCGTCAGTAACAGGATTTATAGTTACGCCCAGATACCCTCTTATCACCTTTCCGTTCTTTTTTAACTGCTCCATTACAAATTTTGCCATGTTTGATGGAACAGCAAACCCGATTCCGATGTTTCCTCCAGAGGGAGTAAGAATGGCTGATGTCATTCCAATGACCTCGCCTTTCATATTCACAAGAGGTCCTCCACTGTTTCCACGGTTTATGGCTGCATCAGTCTGAATAAAATCTTCATAATCAGCAATACCAAGTTGCCTACCTTTTGCAGAAACTATTCCTGCAGATACTGTGACATCGCCTCTTAAAACATCTCCAAGAGGGTTCCCGATGGCAATAACCCACTCTCCCACTTCAACCTTTGAAGAGTCTCCAAGATTAACATAGAGTAAGTTATTTCCCTCAACCTTTAAAAGAGCAACATCAGATTTTTTATCTGTCCCAATTATCTTTGCTCTATACCTTTTCCCTTCTATTGTGGTAATTTCAACTGAAGTTGCATTCTCTATAACATGGTTGTTAGTGAGGATGTAGCCATCAGGACTTATAATAAAACCTGAGCCAATTCCAGTAGTTTTTCTTCTCTCCTCAGGTATGCCAAAAAATTTTCTGAAGAAGTCATCATCTCCCCAGAAATCAAACATGCTTGTTCTCACCTCTATTGTGCTCTCAACTCTAACAACTGTGGGTTTGACTTTTTTAACAATCTCTACAAAGGAAAAAGAAGTTTGAGGCGAAACAGCGGCCATTCCCTGGGGTTCCAAATTTGAACTGTTTTGAGAGTCTATATTGTAAATATTAGGTTTTCCAGAAAGAAAAAGGAAAATCGAAAGAGTGGCAAGCAATAGAGCCACACCAGAAGAAACCGATAAAATTAATTTTGTCTTCATCTTCCTACCTCCAATCATTTTTAAAATTATCACAAGATTCCAACAAAATCAAATTTCTTCATATAAATTTAGATGGAGAAATTTATTTAGAAGTTTCAAAAGATGGGCTAAAATCTTTAATGTAACTTACAGCGTATATAATTTTTAGGAGCTTCCTTTTACCACTTGACAGGCATTTTTAATGGATATATTATATAAAATTTGAGGTGAATTATGAGGAAAATTGGCTATTTGATTTCTCTTCTATTATCTATTGCTCTTACTGTCTTTTCCCAGACCACTGTTCAGGAAGAGGCTTACAAGCTTTACATTAATGCAATCAATGAGAAAAATATTGACACCAAAATTCAGCTTCTTGAGCAGTATATCGTTCAATATGGAAAGATTGGATTGGACTATGATAAGTATGTTTATGCAAATCTGGCTATTGCTTACAATCAAAAAGGTAATCATGAAAAAACAGTGGAGTACGGGGAGAAGACTCTAAGCTTCCAGGATATTGACACTCTCACTAAAATCAATCTCTATCTTATGGTTTCAGGGGCATACAACGAGTTGAACAGAAACCTGGAGAAAGCATTCAATTATGCAAAGATGGCAAATGAGATAGCTGTGGCTCAAGTTGAAAGTGGTTCTAATATTGCAACCCGTGAGCAGTGGACAAAGTTAATTGCCGGGGCTACTTTCTTAGAAGGTTCCATTCAAATTAAAAGGGGGGGAGAGTTGAAAGATGGGATAGAAAAATGGACAGAGTCTTATAAGGTTTTAAAAACGCCTCAGATTTTGAGACAGTTTAAACTTAACGGTATAAACCAATATAATCAGAAAAAATTTTCCAATGCAGAGCTTTTCTTCAAAACACATTATGAACTCAGCGGAGATCCAGAAACTGCTTATTGGCTTGCAAAAACTTATTTCTATATGAACAAATATGACGACGCTGAAAAATATTCTTTAGTAGCTTACGATAAAAGGAAAAATTCCGAGATCGCTTTAAACCTCGGAATTATTTACAACAAAAAGAATAAATCTGATGAGGCTCTCAGATATTTTGCTGAAGCTGTGGTTTTAAATAGCCACAGCAGATTTTCAGCTGATGCAAAAAAATATTTGGAGAGTCTCTATCAGAAAAAATATGGAAACATAGAAGGTATTGAAAAGGTCCTCGCCGACGCAAAGAAAAGACTTGGCTTGTCCTGATATTAATTTAGACCTTAATCTTCAAATTTAAAAAGAATCGTCCCATGAAGAGGGAAGAGGCTGAAAAAAGGATAAAGAAGCTCAAGGAGGAGATAAGACATCACGAAAGAAAATATTATGTGGAGAATTCTCCTGTTATTTCTGACTATCAGTTTGACATGCTCCTCAAAGAACTGGAACATCTTGAGAGCCTTTTCCCTGACTTAATAACTCATGATTCCCCTACCCAGAGGGTTGGCGGAGAGCCTGTAGAAGGTTTTCTAACAGTTTTTCATGAAAAACCCATGCTCAGCCTTGACAATACTTATTCTTATGAAGAAATAAGAGAGTTTGAAAGGAAGATTAAAAGAATAATCCCTGGCGAGAAAATTGATTATGTAGCTGAATTGAAGATAGATGGTTTGAGTATGTCTATTGTCTATGAAAAAGGGCTTCTTGTCAGAGGAATAACAAGGGGAGATGGAGTAAAGGGAGAAGATGTCACTCATAATGTCAAAACAATAAGAAGTATACCTCTTGTAATTGATGAAAAAAGAAAAGTTGAAGTGAGAGGGGAAATTTACCTTCCTTTTGCCTCCTTTAAAAAAATAAATGAAGAAAGAACTGAAAGAGGGGAACCTCTCTTTGCAAATCCAAGAAACGCCGCTGCTGGTTCAATGAGGACTCTTGACCCTAAAGAAGTTTCTGGAAGGGGACTGGATTCCTTTATTTATTATATTTTCATTAATGGGAACGAACCTTTTGAGACCCACTGGGAAAACATCGCTCTCCTTAAAAAACTTGGTTTTAAGACAAACCCTAACACAAGGTATTGTGAAAACATTGAAGAAGTTATAGAGTTCTGTGAAGAATGGAACGAAAAAAAAGAAAAACTTGATTATGAAATTGATGGAGTTGTAATAAAAGTAAACTCCGTAAGACTGCAAAAAATTCTTGGAGCAACTTCTAAATTTCCAAGATGGGCAATTGCTTACAAATATCCTCCTAAGCAAGCTGTAACCAAGCTAAAAAAGATCATAGTTCAGGTTGGAAGAACCGGAGCTCTTACCCCGGTTGCGGTCTTTGAACCTGTTGAGCTTTCTGGTTCCATTGTTTCCAGAGCTACACTTCACAATGAGGAAGAAGTTCAGAGAAAGGATATAAGGATAGGAGACTTCATAATTGTTGAAAAAGCAGGCGAGGTTATCCCTTATGTTGTTGCTTCTGTTAAAGAAAGAAGGAGTGGAGATGAGAAGATCTTTGAGATGCCAAAAAATTGTCCAATATGCGGCTCAAAGGTATATAAGCCAGAAGGAGAAGTTATATCTCGTTGTTTGAATGCCTCATGCCCTGCAAAAATAAAAGAATCTATACTCCATTTTGCATCAAGGAAAGCTATGAACATTGAAGGACTTGGAGATGCTCTTGTGGACCAACTTGTAGAAAAGAATCTAGTAAAGAGCATCTCTGATATTTACAATCTTAAATATGAGGATCTATTAAACCTGGAAAGAATGGGACCAAAGAGCTCAAGAAATCTCCTTGAGCAGATTGAGAAGAGCAAGGAGAATGACCTTTCAAAACTTATCTATGCCCTCGGAATCAGGTATGTTGGGGAGCATATTGCAGAAATTCTTGCTGAAAATTTTGAGTCTATAGATGATTTAGCAAAAGCGAAAAAAGAAGAGCTCTTAAAGATTAGAGAGATAGGAGAAAAGGTTGCAGAATCAATTGAAATGTTCTTCAAACAAAAGGAGAATTTAGACCTTATTGATAGACTGAAGTCAGCAGGGGTTAATGTTAGGTCTAAAAGAGAAAGGAAGATTGTAAAGGATGTCCTTAAAGGGAAGACTTTTGTCATCACCGGGACCCTTTCAAAATACACAAGGGATGAGGCAGAGAAATTAATTATAAGTCTTGGCGGTAAAGTTTCTTCATCTATAAGTTCAAAAACCGACTATCTTATAGTCGGCTCTGAGCCAGGCTCAAAATTAGAGAAGGCAAAAGCCCTTGGAGTCAAAACAATTACAGAGGAAGAGTTTTTAGAAATAATAAAAGAATAGAAAAAAAATAAAAGATGACTCAGACTCAAACCCTTCAAAAATCAACATTTGTTACAGTTCTTTCTTGGATTTTTATTTTTTTAGCTGGTTCTGCTACAGTTATTTCTATAATACAAAATGTGCTGATTAATGTCTTGTTTCCAGTCGAAGAAATGATTAAAGCATTCAATGAACCTACGTTTAATGAAAGCATGCCCAACAGATTCAAATTTTATTCTCTAATGTTCGTTTGTTTTTTTCTGTTTTCTAATTGTCTCAGCAACGACATTTGTTTCTGCAATTGGATTATTAAAACGCAAGAATTGGGCAAGAATTATATTTATAACGCTCATGATCTTAGGAATATTATGGAATGTGTTTGGGATAATAATGAATTTTTCTATGTCCTCTGATGTTTTACCTGAACTACATGAACAAGGAATACGCATAAGATTCACTGCTATGATGAATATAATGAAAATTTTTGCGGTGCTGATATCAGTAGCTGAGTCTTTACTTTTTGGGTGGATTATTAAAAAACTAATTTCCGCAGATATAAAGGCTGAATTTGTTAGATAAATTGATAGTATCAGGGTAAGTTTTCCAAAACCTTCTTCCCTCTTTTCCCTTTATAAAACAGATATCTTTGCAAGGTTCATGAATGGAGCGGGTAAAATTCCAAGTAGCAGAAGGACTATGACTGAAAATATTATAGCCATTGAAATCATTGAATCTGGCTCATATTTAACCTCATCGGAAGATTCTTTCATGAAAAGAGCTTGTCCAAGTCGGAAATAATAGAATAGTGATAAGGCTGAATTTAAAACACCAGCCACTGCAAGAGCCACATACCCCTCTTTTATTGCGGATGAAAATATCAAATATTTAGCTATAAAGCCCCCAGTAGGAGGAATCCCCACAAGGGACATCAAAATAATTACAATTCCTGCAGACAAAAGAAGAGACCTTTTCGCAAGCCCATTAAAATCGTCAATGTCTTCCCCCCATAAATTACCCTTTCTCAGGAAAAGGATGAGACCGAAAGCTGATATATTCATAAAAACATAGGAAAGGAGGTAAAAAAGAACCCCCCAGTATCCGAATTCTCCACCTGAGGCAAAACCAATAAGAATGTATCCTGCATGGGCAATTGAGGAGTAAGCAAGCATTCTTTTGAGGGATTTCTGGGTAAGGGCTGCAATATTTCCGTAAGTCATTGTGAAAAACGAAACCCAGGCAATTACTAATTTCCACTTACTTTCGAGAGAAGGAAATGCCTCAAGGAATAATCTTAGAAATATTGCAAAGGAAGCAACCTTAGGACCTGCTGATAAGAATGCGGTTACTGGAGTAGGCGCTCCCTCGTAAACATCAGGAGTCCACATATGAAAAGGGACAGCAGAGATTTTGAAGAAAAGGGCTGACATAATAAGAAGAATTGCAAGGATTGCAATGGGAGAGTTTGAAAAGTTACTGATATTTTCAGCAATTGAAGAGAGGGATGTGGAAGAAGTTAGCCCGAATACAAAGGAAAAACCGAAGACAAATATTCCTGTTGAAAGTGTCCCGAGGATAAAGTATTTTATTCCCGCTTCATTAGATCTATTGTCTTTTTTCAGATATCCTGAAAGAAGATAGGAGGAAATCGCCATTATCTCATAGCTAAGGAATATTGTTATTAAATCAATGGAAGATGCCATGAACATCATTCCTACGGTTGCGAGAATTATGAAAAAATAATACTCGGTAAAGTAAACAACCTCAGTCTCAAGGAATTTTTCAGAGAGAAGTATCACAAGAAATGACGAAACTATTACTATTCCTTTAAAAAAGAGGGAGAAATTGTCAACTTTTAAAGTATTAAAGAAAAGAGAATCTGAGTGAGGCTGAACGAAAAGGAGTACAAAGGAAGCTGTTAAAGAGAAAAGGGATAAAAAATAGAAAATTTTTTTCCTTTTGAGGAAAGGGTCAGTAATAAGAAAAGCAATTAAAACAAATGATAGGAAGAGTTCAGAAGAAATTGATGTTAGCTCATTTACTATGCTTTGCATCTTCAACTCCTGATGGGAAAATCTTAAATGGGATTTTAGCAGAAGCTTTCAAGGCTTCGGGATTAACTCTTTCAACAATTTTGTAAATTGGTTTCTCCATTATTTTGAAATAAGGCTTTGGATAAATTCCTATCCAGAATGCAAGAAGAATTAAAGGAACAAACTGAAGGAATTCCCTGATATTTAAATCCTGCATTTTCTCATTGGCAGGATTTTTAATTGTCCCGAGCATTACCCTCTGATATAGCCATAGCATATATGCAGCTCCGAGGATAATTCCAGTGGCAGCAAGGGCGGCCCACTCCCATCTTACCTGAAATGTCCCAACAAGAATTGGAAGTTCTCCCATAAAGCCATTCAAGCCTGGAAGACCTATTGATGAAAACATCATAATTGCAAATACTGCTGAATAAAGAGGCATTACCTTTGCAAGTCCTTCATATTCAGATATTAACCTTGTGTGTCTTCTGTCATAAACAATACCTACTATCATAAAGAGAGCGCTAGTGCTTATACCATGATTTACCATCTGAAGAACAGACCCCTGAAGAGCAACTGGAGTCATGGCAAACATTCCAAGCATAACAAACCCCATATGGCTTACAGATGAGTATGCAACAAGCCTTTTCCAATCTTTCTGCATCAATGAAACAAGAGCTCCATAGATGATTGCTATTATTGCAAGCAAAACCATTAAAGGAATGAATTTCCTTGATGCATCAGGCAGGATGGGAAGAGAAAATCTTATGAATCCGTATGTTCCCATTTTCAGTAATATCCCTGCAAGGAGAACAGAACCCGCTGTTGGTGCTTCAGTATGAGCATCAGGTAACCATGTGTGAAAGGGAAACATGGGAACCTTTATGGCAAATCCAAAGAAGAAAGCAAGAAATACCCAGAATTGAACTCTCGGATCAAAATTGAAAGCCATCATTTTAACTGCATCAAAGGTATATTCTCCTGTTTCTACACCGTGAATAAAGTAAAGGGCAAGGATTCCGAGAAGCATTAAGACAGAACCAAAAAGAGTGTAAAGGAAGAATTTTATTGCAGCATAAAGTTTATTGTAAGTTCCCCATATTCCTATAAGAAAATACATGGGAACAAGAACAATTTCCCAGAAAACATAGAAGAGTATAAAATCAAGGGAAACAAAAACACCAATCATTCCTACTTCGAGAAGGAGAAGAAGGATATAAAATTCTTTCAACCTTTCAGTTATTCCTCCCCAGGAACAGAGAACAGAAATAAAGGAAAGGAGAGTTGTAAGAAGGACAAGGAGTAGACTGATTCCATCAATTCCCATAAAGTAATTAATTCCAACTGCTGGAACCCAGCTTATTTTCTCTACAAATTGGAAGCCTTCAAAAGCAGGATTAAAATAGGCGACAAGAAGAAGAGATATGAGGAAATTGATTGCAGATACAATATTTGCAGTCCATTTAATAAAGTTTGATTTTTCTTTATTCGTCAAAAGAATGATCAGGATTCCTAGCGCCGGGAAAAATGTCACTATGGTTAAAAGGGGAAGTTTTGCTATTTCCATTTTTCACTCCACAAATTTTAAATAAACAGAGTTAATGAAATTATTATAAAAATGCCGATTATTATTGTCAGAAGATAGTTCTGAAGAAGCCCTGTTTGAATTTTTCTAAATATTACACTACCTTTGCCAAACCCACTTGCCATGTTATTAAGAGCTCCATCAATAACTTTTAGATCAAAAATAACTGAAGCTGAACCGGTCTCTCTTGTTGCATCTGCTGTTCTATTTACAAAGCCATCTATTACAGCTAAGTCATATTTAGAGAGAAATTCTCCTAAATTCAGAGTGCCCTTCACAAATGTAGCTCCATAGATCTCATCCACATAATACTTTCTGTAAAGAAGAGTGTAAAGGGCTTTGAA
>CAZHEF010000006.1:0-72100 GCA_964531645.1 uncultured Clostridia bacterium
AATTCTTCTATGAAAGCTTGTCTTTCAGAAGGAGGAATTGAAAGAAAATTCTTTTTTTCTTCCTTTGTTATTATGTATCTAACCTTTGAAAGAAACTCTTTTTCCTCCACCTTCAGATTATTTTTAATTGATGGTCCGCAGGAAAAAAGAATTAAAAGAGGAATAATTACAAAAATATTTTTCATTTTCCTTTTAAAAGAGATACTATCCTTTTTATTTCTTCCTGATTTGGATTTATCTCAAGAGATTTCTCAAAAGCAATGAGAGCATTCTCTCTATCATTAATTTTTAAATAACACTCACCAATGGAATTAAGCACAGACAATTTTAATCCAAAATGGGACAAAAATTCCTTGTAAAGCTCAATGGCTTCATTATATTCGTCCAATGCATGGTAAGTCATTGCAAGGAGTTCAAATATTTCAGCTTCCTTTTTCTCTCCAGTTACAAATGGAGATAGAATTTCTTTTACTTGATAAAATCTTTTCATCAAAAATAGGGCTTTTGAATAACCTATTGCAAATTTTTGATTTAGAGGATTTTTGGAGTAAGCCTCTTTGAAATATTCACATGCTCTTTCAATATCACCTTTGTTAAAATACTGAGAGGCAATAAAAAAGGGATATGTAGCGTCATCAACAGGAGGTAGAGGATCCGAGTAAATCAATGGTCTTGGGATGTAAGGAAGAGCAGATACTCCAAAATCCTGCTTCTCCGAAAGCAAAATCTTTCCTTCTATGTCTTTAATCTCAATTGTAAGCTGAAAATTTCCCGATTTAAAATCTTCAAGCTTAAATGAGTCATGAACAGGAAAAACTTTCTTATTTATGCTAATAGGAACTGTTTTTTCCTTAACTACACTCCCCATCTCATCTTTAAAGACAAAACATAGATTCTTACATTTTTTAAGCTCATTTTCAGAGCCATAAATTTCAAACATTACATGAAGCACTTCAGATGCGCTAAAATTGGGTATTGGAGATAGAAATATTCTATTATTTCCTATTCTAAAGGCTTTTTTATTTTTTTCGTTAAGCTCTTCTTTTAAATTGTATCCGAGGAGAGGAGGGGTTATGGACAGACCCTCAGGAAATGAAGGAACATTTATGTCTATGTCAACAACTGTAAATTCTTTAGAAACCACATTTTTAAAAATTAAGGAAAGTTTGTAGTTTCCTTCAACAACTGGAATCAATCCCTGAATACTCACAGGTTTTGATCTAAGCTGATTTACCTCAGCCTCAGTAAGGGTAATGGGAATCTTCCTTGTGAATTGATAAATAGTTCTCCCCTTCAAATCAGAAATTCTACCATCTATCTGAAGGAGAGTTCTATATATGCCATCCACAAGTTCCACAGAAAATTTTTTGGGCTCTATCGAGTAATGAACCAATGAAAATCCTTTCTCTTCAGGTAGGACCTTGCAAATGGAGGAGTTTTCAATGTAATTTGCAGTATAGTCAACTTCCACAAACTCTTTATATTTTAATATTTTTTCAGCATATTCATCTTTTACCCTTTTGAAGGGGAACTTGGAAATGTTAGAAAGAAGAACTTCTGAGGCAAGGGATGGTCCAGCGAGTCCTCTTTCTTCTCCAGGAATGAGGGAAACTGCTTTGTTTGCTAACTCTGGTTTTGCTTGATAAAGAACTTTATATGCATACTCAAAATCAAGAGGGTCTCCACCTCTATACATTTCAAAGAATCTGAGAAGAGATTTAGGGCCATCTTTCACAGGACTGTAAAGTTCATAATCACTTGAGTCATCCCTTCTAAAAAAAACTACATAGAATGCGTTGGGAAGACCATATTTACCAAGTCCCTGATAGAACCAGACCTCGACGGGATAGACATCATGAAGATTATCATATCTTTCAATCTGATTGGGTTCTCCCAAGATTATGTAAACTTTTCCTCTGTCAGTCCTCCATCCTGGAGTAGGTGAAAGCCTACCCAAATACTGGTTTGCGTAGGAAATTCTTCTGTAATGCTCATCTCTAAATTCGTTCTCTGGAGTATTTGGATCAGGGTCTCTCGCCTTCCAGAAAGCCTCGATAAATATATCTCTTTCCCTGTCACTTTCAAGCTGAAGAAAAACCTCCTTTTCCTTTGGCGTTATTATGTAGACAACATCCTCTTCAAGCCACTTTCTGTATTTATCAGGAAGAGATTTTATATCTTTCTTTTCAGAAAAGACAAGGAGCGACAGGGAAAAGAATAAAATAAAGATTAAAGACCTTCTCATTTTTTAATTATAACATTTCAAAAACGAATTCAAAATATGCAAGAATAGAAGATAGAAGTCCTTTTCTGTGGTTAAGACAAAAAGAATTAAAAATCTACAAGACTTTTTTAGTAATTCATCAAGTTTTTCACCTATCTTTTTTAGAGCTTTTAAAAAATCGTTCGCTTGACATTTGTTTGAGATTATATTAATCAATAAGAAAATTTTGGAGGTTGATATGAGGAAGTTTCTT
Source organism: uncultured Clostridia bacterium (assembly GCA_964531645.1). GTDB lineage: Bacteria > Acidobacteriota > Aminicenantia > JBFLYD01 > JBBIMS01 > JBBIMS01. Next base: position 2,478 of record CAZHEF010000006.1, read on the forward strand.
TTTTTATTGGGTTTTTTGGCGTTAACAACAACCATTGCTATGGGAGCAGGGTTCCAGCTATTTGAAGCAGGCTCAAGGGCGACCGGTTTTGCAGGGGCATTTACCGCTCAGGCATCAGATCCATCCGCAATTTTTTACAACCCTGCTGGTATCGCATTTCTCGATGGAAAGCAGTTCTATCTTGGCGCCACCTTTATAACGCCAAGGTCATCCTTTGAGGGTGAAAATCCATACCCTGGTGTGGGAGTGAAGGAGGAGCAGGAAGCAATGCTATTCTACCCTCCTGGAATTTACTTCGTAATGCCAATTGGCGAAAAATTGAGAATTGGAGTTGGAGTTTTTTCACCCTTCGGACTTGCTACTAAGTGGAAGAATAAAGACACATTTACAGGTCGATTTGTCTCCCAGTATGCAGATTTAAAACATATAGCAATTAATCCTGCAATTGCTTACAGAGTAACAGATAACTTTGCCATTGGAGTCACCTTGGATTACAGAATCTCATCTGTTGCCCTTGAAAGGAATGTTCCGCTCTTTGACCCCTTTACATTCAGTGTGAAAGATATTGCTCATTTAAAGCTCTCATCAGAATTTAAAAACACAGGTTTTGGATTTTCAGTGGGTGCTCTCTGGAAATTCAAAGAAAATTTCAATCTGGGATTATCCTACAGACATAAGGTGGAAATTGATTATGATGGTGAGGCTGAGTTTACCCAGATAAGCACAGGAAATCCTGTCCTTGATCAACTTGTCAAACTATCAATTCCTTTTGGAAAAACTCCAGGAAAAGCAACAATTGTCTATCCCGGAATAGCATCCCTTGGATTTTCAACAACAGCATTGGAAAACTGGATATTTGAAGTTGACTTAAACTGGACTCAGTGGAGCACATACAACAAACTCCCCATAGAATTTACAGAACATCCTGAACTGAATCCTTCAGAGGAGTCCATGAAAAAATACTATGAGGATGTTTTCTCGGTCAGGGCTGGTGCAGAGAGAAAGTTCAGTGAAAAACTATCTTTAAGATTTGGCTATGTTTTTGATAAATCACCATCTCTTTCTGAATCTGTTTCTCCAATGCTTCCCGATGCAAACAGACATGGCATAACAATCGGCTTTTCTTACAATTTCGGAAAGTTCTATATTGATGTTGCCAATATGTTCCTATTCTTTGAAAACAGATCTACAGAGGGCAAAAACACCGAAGGATACAATGGAACCTACAAGACATTTGCAAATCTCTTTGGTATCCATTTGGGATACAAATTTTAAAGGAGGGAAAAAATGAAAAAGATACTTTCAGTTTTTTTAATTTTAATTCTCTCCACATTTCTTCTTACAGCAAGGGATTACAAGGCTGAAATAAAGAAATATGTCGCTCTTGGCGATAGCATTTCCGCTGGATACCAGGATGGCGGGCTTGTAATTGATTATCAGAATGAAAGCTTTCCAAAACTCATATCCAATCAGTTAGGAATTTCAGATTTTCAGCAACCCCTAATTTCTCAGCCAGGAATCCCTCCGGTTTTAGTAATCAAATCCCTTTATCCTTCCATTGTAATTGTCTCAAAGCCAGGTATTGGGACTCCTCTAAATCTGACTCTCCCAAGACCCTACGACAACCTTGCTGTTCCTGGAGCAAATACTTACAACCTTCTTTCTACAATTACTGATGGCGGAGGAATGCATGACCTCATCCTGAGAGGACTTGGAACCCAGCTTCAACAGGGAATATCTTTGAAGCCTGATCTTATAACTCTATGGATTGGAAATAATGATGTTCTTAAAGCAGTTCTGGCAGGGAGAGTTATAGAAGGTGTAACATTAACTTCTTTTTCAAATTTCCAATCCTGCTACACCCAGATAATTTCAGCTTTGAAAGCTAACACATCTGCAAAAATTGTAATTGCAAACATTCCTGATGTCACATCAATCCCCTATGTAACAGCTCTACCAATTTACCTTGTAGACCCCCTTACAAGAAAACCAGTTCTTGTTGGAGGGAATCTTGTTTATCTCATTGGTCCGAAAGGAACTCTTTCTCCAGGAGATTACATCACTTTACCCGCCTCAACTTACCTTGCTCAGGGAATTGGAATTCCTGCGGTAGCAGGAGGCACAGGTTTACCTTTGCCAGATGAGGTTGTCCTTGACAAAGATGAAGTTTCTGCAATAAGAGCAAGAACTCAACAATTCAATGATTTTCTGAAAAGCACCGCGAGCACAAACAATATCCCCTTACTCGATGTTAACTCTTTGCTTGTGAAAGCCTCAAAAGAAGGGATTGTTGTGGGTGGTGTTAAACTGACAACAGCCTTTCTAACAGGAGGGCTCTTCAGTCTTGATGGTGCTCATCCTTCATCTTTAGGCCATGCCATTGTTGCTAATGAATTCATTAAGCTTATAAATCAGACTTACGAGTATGAAATTCCTCTGGTAAATCTTTATGATTTCATTCACAAGGAGAGGAAAAAGACGGGAAGCGCGAGTTTTATGGTCGATTTCTCAGAGCTTGAAAAAATCATACTGGGAGAATTTTATAAGGAGTTAAGAGGTAAAGAAATAAAATAATTTAAAGAGAGTAAAACAGAACAAATAAACTATTTTCTCAAATCCAAAGTTATAATTACTTGTTCGGTTTTTCTTAGTAAAAGAGGTCAAAGATTCTTTTCCAGTTGAATTAAAATATTCGATTGTAAGAAAGAGCGAAACATAAAAGTATGAGAAGCAATGGGCTCTTTCAATAATAAGTGTTCGCAAAGTGTAGAAGTCGATACATAGAAGAGAAGATATGTGAGGATTATTCCATAAAGAATTATTTTACCTTATTGAGAAAACTTTTTCAGAATGCTTTTTGGAAAAGGGGAAGCATTTCAAAATAATTTTATTCTTCTAAGTCAAATTTTTCATTTTTTAATCATTAAATTGGAGACCGATTCCGGTTCTTTCTCCTTTATTATAATTCAGAATCTGTAGCTTCCCTGTTTTATTTTTTTTCTGAAATCTTCTCCGCTCATTCTCACTGTTTTACACATCTCATAAAGTCTTGACCTGAGCCTTCTCCCTATTCTTTCTTCAAGGGTTGGTTCTCTCAAGGTTTCCTCCTCGTTGAAGTCCTGTAGAAAACCATGGCTCTCCTTTTTCTTTTTTGGGACTTCGTCAAGGAAATTCGTTGTAAATACAGTTAATTTTTTAGAATTGTATCGGGAGTTTATTATGTAAAAAAGGATTTCCTCCACCCATGGTGATGACCTTTTTGAACCAAGTTCATCAAGAACAAAAAGGTCGGCATCAAAAACAGGTCCGAGTATATCAATTTCTTCCTCAGAGGAATCGGGAGAAAATGTGCTCTGAATTTTCTGAAGGAGTTCCCTGAAATCATAGAACAAACATCTGTATCCTTTTTTTAGCAATTCTTTCATTATTGCAACTGCAAGATGGGTCTTTCCTACCCCCGCAGGACCCATAAATAAAAGCCCAACCTCTACATCAGGAAAAACCTCAACAAATTTCTTTGATATTTTCAGTGCATCCTCTGTTCCCTTTGTTGGCTCAAAATTGGAGAAGGAACAGTGGGAATATCTCTCTGGAATCTGGGCAGATTCCTTCAATATCTCAATCTTATTTTGATAGAAACATTCACACCTTTTTGCATAGGAGACACCGTTCTTCTCTATAACAATCCATGTTGTCCCATCGCATTTATCACACTTCAATTTAGATAACTCCTCAACAATGATATTTTTTTATTCTCCCTTAGCTTCTCCATTGCTTTCTTTTCAATCTGTCTCACCCGCTCCTTTGAAATACCCAACATTTCCGATATTTCCTGCAGTGTCTTTGGTTTTCCATCCTCAATTCCATATCTCATCTTCAAAACTTCTCCCTCCCTTTCTTTCAAGTTAGAAAGTAATTCATTCATGAGTTTGTTCAGACTCTCCTTCATTAAAATCTTTTCTACATCTGAATCATCTGCACCACCAACTACAAACGGAGGCTCAGATGAGGTCTCACTTTCTATGTTAAACTGCAGTCTTTCATCCGCAACAGAAATAAGTTCTTCGATCTTTTCAGGACTCCTTTTGAGTTTAGATGCCAGCTCCTCTGTAGTTGGCTCCCTCATCAAAGTTTCTTTTAACTCCTCTTCTTTTTTTGACAGTTTTCCATAAAGATAGACATGCTTTACAGGTAATGAGAATATCCTTTTATCCCTTGCAAAAGCATTTATTATTGCCTGTCTTACCCACCACACTGCATAAGATATAAAACGGACATTACGGGATAGGTCAAATCTTAGAGCAGCTTCAATAAGAGCCAGATTTCCTTCATTTATTAAATCTTCAAAGGAAAGTCCCATACCTCTGAATTTTTTTGCATAGTTTACAACAAATTTCAAATTGGACTCGATAATTTTTCTTAGAGCCTCCTTATCTCCTTCCAATTTGTATTTTCTCCACAACTCCTTCTCTTCCTCTGCGCTCAGGGTGGGTATTTTTGAAATCTCCCTGAGGTATTCCTTCAAACCCTCTGAGATTTCTTCATGTCTTGGGATTCTCGGTTTTGTCTTCATGAACTATCCTCGCTATAGTCATTGAGGAAGATTTTACAATGCTACTCTTCCTCCTTTCAAATTCCTCCTCCCTTCCTTCAAAGAAATCTCTTTTTATGTATTCTAAGAATTCATTTATCTCTCTTTGCATTTGCTCCATCTTATCCCTCATATTAAGTATAATTTCTATTCCTGCAAGATTCACTCCAAGGTCCCTTGCAAGGTTGAGAATTATTTCGAGACGCTTCAAATCCTCCTCTGTATAAATTCTTGTATTACCTTCTGTTCTACTGGGTCTTAGCAAACCTTCCCTTTCGTAAAGCCTGAGAGTCTGGGGATGTATATTATATAACTTCGAAACAGTGCTTATCATGAAATACTTCTTTCTTTCGCCCTTTTTTGTTTCTTTCTTTTTTCTCATTTATCTTCACTCCCTTCTAACCCTCAATCTTTCATCCAGCTGTCTTAGAAGTTCCCTTATCTTCTCATCATCAGTTGGAGGAGGAACAATCCTAACCTCAACAAATTGATCTCCTCTTGTCCCAGTATCCGGTGAGGGAGCTCCTTTGCCCCTGAGTCTGAAAACCTGTCCTGAATGTGTTCCAGGAGGAATCTTCATAGTTGCTTTCCCATCAATTGTTGGAACTTCTATTTTAGCACCAAGGGCAGCTTCAGTCACACTTATATCCACTGTTATATAGATATTATTTCCCTCTCTTCTGAATATTGGATGGGGTTGAACATTCATAGTTATGTATAAATCTCCAGGCGGTCCTCCATATTTACCATCATTCCCTTTACCGGGGACTTTCAACCGACCATCGGAAACTCCTGCAGGAATTCGAACTTTTATATTTTCCAGGGAATCAACATAACCTGTCCCATTGCATCGGAAGCACAATTCTTCAGGGATTGTCCCCTTTCCATCACAGGTTGAACAGATTGTAGCGAATCTCATAAAGCCGTGCTGTGTATGGGATTTTCCTGTTCCCTTGCAACTCGGGCATATCCTTCTTCCTTTACCCTTCTCAAATCCAAGACCTCCACAAACAGGACAGGTTACCTTTCTCGTTATCCTGACAGGAGCAGTTACTCCTCTTATAGCATCTTCAAAACTTAATGTTAAAGAGTAATGAATATCACTCCCTTTTTGCGGGGTTTCCTTTTCCTTTCTTCCCCTGAAGAAACTCTCAAAAAACTCTCTGAAGGGAGAAGTGCCAAATTCTGAGAAATCAAATCCCTCAAACCCGACCCGGAAATTGAAATCTCCGGTCTGGAAAGTCTCTCCCACTCTTCCAGTTCTATCGTATTCAGCTCTTTTCTTTGGGTCTGAAAGAACATCGTAAGCTTCCTGGATCTCCCTGAATTTTGCCTCAGCCTCTTTGTCTCCAGGATTCAAATCAGGATGGTATTTTCTTGCAAGTTTTCTGTAGGCTTTTTTAATCTCATTTAGGGTCGCTTTTCTATCAACCCCAAGAATCTGATAATAATCCTTCATACAATTCAATTTTAATCTTTTAGTCTAATATTGTCAAGATTTTTTTAGTCTCTTTAAATAATGCCGAAGAGGGGAGTCGAACCCCTACGGGCTTTCGCCCACTACACCCTGAATGTAGCGCGTCTTCCATTTCCGCCACTTCGGCACATGCAATTTTATTATCGACCAAGTGAGATTTTTTTGTCAAATGTTGAAAAGGTAAAAATCAGAAATTTAAAATTGAAAATTTTAAAATTCAACTCTTTGAAAGGACGGTTCAGCTGTAGGCTGTGAGATTGTAGATTTCCGCTTGTAAGCTGAAGCATTAATTATTCAGAAACATTTTCAGGAGAGTATCTCTAAATTCAGCAGGCGCAGTTAGAAAGAATTTTTTAACTCAAAGGTCTATTTTTATATCATTTATCTTCCTGAATTTTAATTTTGTCAATATTTTTCTAGTTCTTTTAAAAATGCCTTTGCCTCCCTTTCCTTTGAAGTCCCATTACTGATTGCATTCCTGAAATGATATATTGCTTTATTCTTATTTTTTGATTTCATGTATATTATCCCGAGCTCATAATGAATATCCGGGTCTGTGGGAATTAGATCAATGGCAGATTCAAATTGTTCAATTGCTTTTTCTCGCAATCCCTCCCTTTCATACAAGAACCCAAGGGATTTTCGAGCAAGAAAAGAAGCTTTTTTCTCCTCAACAAATACAAGTATTTCCACTTTCTCTCCTTTAACCTTTTCCTCACCAATTTTCCCCTTTCCTTTAACCTTCTCATACTCAACAGCAAGTTTCCAGTGTTTTTCAGCATTTTCCTTCTCTCCAAGCGTATGGTAAGCGGAGCCAAGATTGTAATGGGCAACAGCAAAATTTCTATCCAGTTCAATTGATTTTTTATATTCCTCAATCGCCTCATAGAACTTCCCTTTTTGAGAAGGTATATTTCCAAGATGATTGTATGCATAATGGAGATAGAACATGTCTCCGCAATTTATTGCGTTTCTGCAATAAATTTCTGCTTCATCAAGTTTTCCAAGGTCGAATAGAATCAGGGAAAGGTTGTAATTGACTTTAAAGGATTTTGGATTTTCAGATAAAGCTCTTTTCCATGCCTCAATCGCTCCATCAATATTTCCCCTTTCGACACAAGTAATAGCCACCTCATTTAAATAGTCAACAATTTCTCCTCCCCCTGTAGTCCGAAATTTTTGAGGGTATTGAAATTCTTTTTCAGGGGATCTTCCTTTTAGAACTTCTATCCCCTTTTTAATAAATGGGCCTTTTTCGTCCCCTTCCAATGGTTCAACATAAATATCAGGTCTTATTCCTTTCCCTTCCACTGTTTCTCCATTCAAACGATGAAATGTAGCGATGGGAATTCTAATTGCGATTTTCCCAATCCTATATGTATGAGCAAATCCCGGGCAAAAGCCAGTTGTCTTTTCCCCTACTAAAACTCCTCTACCGGAATCTTTAAAAGCGTAATGAAAAACTCACAGTCGCTAGCGCTGAATCTATCCACTATAATTACAACTTTCCCTTTGTAAACCTTTCACCTGGAGCAATAAATAAAGATTGGACAGATTCCCTTGTATTTTTTAAATCAATTCCTATTTGTGCTCTGTAAAGTCCTGGTTTTAGAAATACTATTTTGCCACAATAAGTTGTTTCATTGAAAAATCTTCTTGCAAAAATTCCCCAGGGCCCTCCTCTATTACCCCTCAAGTCAAGAATTATTCCCTTTGTTTCGCTGAAGCTATCAAGGGCATCATTGAATTGTTTAAAGATTTTTTCATGGAAAGACGGAATTTTGATATAGCCTATTTCATTATCAAGGAGTCTATATTCGATTTTAGGTTCCCATTTAAGATTTCTTGGGTCTAAAATAACCATCTCAAACTCTTTAATTTCTCCTGAGATATTTTTAAATTTTACAGAAATTTTTTCCCCTGGCTTTCCCCAGTAATTGTGAAGGGATTTTATGAATTCATTAAAGACCTGCCATTTATTTCAATTATTACATCTCCCTTTCTCAATCCCGCTTTCTCTGTAGGAGAATCTTCGGTTACTGAAATAATCTTTAAGCCCTCTTCTATTTTTTCAGTTCTTGAACCTGGAACTCCCATTCCAAATTGTGGTTCTATAACGATAAAATGGGGATTTCCAACTTCAGCAACTATATTTCTGATAATCTCAACAAATTCATCTTCACTCTTACACTTTTCCACCATTGGTCTATATTTTTTCACAAGCTCATCCCAGTTTACATTTCTAAGACCAAAATAGGGATAGCTCTCCTTAACAAACACCGAAAACCTGTCAAATCCTTTCAAAGCACCTTTTGTTGAAAAAGCTGATAGAAGGGAGAAAGAAATTAAAAAGGTAAAAATTAAAAATGAAAAATTCCTTTTTCTCACCATTTTCCCTCCACGATTCTATTATAACAAATTTCAGGCTACAAAATATTTTTTCGGGAGAAAATTTGTCTACTTCTTACTTTTAATAATTTTCTGAACTTTTAAAAAATTTTATTTTCCAATTTTGAATTTTGCCCTTTTGCACATAGACTTTCTAATTTCTCGTCTTGCCAGTCTCGCTTTTCTCGCTAATCTCTTAGTGAAAGACAAGAGCTGAGATTATGAAGATGAGGATAAGAGTAAGAATTAGAGAAAAGAAAGGTTTTTTAATTAGAACCTCTGGCTCATCCGCAAGAACTTTGTCCTTTGACATTCTCAAGAATATCCAGACAATGAGAACAAGGAAAAATGGGATTGAGAGGATAAAGGTTATAATTTTTTCCTTCCAGGAGAACCATACAAAAAGGGAAAAACAGGATAAAGCAGAGAGAATTATAAAGATTAAAAGGGATTTATGGGTGTATCCTGAAAAGGATTTTCTGTAAGCTTTTGCTCTTTCAATACCAAGATTTTTTAACTCTGATAACCTTTTTGTAGAAAGAAGGAAATTTCCAGCAAGCCAGAAAAATAAAGGGAGGAGAAGGGGTGGAAAATCTTTAGCGCCAGCTGAGAACCAACCTATCAAAAGCCTTATCGGATTGTTCACAGATTCAGATATGGAATCAAGGAATGAAACATCCTTTAGTCTCATCGGCTTTACATTGTATAGAATTCCAGCGACAAAAAGTAAAAGAAGGGAAAAGGTGGTCAAGGATGAAAAATATAGAAGGGAAATGGAAATTGAAAAGATGAATAGGAATATTGCAATTAGAACAAGTCTTCCTTTCTTTACCTCACCTCTTACAAGAGGTCTCTCCTTTTTTAAAGGATGATGGATGTCGAAAGGAGCATCAGCAATTTCATTGATTATATAATTTAAAAAAGAGATTGAAACTGTAAGAATAAAGGCTATAAATGAATCAAAAATTATTTTAAGAAACTCAGGAGAATTAATTGGAACTTTTTTGAGGAGAAGGTAAAAATAAGTTCCAACAAAAATTGCAATGCTTCTTGGCCATCTCTCCACCCTCATTGCTCTAAGGTAAGGGTTCTTAATCATATTTTCCTCGCATAGATTTCAAGAGAATCCATGAGGGGAAGAATAATAGGAATTCTCTTTAAAGTGGGTTTTAAAAATTTTAACTCCGCCAATTTCTTTAAAAGCTTTATCCTTGATGCAATATAATAAAGGGAAAATCTCCATTTGTACCTTTTTAATTTAACAATTTCAAATCCTTTTGAATTAAGCAAATAAAGAAGAGACTCCTTTGAAAAAAATCCAATGTGGGCAGGTCTGAAATGCCACCATTTCTCTCCCATTAACTTTGCAGTAAAGCTCATTATATCAGGGGTCACCAAAACACAGATTCCATTATTTTTCAATAATTTCCATACTTTCTCAATTGTCTCTTTAGGATTTGGAACATGCTCGATTATATCGATTAAAGCTATAACTTCAAAAAAATTTTCAGGAAAATCAACAGTCAAAAAATCACCTTTTGCAATCTCAAGCCCATATCTTTTTCTTGCTACATCCACTGCCCATGAGCTAAGTTCAACACCATAAACCTTCCAGCCTTTTTTTTTCGCAAGGTTCATCATTATACCCGTGGCACTTCCTACATCAAGAAATGTTCCCTTATCCTTTGATAATTTATTCAAAGTTTTAAGTATATCTTTAAAATTTCCGCTTCTACCCTTTTCTTCCTCAACATACTCAGAGTCAACAATCTCTTTATAAATTTCAGATACTTCAACAGGTGGAAAAGGATCTGAGAAAATAAAATTACAATCCATGCATTTTAAAAGATTCCAGTGTTTCCCATACTGATAATCAGTGATTTTAAATTCTTCAACCTTCACAGATTCAATATTTCCTTTTCTCCAAAGTTTAGTATTCTTTGAGCCACACAGTGGACAGTATCTCATCTTTAAGAAGGATATTTATAACATAAATTTTGATTTATTGAAACCCATGAAGCGAGAAAGGCGAGACCTGAGAGAAAAAAGCCAGATGGCTAAAGAGCGAAATTGCAAAGAGGTATTCTTATAATACCCTTCCCCTGATAACGCTCTTTCTGAATCCATAAAGAACATAAATGGAGAGTCCAATAACAAGCCAGATGCAAAATCTCACCCATGTTACCCATGGCAGGGAAATCATAAGATATAAGTTTGAGAGGATGCCGAGGATTGGAATTAGAGGGACAAGAGGGGTCTTGAATGGTCTTGGTCTGTCGGGTTCTTTATATCTGAGGATTATTATCCCTATATTTACAAGAACAAAGGCAAAGAGAGTTCCAATATTTGTAAGCTCCACTGCTTCATTTATGTCAACAAAAGCTGCAAAGAAACCTACAAAAACACCTGTCCATATAGTTGTGACATGCGGTGTCTTAAACTTTAGATGAACCCTCGCAAAATACTCTGGAAGCAACCCATCTCTTGCCATGGAAAAGAAAATTCTTGGTTGTCCAAGCTGAAAAACAAGAAGGACTGCAGTAGTTGCGACAATTGCGCCAAAGGAGACAACCCCTGCTACCCAGTTAAGCTTTATTGCATTCAGGGCTGTTGCAAGGGGCTCTGCTGTTGCAAGCATTGAAAATGGAACAATTCCAGTAAGAACAAGGGTTACAGCGATATAAAGAATTGTTGTGATTGCAAGGGAGCCAATTATCCCAATTGGTAAATCTCTCTTTGGATTCTTTGTTTCCTCCGCAGCTGTAGTTATAGCATCAAAACCTATATAGGCAAAGAAGACAAGGGCTGCGCCTGTCATTATTCCCTTCCATCCATTGGGAGCAAAGGGAGCCCAGTTTTCGGGCTTTACATAGAAAGCTCCAATGGCAATGAACAAAAGAAGTATTCCAATTTTTATTGCAACCATCAGGTTATTGAAAACAGTGCTCTCTTTTATTCCAATTACAAGGATAACAGTAAGAAATGCAACAATTGCAACAGCTGGAAGATTGAATACTATCGGAACGCCGAGAATGTGGGGGGCATTTTGAATTATCCCTTCCCTCACAGCTGTTCTGTAATCCACAACAAGGTAAATTGGAATATCTATTCCAAAACCTCTTAAAAATTCTTTAAAATATCCCGCCCAGCTAACTGCAACTGCAACATTTCCAACAGCATACTCAAGAATTAAATCCCAGCCAATTATCCACGCAACAAGCTCACCCATTGTTGCATAAGAGTATGTGTAGGCAGAACCTGCGATTGGAATCATGGATGCAAACTCAGAGTAAGCAAGGGCGGAGAAACCGCAGGCAATTGCTGTTATTATAAATGAAATTACAAGAGCTGGACCAGCTCCAATATGATGGGCAGAACCTGCAGCAGCGGTCCCGGTAACTGCAAATATTCCCGCTCCTACAATTGCACCAATTCCGAGAGCAGTTAGTTCAACAGGACCTAAAACTCTTTTTAACCTGTGTTCGGGTTCCTCCGCTTCCCTCTTAAGCTCATCAAGAGTCTTTCGAAGGAATAAAGTTTTTAAACTCATATGTTAATCTAATCTAAAGATTAAAAGTTGTCAATTTTTATTCAATCGCCTTTCTTCCATTGTTTTTGGATTGAAAGAATCGAAGGAAAAATTAAAGGAATTGGGTGATAAGGATATATAAAATTAAAACAAATTCGGTGATAAAATTATTAGAGCAGTTCCTACTGCACCTGCCAGTAAACCGTAGAGAATCGTTGGGATGAGGTTCTTTTTTATTATCAATCCTTCTTTTCCAATTATCCCAATTGTTGCACACACTGCAACAACATTGTGAACGCAAATCATATTTCCAACTGCTCCTCCAATTACCTGAAGGGCTAAAATAATAGTTTTTGGAAGTCCAATGATTTGGGCAGTTGCAAATTGGAATCCTGAAAACATTATATTGGAGACCGTGTTGCTTCCCGCAATGTATGCTCCGAGAATTCCAACAAACGGTGAAAATAGTGAGTAAAATTTTCCTGTCAAAACCGCTATTTCTCTGGCAATCATAACAATCATTGAACTCATATCGAAGGGATTGACAGATGTGTAAATCATTGTCTGGGAAAGGGCAAGAGCAAAGAGAAGAGCAATTGAGGCAGGAACTAATCTTTTTACTGTTTTCGACCATGCAAATTTTATTTCATTCTTTTTCATTTTAAAAATGATATTGGATATTAAGGAAACAAGGATGAAGTAAATGCCTGGATTGTTGAGGAGTATTATGGATTGGGAAATTTCAGTCGCAAAAATTCTTTTCCATCCGATCAAGAGATTTCCCTCGACAAATTTTTTAACTTCAGGAAAAGCTCTTGTAATAAAGAGAATTAGGGCAATGAGGATGTAGGGAAGGAATGCTTTAATTGTTGAAACGCTACTTTTCTCTTCAATAGACGGGATCTTCTCCGATGAAAATTCATAAATTTTTCCAACCCTTACAATTTTTAATTTGATCAGGAGGTAATAAAATATTATTCCACAAATTGAGCCAAGGAGTGAGGGGAATTCAGGGCCTAAAAGAAATGCTGAGATTGTATAAGGAATGGTGAAGGAAAGACCTGCGAAAAGAGCTGGAAAAATAGCACCTTTGAAATCCTCCCTCCTTCCTCCAGTCCATTTTACAAGTAGATATAAGCTGAGAAGGGGTAAGAAAGTTCCGATTATTCCATGAATTAACGCTACATGACGAGTCAGAAGAACATTAACCCATTGATTGAATTCAATTCCTGAAAGGGTGAAAACTTTTTGAAACTCTTCGGTTTTGAGAGAGCCTCCAACTCCTCCCCATACTGGAATCCCTATGCAACCAAAGGAGACTGGCGTTGAATTGAAGATAAGAACTATCCCTGCTGAGACAATTGCAGGAAAACCCATTCCAAAAATTAAAGGTCCAACAATTGCCCCAGGAGTTCCAAATCCTGCAACTCCCTCAAAAAAAGCGCATAGAAGCCATGCGAGATTTGCCTGAACCCTTCTATCACCACTCATCCCCATAACAGTTTTTGAGATTGTTTTTATTGCTCCTCCCTCAAGCATAGTGAAATAAAGAAGAACAGCTCCAAAAACAATGAGTATTATGTCGAGGGCAATTATAAAACCTTTAAATGTTGCTCCCGCAATCCAAAAGATTGGAGTTTTCCAGATAAAAAAGGCAAGAATTGCTGAAAAGAGCCATCCTGCAGGCATTGCTTTAAAAGCAGGGAAAGAGAATCGAATCATAAGGATTAGAACAACAAGTATTGGAAGGAACCCAATTATTGCTCCAGAAAGACTATATAAAGGCATTTAAAATAATTTTCCTGGATTCAATATGTAATTGGGATCAAACTCCTCTTTTATTCGCTTCATCAATTCCCAATCTTTCCTCTTAGTCATTTTCAGGAGCTCTTTTTTCAGGAGGCCTATACCGTGCTCACCACTCACTGCTCCTCCAAGCTCTGAAGCTTTCAGGGCAATCTTTTCGAGAATTTCCTCTGCAATGTTTTTCCAATCTTCAGGAGACATTTTTTCAGGCTTCATGAGAGCGGGATGGAGATTACCATCACCTGCATGACCTGCAACGGGAATTTTAACATCGAATTCCTTTGAAATCTCCTTTATAAAGCTCATCATTTTAGGAATTTCAGAAGATGGAACAACAACATCACCTGAAAGGACATATGGATCAACACTTTTTATTGCCTCTATCCAGTTCCTCCTAATCTTCCATATCTTTTCTGAACTTGCTTTTTCAGTGGATGCAATCACATTTAAGACACCTGCCTCAGTAAGAATATCAGACAATTTCTCTCCTACCTCATAAAGCTGATTCTCGTCCTTCTCCTCAAACTGAACAATCAGGAATGCCTCTTCATTTCTCTCTAAAGGGAGAGAGATTTTGTTGAATTTCTTTCCAATTTCAACAGATATTCTATCTATAAATTCAATTGCTGAGGGAATGCTTCCTGTTCCTGAGATTATTCTTTCTATAATTCCAATTGCTGATTCAGGACTATCAAAGGATATGAAAAAATCCATTGTTTTTCCTGGAAGGGGAACAAGATTCAAAAATATTTTTGAAAATATTGCAAGGGTTCCTTCTGAGCCAACAAGGAATCCAACAAAATTGTATCCGCTTGAATCTTTTCTCCTTTTTCCTCCAAACTGGACAATTTCTCCATCGGGAAGAACAGCCTCTATTCCCAAGACATGCTTTCCTGTGTTCCCATATTTTATAACTTTTCCTCCTCCCGCATTTGTCGCAACATTACCTCCAATAAAACTTATCTCCACACTCATTGGATAACCTGCATAATAAAGACCTTCCTTTTCAATAATTTTGCAAAGATCATTCGTTATCATTCCTGGCTCAACAACTGCCACCATATTTCTTTTGTCAATCTCGATCAATCTATTCATCCTCTCAAGGGAAAGGACAATTCCTCCGTAAATTGGAATGCAACCTCCTGAAAGTCCGCTACCAGCACCTCTCGGAGTAACTGGTATTCTTTCTCTTTTTGCAATTTTTAATATTTCTGAAATATGGTTTGCATTCAAAGGTTTTAAAACAATTTCAGGAAGGGAGGAGTAGAACTTTCCTGATTCATCCCTTGAATAGCTTTCAAGAGCTTCCCTATCACCATATATTAAATTTTTACTTCCGACAATCTCTTCGAACTCTTTAACAAGAGAATCATTCAATTTTCCAAATTCCATAGCAATAAAGAGTATTAAAAAGATGAGTTTTTGTCAAGAAGGATTTTTTGCTATTTCCGTGATATTCTGATACACTTTTCTTTTATTTTGTTTGAGGAGGAAATTAGTGAAAAACTTTCTTTTATTTTTTTTGTTTTTTGCGTTGATTCTCATTCCCGCATGCAAAAAAACAAAGGTCAGCGAATCAAAAGTTCTCGAAAATCAGAATGACAAAGCAAGTTATGCAATTGGATTTGATCTCGGGAAAAATCTGAAAAAATATTCAGAAGATATCTCCCTTGAGAATATGATTCAGGGCATAAGGGACGGAATAAGTGGCAAGAACTCAATTTTAACTGAGGAAGAGACAAAGAAAACTTTAACAGAATTCCAGCAAACCATTATTAAAAAAGAACTTGAAAGAAGAAAAGAAGTCGCTATTAAAAATAAAGTTGAGGAAGAAAAATTTCTCGCAGAAAATGCAAAAAAAGAAGGTGTTGTAACCACAGTAAGTGGTCTTCAATACAAAATTATAAATGAAGGGAATGGTCCAAAACCGACTCTTGAAGATACAGTAAAGGTTCACTATAAAGGAACATTTATAAATGGGAAAGAATTTGACAGCTCCTACAAAAGAGGTGAACCAGTAACTTTCCAGTTAAAAAACATGATTCCGGGATGGATTGAGGCTCTTCAACTCATGAAATCAGGTTCTAAATGGCAAATTTTTATCCCCTCTTCCCTTGCCTATGGTGAACAGGGAGCAGGAGACATTATAGAGCCAAATTCCCTTTTGATTTTTGAGGTGGAGCTACTGGAGGTTGAGAAAAGTCCGGGAAAGAAGTAAGAACTAATACTTTACCCGTCCGTATTTATCTTCGAGTCTGACAACATCCTCGAGATGGGGTGTCGAGACCTCAAAAACAAGGCATTCTTCTATTGCTCTCATTCTGTGCTTGACACCGGGTCTTATCCTGTAGCTGTCTCCCGGTAAAAGTCTTCTCTCTACAATTTTTCCATCCTCCTCCACATCAAAAAGCATCTCTCCTTCCCAGAGAAAAATGGTCTCATCTTTGATTTTGTGATATTGAAGACTTAACATCTCACCTTTATATATTTTCAGGACTTTGCCGACATATTGTTCCGTGTGAGCAAAGAGTATTTCGTAGCCCCATGGCTTATCAATCTTTTTCATTTAAATCTCCTTTAAAACTTCTCCAAAATTCGATTCAATCCCTCTGAGCAAAAAATTCTCCATTTCTTCAGGAGGAAGTTCAAGAGATTCCTGGACAATTTCCTTCGCCTTTTTCATTTCGATTTTTCTGAGAACTTTTTTAACTATTGGAATGTACAAAGGATTCATACTGAAAGTATTTATATCCATCCCAAGAAACACAATTGTATAAAGAGGTTCTGATGCCATCTCTCCACAAACATAGACCATTTTCCCGTTTCTCTCAGCGGATTCCTTTATAAATTTCAATATTCTGAGGACTGAAGGATGGAGAGGATTGTAAAGATAGGAAACATTTTGATTTGTTCGGTCTATGGCAAGTGTATACTGAATAAGGTCGTTTGTCCCTATACTTAGAAAGTCAGTGTTTTTAGCTACTGAGTCGGAAATAAAAGCAAAAGCAGGGACTTCTATCATTGCTCCAATTTCAATCTTTTCATTGAAGGGTATCCCTTCCTTTCTCAAGCTTTCCTTTGTTTCCTCAATTAATACCTTGAAATCCTTTAACTCATTAAGGGAGGTGAGCATTGGAATGAGAATTTTTACATCTCCATAATTTGATGCTCTCAAAATTGCTTTGAGCTGAGGTATCAGGAGCTCCCTCCTTTTAAGCATAAGGCGTATTGCTCGCAAGCCAAGTGCTGGATTTGTTTCCCTTTCCCCTTCATATGAAAAAACCTTCTCTCCTCCGACATCAAAAGTTCTTATTACAAATCTTCTATTTGAAATTTTTTCTATCGCTTTTTTGTAATATTTGAATTGAGACTCTTCACTGGGAAAAACCCTCGAATTAAGAAGGAAGAATTCTGAACGGAAAAGCCCTATTCCTTCTGCACCATTTTTAATTGCAACATCAGATTCTTCAGCCATTTCGATGTTTGCAAGAAGGGTGAAGGAGTGACCATCTAAGGTCCGAGAAGGCATTTGAACTTCTGCAAGAGCTTCCTCCTTCTGCATCTCCATTTCTTTCCTTTTTTTGTTAATTACAGTCAGGAACGAAGACGAAGGTTCAATCATAATCTCACCACTTCTCCCATCTACAACAATTTTGTCTCCATTTCTGACTTTTGAAAGCAGGCTTTTTACTCCTATGACAATTACAACTCCAAGACTTTTAGCAAGGATTATTGAATGAGCTGTTTTGCTTCCACCCTGAAGAACTATCCCTCTTAAGCCTTTTAATTCAAAAAGTGGAGGTATTTCGCTAGGAAGCAGGTCATAAGCTACAAGAATTAGGTTCTGGTCTAACTTTTGAGGAGGTATCGGAGGTTGGAAATTTGATATTTTCTTCTGGATTCTACTTATTACATCACATATGTCATGAACCCTTTCCCTTATATACTCATCCTCTATTCTTTCAAATATTTTAAGGAATTTTTCCCGGACAATTGAAAGAGACCAGCTCAATGTGTATCCTTGACTTATTGTATTTTCAATCTCCCGAATAAATTCCTGGTCTTCAAGCAAAAGAAGGTGGGAATCGAAGACAAGAGAAGCCTCTGTTCCAATCTGAATAGCTAATTTTTTTTTCATCTCCATTATGTCTTCTTTGACAGCACGAAGGGATTCCTTAAAAAAAATGATTTCTTCCTTTATCTCAGAGGTTGAAAGCTCCTTCTTCTTAGGTAGAATTATCGGGGCTTCTTTTATCCATACAGAACCAATTGCGATTCCAGGATTTACAGGCATTCCTTTTACTTTTTCCATCAGTCTTCCTCATAAAATTTTTTCTCTATTAACTCTTCAATTTCCCTGACAGCCTCCTCCTCATCCTCCCCATCCGCCTTTATAATTAATTCCGAACCCTTAGATGCAGCAAGGGTCAGAATTCCCAGGATACTTTTCGCATTTATTTCCTCAGAATCTTTCAAAAGATGGATGGAAGAGTTGAACTTCTTTGCAAGATTTACAAGAAGAGAGGCAGCCCTTGCGTGAAGACCGAGTCGATTCTTAAGAACAACTTTCTTTTTAATCATTTTTTGCTTTTCTCCGAAAGGAGCTCAGAGGCAATGACTATTCCTCCAACTCCACTTTTTCTAATTTCAGAGACTGCATCTTTCAAAGTTATATTCTTTGGAAGCTGGGAGAATTTAATCAACATTGGAAGATTCACTCCTGTTATTATTTCCACTTGATTCTCTTCTAAGAAACTGAAAGCAATGTTGGATGGTGAACCACCGAATATATCTGTAAAAACTATGACCCCCTTCCCTCTGTTGGCTCTTCTGATACAGGATTGAAGACCATTCCTTGACTTGTCAACATCATTGAACCACCCGATTGAAAGAACCTCAATGGGAGGGGTATATCCGAGGATTGCAGATAAAACATCGAGAAGTTCCTTTGCAAGAGTTCCATGAGAAACAATAACTCCTCCGATCATTTTATTCCTTTCCTGTCAATTTATATTTACTCCTTTCTAATGTCTCTATGGTAAATATAAGTATTATACCCGAGTTTATTCAGGAAATTACCTAAAATTTCGGCGACTATTACTGAGCGATGCTTCCCACCAGTGCACCCAAGGGAAATTGTAAGATGCCTTTTCCCTTCTTTAATATATTTGGGGATTAAATAACTTATAAATTCCTCAAGCTTTTTCAAATAGTCTTTAGTCTCATCAAAGGAGAGAACGAAGTCCCGAACCTTTTTGTTTTTTCCTGATAAATTCTTTAGCTCTTCTTTATAAAATGGATTTGGGAGAAATCTAAGGTCAAGGACAAGATCTGAGTCGGAAGGGATACCCCATTTATAACCGAAAGAAATTATGGAAATAGATATACTTTTTTCCTCGCCGATCAACTTTGCCCTTGTCAGCTCCTTAAGCTCAGGAACAGATAGATGGGATGTATCGATTATCTCATCCGCGAGATCCCTTATAGGGCTGAGAAGCAGTCTTTCCTTCTCAATACATTCTTTTAAGGGAAGGGAAGAGAAAAGAGGATGAGGTCTTCTCGCCTCCTTAAATCTTTTTAGAAGAATCTCATCACTCGCTTCAAGAAAAAGTAGCATAATATCATCCCTCTTCTTTTTAAGTTTTTTGTAAATTACTGGAAAATTTGATGTAAAATCCCTTCCTCTTATATCAACAACAAGGACAGCGGGCGGAGCGGATTCCTGTTTGTCGTAAAGTTCAACAAATTTGGGAATGAGTTCAGAGGGAATATTATCAACTCTGTAAAATCCGGAATCCTCAAAATAAAGACTGATAATTGTCTTTCCTGAACCTGAGAGTCCAGTAATTATATAATATTTTTTTACCCTATTTTTTTGTTTTCCCATCTTTCAAATACTTTCTTTCAATTTTTTGTACGAGCTCCTTCGTCACATTTTTTCCCTCTTTTCTCATAAGAAACTGTTTGACAGCGACTTCAATTAAAATTGCCGTGTTCCTTCCACTCGCTACAGGTATCCTGACCAAAGGGAACTTTTCTCCGGCAATTTCGTACCACTCCTCTTCCAACCTTAACCTATCCCCTTCTTTTCCATCCCATTTAGAGAGATCGATTACCAGTTCAATTTTTTTCTCATCGGTGACGGAGGAGACACCGAAGATTTCTTTTATGTTTATTATTCCCAATCCTCTCACTTCCATTAGATTCTTGGTTATAGCGGGTGAGGAGCCTACAATCTCATTTTTTCCGAACCTTCTAATTTCCACAACATCATCGGATACAAGCCTGTGCCCCCTTGATATTAGATCAAGGGCACTTTCACTTTTTCCAAGCCCGCTTTCCCCTGTTATTAGAACACCAACTCCGAAAATATCCATTAATACCCCTGGAATCTTGCCCTCTTTTCTTTTATTTACCACCACTTCCTGAAAATTCCTCCTCTTTAATTACTTCCAGGATTTCCTGTTCATTTTTTGTGCTGAGGATTCTCTTTGCAAGGGAAAGACCTTTTTTCGCAAGATGGGCAATGAGGGCAAGAACCTGAAGATGTTTTGTCGGCTGATTCTCAGGAGTAATTAAAAAGAAAAAGATATAAGTTGGTTTCTTATTTGTTGAATTGAAGTCGACCCCTTCCCTCGAAACAGCTAAGGCTATCAGAGGCTCTTCGAGACTTCTACTTTTGCAATGTGGGATTGCAATTCCATCGGCAACAGCTGTAGTAGCTTGATCCTCCCTTTCTATTAATTTCTGGATAAGTTCCTTTTCATTGTTGATTAAATCTTTTCTCTTTAAAAACTGAACAACTTCCTTTATTATCTCATCTCTACTCTTAGCTTTTGTCTCTTTAATTATCAGTTCCTTTTTAATTAAATTACCAAGTCTCACTTTTTTCTCAAAAATTAGTCTCTATAAGGGAAATTGTGCCATCATTTCTTTTAAAAAGAACAGCCACTTTTTTAGAGTCAATGTTTCTGAAAACAAGTATTTCTTTCTTGCTGGAATTGAATAATTTTACAGCCTCTTCCAGGGAAATCGGTTTTGGAAAATAATCATTACTTCTTGTTAGCATTGCTTCAACTTCAACAGGAACAAACTCTACAGGAGAGGGAAGTTCTGCTCTTCTTTTCTTTTTAATTACCTTCTCTTTTCCTTTTTTTATCTGTTTTTCAACTATATCGAAGGCTCTCCTCAGAGATACAGGCATCGAATTGCTTTTTTCTGAGGCAATAAAAGAGGATTTCCTGTCCTTTATATTTAGTTCCACAATGTGATTGTGCCTTTCCATGGTCATTGTAACTGTTGCTTCAATAATGTCCCCTTCTATTTTCCTCAATTTTTCCAACCTCTTCACTGCAAAATCCTTTAAGCTTTGAGGAATCTCAAAATTTCTTCCTGTAAAATTTATCTTCATGATTTCACTCCTAACAGATTTATTCTTTTTCTCATAGAGGCAGAAAGAATTCCAAGTTCTTCTCTATATTTTGCTACAGTCCTCCTTGCAATCTTCACTCCCTCCTTTTGGAGGATTTCAAGGATCTGACTGTCAGATAGAGGATTATTTTTGTCCTCTGATTCTATCAATTCTTTTATTCTATTTTTTAAATAAACAGAAGAAATCTTATCCCCGCTCTCTGTATCTATGGCGCTGTGGAAAAAGAATCTAAGAGGGAAAAGTCCGAATTCCGTTGCAATACTTTTGTTGGCAATTGCTCTGCTTACTGTTGATTCATCAACTCCTATCTTATCCGCAACATCTTTCAACTTCATTGGCTTAATAAAATCAACCCCCCTCTCAAGAAATTCCTTCTGGCGCTCTACTATTGCTTCTGCCACTTTATAAATTGTCTTATTCCTCATATCGAGACTCTTTATGAACAATTCAGCGTTTCTCTTTTTTTCCTTCAGAAATTTCTTTGTTTCATTATCTAAATTAGGTTGTTTTAAAAGTTTCAGATAGTAGCGATTTACTCTCAAACGGGGAATCCCCTCATCATTCAGAAGGAGAGTATAACCTTTATCTGTCTTATTTACAATTATATCAGCATTGGGGTACTCGACATTTTCAAGATGGAATCCGTAAAGGGGGAAAGGTCTTAGCCTCCTTAACTTTTGGAGGTTTTCTTTAAGCTCCTCAATACTGATTCCTACTTCTTTTATCTTTTTAAATGAGTCTGAGCTTTTAAGAATTTCTGCACATTTATTAATGAAATTTTGCAAGGAAGGGTCAGATGAAAGCTTTGTTTCAATCTGGTAGGAAAGAAATTCCTCAAAGTTCATTGCGCCCACACCTTCGGGATCAAAGTCTTTCATTAACTTCTTTCTTATTCTCTCAATTTTTGCTAAATCAATCCCTTCTCTTCTTGCAATTTCTTCAAGAGATGTTATGAGGAAACCCCTTTCGTCGAGATTGTCAATGATTACCTCGGCAATTTCCCTGTCCTCCTCATCGAGATTTACCTTCTGACATTGATCATAAAGATAATCTCTCAGGTTCTCGTCTTTTTTCAAATTCTCAAAGGGATCTACTATATCATCCGAATCTGAAGACTCTCCAAAAAGTTCATTAACACTCAATTCAGAAAGAATTTTGTCCAGCTCTTCATCTGTTACACTTTCATCTTCCTCTGATGTGACTTCTTCAACATCCTCCTCGCCCTCTGCAAGAGGACCAAGACTAAGGGAAATCAAATCGGTCAATTCCATTCCAGAATATAGATCCATGAATTTTCTTTCTTCTGCTTCAAGGAGAGGATTTGTGGATAGCTCCTGCTCTATCAATTCCTTTATTTGGGTTGATGGGGCAGTGAGAAGTTTTAGATATGTGCCTAAATGGGGTGATAAGAATATTTTTTGAATAACACTTACTAAAATTCCTGAGCGAGTTCTTTTCATATCTAAATCTCTACCTTTTCTCCTAAGTAACCCTTTCTCACCTCAGGGTCTGAGGCAAGCATTGCAGGAGTTCCTTCTTTAAGAATAGCTCCATCTTTTATAATATATGCTTTGTCGGTAATTTTCAAGGTTTCCCTAACATTATGGTCAGTTATTAGAATCCCTATCCCCTTCTCCTTGAGACCTATAATTATTTTCTGAAAATCTGAGACAGCAATAGGGTCAATACCTGTAAATGGTTCATCAAGGAGAAGGAACTTTGGCTCAAGTATAAGAGCCCTTGCCACTTCAACTCTTCTCCTTTCCCCTCCTGACAGGAGAACTCCTTTAACATTCCTGAGATTTTCAATAGAAAATGCCTTTAAAATAGCATCTACCCTCCTCTTCTTTTCCGATAGAGTGCCCCTCATACTTTCTATTACAGAGAAAAGATTGCCTTCCACAGTTAATCCACGAAATATACTCGATTCCTGCGGTAGAAAACCAATTCCTTTCTGGGCTCTCTGATACATTGGAAGAAAGGTTATGTTCTCCCCATCCAGCTCAATCCTTCCATTGTCGGGTTGGATAAGGCCGAGGATCATTGAGAATGTAGTTGTCTTGCCGGCTCCATTGGGTCCGAGTAGTCCGACAATTTCCCCGGTCCTAACCTCCATAGAGACTTCATTAACAACCTTTCTCATTCCAAAGGATTTTGTAAGGTTGAAAGCTGAAAGAATCATTATCCATTTTCCTTTATTTCAACTTCTGAAATATTCCCTTCAATTTTTACTTCCTTAGTTTCAAGATCTATGAGAATTTTCCTTCCTCTCATCTTACCTCTTTTTTCATCCTTTATAGAAGGATTCCCATCAAAAATTGCCTTTTTATTCTTTAAATCAAGATAAAATTTATCACCCTCTCCCTCTATCTCTTTAGAGCTGAATTCAACACCTGATTCTCCTTCAATGAAATTTAATTCACCCTCTTTATCGAATCCGATTTTGATTAAACCCCCCTTTATGGAATACTCCTTTGTGCTCAATTTTGAGTTCCCAGATAGAACCATGAGATTCTTTTCCTTTGAGTATTTAGCCGAATTGCAGATTCCTGAAATTGTTTCATCTTTTGACAGAAAAAGGAATTGTGTTTGTTTATTTGTTGAGAAGGATTCTTTTTTCCTTTCAAAAAGCAAATCCTGACTTTTCAGGAACTGCTCTCCCTGTTCAAGGGATGCATTCCCCTTAAGATTTATTATCTCTTCGTTTTCATCCCAGAAGATCGATTCTCCTCTTGCAAAAATTTTTCTTTCGTTTTTGAAAAAGGGAACAGATGCAGAAAAGACCTTTTGTCCCAGGAAGGCTCTTACATTCCCTGTTCCTTTCATTATTTTCTTTTCTGAGTCGTATTCAATTCTATCTGCAAAAACCATCTCCTCATTCCTTTTCACAGATGGCCTCTTCCTTTCAAGAAGAATTATATTCTTGTTTTTTGAAAAATTTCCGCATTCAAAACTTACATTTCCTTGATATTTTACCTCTCCTTCTCCTTTGATGATTTCCCACTCTTTGCGCTCCTCATTAGGTTTTCCATAAGTGTTTTTTGCTTCCATCCTCAGGTCTGAGTCGATAAAGAAAAAATTCCCTTCCGCCTTTGCCTCCTTCAGCCCCTTTCCTCTTTCATAAACAATATTTATGAGCTGAGCACCCAGGCTTCCTATTTCTCCTTTGATTTTTGCAGGAAACTCAAGTTTGCATCTATTTTCAACTTTAATGTTAAAATGATTTTCCTCTCTTTTGACTTCAAAGCGTTCGCATCTTAGAACTTTGTTCCCTTCTCTTCCAAGAATTTCTGCAACTCCTTTGCCTTCTTCTTTTCCAGAATAAATAATTTCTGGATTTCCATCCCCTATGAAATAAACAATTTTACCTTCAGAAAAGATGAAATATACCTTTTCAGATTTTAAATCATATTTCTCACTTTTTATTAAACAGTTTCCCTCCATAAGGATTGAATTTTCATTGTAGGAAAGAGTTGTTTTATCTGCAGATAGATTAAAATTTTCTTCCTTTTTAAAATCTCCTTTAAAATTGTGAGCGGTAATTGTTTTTTTATTTAAATCATAAATGAAATTATCAGCTTCCCCATTCCCATATTTATGCTCAAATTTTGAAGGGGAGTAACTTTTTATTGTCCCTTCTAAAGTATAAATTAACTCCTTAGATTTAATCTTTAAATCTTCAACTGAAACTTCTGAATTGTTAATTGCAACAAAAGTCATATCCTTTTCATAGATACCACTGTCTCCTTTAACAACTATATCCTTTCCTTCAGCTTTCCCGAATATTTTTATCTTTATATCTCCATTGAGATGGAATCTTCCCAATTTGTCAGGATAATGTCTCTTGGCATATAATTCGAAAATTTCCTTTTTGCCATCTGTCTGAACGAGATGAAGCTCGCTCTGTCCCTCTGATAAAGTAGTATCTTCTTTTACATTTATCTTTGTCTTTTTTGAGAATAGTATTAAAATTACAATAAAAGATGTAAGAAGGATGGAAAGAGCTATAAGCTTCCTAATTTTATCCCGTTTCATTTTTAAAATCTATTATGTTTAAAAGTGGGAATGCTTCGCCAATGAAATTCTCTCTTTCAACATGGTATGCTATGGAAAGATTATTCCCTTCTTTCAGAAAATCCAGATTCAGCTCTTTCTCATTATAATCCCATATAACACCCCTTGCCACGACTCCATTTTGAGAAAAACTGAGCTGTATTTTATTTTCCTTTACGAACTCAGGAGTTCTTTCAATCCTTACATTCTTAGATGCAAATACCGGTCTCGGATTTCCTATACCAAAAGGTGGAAACTCGTCCTCTAAGATGTCAAGGAATCTTTTATCAATTTCATTGAGAGAAATAAATGAATCAATTTTTATCGTTCTTGCAAAATCCTCTTCAGTAAGAACTTTTTCAGCATAGCTCTCAAGACGGGACTTCAACTCATCAATTTTATCTCTTCTTATGACAAAGCCGGAGGCTATTTTATGCCCTCCCCAACTTTCAAAAAGTTCAGCTACTGTGCCTAAAGCAGACGCAAGATGGAAGGATTCTATTGATCTTCCTGAACCATAGCCCATTTCATCTTCAACAGAAATGAGTAAGGAAGGTCTTCTGAATTTCTCAACAAGTTTAGAAGCAACAACACCAATCACACCTCTATGCCATCCTTCTTTGAAAAGGAGAAGGATCTTGGGAATTTTTTCCTTTGGAATAAGAGAGAGGGATTCTCTGAGTATCTCTTCCTCTATTTTCTGTCTTTCAACATTAAGTGCATCAAGTTCTTCAGCAAGCTTTCTACATTTATCAGGATCCTCTGATATAAATAGCTCCACTGCCCTCGAAGCAGATGATAGTCTTCCAGAGGCATTAAGTCTTGGGCCCACTCTGAAGGAAATGTCACTTGCAGAAACCTTTTTTTCTAAAAGACCACTTATCTCAAGAAGAGACCTTAAACCCCTGTTCAAAGGATTTTTTAATTCCTCAAGGCCAATCTTTACAAATACTCTGTTTTCTCCTCTTATTTCTGCAAGGTCCGCAATGGTCCCTATTGCAACAAGCATCAGATACCGGGGTATAAACTTTTCCTTTTTGATTTTCTCAAGAATTGCCTGGACGAGTTTAAAGGCAACTCCAACTCCAGCAAGTCCTTTAAAGGGATAGGAGCAATCATTTCTGAGGGGGTTCAGAACAGCAAATGCAGATGGTATTCCTGAAGGGTCAGGAAGGTGATGATCTGTAACTATTACATCAATTCCTTTCATCTTTGCGAACTCAACAAAATCAAATCCCTTTACACCCGTGTCAACAGTAATTACGAGCCTTGCACCCGTCTCCTCCACTTTTTCAGCATGCTCTCTTTTAATTCCATAACCCTCTTTAATTCTTTCAGGTATATAAAAATCAACATTCCCTCCCAGTGATGAGATCAACTTCAAGAGAATCACTGTTCCTGTGATTCCATCAACATCATAGTCTCCAAATATAAGAATCTTCTCCTTCCTTTCAATTGCTTTGAAGACTCTCTCCACAGCTTTTTCCATATCTAAAAGAAGATTGGGGTGGTAAAGGTCCATTATTGAAGGGTGCAAAAAACTTTTTATTTGCTCTGCATTTTTCAGACCTCTTCTCAAAAGTGATAGAAACAATGGGTCTGGAATGTTAAGGTTTTTAAAAGATTCATCCAAAAGATATTCCTTATCATCGAAAATCCACTTTATATTTCCCATAAAAATCCTTTAAAGAAAAGAATAGCATAGAGGTTCAGGAACATCAATATTATTTTAGGCGAAAAATGTAAGGGCGAGAAAAGTTCTGGTCTTGACCCAGAATTTACGGCTACAGCATACAGATAGTTAAAAAAATATCTCTTTGCCTGAGAAAGCTGTCAGCAGGGAGCTTTCAGTTTTAAAATTTATATCCAATTTTTCTAAGAAATTCCTTTCTTTTCTTTATATCCTCCTCACTTTCAATACCCTTTGTCTTTAAACCATCAATTACTCCAAGGATTCCTCTCCCGCTCTCTGTCTCTGCAATTATTACCTCTACGGGATTTGCAGTGGCGCAGAAGATTCTACAAACCTCCGGCACATTCTTTATAGCGTTTAGAATATTTATTGGATAGCCATTTTCCATAAAGATTATAAAAGAATGTCCTGCTGAAAGATTAAGAGCATTCCTCTTTGCAATTTCAATAAGTTTATCATCAGTTCCAGAGTAACGAACAAGAGCTGGACCAGATGACTCGCAAAAAGCAAGACCGAATTTGAGGTGGGGAGCAGTTGTAACAATTGTCTCATGAATATCCTCTACAGTCTTTATGAAATGAGCCTGTCCTAAAATAAAATTCATGTCGTCGGGCTTTTCAATCTTAACAATTTTAATTTCCATACTTACCTCCTGAAAAATTTAAAATTAGAAAGAGTGAAAAGTAGAGATTTAATATCTTACGAGAATCGACTTTTAAATTTTGCATTTTGACTTACCTTTTTAATATTTACTAAGCTTGCTCAATGATGTCAAGTTTTCCGCTCTATCTGGTTAAGAGATATAAAACGAAAAGCATTTTTGAATTTTCACCTGATAACGATAATTAATGCTTTTCCTTTTTGTCTTTATTTGTAAGTTCTGCTTTTTTTCTACTTTAATTGACAGTTTCTTCATTTTCTGATAAAAATAAAATCAAATGATTAAAAAGATAATTGAAGGAATCATTGGAACAAAAAATGAAAGAGAGTTAAAGAAACTTCAGCCCGTTGTAAACGCAATAAATGAGCTTGAACCAAGGATATCCAAACTATCAGATGCTGAGCTGAAGGTAAAAACTACTGAATTCAAAGAAAAACTTGCCCGGGGAGCAACTCTTGATGACCTTCTGATTGAAGCCTTTGCTGTAGTCAGGGAAACTGCAAAAAGAACCCTTGGAATGAGGCATTTTGATGTTCAGCTGATGGGAGGGATTGTACTCCACCACGGGAAAATAGCTGAGATGAAGACAGGTGAAGGGAAGACCCTTGTTGCAACCCTTCCTGCCTATCTAAATGCTCTTACAGGAGAGGGGGTCCACATTGTAACAGTCAATGACTATCTTGCAAGAAGGGATACAGAGTGGATGGGTCCGATATACAGATTCCTCGGTCTCACTGTTGGAACAATACAGCATGGAATGTCTGATGAGGAGAGGAAAGGAGCTTACCTTTGCGATATAACCTATGGGACAAACAACGAATTTGGATTCGATTATCTTCGAGATAATATGAAATTCAGGCTTGAGGATATAGTCCAGAGAGGGCACAATTACGCCATAGTAGATGAGGTGGATTCAATATTGATTGATGAAGCAAGAACTCCTCTTATAATTTCAGGTCCTTCGGAGGAAAGCACCTCAATTTATTATCAGATTGATGACCTTGTAAGAAGGATGAAAAAGGATGATGATTACCAGATAGATGAAAAAGCGAAAACAGCAGTTCTAACCGAGAAAGGGGTTGAAAAAGCTGAAAAATATCTCGGTGCATCCAATCTTTTTGATCTTTCCAATCAACATCTTGTTCATCATATTTATCAGGCTTTAAAAGCACATAATTTCTTCAAGAGAGATGTGGATTATCTGGTAAAAGATGGGAAAGTAATAATTGTTGATGAGTTCACAGGAAGGTTGATGCCTGGAAGGAGATGGTCTGATGGACTTCATCAGTCAATAGAAGCAAAGGAAAGGGTAAGGATTGAGCAGGAATATCAAACTCTTGCAACAATTACATTCCAGAACTTTTTTAAACTCTATAAAAAACTTGCAGGAATGACAGGAACCGCAGAAACTGAGTCAGCAGAATTTACAGAGGTTTACGGTCTTGATGTGGTTGTAATCCCCACAAACAGACCTTTGATAAGATATGAATACCCTGATGTGATTTACAGGACAGAAAAAGAAAAATGGAAGGCTGTTGTAGATGAAATTAAAAAGGAGCATCAAAAAGGAAGGCCCGTACTTGTTGGAACAGTTTCAATCGAAAAATCAGAGAGACTCTCTTCAATGCTTAAAAAGGAAGGTATAAAGCATGTTGTTTTGAATGCAAAATATCATGAAAAGGAAGCAGAAATTGTGGCTCAGGCTGGAAGGCTTGGGGCTGTCACAATTGCGACCAATATGGCGGGAAGAGGAACCGATATCCTCCTGGGTGGCAATCCTGAATTTTTAGCGAAGGAAGAAATGAGAAAAAGGGGTTACAATCCTCATACCAACTGGGATGAGAATCTTTACAAGGAGATTCTTGAGAAGATGAAGGCTCAGGTGAAGGAGGAACATAAAAAAGTTGTTGAGCTTCAGGGACTTTACATAATGGGAACAGAGAGGCATGAGGCAAGGAGAATAGACAATCAGTTGAGGGGGAGGGCAGGAAGGCAGGGAGATCCGGGAGCATCCATGTTCTTCCTCTCCCTGGAAGATGATTTAATGAGAATTTTTGGCTCCGATAGACTTTCTGGATTAATGAGAACTCTTGGAATGGAGGAGGGTGTTCCCATTCAGCACAAATGGGTTTCAAGGGCAATTGAGAGAGCCCAGAAGCAAGTGGAAGCTCACAACTTCTCAATAAGAAAGCACCTCCTTGAGTATGATGATGTTATGAATAAACAGAGAACAGTAATTTACACCATGAGAAGGGAGATTCTTGAAAAGAAGGACATGAAGGATTGGATTCAGGAAAAGACCAAGGTTCTTCTGGACTGGCATCTTGAAAGGTATTGCAATTCAAAGAGGAGCTCTGAAGATTGGGATATAGAAGGCTTAAAAAAAGCAATCTTTTATCAGTTCTCCTTTGATATATCCCAGATAAATGGAGATTTCTCAGAAATGAACTTTGAAGAGTTAAGGGAAACTCTTTATGAAAAATTGAAAGAGATTTATTTTGAGAAGGAGAAAATTTTGGGTGAGGAGAGAATGAGGGAAATAGAAAGGTATGCTCTTCTGCAGGTAATAGATTATCAGTGGAAAGACCATCTTCTTGCCATGGACCATTTGAAGGAAGGAATTGGTTTGAGAGGTTATGGGCAGAGAGACCCTCTCATTGAATACAAAAAGGAAAGTTTTGATATGTTCCAGGATATGATGGATAGAATAGAAGAGGAGACAATAAGAATTCTCTTCCGCTTCCATCCAGTGGCAGAATACGAAGAGTATCAATTCAGACAAACCAGTATCCCCAGCCGTCATGTTATGTCAAGGGGAGAAGGAGAGCATAAGATGCAAAAACCGAGGTTTACGATTCCTGGTAAGAGGAAAAGATGAAACAGAAAGGCAAAAGTCAAAAGGCAAAAGTCAAAATTCCTTTTAACTTTTTACTTTTCCCTTTTAACTTTTCTAAGGAGGAGGCAAATGCTTGAGTTTCCAATAAAAGAAGCTTTGACCTTTGAAGATGTTCTTGTGGAACCTGCAAGGACAAAAATCCTCCCGTCCGAAACCGATGTTTCTACATTTCTAACAAAGAAGATCAGATTGAATATTCCAGTTATAAGCTCCCCTATGGATACAGTCACTGAAAGTAAAATGGCAATAGCCATGGCTCAAATCGGCGGTATCGGTGTAATCCATAGAAATATAAACATAGAGGAACAGGTGGAGGAAGTTGCAAAGGTAAAAAGATATGAGAGTGGTATGATTGTTGATCCGATAACCCTTGGTCCCCATAACAAGATTTACGAAGCTCTTGAAATAATGAAAAAACATAGAATTTCAGGACTTCCAATCACTGAAAATGGAAAACTTGTAGGGATTCTAACCAACAGAGATTTGAGATTTGAAACAAGAACTGACCTCGAAATAAGGGAAGTTATGACAAAGGCAGAGAAGCTTATAACTGCAAGGGTTGGGATTGCAATGGAGAATGCGATTAAAATTCTGCACGAACACAGGATAGAAAAGCTTCCGGTTGTTGATGAGAATTTCAATCTAAAAGGACTTATAACAGTAAAGGACATTTTAAAGAAAATTTCTTATCCCAATGCCACAAAGGACTCAATGGGAAGATTATCTGTTGCAGCTGCAATAGGTATTGGAAAGGAGGCGATTGAAAGAGCAAAGGTTCTTGTTAGTGCAGGAGTTGATGTATTGGTGATTGACACTGCCCATGGGCACTCGGAAAGGGTGATTGAAACAATTAAAAGATTGAAGAAAGAACTTCCAGAAATTGAATTAATTGCAGGGAATATTGCCACTTCAGAAGGAGCAAAGGATCTTATAGAGGCAGGAGTTGATGCTATAAAAGTTGGGGTTGGTCCTGGCTCAATTTGCACCACAAGGGTTGTTACTGGTGTTGGGGTCCCGCAGATCACTGCAATATCTGAAGCCTACAAAGTTGCAAAGAAATATGGAATTTCGGTAATTTCCGATGGAGGAATAAAATATTCGGGCGATATAACAAAAGCTATAGTTGCTGGAGCCCATTCTGTAATGATTGGAAACCTTCTTGCTGGAACCGATGAAAGCCCCGGAGAGATAATTCTCTATCAGGGAAGGTCTTACAAGAGTTACAGGGGGATGGGTTCTATTGGAGCCTTGAAAAAGGGAGCAAGGGACAGGTATGGCATTGAGGGGATGGGAGAAGCCAAAATTGTTCCCGAGGGAATTGAAGGGAGGGTTCCGTATAGGGGACCAGTCAGTAAAATTGTTGAATTACTGGTTGGTGGTTTAAGAGCTGGAATGGGATACGCAGGTTGCAGAACCCTTGAAGAACTAAGGGAAAAGGGAAGATTTATAAAAATAACCAACGCAGGCTTGAGAGAAAGTCATGTTCATGATGTTATCATAACAGAAGAAGCTCCAAATTATAGGATGGACTGAGGTGCGTAAAATCATAGACCAAAGCTCAAGAATTCAATGACTAAGTGAACTTTCTATTCCTGCACTTGTATCTATTCTTCTATCTTTCCCCTTAGTTTCCCATTTAAAATAAGTCCCGTACTTAAATACAAAGAGAGAAGTGAAGAACCTCCATAGCTCAGAAAGGGGAGTGGTATTCCAATAACAGGGAAAAATCCAAGAACCATGGAAACATTAAGCAAAAACTGAAAAAAAATAATGGAAAAAATTAGAAAAACAAAAATTAAAACTCCTCTATCCTCAATGCTTCTCATTATTTTAAAAATTCTCAGGAATAAAATAATGTAGAGGGAAAGAATTATGAAAATTCCAGCAAATCCAAACTCTTCTCCTGCTGATGAGAGTATAAAATCAGTGGATGAAGCAGGAAGGAATCCAGCTTTTGTTTGAGTCCCTTTGAGAAAGCCTGTTCCTGATAGACCTCCCGAGCCAATTGCAATTTTCGACTGAATTAGCTGGTAGCTACTACCTTCAGGGTCAAATTCAGGAAAGAATAAGGTGATTATTCTTGCCCTGTGGTAATCTTTCAGAACATATTCCCACATAAAAAATCCGCCTATTAAAAGGAAAATTATAATGAAGACGATAGTGGAAGTTCTTAATCCACCAATAAAAATGGAAGCAGCCAGTATAGATATGAAAGTAAATGCAGTTCCATAATCAGGCTGTAAAAATATAAAGGAAAGTGGCGGAAAGATAATAAGAGAAATTATCAAAACATTTTTGATTTTTAAGGCTCCTCCCTCAAAGCTTGAGATTACCTTTGCGAGAAGAAGAGCTGTGGTTATCTTAACAAATTCAGAGGGTTGAACAGAAAAATATCCGAAATCTATCCAGCTTTTTGCACCAGCTATTCTTTTTCCAAAAAACAGAAGAAAAAGAAGAGGAAGAATAGAAAGGAGATAAAGAATAGGTGAGTAGAATATCAAAGATTTTATATTTATGAAAATGAGCGATAGAAGAAGTGCGATTGAAAAGCTTGCCCATATTAACTGTTTCTTCCAGAGTTCTCCTTTACCTTGGGATGAAGTATAAATAAGAATAATTCCTATTGTCGTTAAAATTATAACTGTAATAATAAGAACAAAGTCCAAATTCTTTATTTTTTTTATCATTCTACTGTCTTAATTTCTGTTTCTTTAGTAGATGGAACAGGTTTCCCAAAATAATAAAGAAAGATGTTTCTTGCCAATGGGGCAGCTTTCTCGCCCCCTTTTCCTTTGTTTTCAAGTATAACAACAACTATTATTTCAGGATTTTTCAAAGGTGCAAAACCTGCAAACCATGCATGGGGTTTGAGGGAAGCAACTCTTCCTCTGGAGACAACTTCCACAGTTCCAGTTTTCCCGCACACATCCAGACCTTGAATTTGAGTTGCCCTTCCTGTTCCACCATCGTTAACAACTCCCCACATACATTTTTTTAAAATTTCAAAGAACTCCTTTTTTATGCCAGATTCTTTATTTTTTAGCTCCCACTCAATCCTCTGAAATTTTCCTTCCGAATCATAAAACCCATTGAGAAGATGGAGAGGCTTTCTTACTCCACTATTTGCAACAGTTGAAATTAAACTTGCGACTTGAATTGGCGTAAGGAGGACATATCCCTGCCCAATTGAAAGAATAACTGTGTCACCCTGATACCATGGTTCTTTCCTTGCATTTTCTTTCCATTCCGTGTCAGGGATAAGCCCTCTCATTTCCTCTGGAAGGTCTATTTCCGTGAACTCTCCAAGACCCAAGAGATTTGCATATTTTTTAATCTTTTCAGGTCCCAATTTTCTACCGAGAGCGTAAAAATAAACATTGCAAGATTCTACAATTGCTCTGTAAAGACTTGTATGGCCATGCCCACCTCCCTTCCAGCATCTATAAACCTCAGAGCCGACATTTATGTATCCTGGACATAAAATAGTATTTTCTGGTTTTATAATTCCTTCCTGCAATCCAGCGAGAGCAAGAACAATTTTAAAAACAGAACCTGGAGGGTATAGACCCTGAAGAGCTCTGTTCATTAAAGGTTTTTCAGGATTCTGGGAAAGAAGAACCCAGTTTTCGGGTAAAATGGAAGGGGTGAATAGATCAAGACTAAAACTTGGAGAAGAAGCCATTGCAAGAATACCACCCTCTCTTGGATCCATAACCACCACTGCTCCCCTTTCTCCTTTTAACTGTTCTTCTACAAACTTCTGAAGAGAAATATCAAGAGTTAATCTCAAAGAATTACCCACTCTGAAGGGCTTGAAATCTTTCTTTTTAAGAATTTTACCCTTACTGTCAACAATATACTCGATCCAGCCATTATCTCCCCTTAAAAGGGAATCATAGAATCTTTCTGTTCCTGTTTTTCCTATCGTTGAGGTTGGATTAAGATCTCTGTAGATAAAGGTATCGTCTCTCGAAAGAGAACCGACATATCCAAGGACATGAGATGCAATTCCTTCATATGGATAATATCTTACAGGCTCTGCAATTATTGAAAGCTCTGGAAAATCTGTTTTCCTCGCTTCAATAAGAGAAAGCTCCTCAAAACTTATATTTTTTTTAAGAAGGACAGGAATAAACTGGGGTAAACTTCGCTTTCTTTCAATGTCTCTACTAATGAAATTAATGTCAAGGCTGATTATTTTTGATGCTCTTTCAAAGACCTCTTCCTTTTTTCCTATAAACTCTCTTTTTAAGGAAAGACTAAAAATATTTCTGTTATCCGCAATTGTTTTTCCATTTCTATCGAGTATAATCCCTCTTGGCGCAAATATTTCGACTCTTTTTGTTATATTGTTTAAAGAAATCTCTTTATAATAGGAGTGCTTAAGGATTTGAATTCTCAGGAATGCAAGAATGAATAAAAAGAAAACTATTATGACAGATTTCTCTACAAATTTGATTCTACCGAGAATTCTTTCCATTCTCAGTCCTTCTTCGGGATTCTGTTAAAAAGGATGAAAATTGGAGCACCAATAATAGAAGTTATCATAGGTTGAAAAACCAATAATTCGTTGAAAGCTCCCAATGGGTTTTTCAAACCGAAAAATCCCTTGATCGAAATAAGGAGAACCATTTCAAAGGCAATCGAGAAAAAAAGCAAGATAAAATAACTGAAAAAAGAGGAAATTGAAATATAATTTGAAACTTTGTTCACCACAAAAATAAGAAATAGTTTTTTAAGGGCATTTACACCAAAGGGAAGAAAGGAACTTATGTCTTCTAATATTCCCGCTATTGCAGAAATAACAATGGAAGATGGTTTAAGTTTCTTCATTGCAATATAAACAACTGGAATCGAATATAAATTAATGAACTGAAGAAGAAAGGGGTTTATCTGGGAGATTAAGTGATTCAAAGTAAAAGCAATCAATATTCCTGAGATACCAAGAAAAGTTAAGCTCATTTTTTCAAAACCAGAACAATATCGAGAGATTTAAAATTAGTATAAGGTTTCAGACTTACACTTCTTGTTCCACTGCTATAATTTATAACCCCTTCAATCCTGCCTACTTTTAATCCTTCTGGAAAAACTCTGTCAAATCCAGATGTGTAGACCTCCATGCCTTCAATAACCGCAGACTCATCAGTAATATAATTAAGAATACAGAGGGAAGAATTCTCTCCTGAAAGAATTGCAAAGACTCCCTCTTTAATTTTAACACTTGCGGAAAAATCAGAACTGGTAATAAGAATAACCTCACTGGAAGAGGAAGAGGTTCTTAAGACTCGTCCTGCTAAATTAAAATCTCTATCGAGAACAGGGGAATAAATTTTTACTCCATGCTTTTCCCCTTTATTTATAAAAATCCCAGAATGTGGATTTGTTATATCCCATCCTATTGTCTCAGCAACTAAAAATTCAAATTCTGGATTTTCAAAGAAATTCTTAATTTTATTATATTTATGAAGTTCATTTTCAAGGTTTAAAATTTTTGTTTTCAGAGAAAGGTTTATCTTTTCAAGCTCTTCTTTCTCTTTTCTGAGCTCTTTCAATTCCCTGAAATTTTCACTAATACTTTTTGTATTTTCTTTAATGGAATGAAAAAAATTGAAAAAGAATGAATTGAAAGAAGAGGGGGTAGTTTTTAAAAAGGTTGAACCCTTCTGAGTTTGTAAAAATATGACAATAAAAAAGAATAGGCACAGGAATAAAAAGAGAAAATTGGAAAATTTACCATTTACTTCCATAAATAAGATTAACCAATCGCTATCTTTTCTAATAGCGCTCTATTCTCAAGAACTTTACCTGTTCCAATAACTACTGTTGTCAAAGGGTCTTCGGTTAGAAAAACTGGAAGGGATGTTTCCTCCCTTATCTTTTTGTCGAGATTTTTCAGGAGTGCGCCTCCACCAGTCAAGACAATCCCTCTATCCACAACGTCAGCTGCTAGTTCAGGAGGTGTTTTCTCAAGAACACTCCTTATGCATTCTATTATAGTGTCAACAACATCCCTCAATGCCTCCCTTATTTCTGAATCTGTAACAACAATTGTCTTGGGAATCCCATCCTTTAGATCTCTTCCCTTTATCTCCATTGATTTTGGCTCATCAAGAGGGTAAGCTGAACCAATCTCGATCTTTATCATTTCAGCGGTCTTCTCACCAATCAGGAGATTGTATTTCTTTTTTATATATTGAATGATTGCTTCGTCCATCTCATTACCAGCAACTCTTATCGATTGGGATAGGACAATTCCATGGAGGGATATGATTGCAACATCTGATGTTCCTCCACCAATATCCACAATCATATTTCCAGCAGGTTCGTCAATAGGAAGCTCTGCTCCTATAGCAGCGGCCATTGGCTGATATATAAGATGAACCTCAGAAGCCTTTGTCTTCATTGCTGCCTCCTTTACCGCTTTGCTCTCAACCTGTGTAATTTCTGATGGAATTGCAATTGCAATCCTTGGCCTTATTATAGAGTTTCTTCCTCCTCCCTTATTGATAAAGTGTCCAAGCATCTTTTCAGCACATTCAAAATCTGCAATTACACCATCTCTCATCGGTTTAACAGCAACAATATTAGAAGGAGTTTTCCCAAGCATATCCTTTGCTACATTTCCAACTGCCTGAATTTTACCATTGTTTGGATTGATTGCCACAATTGATGGCTCATTCAGAACAATTCCTTTCCCCTTCAGATAAATCAGAGTGTTCGAAGTTCCAAGATCTATTGCAATGTCGGAGGATATTTTGTCAGTCAACCAAGAGAATAGACCCATTTAAGCCTCCACTAAAATTTTGCCCCTGCTCTTCTTGCATAATCAATACCCTACAAGAAAAACTCTCTGTCTCTTTGAAGAGCGGAGACCATTGGGAGAAATTGCTTCTATCTCGATCCATTTTTCTCCAATATCATTAAAGGTTATGGGAACATTAAAATCTCCAGTTATTTCAGGACTAATCTCTTCCTTGTTAACAAACAATCTGCATCCTCTGTCCACTTTTCCTTTGACAATTACTATGTTCCCGCTTAGAATTACTGAGTGTATATCTATTCTTGGTGGAATGCCCTTTTCAGAGGCTTTAGAAAGGGGGAAAGCTCTGACAAAAAATTCAACTGGCTCACTGGGTAGCCCTGATATTTTTCCTTTATAAGAAGTTACCCTTGCGAACCTTCTTCCAGTCCCTATCCTTTCGAGAGGGATCTGATACTCCTTATCTTTTAAAATGATTGAAAACATTGTGCTCAGAAAGTAAGGATCAGGAGAAACCTCCAATTGAAATTGGTCATATCCCCCTAGGTCTTCTATGGAAATATTCAAAGTGCCAAAATACTTTTTCCAATCACCGTAAGCATTGCTGTGTCCGGGAGATAAAAGGACAGGGGGTTTCTCAACCTTCTCTGCTATTAATTTTCCGCTATCTATTATTATCTTCTGAAGTTCTTCAATTTTTTCTTCCCTGCTCCCAAGCCTT
Organism: uncultured Clostridia bacterium; assembly: GCA_964531645.1. Classification (GTDB taxonomy): domain Bacteria; phylum Acidobacteriota; class Aminicenantia; order JBFLYD01; family JBBIMS01; genus JBBIMS01. The sequence goes on from CAZHEF010000006.1 coordinate 40,485, forward strand.
AATCTTGCGTCTTTTTTTAAAGAAAGAACAGTAACTTTGCTATCTACCTCAATCAATCCCGAACCTGATGGATAAAGGATAAATCCATCTTTAAAGTGTATTTCAAGTCCATCCCTTCCATTCCTCCATTCGATGCGACCACTTTTTAAATTGATGAAATTGTCTTCGATGGAAATAACAGTGGAGGGATGGCAAATTAAAACCGATGAATTTTTACATAAAATGGTTAAGCCAGAAAAAGGTTTTATATTAATTTCATCTTTTGTTTCAAGAATAAATGGCACTTCCTTAATGGCAAATTCTTGCCCATTTCTTTTCATGCTTATATCACCAAGGAAATCAGCAATTGTGAAGTTTGCAGGATTTTTTATATTTACGGTTATTTCAGGGAAAGAAAGGAAAAAAAATATAAAAACAAGTGCAATTAATATTGCAAGAGTGTAAAGTAAATATTTTCTCACACCATTATTAAAATAAAAAAAAATTTGCAAATTCTTTGTTTCAGATTTTAATTGATGCGTCTCTTATTCATTGTATTCTTCTGGCATAATACCCACAACTTCAACACCAGCCCCCTTGGCTAAGTCTATAATCTTTACAACCTCTCTATAAGGCACTTTCATTGCAGCTCTTATAAATATTGTTTTGTCAGTTCTTGTGGCATATATCTCTCTCAACCTCTGGGGAGCAAGAGTTCTATCAACTGGATCCTTGTTAATCAGAATTGAGAGGTCACTTTTTATAGTGAGGACAACAACTGAGGAAATGTCCATCCCAACTTTACTCCCACCTGGCTCTGGAAGTTTTACATCAATTCCCTTCTGGATTGCAGGAGTTATTACAAAAAATATTATTAGAAGGACAAGAAGAACATCGCACAAAGGGACAACATTTGGGTCTGATTTGAGGCTTTTTGCACCTTTTCCAACATCAATAGCCATAATTGCCTCCTTTCAAAGAATAATATTCTTTCAGAAATTTTAGTATTTGTCAACACCTCCCTACTCCTCATAAATCAGCTTTGTAAGCCATATTTAAATAAATGGAATTAAGGATTCAAAACCTTTATTAAAAAGTCTTGTAGATAAATTGAAATTCTCTTAAAATTATGATTTAATTTTATTTAATTACATTGAAAAAAGAGGTTTAGGAATGAAGAGAACTTTTCAGCCCAATAGAAGAAGGAGGAGAAAAACCCACGGTTTCCGTGTAAGAATGAAAACAAAAGGGGGGAGAGAGGTTCTCAAAAGAAGGAGAAGGAAGGGGAGAAAGGTTCTCACACCCTCATGAAAGAAACTCTTAAAAAAGAAGAAAGAGCCTTAAAAAAAAAGAGATTGTTGAAATTTTAAGAAAAGGGAAAAAAGTGAAAAGTGAAAACATATCAATATTTGCTTTTCCTAATAAAAAGGGATTGAGAAGAATTGTTGTTAATGTATCGTCTAAGATTGGAAAAGCAGTTGTAAGGAACAGGGTAAAAAGAATATACAGGGAGATTTTTAGAAAAAATAAAGAAATCTTTCCTGAAAGTTATGATATAATTGTATCTCCATTGAGAGATGTTAGCAGTTTTTCTAAGGATGTTTTGATAGAGGAACTCTTGAGCAACTTTTCAAAATTGAAAAAAGAAGGTAATTGTTGAATTCATGATAAAGAATCTGGTTCTAATTTTTTTGAAATTTTATAAAATTTTTGTCTCTCCCATTCTTGGCACAAACTGTAGATTTTATCCCACATGCTCCACTTACACATATCAGGCGATCGAAAGACATGGTTTTTTGAAAGGAATTTTTCTTGGATTTAAAAGAATAATAAAGTGTAACCCCTTCCATCCCGGGGGGATTGATGAGGTCCCGGAGTAATGGAAAAGAGAATCATTTTAGCCCTCGCAATTTCTTTTATTATAATATTAATCTATTATCAATTCATTTCTCCGCCCCCTCAACCTCAGGAGATTCAGCCTGAAAAAATCCCGATAGAAAAAAAGGAGATTGATTTAGAAGTTCCTCTAAAAAAACCAGAAATAGAAATACCTCATGAGACAAAGGATATAGAGGAAAAAATAATAAGAATTGAAACTCCTCTTTTCAGGGCGCTCATTTCCAACAAGGGAGGGGTTTTAAAGAGTTTTGTCCTGAAAAGATACAAAGATGAAAATGGAGCTGAACTGGAGCTAATTCCTGAAATCCCTTCAAATAATCCCTTCCCTTTAAGTTTGAAACTAGAAGACCCTCTTTCATTTTTAAACAATTCACTTTTTCTTTCCTCAGAAACAGAAATTAATTTAAGAGAAAATGAAAAGAAAGAATTGGTTTTTAAATATTCATTAGAGAATATGACTGTTGTAAAAAAGTTCATCTTTTCTGGAAACTCTTACCTTTTTGAGCATGAAGTCTTAATTATTAAAGAAGGTAAGCCAGTTGCTCCTTCTGTTTATATTGGACCGAGGGTTGGGAGATTCTCCCCGGAGGAGATGAAGAAAAGAATGGACAAGTTTAACATTGTTTACTGGGATGGGAAAAATCTTGTGCGGAAAGAGGACAAAAAATTTAATTCAGGGGAGCTTTTTAGAGGATTCTTGAAATGGTCTGCTTACGAGACAAATTACTTTGCAATGGTCGCAATTCCCGCTCAAACATCAAGAATAGTGTTTGAAAAAATTGAGGTTCCGAAGGTTGGGCCTTTAAATTATATTGTTGTTTCAAATCCAAGTGCCATCTATGTAGGTCCGAAAGAATTTGGAACTATGAAAGAAACCCTTTTGGGAAAGGAGAAGATTGAGATAGAAAAGGTTGTTAATTTCGGGTGGTTCGGATTCATTGCTCAGTTTCTTCTGATTATCCTTAACTGGCTATATAAAATGATTCCAAATTATGGTGTGGCAATAATTATCCTTACAATAATTTTAAAAATCGTCCTCTTCCCCCTCACATGGACTTCCATGGTTTCAATGGCAAAAATGCAGAAGGTCCAGCCCCGGATTAAAGCTTTGAGGGAAAAATACAAGAAGATGAAAACAGACCCTGAGCAGAGGAAGAAATTCAATATGGAACTAATGAATATTTACAAGGAAGAGGGAATAAATCCTGCAAGCGGATGTCTTCCGATGCTTCTTCAGCTACCTATTCTGTGGGGGTTCTTCAATCTTCTTTCCAGAGCAGTAGAGATAAGGCACAAACCCTTTGTTCTATGGATTAAAGACCTTTCCCTTAAGGATCCTTACTATGTAATACCAATTTTAATGGGAATAACCCAGTTTATAATTCAGAAAATGACCCCAACAGGAGGAGACCCGTCCCAGAGAAAGATTATGCTTCTCATGCCTATCTTCCTTACAATATTCTTTATGAATTTTCCCAGCGGTCTCGTTTTATACTGGCTTGTTCAAAATATTCTTCAAATTGGTCAGCAGTATTTGATGAATAAATATATATATAAAACAGGAAAGGAGCATGGAAAGAGAGTTCAAAGGAAGAAATCTTGAAGAAATTTTAAGGGAAATTAAAAGGTTTTTTGGAGAAAATGAGGAAAGAATAGAATACAGGATAATCCCTGAGAAAACAAGGATGACAGGGAAAGACAGGGAGATAGTTGTTAAAGCGTGGGTGAAACATAACGAGGATGAAAAGAAAATTGCAGAATTAAGTCGGCAGCTTCTTGAAGTCAGTAAACTTGAACTGAATTTTTCCGTAACATCAAAGGGAGATTTTATTGAAATAAACTTCTGGGGGCCTGACAGGGATATCCTTCTTGCAAATAATGGTGAGGCAATTCTTGCTCTTCAGTATCTTTATAACAAGATATTTTCAAAATTTGAAACGAAGATTCTGCTTGAATGCGAAGGATTCAGAAAAAGAAGGGAACAGAAGATTGAGAAAATTGCAAAGGATGCAGTGAATCATGTCCTGAGGAGCGGAATTGAAAGAGTTCTTGAGCCAATGGCTCCATGGGAGAGGAGAATTGTCCATATAATTGTTTCAGACACAGAAAAATTGAAGAGCGAAAGTCTTGGGGATGGATTTTTCAAAAGAGTTAGAATATATCCAGTAAAAGAGTAGAGGGGCGGAATTCAAAAATGCAAAATAGTCTAATGAGAGAAACAATTGTAGCAATATCAACTCCCATAGGAAAAGGAGGGATTGGAATTGTTCGATTGAGCGGAAAAGATTCTCTTTCAATAGCTCTTAAATTTTTTAAGAGTAAAGAGATTAAAGAAATTGAGCCAAGAAGAGTCTATTTGGGATATATTTTAGATGATGAGCTAAATATGAAAATAGAAAATTGTCTTCTCACATATTTCAAAGAACCGAACTCTTACACAGGCGAGGATGTTGTTGAGATTAGCTGTCATAGCAGCATTCCAATTCTTTTAAGAATTGTTGAACTATTTTCAAAAAGTGGCGCTAGGATTGCAAAACCTGGAGAATTTACCAAGAGGGCTTACCTTAATGGGAAGATAGATCTTCTCCAGGCTGAGGCAATCAACGACCTTATAAATGCAAGAACTTTGAGGCAGGCTCTCCTCTCCTATACTCAGCTTGAAGGGAGGTTGTCAAAGAAAATTAATGATTTAAAAGAAAATATCCTTCTTCTAATTTCAAATTTAGAAGCTCTGATTGAATTTCCTGAGGATGAAATAGAGCTTCAAAAAGAAGAAATTTTGAAACCTTTAATGGAAACAATTGAAGAGATAAAAAACTTACTTTCCACATTCAACTATGGAAGAATTTTATCTGAAGGGCTAACAATCTCCATTGTGGGGAAACCTAATGTAGGGAAATCAACTCTATTCAATGCCCTTCTTAATGAGGAAAGAGCTATAGTGAGTCCATATCCAGGAACAACAAGAGATTATATAAGAGAAAGAATAAATTTAGATGGAGTCCCTTTAAACCTTGTAGACACAGCGGGGATCGCTGAAGCAATGAATGAGATTGAAAAGGAAGGGATAAGGAGGACAAAGAGCATTATTGAAAGATCTGATGGGGTAATTGTTATGTTTGACCTTTCAGAAGGGCTTAACGAAGAGGACATCAAGATAATTGAAAAAACAAGGGAACAAAAAGTTATTATTGCATTTAACAAAATGGATCTCTCATCTCGATTGGAAAAGGAGAAGGTTCTTGAAAATTTTCCATCAGCTCCATCTATTTCAATCTCAGCTAAGATGGGGAAAAACATTGATAAATTAATGGGATTGATAAAGGAAAAATTTATTCCCTCAACAGAAGAAAGTGAAGTAATAATGAATCTCAGACAGAAAGAACTCCTTGAAAAGGCTTGCGAGAAACTATCCGAGGCTCTTGAAATGGTTAAGGAGGAGAGGGGAGAAGAGATTATCGTGGAAAAAATAAAAGAAAGTTCGCTCTATCTTTCAGAGCTAACAGGAGAGATAAAAACTGAGGATGTCATGGAAAATATTTTTAGCAGATTCTGCATAGGGAAGTAGTCAAAGCGGAAGAGGAGCAAACTCACAATTGGTTAGTTTGATAGTGCCATCCTTTATTTTTACCACTCCACTTACAATAGCCAGTCTGCTCTCAGGAAATGAAGTTTTTTTTGAGTCTCCTTCTAAGATTTCTGTTTCATCCTCGAAAAGGAAAAATAGAATATCCCTTCCATTTGCTTTTTTTATTCTTGCATCTACAATTCTGACGGGAATTGAAATTCTCTCACCATCTTTTTCAGGAATGTTCTCTATTTTGAGAGAGAATTTTCCTGAAAATCTACCGAGAATCTCCTTCAGATCTTCATTTATCTTCCTTGAAGCTTTTAAGATTTCAATATCTTTTGATGTTCCAAGATAAAAGGAGATCTGGGATGAAAGATGAGCAAGGAAATCAAGGGCACCCACCTCAATCAGAGAAAGGAATTATTCCTTTCCAGGCTACGCCCTCAGGAGAAAATCTTGAAGAGATAAGAAAGGAGAATTTTTCCTCTCCTCCATTATCCTTTTTACAGTGTTCTCTTTGATCCCCTTTATAAATAAAAGCCCTTTCCTGAGAGTATTTCCTTCTGGCTTAAAGCCCTCGTCACTTTTGCAAACATCCGGAGGTAGCACCTTAATACCTTTTCTCTTTGCCTCCTCAATGTATTCCCACAAGGGATAGTAACCACCTCCAGAATTTAGAAGAAATGCAAAAAATTCCAGTGGATGATGGACTTTAAGAAAAGCAGATATGTAGGCTGACCATGCGTAGGAACAGGCGTGGGCTTTATTGAAAGTGTAATAAGAAAAATATTTTAAAATATTCCATATCTCCTCAATTTCTCTTTTTTCAAAATTTTTTTCTCTCCCTTTTTCAGAAAATTTCGATTTTAGTTCCTCCTCTTTCCCTTTTTTAAGTCCTCTCCTCAGAGATTCTGCCTCTTCCCATTCAAATCCAATTTTATGGGCTATTTCCATAATCTGCTCCTCGTAAATTATCAGAGCATTGCTTTCAGGCAGTAACTTCCTCAAAATTGGGTTCACCCCGAACTCTTCTCCATTTTTCATTACAACCATCCCCTTTTTATTCCACTCGCAGTTGGTCCGGGTCTTATTATGCATTTTGGCTTTATTTTTCTCAGAAGATCGACCATGGCAGGACTTTCAATCTGGAAGCAACCAATTGTCTCACCTCTTCCCATTAAATCAAAAGTCTTGCTGTCGTAATAAGGAATCTCTTTAATTTTTAGCCTTTTTATGGTTTCTGATATGGTGGAAAGTCCCCTTACTCCGAGAAGATCAATTTTTATAATTCCGATTTCCTCAACACTCTCTTTGTCCAAATGAGTCATTGGATAACCTTTTGCTGAAATCTCAATGGGAAGGTAAGAAGTGATGGGAGATGGTGTAAAAGTAATCCCTCCTATGTGAAGGGATTTTTGGAAATGAATCCTCTGAAGAAGAAAGGCAAGTTTCCAAACATCTTCTGCTCCGGGAGGCGAAGGAATTTTCTTCAGAATAGAAGGCTCTGCAAAGAAAGGAACTCTCTTTGTCAGATCCCTGCATTCAGAAGGAGAAAGACCGAGAGTTTTTCCTGTGAAATAAATTGCTGAACGAGCCTTAAAATTTTTAAATGATGATATGAAGGAAGACCTTACAGGATATTTTTTAAACACATAATTTAGGACACCATCCCTCCTCCCCGATTCAAAGTCTATGTCAAGATCAGGAGGATCATTCCGTCCACCATTTAAAAACTTTCAAAATATAGACCTGCTTTTATCGGGTCAATATTGGATATTCCAAGGATATAAGCGACAAGGGAAGAAGCTCCTGAACCTCTAAGATTGTATAAAATTCCTTTCTCTCGCGCAAAACTCGTTATTTCATAAGCTAAAAGGAAAAAAGATGAAAACCCCGCTTCTTCAATTGCTTTTAACTCTTTTTCAACCCTTTCCCTATAAGAATTATTCAGATTCATCTCGTCAACTTTTCTCCTTAAAATCTTTCTCAGCTCATCCTCCCCTTCAAGAAAATCAGGAATTATCTCCTTCAACTCAAAATTGCATTTTTCAGCTATCTCATAGGTGCTATTAAAAATTTCATCTTCCAATGCAAATTTTCTGAGGACTGATTTCGGAAGAGGAGAGAAACAACTGAAATTTTTATTTTTGAGTCTTGGAAATGGTATCCCTTTCCTTATTGAAAAAATGAGAGAATAAAGAGCATGATTCTCAAAATAATTTACAGGATTCGCCCAGACAAGGGGTGGACCTGCTCTTTTTAAAATGTCCAGCCATTTTAAATTCCACAATGTTAATCCCATGTAGATATCATCAGAATTTTCAAGGATTGGACTCAAATTGGGAGAAGAAGGAATGTAAATAGCCACCATCCCTTTCTCGTTAAATTCTCTTCCATTTATGAACTTACACAGGTTGTAATAACCTTCTTTTTCTTTAACAAATAGAAGAAATCTCTCCCCATTAAAAGAGATCTCTGCTCCGTATAATGGTTTTAAAATTTTTTTTTAAAAATTCCTTCCTTCACGCACTCAATTTTCAACTTTTCCCAACCCCATATGCCATCAATGTCAGCGATTGGAACACAAGTGAAACCCTTCATTGATTCAAATAGTTCCTTTATAGAAATTCCTCCGACGCTGAAGGATGTCCTCACTCTCAAAGGAATATAACCAATATTTATGTTCGCCTTTTGTTCTCTTTCAGAATAAAATATATAGAATTAAAAATCAAGAGGAAAAGAAAATCAGATTTTTAATAGTAGAGATGTCCAGGAGAATTAATGGTTGGACAGTGGAGAATTCTAAGGGAAGTATCTTCTAATATTTTAAACTAAGGGATAGAATTATCTTAATGGAAAATGAAATAGATGCAAACCTTTCCGATAATCTGATTGTTTCAAAAAAGAGACATAGGTGGTATAATTTAGAACTTATGAGTAAAATAGGAAGAGGAAAAAGTGTATTAATAATTCTGGCTATTGGGTTTATTGTAAATATTTTTCAACTTTTTCATGGAAAATTCCTTAGTAATATCCCTTCCATCCGGGTTATACTTCCCCTTCTTTTAATCTCGATTTTCCTTTCCATCCTTTTCTTTTCAAAAGTTATATCATATCTCAAATCAGTAAGGTTTGGTGTTGCTCTTTTAGCAGTTATTACTGTATCAATTATCATTGGAACCTTCATTGTTCAGGAACAGCCATCTCAATTTTATAGAGAAAAGCTTGGCTCATTCTCCTCTGTGATATTCTTCCTTTCTTTAGATTCCTTATATAAGAGCTGGTGGTTCAACTCGTTCCTTCTTATACTTGCTATATCCCTGATAGTTTGCACAGTAACGAGAAAGAGATTGAACTGGAGGGAACTTGGTTTCTACATGACCCATCTTGGAATTGTTGTAATCCTCCTTGGAGCTCTCCTTGGAGATATCTCGGGAGTAAAAGGCTTTATGGATTTCCACATAGGAGAAAGGAAAGGAAAAGTAAATCTGGTAGAGAAGGGAATGAAGACCTTTAAAACAAAGCCTCTCGGGTTTGATGTGGAGCTTGTGAACTTCTCCCTTGAAGAATATGTTCCTGAATATCGGTTGCTTCTCTGGAAGCTCTCTGAAAAAACTAACAAATTTGGAGCCATTCTTTCTATAAAACCAGAAGATAGGAAAAAAGTTAAGCTATCTCGGAATACAGTTTTTTACATAAAGGAGTATTATCCCGATTTCTACTTTGCTCAGAAAGTTGTTAAGGGTGCGGGAGACAAACTGAATCCCCTTCTAAGAATTTCACTAAAAAGCCAAAATGGAAGGGAAGAAATCTTTCTCAACAATGAAAAAAGAAGTTATTTTTCTCCTGATGGAGAATTTGCAATCCATTTTAGCTGGGAACCTGAGGAAAGTTTAGAGAAAGGAATTTCTTTCACAATTCCCAAATGGAGAAATATCGTGGAAATAAAAATAAACGGGAAAAATTATACTGTTGAAGTTGAGAAGGGAGACACTTTCGAAAAAGATGGATACATATTCAAATTCATTGATTTCCTCCCTCATTTCCTCTATGACACGGAGAAGAAAGAGGCTTTCTCCCTTTCCTCTGAGCCAAAAAATCCTGCTCTCAGAGTTGAAATAACAGGAAAGAATGGAGAATCTCAAAGGGTATGGATTTTTGGAAAAGTTTCTGGATTTGAGAAAGTTTCTCTCTTTGATGATGCCATGGAAATAAAATATAAATTTGAAGAGGGTTCTTCAGGTGCAAAAAGACATTTATTTGTTTATGGTTCCTCCAATACTTTGAAGATTATTGATGAAAAAAACTCCAGGTTGGAAAAATTTGAAAAACCTTATACCTTTCAGATAGATTCAAAATCAATAACCATCGAGGAAATGTTTAAAAATGCTTCTATAATTTCCGAGTATGCATCTAAATCCAATAATCCTGCAAATCCTGCCATTCTCCTTAGAATTGAGGGAGATGAGACGAAGGAGGATCTCCTTCTTGCCAGCAATCCCGAGCCAATCTATCTTGGAGATGGGAATCTTGCCCTCACCTTTGAAAGAAAGATGGAGGAGATTAAAGATTACAGGAGCAAATTGAGATTTTTTGAGAAAGAAAATCCAGTGAAAGAAGTTGAGATTGAGGTTAACAAGCCTTTCAAATACAAAGGTTTTTCTTTTTATCAATCAAATTATGATCCCAAGGATTTAACATATTCAGGAATTGAGGTAGTGAAAGATCCAGGACTTGAATTTGTCTGGCTTGGCTTTATAATGCTTTCCCTTGGAATCCTCCACTCCTTCTTTATCAAGGGAAGGCTCATAAAAATTAAAACTGAAGAATAGGAGAGGAAAGATGATTTCAATAATGTTTTCAAGAATGCCAGTTCTATTCAAACTCTCTTTAATTTTCTACGCAATTTCTTTCCTTGTTTACATATTTTATTTTTTGAGAAGGGAATGGATTCCAAAGATTGTTCCTACAATTTTCTTTTTAATTGCATTCCTTTTCAATCTTTCCCTTTTTATCTCTACATGGATAAGTTATGGTCATCCACCAATAAGAACACTTTATGAGACATTGATTTTCTTCTCTCTGACAGTGGCTTTCCTTTACATTCTCATAGAGCTTCTAACAAGATTAAGATTTATCGGAATATTTGCCTCAGCCTTCTCATTTTTTGCTCTATTTTACGCCATTTTTAAGGCAGACATTGACAAAATAAATCTTCCCGCAGCCCTTCAATCCTTCTGGTTTATTCCCCATGTCATAATTTATTTTATCGCTTACTCCGCTTTATTCATTTCCTTTGTAACTGCCATACTTTATCTGATATTCCCTGAAGTGAAGGAGCTTTCCGAAAACCACTGGCTTGAGCAGAAATATCTCGATTTTGACAATTTCACATACAAGATAATTCAATTCGGATTTATTGCCCTTACCCTTGGACTTTTAATTGGTGGAGTATGGGCAAAAGAAGCATGGGGAGACTACTGGGGATGGGATCCAAAAGAAAACTGGTCACTTATAACATGGCTTATCTATCTGATTTATCTTCATCTCAGATTTATCAAGGGCTGGAGAGGAAAGAAGTCTGCCTATTTTGCAATTCTCGGATTCCTTGCTGTAATAATGACATATCTTGGAGTAAACATCCTTCCCACCGCTGAAAGTAGTTTGCATACCTATCAATAATTTTTAGAACCTTAGAAAATTTACTTTTTCCTTTGTTTCCTCTGGATTAAATAGGCGCGGATAAGTTCGTCAAGGTCACCATCAAGAACCCTCTGGACATCACCTATTTCAAACTTTGTTCTGTGATCAGTTATTTTTTGATAAGGCTGGAGAACATAGGATCTAATTTGATTTCCCCATGCAATTTCGCCTTTTGATTCCTCAATCTCCTGAATTTTTTCCAGCCTCTTCCTTCTCTCGAGCTCGTAGAGTCTTGACCTGAGAATTTTCATGGCTGTCTCTCTGTTTCTGTGCTGGGAGCGTTCGTTCTGACATGAGACAACCATCCCTGTTGGAATATGAGTTATTCTAACTGCAGAGTCAGTGACATTTACATGCTGACCACCCTTTCCGCTGGAACGGAATGTTTCTATTCTTAAATCCTCAGGTTTAATCTCAATTTCTATATCATCCTCTACCTCAGGATATACAAATACAGCTGAGAAGGAGGTATGTCTTCTTTTGTTGGCATCAAAGGGTGAAATTCTCACAAGCCTGTGAACTCCTGATTCAGCGCTCAGATGCCCGAAAGCATATTTGCCCTCAATTCTTATTGTCACGCTTTTTATCCCTGCCTCATCACCCGGCTGAAAATCAACAACCTCTGTCTTGAAACCTTTGTCATCACAGTATCTCAGATACATCCTCATTAATATCTGAGCCCAATCCTGTGACTCAGTTCCTCCAGCTCCCGGATGAATTGTAAGAATGGCATTTCTTTTGTCATCCTCTTCAAAAAACAATGTCATAATCACAACTTCGTCAAGTTTTTTCTTGAGTTTATTTATGGAATCTTGTAGCTCCTTATGAACTTCCTCCCCTTCCTCCCCAAGATCAATCAAAGCTTCAATATCTTCAGATGCTCTTGTCAACTCCTCAGATAAATCTATGGTTTCCTCAATATCTTTCTTTGTCTTTGCGAGTTCACCAGCTTCCCTTGGCTTTGTCCATATGTCAGGCTCAAGTAGTTTTTTGTTTATTTCTTCAAGATGAGCTCTCTTTTTATCTATTTCAAAGAAAACCTCTAAGTTCTTCCAGTCTTTTTCTAATCTCTTCAAGTTCTTTTTTTGCCTCTCCTAATTCCATTTTTCCTCCATAATGAAAGAATAAATAAAATAGCTGAGATAGTCAAGCAGGCCTGAGAAAAAATATCTCCATATTTTGAATAAAATGTTTTTTCATTTATGGGGTAAATATCTTCAATGGCAAATTCCATCTTCTCTATATCAATTTTCTTAAGAACCCTACCGAATGGATCTACAATTCCACTTACACCTGTGGAGGTTGCTCTCAAAAGATATCTTCTGTTTTCAACACATCTCATAGTAGCTATTGAAAAATGCTGATAGGGAGCATCACTTCTTCCAAACCATCCATCGTTGGAAACTGTAACAAGGAATTGAGCCCCTACTTTTACAAATCTCCTGACAAGGTCGGGAAAGATTATTTCGTAGCAAATAGGAGAACCAAATTTTGTTTTATCCATAGGGTGAAGGACGAGCTCATTACCTGGAGTATAGTCTCCTACTTCCTTTGTTATACTCTCAAAAAATCTAAAAATTTTTTTAAAAGGGACATACTCTCCAAAAGGAACAAGATGGATTTTGTCATAAACAGAAGAAATTGAGTTTGAGGGAGAGATCAGAAAAACAGAGTTGTAAAATTTCCCTTCTCTCAAATCAGTGAAAGCAACCAGAAAAAAGGTATTGTTCCTTCTCGAAAGATCTAAAACTATCTCCTTCCTCGGGTCGTATCGGAAAAGAATCGGGACAGATGTCTCAGGCCAGATTACCAGTTTTGCCCTCAGATTTATGGCTTTCTGACTTATCTCAACATAATCTCTTAATTTCTTCTCCATTAGATTTACATTTCCGATAAGCTCATCGTCCATACTTGTATTCCCTTGAACCACTGCTATTCTTAGAGAATTTTCTTTTTTATAGCCTTTATTCATTACAAAGAAACCGTAAAAAATGCAAAGGATAAAAATTGTTAAAGAAGGGATTAACCCTTTTAAATTTTTTGATTTAATTGAGATTGCAATTGAAGAATTCAGAAAAACAATAATAAAGGAAACACCATATACTCCAGTTATCGACGAAACCTGAATCAGCGGAAGAAAATGGACTTGGGAATAACCCATGAGATTCCAGGGAAAGCCTGTCAGGAGGAATGTAAGTATGTATTCAAGGGAGACCCAGAAAAGAGGGAAAAGGATGAATTCTAATAAGGGGAAGGATTTTCTGACATGATTTATTGATGAAAACATAAGTCCAAATAGAGTGGAGAGAGCGATTAGAAGTATTAGAAAGAAAATTGTAGAGAGGAGTAGGTTGAGATTTCCATAATGGGACATGACCTTCACAAGCCAGTAAAGGGAAATGGTGAAAAAGGAGAAAGCCCATGAAAAACCAATTAAAAAGGGGTATTTTTTTTTCCAGATTAAAATAAAGATTGGTATTGAGAGGGAAAACCAGGCAATCGGAAATAATGAGAACCTTTCAAAAGAAAGATAGGTTAGAACTCCTGAGAGTAGAGGGATGATTAGAAAAAATAAGAAATTTCTCATTTTAAAAAACTAAGATTATAGTCCCAGCATTTTGCCTGGTCATTTCCTCTTACAGGTTTTACCTGCATAAAGCTTCTGATGAATATTGAGCGAAAAATTATCATTTAACTTGGCTACTTTTCGTCTTGCATGTCCTGCCAGTCTCGCTTTTCTCGCTTAAGTCCCCAAAGGCTAAAACTCCTGATTCTTGAGGATGAAATCTATAAAAGATTCCATTTCTACAGTTCCCTGTTTTACTTTCTCCATTGCAAAATCTGCAATTTTCGATTTGACGAGCAAAATATTTTCAGGAGTGTCTTTGCTTGTAGGTATGAAGTCAAAGATAAAAGTGAAAGGGCTTACCTCCCCGGTGCAAATGTAACATCCTTTATTTATTCTAAGATTGCCCTGTAACCCGATATCTTTTAACTCGTCAGGAACTTCGATTTCTTCGCTACAATTGGGGCATACCTTTTTGAAAACTCTTAAGATTAAAATTCCATTTATTACACCCGCTTTAATTGCTGGTATTAACTTTGCTTCCCTTAAAAAGCTTTGAAGCTCATCAAGCCTTTCGAAGGGGGGTTTTACTAAAAGGAATGTTCTTGACGCATGAACAATAGATGATTTTAAGTCTTTCTTATCCTCAAGTTCCATAAATATAATTTCTGGCTGAACTTCTAATGCTCTACTAAAATTTCTTAAAAAGAGATTTGATTCATACTGGATTTGATGAATGAATGGAAGAAAGGAGAGAATTTCTTTCTCAAGAGAGACAATTTTCTTTAATTTGTATTCCTTTCTCAGGAAGAAAAGGAGCTCGTATAAGAATGCCTTCTCAAGCGAGCTCTCTCCTGAAAGGACAAATATAACACCCTTTTTATTTTTAATTAGCTCCTCAATGACTTGAAGGGAGGCTTTGACAGGTTTGATAGCTTCAGTAAATTCAGTAGAAATTAAAGAGGGATCCCAGATTTCAAGACTTAGAATCGACGAGTTCGCACCAGGGAAATTGACTATATTAAGATAAAGATACTTGTTCTTCATGAGAACCTTTGTCCTCCTGGAAAAGGGAGCGGAGAAATCTCTGAAATGGATATTAGCATAGAAGGCTACCTTCTTTATTATGAGATTGTAAGTTGATTCCTGAAGGGATGCTATTCTTTCAATCCCTTTTTCTCCATTTATCCAGACCTCCACACCATCTTCATTTTTAATAAAATCCATCCTTCTTGCTCTTTTCTTAACGGCTTCCGCAATTATAGACCTCAGCCAATCTTCCGCAGGAGAAGATGCTGTTAGAGAACCTATTTTTAAGGGAATTACCCCCCTTCTTTCATCCAGAACAGTAAGAATTTTATCCATGATTTCTACTTCTCCATAGTGTCTGGCAATTGCTTCTTTAATCGGTTTTATTGGGAGATATACAGGTTTTATTTTTGAATCGATTAACTCCTCGATAGCTCTTAGAATCTTGGAGGAAGTATTAAAGGGGACTCCAACAACCACTCTTTCATACTCTTTTCTCAGCGGAACGATTCCGTAAGAGGAGGCGATTTCCTTAGGTATCAGGGGAATTAATGATTTATCAACATGAATTTCACCACCTTCATAAAAGCCCAGCCCGATCTCATCCTCAATAATCTTGAGAAATTGCAAAACATTGAATCTCTTTTCTTCGAATAAAGTTGAAAGAAGGGGAAAGTCCTCTTCCTTAGAATCTTTCAACCACGGAAAGACTCTGTAGAAAGCTTCTAAAAAGCCTTTTTTTAAACTCACCTTCCCTCTTCACTCACAATAAAGTAACTTTCTTTGCCTATCTGTTTTAATTTTCCAAGAACTTCTTTAGCTTCCTCAATTTTTAAGTATGGACCCACTCTAACCCTGTAAACATTTGCCTTATCTTGGGAAGATGGGGGAACGACCTTAACAGTGTAATTCTTCTCCTTGAATTTTTCTGCAAAAGCTTGAGCGGAGGATTCGGATGAAAATGCACCAACCTGAATAAAATAGAATTTTGGACCAGTAATACCCTCCCTGGAAGGAGTCTCTCCCTTTTCCCCCATCTTGAGAACCCCTTTCTCAGGTTCTATCTCCTTTACCACAACTGGCGGAAGTTCTTCCTCTGTGATTTTGGCTGAAGTAACCCTCTGCCTTTTTCCCACTGAAATTCCAAGGACAAAAACCACACTCATCAAAATCACAAGAAGTAAAAGAATTATGAGAATCTGAGAAGATGTAAAAACTACTTCCCTATCAGATCTCCTATCTGCCATGGCGTTAAATTATTCTTTCGTGAAAAGAGCTTTGAGAAATTCTATTGGAACAGGGAATATAATTGTCGAGTTTTTCTCTGTTGCAATCTCTGTCAATGTCTGGAGATAACGGAGCTGAACAGTAATAGGGTTCTTTATCAAAGTATCTGCTGCATCCTTTAACTTCTCGGAAGCCATTAATTCTCCCTCTGCATGTATTACTTTAGCTCTTCTTTCTCTTTCTGCCTCTGCCTGTTTTGCAATTGCTCTCACCATTTCAGCAGGAAGATCCACATGCTTTATTTCAACAGCCTGAACCTTTACACCCCACGGGTCTGTATGCTTATCTATTATCTCCTGAAGTTTTATGTTAAGCTTTTCCCTTTCTGCAAGGAGCTCATCCAGCTCAACCTGTCCAAGGACAGACCTTAAAGTTGTCTGGGAAATCTGAGAAGTTGCGTACAGATAATCGTGCACAGCGGTAACAGCAAGATTTGGGTTAACAACTCGAAAATAGACAACTGCATTGACTTTAACAGAAACATTGTCCCTTGTTATTAAATCCTGGGCGGGAACATCAAGAACAATTGTTCTCAGAGAAACTCTGACCATTTTATCTATGGGTGCGAATACAAGAATCAGTCCAGGGCCCTTAGGTTTTGGTAACAATCTTCCGAGTCTGAAAATTACCCCTCTTTCATACTCTCTCAAAACCTTAACCCAGCTGAAGAGGAGCATTAAAATCACTGCCAAAATTACATACAAAGTAGATGTCATCTTTCCTCCTTTTTATTTTTTAGTTTACTCAGTCTCTTTAATTAACTCAACCTCAAGTTTAAGACCTGTCACCTTTACAACTTTCACTCTTGCTCCCTTGGGAATGTTTGTAGAGGAGTGGGCATCCCAGAGCTCTCCCTGAATAAAAACTTTACCTTTTGGTGAAATATCTGTTATTGCCTCTCCCTCCATTCCTAAAAGCCCTTCTGCTCCTGTTGCGACTTTGTGGGTATGAGCTTTCAGGGAGATATAAAGGAAGAATAAGAAGAGGAGTCCAAAAATTATTGAAACTGGTATAACCACTGAAAGGTCAGGTTTTAAACCTGGTATTGTTGAATTAAATAGCATCATTGATCCAAAAATCATTGATATTATACCTCCAATTCCAAGAATTCCAAATCCCTGAACCTTAACCTCTGCTATAAAAAGCCCTATGGCGAGAAGGATTAAAAGAAGACCAACATAGTTAACAGGAAGGATTTGAAGGGCGAAGAAAGCAAGAAGGAGGGATATTGCTCCAAGAACTCCTGGTAGTATTGCTCCTGGATTGCTCAGTTCAAAATAAAGTCCGAGCAATCCAAGCATCATCAAAATCAAAGCAATGTTGGGATTTGCAACCTCAGAGAGAATTTTCTGCCTCCAGTTCATTTTAATTTCTTCTATGCTTTCTCCTTTCAATTGTAAAACCACCTCTTTCTGGTCAAATCTTTTAATCTTCTTTCCATCGAGATTTTCGATTAATTCATCAATGTCTGAAGCAACAAGTTCAATCAATCCTCCTTTGATGGCATCGGTCTCGCTGTAAGAAAGGCTTCTCAAAACGGCGTCCACAGCCATCGAAGTATTCCTCCCCCTCCTTTCTGCAAGGGATTTGGCAAAAGCTGAAGCATCTTGGGCTGCCTTTTCTTCCATTGTTTTATCAGGTTTTTCTCCTCCAACTGGAATAGAGACAGGATGAGCTGCGCCAATTGATGTTCCCGGTGACATCACTGCTATATCAGCAGAAATTGTTATGAAAAAACCAGCTGATCCAGCTCTTCCTCCCTGAGGGTAAACCCAGACAGCCACAGGAACTTTTGAACTCAAAATCTTCTTTATAATTTCCCTCATTGAAGAGTCGAGTCCTCCAGGTGTATCAAGTTTAATTAAAAACAGAGAAGCATTTGCTCTTTCTGCTTTACTTATGGAATTTATTATGTATTCTGCAGACACAGGATGTATTGCTGTATTAACTTCGATTGTAATTATTGACGAAAATCCTGGGGCTAATAGCCAAAAAAAGAATATAGTTAAAACAATCTTTTTTCTCATTTTCCAGCTTCCTTATTTATTAAATCATCAAATTATATTGTAGTCAAGCGAAGCTTTTAAATAAATCAAGTGATTTGTAGATGTTTGGACATTCTAATTTTTAAAATTTAAGATGCTTTGAATTGTTCTGGGGGAACTTTTCTCATTTTATAAGCGTTTTAATTAATATAAAACGGCGAGAAAAGCGAGACATGCAAGAAAGGTTAAATAAATTACTAATTGAATATTTCGGCTTGCGAATTGGAAGAGGGGAAGCCAAAATTTCTAAAAGCGTTAAACCCGAACAATTTGCAATGAAGTTTAATTTTGGAAAAATAGAATTTAAGGAGGCTTTATGAGAGTTCTCTTTTCACTTACCCTAATTCTTTTGCTTCCTTTAATGCTTTTTGCTATTCCCGATAAGAAAATTGAAAAAATTATTCAGGCAAAAAAAGTTAATGAGAGAATTATAATTGACGGAGTTTTAGATGAAAATGTCTGGAATGGAAATGGCTATTCAGATTTTGTCCAGTCAGACCCTATTGATGGAGGAGAGCCCACAGAAAAGACAGAGGTCTGGATTGCTTATGATGAAAGTTCTCTCTATCTTGGTGCTCGTCTTTACGATTCCCAGCCCGACAAGATTGTTAGCAGATTGGTCAGAAGGGATGAGATTGTCGATTCAGATTATTTCTCTTTTGCAGTTGATCCATATTTTGACAGAATGAGCGGATTTCTTTTCGTCGTGAATCCTTCAGGTTCAATTGCTGATGCAATTCTTTACAATGATGGATGGAAAGATTACACATGGGATGGGATATGGGAGTGGGAGACGAGGAGGGATGAAAAAGGGTGGTGCGTAGAGATAAAGATTCCTTTTAATCAACTTCGTTTTCCCCAAAAAGATGTTTATACATGGGGTGTTAATTTTCATCGGTTCATTAAGAGAAAAAATGAAAAGAATGATTTTGTATGGATTCCCAAAGAGGAGAGGGGATATGTTTCTCATTTTGCGAAATTGGTTGGAATAGAGAATATAAAACCCGGAAGACTCATAGACCTTTTCCCCTATTCTGTTGGAAATTTGAATTTTTACCCATCAGAAGAAGGGAATCCCTTCAGAAAAGGAAAGGATATTTTTGGAGACACAGGAGTTGACCTGAAAATTGGATTGAAAAGTAATTTAACTCTGGATGCTACAATAAATCCTGACTTTGGTCAGGTGGAGGTTGACCCCGCAGTGATTAACCTTACTGCCTTTGAAACTTACTTCCAGGAGAAAAGACTATTCTTTATAGAAGGTTCAAATATATTTGATTTTGGTTATGGAGGAGCAACTAACTACTCTTCTTTCAACTGGGGAAGTCCTTCTTTCTTTTACAGCAGAAGAATCGGAAGAGCTCCTCAGGGTTATGTAATTGGAGAAAATGTGAAAATACCAGATAGAACTACAATTCTTGGAGCTTTCAAGTTAACGGGAAAAACTTCAGGCTGGAATATTGGATTTATAAATGCTTTCACAGCAAGGGAATATGCAGAAATAGATTCCAATGGAACAAGAGCAAAGGAAGAGATAGAACCATTCTCCTATTATGGAGTTTTCAGAACCCAGAAGGAATTTAATGAAGGGAAACAGGGATTTGGAGTTATTGCAACTTCTGTTATAAGAGATTTAAGGACAGAAAACCTGAGTTCAATTTTAAATAAGAGAGCATTTTGTCTGGGATTTGATGGATGGACATTTTTAGATAAAGAAAAGACATGGATTATTACAGGTTGGATAGGCGGAAGTTCTGTAGAAGGGAGTAAAGAAGATATTTTAAGACTTCAGAAAACTCCACAGCATTATTTTCAGAGACCTGATGCTGAACATGTCCAGCTGGATGAAAATGCTACTTCCTTAAATGGTTGGGCGGGAAGAGTGATGATAAATAAAGAAAGAGGAAATTTTATTTTCAATTCTGCAGTTGGAACAATTTCACCAGGTTTCGATTCCAATGACCTTGGATTTCAGTGGAGCGGAGATATAATAAATGCTAATGTTCTTTTCGGTTATGCATGGTTTAAACCAGGGAAATTATTCAGGCAATGGATGATAGCAACTGCCACTTTCAGAAATTACGATTTTGGATGGAACAGAATTGGAGAGGGATATTTTTTATTTGCAGATACCCAATTTCTTAATTACTGGGGATTGGACATTATGACTGGATATTTTCCCAGTTCCCTGGATAGAGACCTTACAAGAGGAGGGCCCCTATCTATAAGTCCAGCGGGATGGTGGACTTCACTTGACATTTCCACTGACAGCAGGAAACC
This sequence comes from uncultured Clostridia bacterium, assembly GCA_964531645.1. Lineage (GTDB taxonomy): Bacteria > Acidobacteriota > Aminicenantia > JBFLYD01 > JBBIMS01 > JBBIMS01. The sequence goes on from CAZHEF010000006.1 coordinate 60,844, forward strand.
CATTGTTCTTTTCCTGAACCTTAAATTCTCAAAAACAGAAGCGGGTGATAATTCAAATGAAATGAGTATATCTCTCAGGTGGAAACCAAAGAGTAATCTATCCATATCCTTTAGACCTGGATATAAGCTCCGGCATTCAACTTCTCAGTGGGTAGAGAAGGTTGAGGATCCATTTATGAAAGAGACCTATGGGAGCAGATATATCTTTGCTGATCTAAATTCAAAAACTCTTTCAAGTGAGATAAGAGTTAACTGGACATTCAACCCAAAATTAACATTTCAACTCTACCTCCAGCCATTTTTTGCAATAGGAAAGTATTCAAAATTTAAAGAACTTGCAAAGCCGAGGACATATGATTTCAATGCCTTTGGGAAGGGAGTCTCAACAATTACTTTTGGAGACGATCTGTACACTGTTGATCCCGATGGATATGGAGAAGCTCCTTCATTCTCCTTCTACAATCCTGATTTCAATTTCAAATCTTTAAGGGGAACTGCAGTTCTAAGATGGGAATATCTTCCAGGTTCGATCCTTTATTTTGTCTGGACACAGACTCGAGCAGATTACGCCTATCCAGGAGATTTCAGTTTCAGAAGAGATTTTAACATTCTTTTTAATACACCCGCTGACAACATTTTCCTTATCAAGATTGTCTACAGGCTTCCCATTTAGAAAATTTGCTCTTCTTGTAAAGTGTGGCAAAGAAAAGTAAAATTAAACTTAATTTCTACTCCTTATAAAGAAAGGAGCAAAGATGAAAGAGAGGAAAGGATTTCCTGCAACTTTCTGGGTTGCAAACACAATTGAGCTTCTCGAAAGGGGTGCTTACTATGCGGTTGCCTCCTTTGTTGTAATTTATTTCCATGAAGTTCTGGGCATGGCGCCTACAAAAGCAACTTTCCTGAACGGAACGATACTCTGGGGGCTTCTATATTTTCTTCCTCCTTTAAGTGGAACCATTGCAGACAGATTTGGCTTTAAAAAATCTCTTTCCTTTACATTCCTTCTCCTTTTCCTTGGTTATCTCGTTGTGGGAAATGTTCAAAGTTTATGGTCAAAACTTGCTGGTAGTGAAAATGTTGATTACACAATTCCAGTTTTAATAGGGATTCTTCTCATAGGTATAGGAGGTTCATTTGTCAAACCATGCATTTCAGGAACTGTTCAGAAAACATCTGGTGAAAATTCTGCCCTCGGTTTTGGAATATTCTATATGACAATTAATATTGGCTCCATGTTAGGAAGAACTGTTTCTTACTTTATAAGGACAAACTTTGGAATTCCTTCAATTTTTGCCTATGTTGCAACTTCTTTTTCTTTCGCTGGTCTTCTGACAATAATTTTTGCCTATTCTGAACCGAAATATGCGAGTGAAAAATCCGAAGCAGGGGATAAACCGAAAACTCTCGGAGAAGCAATTATTGGACTTTTCACAGTTTTAAAGAATCTTAAATTTGTATTTTTCCTTGTGGTGATAGGTTTCTTCTGGATTATATATGTCCAGATTTACAATCTCATCCCTCTTTTCCTTCGATTCATTGAAAGGAATGCTCCGGTTGAACTTTACACAATAGTAAACCCTGTCTCCATTGTTCTTTTCCAGCTTCTTGTGACAAAGGTATCGAAAAACTGGTCTCCTTTAAAGTCAATAATGATTGGAATAACAATTACAATTTTTGGAATGTTAATAAACATTTTTCCTTACATTACAGGGCTTGATGTATTTAAAAATATTTCAGTAGGATTAGAAATTCCAATAGGTGGGATTTTTATGCTTATCTCCATCGCTTCCATGGCATTTGGAGAGATGTTTGCATCTCCAAGAATATATCAGTACATCGGAGCAATTGCGCCAAAAGGTAAAGAGGGGCTTTATCTCGGCTATGCAAATCTTCCCATCGCCCTTGGAACAATTTTTGGAGCTCCCCTCGGAGGATTCCTTTTCGAAAAATTTATATCAAGCCGCGCTCATGCTGAAATCTTCCATTCTGCTCCCCTCATGTGGGGAATAGTTGCATCTATGGGTGTTATTTCACTATCAGGAATTTATCTTTATAATAATTTTGTCATAAAAAGAAGTAAAAATCTTTCTTAAAATAGTTTCTTCATGCAGGTTATATCCAATTTTTCCTGTAAAAATAAAAGGCTTCTTCTTATGCATAGATTGCCTCCTTCTTCTCTCCTTTTATTCCTTCTCATATCCCCTGTCCCACTTTTTGAAGGCATCTCAAAACCCTCTTTGCAGAGGCTCTCATATCCAAGACTGTAAAGCTTTTTCAGATACATCATCCTGATATAGGTTTTCACAGGGATGGATGTCCTTCCTACCTTAGAAAAAAAATGTTTCAAAAAAGGCTGGGGAAATCTCTCATCGGAAGGAATCTCATCCACTTTCTTCAGCTTACCTTTTAGAGAGAAAAGTTCCTGAGGAATAAAGGACTCAGCCAGGCTTCTCTGATTAAATTCATGATTTCTGACAGTTAACATTTTTTCCCTTATTGTCTAAACAATAGAAGATTTTGCCACAAAGGAAAGGATTTTGAAAGACCTAGGATAACATCCGAGCCCTTTTCCTCCTGCGTTTTTCAAGGGAAACTAAGTAGACCGTTTTAGGAAGCGGGAGCCGAAGCAAATGATGCTCGAAAGCAGTTTTTAAGCTTGCTTTACTGGGACGCGTTCATTTTGACTGGGGTTGCTTTTCTATTCATACAATTCACAAATAAAAATTTTCGCTACTTTCTCCTTCTGTTTTGAGTTGTTCGCTGTCAGTAGATAGCTTTTTATTCCGGTTTTGCCTTTATTTTTGACGAATCTCCTTCCTTTTCTATCCAGATAACAACAGATGAACATGAAAATTTCTTTTTTAGTGTGTTAACCTGCTGGGAGATGTATTTCTCAAACTGCTCAAAAGTCAGAGATTTTCCTCCCATCTTTCCTGAATTCTTTAAAAAATCCTGATACAGCTTGTTAAGCTCTTCCTTTTCAGTTCCTGATGAAAACTTAAAGAACTGTTTTGTCTGAGGAGATGCAAAAGCCCTCCCTGCCTGTTTTCTCATGTTTGCTATACTTCCTTCCCTCCTCCTCATTTGCTTTTCCCATAAAGTTTCATATGTTCTAAATCTCTGGACAATCTGATTCAAAAGAAACTGCACTGCATAACTCATCAAAGTTTTACCAGTAAGGGAATTTATTTCCTTTGAAATTTCCTCGTGAAGTTTAATGGGAGGTAGTTTTTCAAAACCTGCAAAATAATTCTCATATTTTACTCTTAGATCCTCGATTTTCTCCTTCAAAATTTTAAGCTTTTCAGTTAAATCTTCCATTATCTTATCCTGTAAAACCAGAATAAAAACAGCCATAGCTCCACTGCATAGGGGACCCTTTTTCCTGCTATAAAAACATCAAGGCTTTTGAAATCTTTTACAAGATTAAAAAGTTCAAAAAGTTCCTCTACCTCATCTGTTCCAAATGTTGCGTAGTGCCTCTTAAATTTACCCTCTCCCTTTTCGCAGTAATATTTCGAGTGGGTAGCCCTGTCAACAGCTTTTGAATACTCTTCGCCATCTTCGTATCCAAAGGAAATCGTTACTGTAAAGGGGGGCTTATAATCTGGATTTATAATCTCCTTTAATCTTTCTTCAAAAAGCTTTTCATGAATTTTTTCATAAGATGATTCGCTCATCTTTAATATTATAGCATCAAATAATGAACATGCAATCTCCATAACTGAAAAATTTATATCCTTTCTCTATTGCCTCTGAGTAAGCTTTTCTCATTAAATCCAATCCAGCAAAGGCTGAAACAAGAATGAAGAGAGTCGATTTTGGAAGATGAAAATTTGTAAACATTGAAGAAACAACATTGAATTTGAATGGCGGAAATATGTAAAGGTCTGTAAAAAAGCTGCCTCTCTTTATTTTTCCATTGTCAAAAGACGATTCGAGGGCTCTCACCACAGTTGTTCCAACTGCAACAATCCTTCTACCTTTTCTGAGCCACTCTTCAATTTTTGATGCAGAATCATCACTTACAAAAACATACTCCTTACCCATTTTATGCTTTTCTATTTCCTTTACTTTTAAGGGTCTAAAAGTTGTTTCTCCAACATGCAAGGTGATTTCAACTATTTCTACTTCTTTTGATAATATTTCATCAAGAACTTCCTTTGTGAAATGTATCCCTGCTGTTGGTGCTGCTATGGAGCCATTTATCTTCGCCCATATTGTTTGATAAAACTCAAGATCCTTTTCCCGAAAAGAATCTTCTTTTTTATCTCTTTTTATGTATGGTGGAAGAGGAGCGTAACCAAAACTTCTCAAATATCTCTGAAAATCCTCTTTTTTAAGAGAGAGTTTTAAATATCTTCTACCCCATTCACCCTCTTCAACTACAACCCCCTCTGCTGGAATTTCTATAAATCTGAATCTAACACCTTTTTTCATCGTTCTGGATGGCTTACAAAGCATTTCCCATAAATCCTTTTCGAATTGTTTTAAAATCAAAACTTCTACTTTTTTGCCATTTTCATCAATTACAAAAAATTTGGCAGGGATTACCCTTGTGTTATTAAGGACAAGCAGGTCACCCTTTTCAAGAAAGGAAGGAAAATTCCTGAAATCTTCATGGGAAATCTTTCCTGTGCTCCTCTCAATAACCATCATTCTTGATGTATCCCTTTTATCCCTTGGATACTGAGCTATAAGCTCCTTTGGCATTTGAAAGTCAAAAAGGGAAATGTCCATCTTAGAACAATTTATTCTGGTTTCTGGGTTTTACACCAAGATGCTTATATGCTTTCTCAGTGGCAACCCTCCCCTTCTGGGTTCTTATTATGTAACCTTCCTGGACAAGATATGGTTCATAGATTCCCTCAATTGTTTCCTTATCTTCATTTACGGATGCAGAAATAGCATTAATTCCAGCAGGTCCACCATTAAATCTCAGTATAAGGGTTTGGAGTATTTTTCTATCCACTTCATCAAAACCTGCACTATCAATCTGAAGTTTTTCGAGGGCAGAAAGGGTCAGATCAAGGGAAATCTTTGACTTTGAGCTTACTTCTGCAAAATCCCTGACCCTTCTAAACAGCCTTATGGCAATTCTCGGTGTCCCCCTTGCCCTTTTCCCAATTTCAAGAGCAGCATCATCGTCGATTTCCATCTCAAGAACCCTTGAAGTCCTTTTCACAATTTTCTTAAGCTCCTCAGGTGTGTAAAAACCAAGATAATGAATTATTCCAAATCTACTCCTCAAAGGAGATGAGATTAAACCCGCCCTTGTTGTGGCGCCTATCAGCGTAAATTTAGGTATTGATAGTTTGTAAGTTCTTGCAGAAGGTCCCTGTCCCACAACTATGTCAAGGGTGAAATCCTCCATGGCAGAGTAAAGAATCTCTTCCACCGATGGGTGCAATCTGTGAATCTCATCTATGAAAAGTATTTCTCCCTCTTCAAGATTTGAAAGTATTGCTGCAAGATCTCCCCCTTTCTCTATCGCAGGCCCTGAAGATGTTTTTATTTTTGCATTCATTTCATAGGAAATGAGATAGGCAAGGGAGGTTTTTCCGAGACCTGGAGGCCCGTAAAGGAGGACATGGTCGAGGGACTCCTCTCTTTTATTTGCCGCTTCTATGAATACTTTGAGATTCTCCTTTACAACCTCCTGACCAATAAACTCATCAAAAGTCCTTGGTCTTATGCTTTTTTCAAATTTTAAATCTTCTTCAGTAGGTCTTGGATTGGAAACACTTCTCATTTTCTGGCTATTGTCTTTAAAACTTCTTTAAAAATTTTTTCAAATTCATCCTCTGAACTGCTCTTTTTCAGAGCTTTTTCAACAATTCCTATTACATCCTTCTTTTTATACCCAAGATTCATAAGAGCTGATAATATATCTTCCTTCATGCCACTCTGTCTTTCCTCAGTTCCAAGTTTTCCTGAAAGCTCCACAATCACCCTCATAGCAGTCTTTTTCCCGACCCCGGGAAGAGAATACAATCTGTGAGCATCCCCTTTTTCAACAGTTTCTGCAAACTCCTCGGGTCCCAATCCTGAAAGAATACTGAGGGCAAGTCTCGGACCAACTCCATTTATCTTTGTGAGTCTTTCAAAAAGAGCTTTTTCATCCTTTGTTAGAAAACCGTAGAGATTTATATTTTCCTCCCTTAGAAATGTGGTAATGAAAAGGGATGCAACCTCGCCAACAGAGCCAAGTTTGAAATAGGTAGAGAGAGGAACATAAGCTTTATATCCCACTCCATTAATATCTATTACCACTTCTCCAGGCCTTTTCTCAATTATTTTTCCTTTTAGATAAGAAATCATTTCAGGTTTCTAAGCTTTGATGAGGTAAAGAGATGGCAAATCGCTACTGCAATTGCATCTGATACGTCACTATTAAGTCCTCCTTCTATTTTTAACAATCTCCTTACCATTTTCTTCACATCTTTTTTATCAGCTCTTCCCCATCCTGTAACTGCTTTCTTAACCTCTGTCGTCGTGTATTGAAAAACAGGCCTGTTTTTCTCACAAACTGCTGATATAAGTGCTCCTGCGGAAAGGGCGAGAAGGATGGAAGATTTTTTGAAGGGAGAGTTGTAAACATTTTCAAAAGCAACTTCCTCTGGAGAATAATTATCTATTATCTCCTTTATATTTTTTACCAAAAAATATAATTTTTCCGTAACTGATTTTTGAGGGGTTTTTATTAATCCTTTTCTCAAAATTGAGAGTTTTTCTCCCTCTCTTTCAATTACACAATAGCCTGTAGAATTCAAAGAGGGGTCTATCCCCATAACCTTCATGATATTCTTTTCTCTTCATATTTTGCTATCTCTTCTTCCTCTATGTCGAAATTGGCCCACACATGCTGAACATCGTCATGCTCCTCAAGAGCCTCTATGAGCCTTAGCATCTGTTCGGCTTCTTTCCCCTTTAACTTGACATAATTTTGAGGTATGAAACCTATTTCAGAGGAGGCGGGTTCAACACCGTTATTTTTTATAGCCTGCAAAACATTTTCATAAGCTTCTGGTGGTGTAATGACCTCAAAATTTGAGCCATCAATCCTTACATCTTCTCCACCGTTATCAAGAACGATTTCAATTAACTTGTCCTCTTCAATCTTTTCTCTTTCTACGACTATGTATCCCTTTCTTGAGAACATCCATGAAACACATCCAGATTCACCAAGATTACCCCCATTTTTCGAAAATATATGCCTAATCTCTGAAACAGTTCTATTTCTATTATCTGTCATCACCTGAAGATAGACAGCAATACCACCAGGTCCATAACCTTCATAGAAGATTTCCTCTACCTTTTCTCCTTCTATTTCTCCAGTTCCTCTTTGGATTGCTTTTTTTATGTTATCTGTAGGCATATTTACTGATCTTGCATCTGCTATTGCTTTCCTAAGACGGGGATTTGTTTCGGGGTCTCCTCCACCCATTCTTGCGGCTATTATAAGCTCCCTTATTATCTTGGTGAACATCTTACCCCTCTTTGCATCCTGAGCAGCCTTTTTATGTTTTATCGAATGCCATTTTGAATGACCTGACATATTAACTCTCCTTAATTTCGGATTTCCAGAACAATATTAACATATATGAAAAATACAATCAACCTTAGAAACAAAACAAAAACGATAGCTTTTAGTTGGATTTGGAATCTTATATTGATAATTTGGAACTTTCACCTCATTTTTATCGGATATTTCTGAACATTCTTTAGGGTCAAGAAACATTTGAAAAATCCAACTCCTTGAAAATTTTAAATTCCAAATCTATAATAAACTCTTTGGAGGGAAGGAGGGGGAATTTTTTCTCATTTTAGTTCTTGCTCTTCTTTTGAGTCTTTTTGTCTCTTGTTCTTGTTTTTTTAATGATACTGGAACTCTATGGGTTGAAAATAAATCCCAGAGAGGCTTGACCCATTCTGTTGTTGACAATATAAATAAAGGAACTTTAATGCCTGGACAGAGAAAAAGTTTAGATGCCCCTGCAGGAGACAGGATATTGGTTTTCGAAGTTTATCCATCTGGAACTATTGCCTGTCAGCCTGCTATTGTTCACATCCCCCTGTGCGGTGCAAGCAATATAATTTCCTGCGATTATTGATGTGTTTTACTTAAAACTAAAGTAAAATTTCTTCATAAAATTTTCTCATTTCATTGAATTTTCAATAATAATTATTAAAATAGAGAATGAGTTATAGAATTTTGATTTTATATGCCTCCGCTGGAGGAGGGCATTTGTCTGCAAGCAGGGCAATTGCAAAAGCCATAAAAATGAAAGATCCCCAATCTCAAGTGGAGATTGTAGATGTCCTATCCTTCACTCCATTTATTTTTCGCCTTATCTATGCAAACGGCTATCTCTTTCTTGCCAATAGAATACCTTTTCTGTGGGGACTCCTTTTCACTGCTAAGGAAGACTTTTCCAATATCTCAAAGGGTAGCATTTTTTATCGATTTTTCATGAGAATTATTGCTTGGAAATTTATAAAATATGTTCTCAATAGAAAACCAGATGCAATAATCTTCACCCATTTTCTTCCTGCAAAAATAATTCAGGATGTTAAGGAGAGGAAAAAACTGAATTTTCTAACAGCTCTATGCATAACTGACTACGGAATTCATAGCATATGGATAACCCCTGGAATAGACTTCTATTTCCTTCCTGCTGAACAGATGCGTCGTGAAGTAATGGAAAATATTGATAAGATTGGGACAAAAAGGGAGAATCTACTGGTCTCCGGTATTCCTACAGAACTAAAGTTTTCAAAAGAAATCGATAGAGAAAAAATTCTTTCTAATCTTCATTTTTCAAAAGATTTCCCAGTAATTTTATTCTATGCAGGGCTTCTCAACTTCAGAAATATTAAGAAAATCCTTTTAAACATTTTATTTTTAGAAATACCCTACCAGCTAATTTTAATTGTTGGAAAAAAAGAAAAGATAATGAAAAAAGTTGAGGAATTTCTTAAGAATACAAGGGATCTCAACCTGAAAAGTTGGAAAGTCTTCAAGTTTGTAAACAATATGGAGGAGCTTCTTTCCATATCATCAATAATCCTGACAAAAGCTGGAGGACTTATAACTACAGAGGCTTTACAAAAAGGTGCGATCCCATTTCTCATTGAGAATTATCCAGGGCAGGAGGAAAGGAATGCTGACTTTCTCCTTGAAGAAGGGCTTGCAATAAAAATAAATCAGTACAGCAGCTTGAGGTATAAAATTTTAAAGATTTTGAAAAACCCTGATAGATTGAGAGAAATGAGGGAAAAAGGAATGAAATTCTCAAAGGGAGATTCCGCTGTGAATATTGCAAGAAAAATATTAGAGGTTCTTAAAAATTGGAATTCCAGAAGTATATGCCAAAATTAAAATAAAATTGGAGCTAATAATGACAAAGGCAGTTATAGACCTCATGGGAATAGAAATTGAAGATTTAAAGGAAGGAGAATTCAAGAATCGTTGAATTTGGACGGTCTATCAGGAATTGTTCTTATCCCTCGGAAATTATAATAGTTATGCTTCAATAGCCAAATTTATTGTAATAAAGACAAAAACTATCCATATTTATTAAAAAATGATTTTATGGTCTGAGGAATGAAGAAAACAGCTGCCCGCAAATTTTTTGTACACAAAGGAGAACGGTTCTTTGCCCCTCTTCTCTTCTTTCTACTTTCCTAAAATATCTCCTTCCTTTATTTTTGCTCCGAGAGAGAAAGAGTGCGCAGACATTACTTTTTTACCTTCTGGTTGAAGGGACTGAATCAAAATTGAGGAATTGTTTCCGCAAGCTACAACAATGCCCTCCTTCCTTATTCCAACAATCTCTCCTGGTTTTTTTATGCCAACTCTCTCTTCAAGGGGTAAAGTCTCTATTATTTTTAGTATCTTACCATTCCAGTAAGTAAATGTCCCGGGCCAACCGTAAAGACCTCTGGCAAGTCTATCAATCTCTTCTGATGTTTTTGACCAATCTATTAATCCATCCTCTTTTTTTATCTTGGGAGCATATGTGGCAATAGAGTGATCCTGGGGGATTCTCTCAAAATCTCCTTTCTCGATTAGATCAATTGCGGAAAGGAATAGGGATGTTCCAAGAGAGGTTAATTTTTCTGTTAGTTGATCAACCCTCTCTCTTTTTCCAATTTCCACCTCCCTTTGCAAAATTATGTCACCCTCGTCCATTTTTTCATTTATAAAAAATACAGTTACCCCTGTTCTCTCCTCTCCTCTTATTATCGCCCAGTTCAATGGAGCAGCTCCCCGGAGTTTTGGGAGAAGGGAAAAGTGAAGGTTTATAATTCCTAATTTCGGGATTTCAATTATTTCCTTTGGAATTATCTTCCCATAGGCAACAACCACCCCCAGCTCAGGCTTTAAGTCTCTTAAAATTTGAAAAATCTCATGATTTTCTCTCAATTTATCAGGTTGTAGAACTTTTATTCCATATTTTAAAGCAACTTTCTTGATCTCAGGAGGTGAGAGTTCACGGCCTCTTCCCTTCGGTTTATCAGGCGCTGTTATTAGAGCTTTTACATTGAAACCTTTATCTAAAATTGAGATAAAAGGATTGATGGAGAGGTCATCAGAACCGAAGAAAATTATGTCCATTATTTCTGAAAAAGCTTTTTTAATTTATTCTTTAGCAATCTTCTCTTTAAAGGTGAAAGATGATCAATAAAAAATTTCCCATTTAGGTGGTCAATCTCGTGGCAGAATATCCTTGCAAGGAGGTCTTCCGCTTCTATCTCCCTTTCTTTCCCATCAAGGGTAATCCCTTTTACAAGGACTTTATAAGGTCTTTTCACTTCCTCCCTGATCTGGGGTATGCTCAAACATCCTTCCTCTCTCATTGCCCCCCCCTCTTTCTCAAGAATCTCTGGATTCACAAGGGTTATAATTTCTTCAGGTTTTTCACCCATAAATGGGTCAACCACAATTATCCTCTTTCCAATACCAACCTGGGGAGCTGCCAGCCCTATCCCGAGATTCTCGTGCATAATACCAATCATCTTCTCAACAAGCTCTGCAATCTTTGAATCTATGTTTTCCACTTTCTCTGAGGGATTGTGAAGAACAGGGTCACCCCAGTAATGAATTTTCAATTCATCTTCCATATAAATATTTTAAACCATGTTTCTGAAAACTTAAAATTGTGAGTGTTGATTAGTGCGAAAAGTGATAAAGCTAGGTAGTGTCAAGATTTTTGTGTAAATTCATGTAAAGGTTTATCCTTCCATTTCT
>CAZHEF010000007.1:0-69683 GCA_964531645.1 uncultured Clostridia bacterium
TTGAAGTGAATAAGCCCCACCTATTCCCTAAAATTGGCAGAGTTACGGTTTAAAAAAGATAAAAGTTATAAAACATAAGAGAAGCAATGGAACAATGAAAGAGCTGACTTTTTCTTGAGAAATTCTCCTTTCCTCTAAAGCTTTATAAACCACATATCTCATCTTCTCAAAAGCCTCTCTATCTATTGAAAAGGAGGGCTTCCTCTTTAAATTCTGAAAGGATATTTTTTAATAATTCTTCAAGCTCTTTTATAAATACTTTGCACTCTGAAATATGTGATTCAAAATCAGATTTTCTTTCACCTTCAATGTTCTACTTAAATACTCAAACAAAATTTTCTTTGCTCTTTTATGATTCATTTTGTTTCTCTCCATATCTTTCTCAATCTTTCAAGCCCCCTGTTTACCCTGCTTTTAACTGTTCCTAAAGGAATATTTAAGATTTTCCCTATCTCTTCGGATTCAAGCTCTTCAAAAAAACGAAAATGTATTACTTCTCTATATTTCAGAGGGAGCTTTTCAAGACATGTTCTTAGTCTCTCCTCTTTCTGAGGAAGGAAATCATTCTCAAGTCTTCTCTCTTCATATCCTCATAATTCAAAGCTTTTCTTTCTTCTCCTGAGCTTCCTTTCATAATCCCTGCACAAATTCCTGGCTATATGGAATAACCAGGCCTTGAAGGGGATTGCTGAATTATATCTCTCTATGTTCTTTACGACCCTTAGCCATGTTTCCTGAAAAATATCCTCTGCTACTTCTCTTTCAAGGGTCATTCTATAAATAAAATTGAAAAGAGAATATTTTGTCGCCATCATTATACCTTCAAGTTTCTTCCAATCATAAATCTCATTCATTATCCATAATTATAATACGCTCTTATAGAAAGCGCGTTCCATTTTAAAAGCTTCGTAAAAACTAATTAAATAGAAAAACTGACTACTTACTCTCTTGGATAAAATCTATTAACTAAGTCTCACTCTTTCCCTTTGATGGGATTCCCTTGCCCAATTTTCCAAGACATTCTTTCATATCTTCCCATACAAGTTTTTTTAGTTCCTTGCTGGGGTTTCTCACAAGATATGCAGGATGGAATGTTGGCATGACAGGTATATTTCTCCATTCAAACCAGTTTCCCCTTAATTTTGTAATTGGAACATTCTTTCCATAGAGGGTGATCAAAGGTGTTGAGCCGAGGGTTACAATAATTTTAGGTTTTATTATTTCAATTTGCTCAAAGATATAATTTTTACATGCTTCGATTTCATCTTTTAAAGGAGTTCTGTTTCCAGGGGGTCTGCATTTGATTATATTTCCGATATAAACATCCTCTCTCTTGAATCCCATTGCTTCTATTATTTTTGTTAGAAGTTGTCCAGCTTCACCTACAAATGGTCTTCCTTGGATATCCTCTTCGGCTCCGGGAGCCTCTCCCACGAAAATAATCTCAGCATCAGGTTTACCTTCTCCAAATACATAGTTCTTTTTACCCTCCCATAACCTGCATTCTTTACACTGAAAAACTCTCTCCTTAAGTCTTTCGAGCTTTTCTATTTTGTTCTCTGAAAAAAAAATTTGATCCTTCTGACGCTCTTTCTCCTTCTCTGCAAGAATCCATTCAAGACCAAGTTCCTTCAAATATTTTATCCACTCTAAAAGCTCCTCTTTCATTTTTGAATGGCGAGTTTTTTCTCAATAAAATCAATAATAATAACTGCTATCTCTTTTTTACTCTTTATTCCAGTTGAAATTTTATTTCCATCCCTGTCAATTATGATAACCTCATTTAAATCCGAGCCGAATCCTATATCCTTTCTCAAAACATTATTGGCTACAACAATGTCCATCCCTTTTGAAATCATTTTATTCCTTGCATTCTCTTCCAGATCCGATGTTTCCGCTGAAAACCCAACAATTAATCTGTTTCCTTTTTTATCTTTAATTTCTTCAAGAATGTCAGGGGTTTTTGTTAGCTCTATGGTCTCCAAAGTTTCTTTTTTAACCTTTTCAGGTAAAGTAATTTTCGGTTTGAAATCAGCAGGAGCTCCCGCCATTACAATAACATCAACTCTTTCAAGATTCCTTATGACTTCATTTTTCATTTCTTCGGTGCTTTCTACTTTTACACTCTGAGCTCCAGATAGGGGTTTTAGATGAGTTGGTCCAGAAACTAAAATCACTTCCCCGCCTCTCTTTAAAATTTCTTCTGCAATAGAATATCCCATTTTACCTGATGAAGGATTTGTAATAATCCTAACAGGGTCAATTTTTTCATAGGTTGGACCAGCTGTAACAAGAAATTTTTTCCCCTTTAAGGTTTTTTTTCCTATTATTCTAATTACTCTATTTACTATTTCCTCAGGCTCTGCCATTCTTCCGATTCCTCGTTCTCCTGAGGCAAGTTCTCCTTCATAGGGACCTATAAACTCAACACCAATATTTTTTAATTTCTCAATGTTTTCCTGAGTTGCAGGATGAAGAAACATCTGAGAGTGCATGGCAGGAGCGATGAGAACAGGACACCTTAAAGCTAAATATATTGTTGAAAGGGCATCATCTGCAATTCCATTGGCAAATTTTGCAATTATATTTGCTGTTGCTGGAGCAACAAGAAGAAGATTCGCATTCTTAGTGATATCAATGTGGGTTATCTCACCGGATTTTCCTTTTTCAAATATATCCACAATTACCTTTTTTCCCGAGAGAATCTCAAGAGTCAACGGAGAAATGAGATTTAAAGAGTTTTTTGTCATAATACATTGAACTTCTATCCCTTCCTTTAAAAGACCTCTGAGAATGTCAATTGCCTTAAAGGCTGCAATCGACGATGAAATTCCAAGCAAAATCTTCATTCTTCAATCTCCGATAAAATTTCTCTTACAATATCTTCTCTCCTTTTTCTTTTTGCCCTTTCAGCTAAAATAATTGAACTTAGCTCTGTAACAGCTCTCTTTAAATTATCATTAACTATTATATACTCAAAATTCTTCCATTCTTTAAGCTCTTCCTTTGCTCTTTTCAATCTCCTCTCAACAGTTTCATCATTGTTTTCCCTGAAAGAAAGCCTTTCCTTCAAGGCTTCCCAGGAAGGGGGAAGGACGAAAACTGTAACTGCATCAGTTATCTTCCTCTTTATTGAACCAGCACCTTGAATATCCACATCAAGGATCAAATCTTTCCCTTCGTTAAATGCCTTCTCGATCTCTGCAATGGATGTTCCATACAAGAAGCCGTGAACTTCAGCCCATTCCAAGAATTTATCTTTTTTAATCATGCTCTCGAATTCTTCCTGAGTAACAAAATAATAATCAATTCCATGCTCTTCATTGAATCTTTGCGGTCTCGTAGTATAAGAAACTGAAAAATGGACATCAGGCAGTGAATTTAGAAGGAGTTTTATTATTGTTGATTTCCCCACTCCCGATGGTCCTGTTATTATGAAAACAAGATTCTTCATCCTTTCATCTCCTTATTACTCTATATTTCTTAACTGTTCTTTAATCTTCTCAATAAAATCTTTAATCTGAACAGCAAAGGTGGAAATTTTCTCGTCCTCACTCTTTGAAAGAATAGATGTTGCCTCCCTCTGTATTTCAAGAGCTAAAAATTCCATTTTTTTTCCAACAGGCTCTTCCTTCTCAAGACATTTCTTGAACTCTTTTATATGAGTTTTTATTCTAACAATTTCCTCGGTTATATCTATTTTCCTCAAGATTGTAAAAATCCCTTCCTCAGTTATCTTCCCCACCTTTTCAAGATTTTTTAGTAATCTCAAAGTTTTCTTCATCTTGCTTTTTATTTTATTAATCTGATAACCTCCTCTTCCCTCTATCTTCTCAGTTAATCTCTCCACATTACCAATCATTCTCATTATTTCCTTCTCCATTTCTTTGCCTTCTTTCTCCTTTTCTCTGATCAGTTTTCTCAATCCTTTCTTTATTGAATTCTCTATAAAACTTAAAATATCATTGACAAGAAGGGATTGAGAGGGATTAATATTAATAACGCCTGGAATTTCTGACAGATTTATAAATAACGAATTCATTTCCACCCCCGCATCTTTTAGCTCATCCGCAACTTTTTTTATCGCTGGTTTATTTAAAATAATTTCCACCTGCTCATTTTTCTGGGAAAAAATGTTTACAAAGCATTCGATTCTCCCTCTTTTTATAAATTCGCGGATGAGCTGCAATGTCTTCTTCTCAACCTCTGCATATGGAAGGTTGACTTTTAAATATATATCCAGAGCTCTACTATTAAAGCTTTTAATTGTAAGAAAAATTACCAGATTATCTTTTCTGTATCGTTCCTGGACGAAACCTGTCATGCTTCTGAGCATTTTCACTCCTTAATATCTGGAAATTGCAATGCGTAAAGATGGGCATAAAGTCCACCTTTCTTTATAAGCTCGATGTGGGTTCCCGACTCAACAATTCTACCTTTATCGAGAACGATTATTCTGTCAGCCTTTCTAACTGTTGATAGCCTATGGGCGATGACAATTATTGTCCTGTTTTTGGATAAATTTTCCATAGCTTTCTGGATCGCCCTTTCCGATTCCGAATCAAGCTGGGAGGTAGCCTCATCCATTATAAGAATTGGGGGCTCCTTTATAATTGCTCTTGCTATTGCTATTCTTTGCCTCTGTCCTATAGAAAGAAGTTGTCCCCTTTCTCCAATATTGCTATTGAATCCTTCTGGAAGTTTATTGATGAAATCAAAGCACATACTTATTCGAGATACCTCGACAATCTTATCTTCGCTTATTCCATTCACACCGTAAGTTATGTTATTTTTTATTGTATCGTTAAAAAGTATAATATCCTGAGGGACAAGTCCTATCTGAGCCCTTAGAGATTCCAGAGTCCCCTCCCTTATATCCATTCCATCAATCAAAATCTGCCCCTCCTGAATATCATAAAATCTCAAAATGAGATTTATCAGGGTCGTTTTCCCTGCGCCACTAAGACCAACAATAGCAAGCATTTCCCCGGGTTTAACTGTAAAACTTATGTCTTTAAGAATTCTTGTTCCATCTCCATATCCGAAGGAAACATTTCTGAACTCCACCTCTCCCTTGAAAGGAGGGAATGGTTGAACCCCCTCTTTTTCTTTTACCTCTGGTTCTATACTCATCATTTCCTCAAATCTTTCAAGTCCAACTATTGCCTGCTGAATGTTAAAGTTAACTTTGCTTAGAATTTTAATAGGTGTATACATGAAAATCAAAGAAGATAGAAAGGTCGTAAATTGTCCAGGAGAAATTATTCCCCTGTTAATCTTGTAAGTTCCAAGATAAATAATTAAAGCAACAGCAACTCCACCAAGAAATTCCATGAAAGGCGAGGTGAAATTGACTATTTTTGCTATTTTCCTGCTTGCATTCATATATTCCTCTGTCTTCCCCTGGAATCTCTTTTCTTCCTTTTTTTCTCTGTTAAAGGCTTTCACTACAGCATTACCTGAAATTGTTTCTACCAAAACATTTGATATCTCAGACATTTTTTTCTGACCTATGATTCCTTGTTTTTTCATCTTCTTACCAAGAATAACAATTGGAATCAACGATAATGGTAAAAGCAATATTGAAAATAAAGCAAGACTCCAGTCCTGATAAAAAATAACTATTATCAATCCTAAAAGGGTGAAAGATTCTCTTATAAGGTCTCCAACAGTTTCTGAGAGAGCGAATTGAATTTTGTCTATATCATTTGTAACCCTTGAGATTAGCTCCCCTGTTGGCTTTGAAGAGAAAAAACTCGCTGATTGATTTATTAGGTGAGAATAAAGTTTATTTCTAAGATCTTTTGAAACAAAAACCCCAACAACATTCATGTTATAGGAGGAGAAATATCTGAATATAAATTTGAAAAAGAATACAATTACAATTAAAATTGGAACGTAAATGTAGTAACTTTCCCTTTTAATCGAAAGAAGTCTTAGAAGAAAATCTCCAGATATAACAGGAAGGACTTTACCCATCCCTCTCTGGGGAATAAAGAGATGATCAACTACTGGCTGAATGAGCAGAGCTGAGATAGAGGTGAAAATAGAGACCATCATCATGAAAATAAAAGCAACAAGTATTCTTCTCCAGTATGAAAAAAGCAAGGAACAAAGCTTAAAAAATTCCTTCATAGCATTGAAGCAACTCTCTGAAGAATGCTAATCACATTTCTTGCAAAACCTGACCTAAAATTATCTGCAACTGTCCAGATAGAATACCTGGATGGAAAATCGGTATTTTTTGAAATTTTTATGAATATTTCGTCCCTTCCAGCAACTGAAGCAGGGGTTGGAGTTTGACCACAGGAAAGAAACTTGAATCTGTTATTTTTCTTAAATTCTGTTTCTATATCTTCTATTTCTGGCTCTTCTTGAATTGTAAGAAATGTAATGACTGCGAAGCAGTGGAAAATCGGGGCTTTTATAACAGTTATAGTGGAAGATTTTACACCAAGAATTCTCTCAAGTTCTCTCACAATTTTTCTCTCATTTTTTTCACTTTCAGGAATAAGATCAAATGCTCTTTGCTCCTTTAATATCTTCCTTGGAATAGATGTTGCATTAAGTATTGCAACAGTTTGATTTATGAACTCTTCAACCCCCTCTTCCTGATATTCTGAAATAGGCTGAAAAGCAACTGAGGAGAGATTCTCAATTTCGAATTTCTCCTTTAATTGGTGAATAACAAGAGACAATATTATGCTTACAGGATGGGGGTTTGTCATTATAAAGGATTTTTCAATAAGCTCGTGATTTATCCCATCCACTAAAAGAGGGACATTCTCATCTTCATTGAAAGAATTTGAAAGATCAACAATGAAAACACCTTCTTCCTTTGCCTTAGATAAAGCTTTCAACTCCATATCTTTTGAAGATGCAAGAAGAATAACCTTCGCCTCCTTAAAAATATCTTCTGTTGGATACCTTACTACATAAGGTTCCCCTCTAAATTCTGTTAAAAGGCTCCATTCCGATTCAACAGAAGAATCATAAAAAAATATCTTTCCTATAGGAATTGAACTCCTTTCCAATGATTCCATTATTTCTTTACCTTTAAGACTTTTTATGCCGAGTATGGCTAAATTAATTGGGTTGCCCAGGGCTAACCTCCTATAAATAAAGTAAAAAATAAAAAATAAAAGGGAAAAAAGAAAAAGTGAAATTTGCTTTAAATTCTATCTTATAATTTTGCCTCCTGACTTCTACCTTTTGACTTTTCATTTTGCTTTTTCAATTGCCTCCTTTTTTAGAACTCGTTTTTTAAAGTTAGTATTAAGAGAGACAATCAGCGGAAAAAGAATGTAGGGGACTATCAGTGATAAAACCACAAAATGAGGAGCAACATATGCAATTGCTATTATTGAAGATAACACAAAAGCAAAAACAAGGTTTCTTCTTTTCATAAGTTCGAAATATTTAGAATTTGGATATTTTATTTTTGAAATCATAAGAAACGAGAGAATGAGAAGAAGAAGACTGATCGACCCATAAAAAATGGAACCTGAAAAATCATTTTTAAAGAGAAGAACAATACCTGAGAGAAGAATTGCAGATGCAGGTATTGGAAGCCCTATAAAAAAAGATTGCCTGATCTGTTCACTCATTGCAAGAACATTGTATCTTGCCAGCCTTATAACTCCTGCACTGAAATAGAGAAATGGAATTATCCATCCCTGGGGAACATTTTTAAGATATATAGAATAGATAAGTAACGAGGGAGCAAGACCGAAGGATATGGAATCAGAAAGGGAATCAAGTTGTATTCCCAGTGGAGAGGTAGCCCGAAGGGAGCGTGCCACAAAACCATCCATTACATCCATAAACCATGCAACTAAAATAAGTATGGCAGATATTTTGAAACGACCTTTTATTGCCTCCATTATGCTTAAAAACCCAAAAAACACATTTAAAAGGGAAAGAAGACTGGGAAAAACCTCAAGGGATAAGATTATCTTTCTAAAAGGTTGCCCCCCTTTTAATTTTTTCCTTTTTTTAATCATAAAACTCTCCAATTACGGTTTCTCCACCTCTAACTTTTTCTCCCGGCTTAACTGCGAGTTTTGGCTCTTCAGTTAAAAAAAGCTCAACTCTCGAACCAAAAATTATCATCCCTATCTTTTCCCCTGCTTTCACTTCTTGATTTTCTCTAATATTACAAATAACTCTCCTCGCAAGAATACCAGCAATCTGCTTCATCACAATTTTTCCTTTTTCAGTGTTCATAATAATAATATTCTGTTCATTTCTTGTGGATTCTTTTCTATAAGCAGGCTTGAAATATCCAGGTTTGTAAATAACCCTTTCAACTTTTCCATTTAAAGGAGATCTGTTAATATGAACATTTAAAGGAGACATAAAGATCGATATTTTGAAAAATTTTTTCCCTGGCAAAATCTCGTCTTCTTTTTCCTCCGTTTCTATAATCTTTCCATCTGCTGGAGAGAGAATTATATTCTCTCCGGAAGGGATACTTCTCGAGGGGTCTCGGAAGAAAAAAATCATAAATAGAGAAATTATGAAAAAAAGAATGCCTAAAGGAATCAAAGGAAAAATAAATGATACTATAGATAAAACTAATGGAGTAACAATAAAAGGTATGCCTTCTTTAGTTACTGGCATTGTTCTCCATTCCCATCTTGAATTTGTTGACAAAAACTTGCATTTTATCCTTCAGCCCTAATTTTTCCTTTTTCAACCTTTTTTCCTCCAGTTTTTCCTCCTCGGTCAAATATGACTTTGACCAAAGTTCTTTAAGTCTTTCCTCACATTGTTGATGGAGTTCGTAAAGCTTTCTGAATTCCTCATTCTTTTCAATCAGCATTTTTCTTATTTCTTCTTCCTTTAGATTTATCATTCAAACCTCCATTAAAAATTTACAAGTCAAAAACAAAAAGTTAAAAGGTGAAAGGTTAAATGGATAGTTGAAGTTTGAAAATTGTGAAAGGTATGTCCTCCATCTTTTAAATCGCATCTAAATCACCTGCTCTTCAATTCTTAATTTTAACTTTTGTCTTTTTCCTTTTAATTTTTTCATCATATTTCAGGTGCAAGAAGAGCTTCGGAGGCCCTGACAGCTCTTTTGTGAGCCCATTCCCTGACTTTCTTAATTTGCTCGTACATTGTCGTGGAAAGGGGAACACTCCTTGAAAATATCCTGAATAGGTCATCTTCACAAAGGGACCTACCTTCATTAAAAGCCTCATACATTGCAGAAATTATTGCTTGTTCGATTTCGGCCCCTGACCATCCCTTTGTTATCTTTGCAAGCTGGGAAATGTTGAAATCATCAGGATTTACATTCCTTTTTATGAGATGGATTCTGAAAATTTCTTCTCTTTCCTTTTCAATTGGAAGGTCAATAAAAAATATTTGGTCAAATCTTCCCCTTCTTAACATCTCAGCAGGAAGAAGATCAATTCTATTCGCTGTTGCTGCAACAAAAACAGGAGAGCGGTGCTCCTGCATCCATGTTAGAAAATATCCAAGAATTCTTCCTGTTGCTCCTTCAGAGACTTTGTCATTTATTCCACTCTCAATTTCATCAATCCAAAGAACAGCAGGAGCGAGGGAGTCCATGGTCTTTAAGGCTCTTGCAAATGCTTCCTCAGGAGGACCTGCAATCCCTGAATATACAAGATTCATATCAAGTCTGAAAAGGGGAAGAGACCAGAGAGAAGCGATAGCCTTCACTGAAATACTCTTTCCACAACCGCTAACACCCATGACTAAAAGTCCTTTGGGTTGATCCAGTCCAAATTTGCGGGCCTCGGGAGTAAAAGCCTTCTGCCTCTTTCTGAGCCAATCTTTAAGATTCTCAAGACCTCCTATCTCATCAATGCTCAATTTTTCATGCACATACTCAAGAACAAGCTCCTTTAAAATTATCTGTTTTTTTTCAAGATGAAGTTCTTCAACAAGATCGGAAAAAATTGTATTCTTACCCTGGAAGACTTTGATTAAAGCCCTGTATGCCTCATCGAATGTTAAGCCCTGAAGAGCAAGTATAATATTCTTCCTGTCATCTTCGCTCAAGCTAATTCTGACATTCTTAGCTGCAACGCTTGATAAAACCTGATTCAGAAGGGATCCTAACTCTTCAAAGGAAGGTAATGGAAAATCTATTATTTCTATCTCCTTTTTCAGTTCCTGAGGAAGAGAAGCAAATGGAGAAATTAAAAAGATAAATTTCCAGCTATTCTTCATAGCCTGATAAGCATCTCTTAATGCCCTCAATACATCAGGTCTCTTATTTATAAAAGGGTGAAGATCTTTAAAAAGAAAAACAGCTGGTTTATCATAAGAAATAGCAAACTCAATCGCCCTAAGAGGATCGTTCGTGTTTTCAATATTTTCATCTTTTCTTCTCACTCCTGAAGAAACACTCCAGACGAAGAACTCTCTGTTGGGTATATAACTGGCGGTAATTGACTCGAGAAATTTCTCTACTCTTCCCTCTTCCCATGATGTGATATAGATTATGGGATATCTTGCAACAATACAATTTTTTATAGCCTGTAATCCTTCCATCTTCCTCTCTAAAATTAAATTTTACTTTTTTAAAAGCATTTTTTCAATGCCAACTAAATCATTCTATTAATAGAATGTTCAAAAATTTGAACATGTTCAAAAATTTGAATTCAAAAATTTTTTCGGTTTTAAATTTTTATTTATAGAAAACATTTCGTCTAAGGCGTATATTTTTTTAACTTCTCAAAAAATCTGGCATAAATCTTGAACATGAAAAATTCGGAGGTTAGTAGATGGGTTATTTAACCAAAAAGTATTGGCTGGTTTTTGGGGTTCTTTGTCTTTTCCTTTTGGGGATTTCTGTGATAGGACTCTCCCAGAGAGAAGGGAGTATCCCCAGGATCCCTCCAAAAGAGAGGAATTTTGATGCTGACAGAGACGGGGTCTTCGACAATCTCCAGTCCCAGCTTGCCACTGCTCAGGCTGATGAAGAGTTTGACATCATTGTTCTTTTCAAAGACGACTTCCCAGGACTTGACCACAAGAAGTTGCCCCATGACCTTAAGAAAACCCTTGGTGAGTTCCACATCAAGCACATCTACGACAATGTGAAAGCCTTTGCAGGAAAGATGAAAAAAATTCAGATTGAAGACTTGAAGAATCTTCCCTTTGTGAAACAGGTTGAACCAGACCTTGAAGTTACTACCTTTATGAGCACTGCTTCCAATTATTACGGTGCAACAAAAGCAAGAACTGATTTTGGTGTGACAGGAAATATGGATGGCTCTGAAACCACATATTCAAAGAATGATGTGGTTGTAGCTGTTATTGACACTGGAATTTATGCAGGACATGTTGACCTTGATGGCGGAAAGGTAATTGCATGGAAGGATTATGTTAATGGAAGAACATCTCCCTATGATGATAATGGACATGGAACACATGTTTCTGGAATAATTGCTGGAACTGGAGAGGGAAACTCTTCCTACAGAGGAGTTGCTCCTGGAGCTGCTTTAATTGGTCTTAAAGTTCTCAATGCTTCAGGTTCTGGAACAACTTCAAACATAATTGCTGCTGTTGACTGGTGCGTGACAAACAAAACCACATACAACATAAGAGTTATCAACATGAGCCTTGGCTCTTCAGGAAGCTCAGACGGAACAGACACTCTTTCCCAGGCTGTAAATAATGCTTATAACAACGGAATTGTCCCTGTTGTTGCTGCTGGAAATTCAGGACCCGCAAGGTATACGATCGGCTCACCAGCTGCAGCTGCGAACGCTATCACTGTCGGTTCAATGGCAGACCCTGGAGAAAAGGGATTCTTCATTTCATCCTTTTCCAGTAGAGGACCTACTGCAGATGGAAGAATAAAACCTGACCTTGTTTCACCGGGGCACAATATCACATCCTGCGGAAGGAGCTCTTCTACTTCATATGTTACAATGAGCGGGACATCAATGGCTACACCATTCACAGCAGGAATTGTTGCTCTCATGATTGATGCAAAGTCTTCTATAACCCCATCTTCTGTCAAGAGCACACTTAAGAGCACGACAATTGATTGGGGTCCATCAGGAGCAGATATTGATTTTGGTTCTGGAAGGCTTCAGGGTTATGAAGCTGTAAAGAGCGCGGGAGGATTTTCTGGAACAGGACCAACAGTTCCTCTTCACTACTATGCTTCAGGCTCTCTTTCAGGAACCGGAGCTTATTATGACCACTCTTTGAGCGTAACCTCAACTACTTTCCCGATTGCTGTAACATTAATCATGCCCAACTGGTCTTCCAGCACAAGCCCTGACTTTGACCTTTATCTCTATAATCCTTCAGGGACCCTTATAGCAAGTTCTGAAGGCTCTACAAGACAGGAAACAGTAACCTATACTCCAACCACAACAGGAACATACAAAATTAGAGTAAAATCTTACACAGGCTCAGGCTCTTACTTCATAGACATAAGCGCTAACAAGTAAAGGTAGGGAAAAATTTAGAGGGAGAGGGTTTTCCCCTCTCCCTTTTTTGTGAATTCTCGATTGAGTTCCTTTTTATACTTAAAGATTCTTTTTTGATTTTCTCAGTTTTTCAAGATAAAATTTCCTGACCCTCAAAAAGAAATCAGCATATTCATCTTTTCTCATATCAAGATATGTCCATTCGAGGTATTTGATGGAATCTTTTCTGAAAAGAAATTCAAGATGGGCATATATCCCGTCCCTCAAAGGAATTCTATGGGAATAGTTCTTTGTAGTTGCCATAATTAGAGAAGTAGAGGTCAATATCCCAGGGTCAATATTTACGACCCTTCCAGGGGCTCTAAATTCCTTTTTTAAATTTTCCTCAATTTCATTGGTCTTAATTTTTATTGCTAGTAGTTCTTCTGGGTTAATCAGGTCCTCAAAGCTGAAGAATTTTCTTTTGAGTCCTTCACCCATCTCTCTGTTATAATATTCAGTGACATCAAATCTGAAAGTAGCACTTTCTAAGTCTATCTTTCCAAAAATAGATTTTAATTCTGAAACAGCCCTTTCTAAAAAATTCTCATCTCTATAAATGATTCCAATTATAAGTTTCACTCGCTCAAACTTACCAGGAACGCCCATCAGAAATATTTTATTTTGATATTAAAAAGAATTCAATTTATAGGAATTTTCCACCCCTGTTAATTTGACAAGATGAACTATTAGCTATATAAATTAATTGTTGAAGAAAGAGTAGAGAGGAAAGCGGGGTGCGACGGGTCCGTTTCCGAACGATTCTACCTGAAAAAATAGAGCAAATTATATTAGCAGTGGCAATTAAAGTCAAAAAAATTCACTTAAAGCAAGATATAGACAAAAAAAATGATGATTAATGGATGGAAGATTATTTTTATAAGCTTATTTTCTAAAAAAGTTACTATTCAACCTGTATCCTTAATGGAAACAGAATCTTCTTCAAAACATTGGTTTTTGGAACCCACCTGGTTAGCCGTGTGGCGTACAATACTCTACATCATATTGTCCATTATATTTTGGATAAGGAAACCGAGAAAAAAACCTCCAAAATTCCCTTTTGAAATTATTGACCCAAAAGAGTTTTCCACTCGTCTTGAAAAATTAAAAATGCTTACTGAAACCCAAAATAAGTATCTTCCACGAATAAGAAACCAAAAACATTCGCCTGAGGAAATACAAACTTCAAGGAGGAGAATTTTAATTATTGGACGAGCGGACATCGGAAAAACAAGGGAAGCTTATAAACTTATAACAGAAGAATTGCTAACTGGTTCAGACCCAGGAAAAATCTTAATGCCAAAAAAGACAGCAACCCTACCCGAAGAGTTTTCTGATGCCCAAACTCCCCCTGAACTTGTTAATAAAGCGGTTGTTCTTTTCTATGATGACCTTCCAAACATCTATCCCTCAGAGCCAGAGAGAAAGGAATCAAAACTTGCTACTTCCCAGAGCCGACTGCAGAAAGTAATAGAATGCTTTGAAAGAAAAACCAATCAATTCCATTTGATTGCCACAGCAAGAAGCGAGTTGATTCATAGACTCGATGATTTCGATTACAAAAAAGACCCTTTCTGGAATACCTTTGAAATCTTTGAGGTTCAGCCCCTTGATAAGAAATTGGAAAAGGAGTTCATTCAAAACTTAGCCGAACTTTATAATATTGATATTGAAAATAATGCTGTTGAGGAGATACAGAAAATAAATGAATGTTATTCCTGCGAAAGTATTGTAATCTTCTTACAAAACCGAAAAAATCAAAAAATTGGTAAAAATGAAGTGGAGAGTTATTTCAAAAAGACAGCCTTTGACTTCTGGCAGAAAAACAATTTTGAACCTCTTAAAAATCAAAAACCAGAGGAGGAATAAGGTTTTAAGGGCATTAGAATTTCTCCAATCTTATTAGAAAAAAGAAGAAACTTGGCGATATTGAAAGAAATGTCCTTGCTGGCCCGCTTCTCGATCGTGGAAATGCTTATTACAATAAAGGTGATTTTGATAAGGCAATTGAGAATTATGATAGAGCAATTGAAATTAATCCTGATTATGCAGAGGCAATGGCAAATATGGGTATAGCTCTTAGTAAGAAAAAAGAAGAGAAGATGGCAAAATACTGGTTCGAACAAGCTTTAAAATATAAAGACAAACTTCCTGATAAAGGCGAAAGAGTCTTAAAATGGTTAGAAGAACTTGAAGAAAAATAACTAATTAATCAGGAAAAAAAATTGGATTAAAATTTCCCTTGATATTAGATTCAACTTAAACAATGCAATTCGCCAGCTTGACATAGATTAATATTTCCTTTAAATTAAATTCTATGCGGGCATAACTCAGTGGTAGAGTGTCAGCTTCCCAAGCTGAAAGTCGCGGGTTCGAATCCCGTTGCCCGCTCCATTATTTATGCGAGTAAGAACGAGAAAGGCAAGACTGGCAAGACAAGATAAAAAATAAGGCAGTAATGAAACGAGATTCTGTATTAATTTTTAAGTGAGAAAGTGGTGATTTTTTATATTATAATTGAGGAAAAACCCAATTCACCCTCGTTAAATATGGCAATAGATGAAGCCCTTTTTAACTATGTCCAGAAAAATAAAGAGCTCTCAATTCTGAGATTTTACAGATGGGAGAAACCAACTCTCTCTATTGGATATCACCAGAAAGTAAGGGAGGTAGCCAACATAGATTTTTTAAGGGAGAAAGGGATTGAACTTATAAGAAGAATAACTGGTGGAAAGGTTGTCCTTCACGACGATGAGGTCACCTATTCTTTTTCATCATCAGCTTCCTTTTTGGCTGAAAATAAAAGTGTTATTGAATCTTTCCATCTAATATCCTCTGCTCTGATTGAGGGTTTAAAAATTCTTAGAATATATGCAAGGCTATCTTCTCGAAAATATGAAGGGCTTTATAAAACAAACCTTCCTTGTTTTTCATATCCAACCGGAAATGAAATCGTTGTAAATGGAAGGAAATTGATTGGCTCAGCTCAGAAAAGGACAAAAGATGCCCTTCTTCAGCATGGTTCAGTCCCTATTACCCTGGATGTTGATAAACTATCAAGGGCAACATTTTCCTCTCCCGAAAGTTTGAATGGAAATATAATAACAATAAAGGCTCTTATCGGGGAGACAGACTTTTTTGAAATTGCTCATTCTTTAAAAGAAGGTTTTTCGAGGTTTTTCAAATGTAATTTTGAACCTTTCGACTTAAATGAAATTAAGGATGACATTGAAAAGATTCAAATAGAAAAATATTCCAATCCAAAATGGAATTTTGATGATAAGTAAAAGGGAAAAATGAAAAACATTGACGAAAGCGAATTTAACAATATTATTCAAAAAGATGTCACGGTTTTAATAGAGTTCGGCGCTGATTGGTGTGGACCTTGTAAAAAAATGAAGCCTCTCCTTGATGATCTGGAAAAAGAACTCCAGGGTAAAGTTGAGATTTATTTTCTGGATATAGGAAAATCACAGACTAAAGCAATAGAATACGAAGTTCTGAGTATTCCCCAGATTTTAGTTTTTAGAAAAGGAAAGCTCTTGGAGAGGATTTTTGGCGAGCAGAAAAAGGACAACCTGAAAAAATTAGTTGAAAAACACATCCAGAGCTAACAGCTTATAGCTAATAGCTCACCTTTTCAAGGCATAACCCGCATGGATGCGCTGAAGAAAAAGTTATTTCTAACTCGTCTCTCTCAAGAAGGGTTTTTACAATGTCAGGTTCGAATTTCCCCTTTCCGATCTCAATAAGTAAACCCACCATATTTCTTACCTGATATCTTAAAAACCCACTTCCTTCAAATATAAACTTTATTTCGTTATTTTCTTCTTCAATCTCTGCTTTGAAAATTGTTCTGACAGTAGAAGGAGATGAAGAACGGGATGTAAAATTTCTGAAATCATTCTTTCCAATGAAAAATTTAATTGCTTCTCGCATTTTTTCTATATCAAGCTTGAAAGGGATATGGTAAACCCATCTCCAGATAAAGGGAGAAACAACAAGTCCAGTGTAAATTCGATAAACATATGTCTTAGATTTTGCGTGATAGCGAGCGTTAAAACCTTCGTCAGCCTCTTCTACATTTACAATTCTAATATCTTTTGGAAGTAAAGAGTTCATTGCACGAAGCAAAGAAAGAGAAGCAATTTTGAGCCCCATTTTAAAGCTTGCAACCTGACCCTTAGCATGAACCCCCGAATCAGTTCTTCCCGCTCCTATTACCTTCACATTTTCATAAGAAATTATCCTGAGAACCCTTTCCAGTTCCCCTTGAATGGTCTTCTGATTTGGCTGATATTGCCATCCTTTGTACTCTGTTCCATCATATTGAACTACTATTTTATAATTGGGCATAATTGAAAACAATAAATTAAATTTTAGATTTTATCGAGAGCCTGTGCTATATCATCGAGAAGATCCTGGATATTTTCAATCCCTACCGAAATTCGAACAAGACCTTCTGACAATCCAAAAGCTTTAAGCTCTTCAGCGCTGTATTGTCTGTGTGTGGAAGAGGCCGGATGGGTTATCAAAGTCCCTACATCCCCAAGACTCACAGCAAGAATCATGACCCCGAGTTGATCCATCAACTTCTCCCCCGCCTTTCTTCCACCTTTCAATTCAAAGGAAAGCATCCCACCAAAATCCCTCATTTGTTTTTTAGCTATCTCATGCCCTTTATGAGTCGGAAGCCCCGGATAATAGACCTTTTCAACTTTCTCATGATTATTCAAGAATTCTGCAAGAGCCTTAGCATTGGCACAATGTCTCTCCATCCTAACCGCAAGGGTTTTAAGCCCTCTTATCATAAGCCATGCTCCAAAGGGGTCTAAAACTCCGCCAAGCTCTCTTAAAACCTCTTTTTTTGCCTTTCCTATGAACTCTCTTGAGCCAACAAGAATGCCACCTACAGTATCAGCATGTCCATTTATATATTTTGTCGCAGAGTGAAGGACAATTTCAGCACCAAAGGATAATGGATTCTGAAGATAGGAAGTAGCAAAGGTATTATCAACTGCTAATGGAATACCATACTTCTTTGCCACCTTTGCACATTCTGCAATGTCAACAATCATCAATGTAGGATTGGCTGGGGTCTCAATGTAAATCAACTTTGTCTTTTCATCGATTAGTTTCTCGATGTTTTCATGAACAGGCTCTTCAGTAAATCTTGCTTCAATGCCGACTCTATGTGCAAATTTTTTGAAAAAATTAAAGGAACCTCCGTAAAGAATCGGTTGAGTAACAACATTTTCTCCTTTTTCTGCAAGGGCAAATACAAGGGTTGAAAGAGCTGCCATTCCAGAAGAGGTTATTAGTGCGCTTTGCCCTCCCTCAAGGAGGGCCATCATTTCTTCAAGATAATCAATTGTTGGATTTCCCCATCTTGTGTAAACATAACCTGGTTTCCTTTCGTCAAAAACTTCAAGAGCATCTTCAGTGCTTTCGAATGCAAATGTTGAACTTTGATAAATGGGAAAAGAAACTGCCCTTGCATAAGGGTCTCTTTTCCCCGAGCCGTGGACACAGAGGGTCTCCTTTTTCAATTTTTTTAAGATTTCTTCTTTCATGAATCCTCCTCAAAATTTATCTTGATTTTAAAAATAAAATTGCTCTTTTTACCGCATCCTCTGCACTTTCAGCTTTTTCTACTCCTTCAATATCCCATGTTTCAAGCCCTATGACTTTCTTTCCAAAAATATTAGCATAAGAAATTTCTGAGAGAGTTCCATATTTACCATCAATTGCAATAATAACATCGGAATTAAGAACAACTATCATATTCCTTGCATAGGAAATTCCTGTGGGAACAGGTAAATCTATATATGGGTTCGCATCTTCCTTGTCAGTTCCGGGAAGGATTCCCATTGTAACTCCACCATTTTCCTTTGCTCCTTTCGAAACCGCCTCCATAACTCCTCCAAGACCCCCACAAACAAGGATGTATCCATTCTTAGCAATTTCTTTCCCGATCTCGTAGGCTACACGGTAAATTCTACTATTTACCTCACTACCTCCTATAACACCAATCCTGAACCTCTCTCTAAAGCTCATATTAACCTCTTTATTTTAATTAATCTTTTTTTCCAGTATTTATTTAAAATCTCTCTTTTCACACCCGTTGTTGATGCATGAATAAATGTTCCTTTGCCAGCGTAAATTCCAACATGTAATCCCTCTTTCTCAATCTTGAAAAAAACCAGATCTCCTTTCATCGCCCTTCTTAGGGATACTGTTCTCCCTGTTTTAATAAGCTTATCTGTTGAATGTGGAAGAAGAATTCCTTCCTTTGAAAAAACATAGTAAACAAAACCACTGCAATCAAATCCGGAAGTATCTGCTCCATTGTATTTGTATGGAGCTCCAATTAGTCTCTCAGCCCTTAAAATCACACTTTCTCTTAAGGATAAACCCCTTTTCGGAATTAAGGCACAGGAAGTGGCAAAAATAAAAGGTATAGTCAAATAAATAATCTTCTTTCCATATAACATTAAGAGAATTTTTATACCATAGACATTTGTGTAATTCAACAAAAATGCAGATTTTATTCAGTAGAAGCCATGAGACGATAGCAAAAAGCTATAAATTTTAGAAGTTTTGCATTTAAAAACAACAAATCCAGAGTTTAAGAAATATTTAGCTTGTTTTTTTTAAATCTGTTAGAAGCGAAGAGAGCCTTGTATTTCTTTTGTATGGCTTATTATTTTTAATTGCTATTGCAAGAGCCTTTTTGGAACCAACAATGACAGCAAGTCTCTTTGCCCTTGTCAGAGCTGTATAAAGAAGATTTCTCTGAAGCATTATGTATTGCTGGGTCAGAACAGGCATAACACATGCCTCGTATTCGCTCCCCTGGGATTTATGAACTGATATAGCATAAGCAAGGGTTAATTCATCAAGTTCCTCTCTATCGTACCTAATCTCCCTCTCAAACAGGACAGTAAGACCCTTTTCATCCACAGATAAAACTTTTCCTATGTCTCCATTGTAAACATCCTTATCATAATTATTTTTTATTTGCATAACTTTGTCCCCTATTTTGAAAGAAATCCCTGGGAAGCTTTCTCCTTTAGGATTCAATCTTTCCTGTAAAATTTTGTTAAAACTGTCAACTCCGGAAATTCCTTTATAGAGGGGAGCTATAACCTGAATCTGAGAGCTCATAGGGTCAAATCCAAATCTTTGAGGTATCTCTTCTGTAACAAGGTAAACAATCCTGCGGAATGCCCTCTCCTCATCTTCTTCAGATATGAAAATGAAGTCTTCTCTATCTTTAATAAAAAGATAAGGGAACATCCCTTTTCTTATTCTATGACTATTAACAACAATCATACTCTCCCTTGATTGCCTGAATATATCTTCAAGTTCGACTACTTTCACAATCCCTGATTGAATCAAATCCTTAAGGATATTTCCAGGACCAACCGATGGGAGCTGATCTTTGTCTCCAACAAATAAAAGGCTTGTCCATGGCGAGACTGCCTTCATAAAATTGAACATTAAAGGAATATCCACCATGGAAAATTCATCAACTATAATCATATCTGCTTTCAAAGGATTTCGCTCATTTTTTAAGAAAATATTCTCTCCTGGTTTGTATTCCAGGAGTCTATGAATTGTCTTTGCATCCTCACCCGATGTCTCAGAGAGCCTTTTTGCAGCCCTTCCCGTTGGTGCACAAAGCATAACTTTTCTTCCAAGTCTCTTGTATATATTAATAATTGCTCTTATTATTGTTGTTTTTCCAGTTCCAGGTCCTCCTGTCAAAATCATTACCTTCTCTTTTAATGAAGCTTCAATACTCTCCTTCTGCCTGGGAGCAAATTTTATTCCCATTTCCTTTTCAGACTCTTCTATGCACTGTTTTGTGTCAATGACAAACTGAGTCTTTGGGAAACTCAAATTTTCAACAATACATTTTGCAATCTCATTCTCTGCCTTTAAAAAAAATGGGAGATAGATGGCATCCCTTTCTCCTACACCTACTCTTACAATTTTACCTTCCTTTACGAGCTCATCTATCAAAAACAGTATAGCTTCTTTATCTTCAATCCCCAACTCTTTTAAAGCTTTCTCTGCTACACTCTCAGAAAAGGAGAAAACATGACCATCCTCAATTTCTTTGCTCATTAAATAAAGAATGAAAGCTTTTACTCTTAAGGGAGATTTTGGTTCAATTCCTGAGGATAGGGCTATTCTGTCAGCAATTTTGAAACCTATTCCAAAAATGTCATCAGCGAGCTGATATGGATTTTCCTTTACTATTTTTAAAGAATTATTTCCATGTTCATTGTAAATTTTCATAGCTGTCTTCGTAGTTAATCCGAGCTCCTGAAGCTTTATAATAATGTGACTCTTTTCTTTATGCTCTCTCCAGGATTCAACAATGGAGCCAATTTTTTTCTCTCCTATTCCTTCAACCTCTGCCAATTTTTCAGGCTTTTTTGAAATTATTTCAAGAGTCTCATCTCCAAATTTATCGACTATTCTTCTGGCAAGCTCAGGACCTATTCCTTTTATAAGACCTGACGAGAGGAATTTTCTCACTCCTGAGATTGACGAAGGGGTAAGTATCTGATAATTTTCTGCTTTAAACTGCTCACCCCATTTTTCAGACTTTACCCATTTTCCATCAACAGAAATTGATTCACCAGGCGTCAGTTTGGGAAAATGTCCTATAACCACAATACTTCTTTTTGATTTTTCATCTTTTACTTTTAAAACTGAATATCCTGAGGAAGGATTAAAAAATATTACCTTCTCTATAATACCACTTATTATTTCAAACATTTAAAATCAGGAAAGGAAATGGTGGGCGATGCAGGATTCGAACCTGCGACTTCTACCGTGTGAAGGTAGCACTCTACCCCTGAGTTAATCGCCCACATTTTATAATTTTAAACGATATTTTTAAAAAGCTAAAGTTCCCCTTTTACTTTAAATCTAATCTTTTCCAGCTCAAATCTTGCTCTACCTAAATTCCCATTTTTCTTCATTGCATAGAAAATGAAATAATTCTGATTTATGACCTTTACAAGAAAGGTCAATTCCTGATGTGTAAATATCATCTCATTTACAATTCCAAATTTTGAAATTTCGGGATTTATCTTTAGAAGATTCATCAAGGAGGCTATCTCAACTGCCACTGGTTCAATATCAATTTTATCATCCCAGTTGATCTTTTCTACAGTTAAACCGTCAGAATCCATGATTAATATACCTGTTGAAGAAGGCAGTTTTTCCTTTAGAACTCTAAAATGAGATTCAAACATTATTTGACCTGGTCTGTTTAATCTGAGAAATTTTTTCCAGAAGTTTTTCCAGCAAATTTGCGTAAGCTGAGTAATAGGAAGACTTGCGCACCCTTTCTTCAAGGTCTTTTGCTTTTTCCAAAAACACCTCTTCTCTTTTCATTTCATACAACTTGTAATAGGTTTCTATTGTCTTATCTACCAGTCCCTGCTTCAAATAAATTTCCGCCATTGTCGGAGTTACAAAGGCTTCTTCCTCTTCCACCTTTTCCTTTATCTCTCGCGCCATCGTCTCTATATCTCCTGCCTCAATTCTTTTTGTTGCAAATTCCTCTTCAACTTCTTCCTTAACAGGTTCTTCTGGAAGAGAAGGAACAACCTTTTCCTCTTTTACTTTGACCTCGCCTCTTTCCAGAACCCGCTCCTCCGGTAGAGTTGGAGGTACGGGCAAATCCTTTTTTTCGAAAATCCTGTTTATTTCCATCAGCTTCTGAGAGAGATCCTCATCAAAGGGATTGAAGAAAAAGAGTTTTTCAAGGGCACTCTTGGCACATTGAAAGTCTCTCTTCTGCATACAAACATTGTAAAGAATTCTGTAAGCTGGAGTGTTATCAGGTACTCTTCTCAGAATATCATTAAGTAGCTTGAAAGACTCATCCAGTCTCCCGAGTTTGAACAAAATTTCCGCAAGCAGAACTTGCCCTGATATTAAATCTGGGTGTTTCTCAAGACCCTTGTTGCAAGCCTCCAGAGCCTTTTCAAAATTTAACTCATCTCTGTAAGCTTCTGCAAGATAAAAATAATTCCTGGGATCTGGATTAAATCTAGCTCTCCTTTCAAGCTCTTCTATCTTTGATGACATATTTCTCCTTTAAATCTCAAAACTTCTTCTCAGAAAGATCTCTAAAATCCTATGGACATGCGCATGGCCAAGGAAAAGACACTTCTAAATGAATAGGGATTACACAATAGATTTGCATGTTGGAATTTGGTGGTGAAGCCCATCTCGCCCTTATGAAGAATGAGTCAATTGAAAGAATATATACATCTCTATAGGGATTATCTGGAGGGCCATAGAAACCGCTGTACCAGACTGTTTTATGGCAATATTCCTCATAATCAGGTGCTGTATAAGTTATGTTGACATATCCGTTTGCATCAGTATAAAACTCCTTAACATAATATCCATCGAAATTTCCAAAGTCAGCTCTTCCTCCACCCGTTTCTGTCTTTTCTTTAACTACATTTCCATATTTATCAGCTGTTTTTGTTACCAGAGTATATGTCCATAATGTTTCAAAATATATTGGAGCTCCTGAAATTGGCTTGCCAGTATAATCGTAAAATCTAACCCTTATCTGAGTAGTATTTCGTTCCATTCCAACTAATACTATTGTTGGATTTGCACTACCTTCCAATATATATGATAGTGTCGAAGGTCCGCTTAA
The DNA here is from genome assembly GCA_964531645.1 of uncultured Clostridia bacterium. GTDB lineage: Bacteria > Acidobacteriota > Aminicenantia > JBFLYD01 > JBBIMS01 > JBBIMS01. The sequence goes on from CAZHEF010000007.1 coordinate 23,167, forward strand.
AGGAGGTTCTGCAACCTCATCTCTCTTGCAAGAAATTAAAGGAAGAAGAATTAAAAGCATAAAGATGGTCAATTTCTTCATCAAGCACCTCCTTATTGAGGACAATCAGAGTCGAAGTTTGCCCAGTCTCTGAAATAAATTGTGAGCTTACCTTGTGCTGTAACTTTATTTCCAGCAATATCTTCACCATAGAAATCAACAATTGCTATCGCCTCAATTACATTGTTTGTCCCTATCAAATTTATAAGGGGAGGCATTTCTTTTGCAGTTGTTCTCACAATATCAAAACTCCAGCTTACTGTTCCATCTATTGGAACATAAATATCCATTGCACCTTCATAAGAATTAGGGACATCAACTCCTTCGATATTTCTTCCATCTGTCCTGATATATCTTACCCTGTATCTTTGAACTCTTATATCATTGTAAAAGGTTGGGGTTCTTACAGGGCTCAACAGCTTTGCTGTGAAGGTTACCTTTGCAAAATCTCCTTTTACATAATAACACTTTCCTGAAGCAGGATTTATAACAACATCGGAGTCAAGAGCTGTGGTATCTTCTCCTCCTCCAGAAATTCCAACGAGAGATGTAATCAGCAGAACAGATGCGGAGCGTGTTTTGTTTTCAAGGACATTGCAGGAATTAAAGAAAAGAAAAGGCAGAATGGCTAATACTAAAATTGTTATTTTCTTTGCCATCTTACTTACCTCCTAACCTTTGATAATTCTTGGAGTTATAAATATCAGCAATTCTTTATTAAGAACATTCTTTGAAAAGCCTTTGAATAGATTTCCAATTATTGGGATCTTGGAAAGTCCGGGGACTGAGTTTGTTGTTATGGTATCTTCTATTCTGTAGATACCTCCTATTACCGCTGTTCCTCCATCCTTTACCAAGACAGTTGTTTTTGCACTCTGGGTAATTATTGGAGGAATTCCCTGAACAAGGTTTGCAAAATCAGCTGCGTCGTTTCTTATTTCAATGGTCATGATTATTGTTCCTTCAGCTGTAATCTGGGGAGTTACATGTAGTTCAAGGGCTGCGTTGACATATCTTGTTGTAACAGTATTGTTAGCAACAGTCTGAACAGGAATCTGTCTTCCCTGAAGAATCTCTGCTGTCTCATTATTCTGAGCTGATATCTTTGGTGCAGAAAGAATTTTCCCCTGTCCAGATGTTTCAAGCGCAGTTAGAGCTATATCCAATCTAAAAGTGTCGACAACATTTCCAAGAGAAATTCCGAGTCCGCTGGAGAAAGCAGGAGCTGGTAGATTTACCGCATATCCATCAAGGGGATTATTTTGTAACCCTCCTTCCTTTATTGCGGAACCATCAACTATCATTGAATTCGGGAACCTAAGAGAAGTTTGATTTCCATATGCTGCATCAGCAGCCGCAAAGAATCCCCACTGAATACCTAAATTCTTTGTATAATTTGTGTTTATCTCTACTATTCTTGCCTCAATCGAGACCTGAGGTATTGCTGCATCGAGAGTCTCAATAAGCTTGTCTATCACACCCACTTTATCAGGTATATCTGAGATGATTAAAGTGTTGGTTCTTTCATCGATTATTATCTCTCCTCTCTGGGAGAGCTGTTTTTGCAAAATTGGCTGAACTGCTCTTGCCTTTGCATAACTTAATGTCCTTGTTATGACCTTTAGCTCACCCGCAAGTTGTTGTGCCTCTTTTAGTTTCCTGGCCGCCTCTTGCTCCCTTGTGAGAGTCTCAACTTTAGCTATTCTCAAAACATTTCCTTCCATCACAGAGCCCAGACCATTTGTCTTCAAAATTAAATCAAGAGCCTGATCCCATGGTATCTGAACAAGTTCGCATGTTACTCTTCCTGTAACTCCTGGATCAATAATTATGTTAATATTAGCTACAGTGGCAACAAACTTGAGAAAATCTCTTATGTCAGCATCTTTAAACCTGAATGTGAACTTTTCTCCCCTGTAAACTTTTCCTTCCTCGGTTATCACTTTAGGCTGGAAGAGTTCCTGTGCAGGTTTTTTTGGTTCTTCCTTGGGCTTTGCCTCTGGCTTTTGCTCTTTTACTTTCTCCTCCTTTGGCTCTTCTTTAGGCTTTTCCTGTTCAGCTTTCGGAGGTGCCGTGGTCTTTGGAACCTCAACCTTCTCTTCCTTCTTCTCCACTGGAGTTATCTTTGTTTCTGTAGGTGCTACCTTTTCTTCTTTTTTAGGAGTCTCAGTGCTCACCTTTCCCTTAACAGCTATGAGCTTTGAATAGAATACAGTAATTAAAATCCCATCTGCAACGCTCTTTACATTGTACTCAGGGGTTTTTCCGGTAACATCAATGACAATCCTTGTCACATAAGGGGATGTCCTGTTTTGTGCAACTCTCACTGACTTAACAACTGCACTACCCTTTACTGGCAAAACGCCCTTCATACAAAGATTTTTTGCTTCAATAAGGTCAACAACTATTCTATTTGGGTTTTCAAGGGTAAAATCTTCAAACTTATTAAGGTTTTCTCCAATTACAAGAACTTCGAGACCTCCTTCAAAGGGGTTAACTTTCAAATCCTTAACCTGAGTTGTGGTTATACTTTTCTCTTCTTGTGGAGGAGATGGTGTACGTTCAGATGTTACCTGAGGAACTGTGGTCTTAGGTTTTGCAGAAGGAACAGATTCAGGATTGTAAAAATTCACAAGGAGCTCGTCCTTTTCGGAATAAACTCTGTAAGGAACTGGCTTAGCAAGGAAGAAATTTGCAAGAACTCCTTTTTCTCTTTGTTGAAGGACAAGTTTTTTCACCACAGAGGAATTAACATTATACTCTCTTGGAATTTCCTTCATATTTGCCTGGTTCAACTCCATCTTCACAAGAAGGATATCAGATGGATCATTGTAGATTGGAGGGAGAGGAACAAAGGAAGAAGTTTTGAAGATGAAAACTGTTTTGTCATTCTGATTGTCAAAAAGAACCTTGTTAATGCTTACATCATCCTTTTGTTCTCCCTGAATGGAAAAAGAGAGCAAGAAAATTACAAGAAAGAATAAACAAATCTTTTTCATTTTCCCTCCTCTTCAGGGCTTAGTTTTTTGACTATATCTTCATAATTTCTAATTAATCCAGGTCTTCTTAACTCCCTTCTAAAAATAACCTTATTTGAATCTATTGATAATACATATCCGTCAAAAAGCCTATCTCCTTTTTTCAAAAAATAAGGCATACCATCTGGTCCTGTTACAATTGCCCAGTACTGACCTTTTCCATAAGAGATTCCTACAACCTCAAGTTCTCCAATGAGAAGAGCTTGCTCTCCTGTCAGCCCTGGAGTTTTCTCCTTTCTTTCTCCAGCAAGAAGATCAACGAAAGGATCCCTCCTTCCCTGGGGATCATAGACATAATCTCCTGGAGGATTTTCATCTCCTGCAACTTTCTGTTCTCCGCTCTTCGGAGGTTGTTGTTGAGAGTTGAGAATAGAAAGCGAAAATATGGAAAATAAAATAAAAATAAAAATTTTTCTCATTATATACCCTCCATCTTTTCGGTTTCCTTTTCCCTTCCTGCAGGTCTTTCTCTTCGTGGAGGTGGAGTAGGAGGTTTCTCCTGTCCAATGTAGGTAATAGCATCCCATGTTATGCTTATACTTCTAAGAGAAGTCTGTCTTGGAAGAGATGCGATTACAATGTTGTCAACATTAAAGATTTTTTTATACCTGCTCAGATGATCCAAAAAGTATCCGAAGTCATGATAATTTCCCGACATGCTTATGGAGAATGGCCATTCTATGTAAAGATCCTTCTGAGCCTCAGGTTTAGGACTAAACTTCGAAATTTCGAGACGATAATTGTAAGCAAGAGATTGTATCTTTTTTATTATATCGCTCACATCCTTTCTTTCGGGAAGTATTTCCTTTAATGTTTTTAGCTTTTCATCAAGATATGCAACTTCCCTCTTCAACCTTTCTGCTTCCAATTTTCTTTTTTCAGCCTTTTCCACATCTTCCTGAACACTTTTTCTCTGCTCCTTTATCGAGTTGAGTATACCGAGCTGTCCTTTGAAATAAACAAAGTAAGAAGCTACCAAAATCAATATACAAAAACCTAAAAATACTAATAACTGAGCAAGAGGAGATAATTTTTTTAAATCCATCTCTCACCTCTTTTCAATAGAAAATTTTGCCTCAATTGTGAAGTCAAATACCCCTCCACCTTCTGAAGTCGAGCTCATTGTTGAATCTTTAAGGGTTACATCTTTAAAAAAACCAGTGGTTTCAAGGGCTGATATGAAATCTGCAATTATATTGTTGGAAAAAGCTTTCCCTGAGATGGAAACCTTCCCTCCTGAAAATGCAAGCCTCTTCAACCACATACCCTCTTGAACATTCTTGCTTACTTCGTCAAGTAAACGAACCGGCACTTTCTGCTTTTCTTTAAGAGCTTCTATTACCCTTATTTTCTCTTCAAAAGCTTTTTTCTGGGCATTATATTTTTCAATATCAGCAATAACTCCCGCAAGCTCTTTCTTTTTGATTTCAAGCTCTTCAAGCAATCTCCTTTCAGATTCAATCGTCCTTGTTATGCGTAGATAAAATAGTAAAATCAAAACACCCGTTAAAATGAGAAGAAGAACCAAAAGGGAGGTGTGGATCTTTTCTTTTTTCTCAGGTTTTACAGTTATTAGAGGTTTTACCTCTTTCTTTTCAACCCTTAATAAATTAATTTTTATCATGACTAATCTCCTATTTTTCTCAAAGCAAGCCCGACTGCTATACTAAAAACAGGTGCCATCTCCATCAAGAAGTCCCTATCATATAGTTTTTCGCTGAAACGAATATTCCTGAAGGGATTAAAAAGTTCAACAGGACAATCAAATTCTTTGCTGAGAAAACCTTGAAGACCAGGCAATTTTGAGGAACCGCCGCTTAAGATAATCCTCTCAATCCTCTTGTCAGTGTAGGACAGTTTCAGAAAGTCAATGGTTTGAGCAATCTCCCTTCTGAGGTCATTAAAGCCAATCTGAATTAACGGTTGGATAACAGCAGGTGAAATCCCATCAACAGAGTTTCCTCTTTTCAGACTCTCTGCTTTCTCAAAGGTCAGAGAGAACTCTCTCTGGATCAAATCTGTAAAGTAATTTCCACCAAAAGAAATATCTCTTATTAATAGAGGGACTCCAGAAACCACTATGTTGATATTGGTAACAGAGGCACCAATATTGATAAGAACAATCACCCTATCTCTGTACATCTCATAATTTGCCTCAAATGCATTTTGAAGAGCAAGACCATCCACATCCATCAAAGCTACATTTCTTCCTGCCTGAATAACCGCAGCTGAATAGAGATTTATCCTGTCCTTTCTTGCTGCGGTCAGGATTATTTCCATCTTACCCTGTTCTTGAGAAGTGCTAAGAATAAAGTAGTCGAGATTAACATCTTCAATCGGAAGGGAGATATGATGCTTTGCTTCCCATTGAATTGATTCTTCCAGTTCTTCAGGGCTCATGAGAGGAAGGATTATCTTTTTAATACTAACTGCACTTCCTGAGATAGAAGTTGCAACATTGTTGTTCTTTATCTTCAGCTCAGCAAAAAGCTTTTTGATAGAATCAGAGACAGTTGTGGAATCCATAATTGTTCCTTCTACAATAGCTTGATGAGGTAGTGGTTCATAACCAAGAGCTATCAATTCATATACTTCTTCATGCTTCTTCGCTCTTGAGCCAAGTTCTACAAGCTTTATCGCATTGGAACCCAAATCTAAACCTACCAAATTCTTCTTTTTCCCCATGCCAAACACATTAAATCTCCTTCATTTCTTTATTCTTATTTCTTTGTATCAGAAAAAAAAACCCTTGTCAAGTGTTTCCTAATTTGAGGGGTAAAAATAGCCTCAATAGTGCATGAAAAGGGGAAATAAGTATATTTTAGATTCAATATTTTCAACTATTTTTGAATTTCGACCCCAAAATTAAACTTATCACTCTTGCTTTTCCCATTTCTCCCTTCCTTCTCTTTCTGTTTAAATCTTGGTAATTTGGATATAGTATTGAACCAAACCTCAGCCATTAGCTGATATCCCTCTTCATTGGGATGATTATGTCCTGAGTAAAGGGCTCTCCATCCACCTTTTTCTTCAGGATAACTCATGAAAGCATTGAACTGGTCAACAAGGGGGATTTTATACTTTCCAGCTATCTGTATTATAAATTGATTTATTTCCTCTATTCTCGGGTTCAAAAATTCTGCCCAGAATGCTTTGGGTATGATGTTGGCAATCAGTGGTTTCATCTTATAGGAGATAGAGATTTTTATCATCTCTTCCAGATTCAAAGCAGTAAACCAGGCAGGATAATGCCACACATCATTTGTCCCTTCCATAATTAAAATATAGCGAGAAGGATCCTGCTTTATCACATTCTCTATCCTCGAAAGACCCGCAACAGTATCCTCTCCTGGAATCCCCTTGTTTAAAACCTTTAATTTTTCCGAGTATTCAGCCTTCAGAAGCCTTTCGAGTCTTGGCACATACCCCTCTGCTTCAGGCTTGTAATCAACCATACCATATGTAATACTGTCTCCAAAAGCTATGAGTGAATTCATATCCATTTCAAAGGATTCCTCTTTCCCTTCTTTTTCTATAGAATCCCTCATACTTTTTATAATAAACCTTCCATCTCTATAAATTTTCCAGATGATATCAAGAGGTTCTAAGGACAATGAAGGCTCTATATCTTGAAAATTATTATTAGTTATCCTTTCTATTGATCCAAAACTTGAACCATCCCATTTTGTAAGATAAATTTCCCAGTCATTACCATCAAACCCTGCCCAAGAAATCCATATTATCCAATCTTTATCTTTTTTTGCGGTTATAAAAAAAGAAGGGAATTTAAAGACAGATTCAAAATGAAGAATTCCTTCTTTTAGGAAGGAATAAAAAATTCCTGAAGGAGACGGAATTAAAAGAAGTAATCTTCCTGATGCGTCTTCTTCAATCACAGGTGCCGAAACATCAAAGGGTAAATCAAGGATATATTGTGTGAATTTTCTATTTGAATAGATGATTAGAGATTGGACACCTTTATGTTTGTTCACCCATACAACAGCAGGAGAATTATTTTGAAAGAAAAGATAGGGATCACGATTATCTCCTGAAAATTTCTCAGAAAGATTTTTTATATTAAATACATCTCCACTCTTCTCTATTAAAAATATTTCGCTTTTACCATTCACTGGTAAATTTGAAACGCTTAATTCTTTGCTATCTTCTGAAAGCACTGGAATAGCAAAGAGAAGTAAGAAAAATGAAAATCTCAATATAAATGACATCTAACAAACCTCAAATTTATAAATCTTAATTCAGGAAGGGCTGATTTGCAAAGTTCAATTTTAAAATTGCAATTTATTGAAAAAGGACATCCTCTATCAGAAGGCATTTCAAGACTTTCTTTAAATTCAGGAAAAAGGAGAAATTTTGTGTAAGGATGATAAGGATTTTTTAATATATCCACATTTCCACTTTCCATAATTATGCCTTTATGCAAAATAATAAGGCTTTCGGTAAAGAAATTTATATCCCTTAAATCGTGGGTAATAAAAATCCATGCCATTATATTCTTTCTCCTGTGATCAACAAGGGTAGAAAGTATCTGATTTTTGACTACTGGATCTATAAAAGAAAAAGGCTCATCAAGAATTAAAAGAGAAGGAGAAACTAAGAGCGCTCTTGCAATTGCTAATCTTTGTTTCTCTCCTCCACTAAGTTCCTCAGCTTTCCTATTTTTAAGGGACCTTTCCATCCCAAATAATTCCATAAAAAAATCAATTTTTTTATCCAGCTCTTTTGTAGAGCAGATTTTATAATTCAAAAGAGGTTCTTTCAGCAGAAACTCCACCCTCTTTTTCGGGTTAAGAGATCTTCCCGGATCCTGAAACACTAATTGAATTTCCTTCCATACAAATTTTTTCGAGGGGTTTTCAATTAATTTATTTTTAAAGATAACTTTTCCATAGGTAGGTCTTTCGAGAAAAGAAGCAAGCATTGCAATTGTTGTTTTTCCTGAACCTGACTCTCCTATTATGGTAAGGACAGCGTTTTCTTTTGCTGAGAAACTAACTCCATCAAGGGCTTTAACAACCTTCCCTCGTCCTCCTTTATAATATTTTTTCACATTATTGAATCTTAAAATTTCACTCATATATCCAGCACCTCACTACCCTACCATATTTTTCAAAATATGGAGGAATCTCCAAACATCTTGAAATTCTAAAAGAACAGAAATAATAAAAAGGACACGAATTTAAATTTTTCTTTAAAGGCGCAGAGAATTTTTGAAATGAAGATTTTCCAATAAGAAGTGATGTATAGGGATGAAAAGGATTTTGAAAAATCTCATATGTTTTTCCAATTTCTAATAAATTACCCTTGTAAACCACAGCCATCTTTTCAGTTACATCCTTCAATAAATCTATCATATGAGTAACAAAAATAAACCCCATATCTCTTTTGCTCTTCAGATTGCCTAATAGATCAATAATCTGTTTTTCATGGGCTCTGTCAAGGGAAGAAGTAGGTTCATCAGCAAAAATAAATTTCGGTTCATGAAGAAGAGCCATCCCTATTCCTATTCTCTGTAGCATCCCTGAGCTTAACTGAAAAGGGAACATTTTTATCCAATTTTCTGGCTCCTCAAAACCTGAAAGCCTGAGAGAATTATAAATTCTTTCCTTCAAATCCTTCTTTTCCATGCCATGGAAGAGAGCGTACTCCTCGATCTGTCTGTAGATCTTTATAGAAGGGTTAAAATAAAGATGAGGTTCCTGAATTATCAAACAAATCTCTTTTCCCCTTATTCTCCTAATTTCTTCTTCCTTAATTTTCAATAGATCTTTCCCATTGAATAATATTCTCCCATCCTTAAAAAACATTTTTTCGGGAAGTATCCTAAGGATTGCCCTTAGAAAAGTTGTTTTTCCTGAACCTGTCTCTCCAACCAGCCCAATCCATTCCCCTTCTTTTATTTCAATTCTTATATCTTTCAAAACTTCATTGCCATTGTTTAAAGAAACACTTAAATTCTCAATCTTTAGATTCATCAAAGGGATTTCTTGGAGGGCTGATAAACTCCGAATACTTCTCTCAAGGTAGAAATAATTTCTCCGAGAGTTGCATTTTTTCTTAAAGCTTCAAGGACAAAGGGGATTAAATTTTGGTTACCCTTTGCCTTCTCCTTGAGAATATCAAGGGAAACTTGTACCGATTTCAAATCCCGTGCTTTCTTAAATTCTGCCAATCTTCTCTTTTGGTTCTCTTCTACCTCTGGCTTTACATAAATTATTTCAGGTTTCGCATTCACCTCCTCTGTAAACATGTTCACTCCGACAACTATATCTTCTTTAATTTCTATTCTTTTCTGAGCTCTATATGCACTCTCACTTATCTCCTCTTGTATCCATCCACTCTCTATAGCCTTTATTGCTCCTCCCATTTTCTCTATTCTGTCGAGATAAGCATAAACCCTTTTCTCTATCTCATTTGTTAGATATTCTACATAATAAGAGCCTCCAAGGGGGTCTGCTACCAAGGGAATTGATGTTTCATGGGCAATTATTTGCTGGGTTCTGAGGGCAATCTTAACAGATTTCTCAGAAGGAAGGGCAAGAGCTTCATCAAGGGAGTTGGTATGAAGGGATTGTGTTCCTCCAAGAATTGCAGAAAGAGCCTGCAGGGCAACCCTAATTATATTGTTCTCAGGCTGCTGATATGTGAGAGTAGAACCTGCTGTCTGGGTATGAAATCTTAGCATCCATGACTTTGGATTCTCTGCTTTAAATCTTTCCTTCATTATCTTAGCCCATATTCTTCTTCCCGCTCTGAATTTGGCAATCTCCTCAAAAAAGTTGTTATGGGAAGAGAAGAAAAAGGATATCCTTGGGGCAAATTCGTCCACATTCATTCTTTTTGATAACTCATCCACATAGGCAACGGCATTGGCAAATGTAAAGGCAAGCTCTTGAACAGCGGTAGCGCCTGCTTCCCTAATGTGATATCCACTAATACTTATAAAATTCCATTGAGGAACATCCTTACAACAAAATTCAATCAGATCTCCTGTTATCCTCATTGAAGGCTCTGGAGGAAAAATATAAGTCCCCCTTGCAATGAATTCCTTGAGAATGTCATTCTGAATCGTTCCTCTCAATTTTTTCCAGTCTATTCCTCTCTTTTCAGCAATTAGAAGGAACATGGGAAGGATTACAAAGGCAGTTGCATTTATCGTCATGGAAACTGAGACTTCATCAAGGGGTATAGAATCGAAAAGAATCTCCATATCAGAAAGAGAGCTTATAGCTACTCCTACCTTCCCTATTTCGCCTGCAGATAGAGGATCATCGGAATCAAGTCCAATTTGAGTTGGCAAATCAAAGGCAACTGAAAGCCCTGTCTGTCCATGTTCAAGAAGGTACTTATATCTTTTATTTGACTCTTCAGCTGTCCCAAATCCAGCATACTGCCTCATGGTCCATAATTTTTCCCTGAACATTTCCCTGTGAATTCCCCTTGTAAAAGGATACTCTCCTGGGATTCCCAATTCTTTCTCAAAATCTTCCTTCTCAATCTCATCTTTTGTAAAAAATACCTTTAGCGGAATACCTGAGAATGTGAAAAATTCTTTTTCTTTCTTCATAATGGAATTATAATATAAAATCTAGGTGTATAATCAAGTGGAACAAAAATGAAGGAGAAAAAAAGGAAAATTCAGTTTTATGAAGGTCACAGAGGGGAGGAGATCCCCATAAAATTTCAGTACAGAGGAAAGGAAATAATAATAAAAGAAATAATTTCATCGGGATATATTGGTTCACAAGATCCCAAAAAGTCAATTGATAGATTTTTTGATGTAAGGGGGGAAGATGAAAAAAATTACAGGATTTTTTACATTTCTGATTTCGAAGAATGGATTGTTCTGGAGAAAACTTAGTCTTTTTTTATCCTTTCAACTCTTCTTTTTTTGTTTTCTTTCTTCCCAAAATACTCTTATTGAATCATTTCGATCTTTTCCTGTAACTTTGAATCCTCTTCTTGCAACTGATGAGGTCAGTATTTCAATTGCTGATAAGGTATTCAGTGGTCTTTTCACTTTAGACAAAAATGGTGATGTCATGCCCGATCTTGTCGAGGAATGGAAGGAAGAAGGGAACTCAATCCTTATTAAATTAAAGGATAAAGTTTTCTGGCACGATGGAAAGAATCTAACAACTCATGATCTCATTTTTACATTCAATCTAATGAAAGATCCTTCATTTGAGTATCCTTATAGAGCTGACATAGAATTTATTAAAGAAATTGAAAAAATAGACTCAGGAAAAGCAAGAATAATTCTCACTAAAAAGTTCGCTCCTTATCTTCTCTATTTAACCTTTAAAATACTTCCTTCCCACATGAAGGATGAGTGTAGAAAGCCTGATGCAAAACTTTCAGGAACAGGACCCTATAAATTTGAAGATATAAAATTCAATCAGTATTTAACACTCAAAGGGTTCAAAAAATACTTTAAAGGTTTACCTGAAATAGAATTTTATAAACTTGTTGTAAATCCAGATCCTTTAATGAACCCCTTGAAACTTTTAAAGGAGAAAATACATGCTGGCGAAATTGAACATGAAATCTACAGAAGCCTTAAAGATGATAAAGAATTTAATTCAAAAGTTAGCTTAATTCCTTTCAGAAAGAACTCATACACATATCTTGCTTTCAATTTGAGAAACCCTCTTCTTACAAAAGAGATGAGGAAAGCCATAGCTTCCTCAATTCCAAGAAAGAAAATTGTCAATAATTTACTTTCGGGTGCGGGAGAGGTTGTAAACTCCCACATAATATTTAAACCCTGGATGGTTAATGGATTTCAATACAAATTCAATCCAGAGATTGGCAGGGAAATAATTAAAGGGCTGGGATGGAAGATGGGGGAGAAAGGATTTTTTGAAAAGAATGGGAAAAAACTTAAATTTGTTCTTGTTACGAATGGAGAAAGTATTCTAAGAAGATATTGCGCTTCTATAATAAAAGACGAGCTTGAAAGAACTGGCATTGAGATAGAAATAAGACTTTTAGAGTACCTGTCCTTCCGCTTAGCATTAAAAAATGGAAATTTTGACCTGGCAATATCAGGATATCTAATGGATCTTGACCCAAATGTATGGGATCTCTTTAGTTCAGAAGGGGTTTTAAATTATGCTAAATTTTCAAATCCTTATCTTGATTCTCTCCTTGTAAAAGGAAGGGAAAAACTAGATCGCAATGAAAGATTTTCTATTTATAGAGAAGTCCAGAAAATTCTCGGAGATGAAATCCCAATTCTTCCACTATTCAGTCCATACTACATAATGGGAGTTTCTAAGAAATTGGAAATCACGGAGAAGCCAGAAATTGTAGGTTCTACAAATTCCTTCTCTTCCTTTGTATGGAAATGGAGATTTAAATAAGAGTTAAAACTTAAATTTGAGATTCACTGCAAAGTTAAAGCCGCTTAACTCCCATTTGAAATCTTTTTCTTTTCCATTTACATCTTCAAATCTTAAATTTTCTCCAACTGATGTTGGGTCAGATGTGTCTTTTTCAATCTTAAAAGCTTTTATTGTTCCGAAGGGATACCTTAAATCAGTAGAAATTGAAATATTCTTTGTAATATCAAAATCAAAACCTCCATTTATATGAGGAATTACCGCTTTACCGCTCGATTCTATCTCATAGGAACCTTTCTCAAAAGAAACTCCATTTTCTTTCCAATCCCACTCCTCTTTTAGAACAATCTTACCCATATAATACCCCATACCTGCACCTATGTAAGCACGGAATCTCTCAGAAGGAAGATTTACTCTTAGAGTGGCAACTATCGGGATTAGAGAGGCAGAAACTTCAAATTCATCTGAAATTTCATAAGAATCTCCACTTATCTTTCCTGTAGCTTCTATGGATGCCTTAGGCTTCTGAATCCAGTGCTCAGCTCCGATGGCAAGGGAGAAACTTCTGCTCACAAAAAATTCTATTTCTCCTCCGAAGGTCATACCTCCTTTAATCTCATCCAGCTCATTCATATTGGACTTCAAGCCCGCGGAGCTCAACCATGCATTGAATTCTGTAAAGGAGTTATTAACAGGAGGAAGAACCTCGTCATTATAAGTTGAGGAAGAAGGGGTATATAGCCCACCACGAAGGGAAAAAGCAATTCTTTTCTCCTCACCGATCAACAGAACGGAAAAGGAAAGAATTGAAATAAGAAAAATTTTAAATTTCATTTAAACCTCCCATGAAAATTGAAAAGTTAAAATTTAAAAGGAAAAAGTTAAAAGAAAGATATAAAATTGAAAAGCAAGTAGCGGATGCAAGTAAATTCTCAATCTTCACTTCTTTCTCTCCTCGCTTTAATTTTCAAGTTGCACTTTTACATTTTATTCAAAGGGACCATAAGAAAAACGATTGTTGGTTTTGTCCCTTTCCTTTAAAGAGTTATCCTGATCTATAACTGCAATTATGTACTTTCCTGAAAGTGATATATAGGGTGGGAAATAGTATGAAAATAAAGAATCCCTGTATTCATTTATATTTATTGAGGATGAAAAGGTGATCGTTTTTAAAAGAGTATCAAGGGTTGTTCCATCATTTGAATAATAAATGGAAACTGTGAACTCATCAGAACATTCAGCAGTTCCCATGTTTTTAATTCTGAAAATAGCATTAATAACCTTTATCCGTGATACACGGTGAGATATTTGCACATTTATCCATTCTCCAATGAGATCAGGAAGTGAACCCCTTTCAAAGTTGGCAACACAATTTTTATTTGAATCCATCTTCACCCCAATTTTCTGTTCTGTTCCAGAGCAATCTCCACTCCAGCCTGTAAAGGTTGAATCAGAGCCAGGCATAGCAGTAAGGGTCACAGTAATGCCAGCATCGTATCCCTCTGAGCATTTTTCTCCACAGTTAATTCCTCCTTCATCGCTTGTAACAACTCCTGTGCCTGTCCCCGTTTTTGTAACAGTTAAGGTATATTTTATTAATCCCTCCTCAATTTTAGCAACAAAAGCATCATAACCACTCGAGTATCCGTATAATGGTGTTGCTGTTGGAAAATTGCTTGAGGAAGTATAACCTGTTATATAGGCATTTCCCAGAGGATCCACAGCTATTCCATGGGCATAATCATTGCTACTTCCGCCAAGATAAGTAGAATAAACAATTGCACTTCCTTCGGAGTTTATTTTAACAATAAAAACATCCCAGTAGCCTCCGTTGGAACTTTGCAAAGGATTCTGGGTTGGAAAGTCTGATGAATAGGTTTCTCCTGTTATATAAACATTTCCTTTTGAATCAATAGCTATTCCCCTGCTATAGTCAATGTTCCCTCCACCAAGAAATGTTGAATAAACAATGCTATTTTCCAATGTAGAAATTTTTGTAATGAAAAGGTCGTAATTTCCAGAAATACTTTTCTGTATTGGGCTTTGAGTGGGAAAATCGGGAGAAGAGGTATATCCTGTTAGATAAACATTTTCCAATGAATCCACTGCTATTCCTGTTCCATAATCGTTATCAGATCCCCCTAAATATGTAGAAAGAACAACATTTCCTTCTTGATTTATCTTAACCAGAAATGAATCCCAGAGCCCTGCCCTTTCCTTTATAGGATTTTTTGCGGGAAAATCACTGGAATATGTTGTCCCTGTTATATAAACATTTCCTGAAGAATCGACAGCTAATCCGTATCCGTAATCATTGTTACTTCCACCAAAATATGTTGAATAAACAAGAGAATTACCTTCTGGATCTATTTTTGTAATAAAAATATCGTAATATCCTGAATAGTTATATATTGGATTTTTGGTGGGAAAATTGGATGAATAAGTAGTTCCCGTTAGATAGGCACTTCCTGAACTATCAAAAGCTATGTTATAACCATAATCATTGTTATTTCCACCAAGATAAGTGGAATAAATAAGAGAATTGCCTTCTGGATTTATCTTAGCAACAAAAACATCACGCCCCCCAGAATTGCTTTTCTGAACAGGGTTTTTTGTGGGAAAATCTGTTGATTCAGTGTAACCTGTTATGTAGGCACTACCTGAAGAATCTACCGCTATTGCATAACCATAATCATCTCCATTTCCCCCAAGAAAGGTTGAATAGACAAGAGAATTACCTTCTGGATTTATTTTTGTAATAAAAATATCGTAATATCCTGATTTACCCTTAATTGGAGACCTTACGGGAAAATCGGGTGAAAAAGTCTGCCCTATTACATATACACTCCCTGAGTTATCAACAGTTATCCCATAACCTCCGTCATAGTAGGAACCACCAAGATATGTGGAGTAGATCAGGGTCGGATCTATTATTAGAGGGTATGAGTTATCAAAAGATTTGATATCGAAACTAAAAATATGTTTCCCATTTTCTTTCTTTACTCTGTAAGAGCCGTCAATTTCTACTTTATTACCTTCTATTTCCTGGTAAATATAAGGTTTTCTTTGAAAAACGGTTTTGCCTGATGGAAGTTTAGCAACTATTCCCCCATCTTTCAAGCTGAGTTCTTTGATTCCGCAGACTTCGAAAGAAATCTTGGAAATGTCTGCTCCAGGTTTTATTACAATATCATATTCAAGATTTCCACTCTTCCCATAAAAAATAATATCTACGCCATTATAAACTCCCTTATATCTAATTTTTCCAAAGGCTGAAAGAGTCTTTTTCCAGCTTTTATGATGATTCCCAATGAAGCAATTCATTTTTGCCTCATTAGCTTCTTCTCCTCTTATCTCAAATTTTTTATTAGCATTCAACGGAGCAATTCTTACAATCTCTGCAACCTCTTTCCTGTTATCTTGCTTACTGTGCAATGCTAAATAAACTCCATCTTCTGCGAAAAAAATACCGTTTTTGACTCCTATTCCATAAAAAATCACATCCCTCTCAAACTGACCATCACTCTTAATAAAATATAGAGGTAATCTCTCAAGATAACTAACAAGTTGTACTCTCTGTTTCTCCACAAAAGCTGAAAAATCTGAAGTAAAAGAGTCGGCCACTGATACCATAAATAGCACAAATAATACGAATGTCCTTCTATTCATAAAAATTCTATACATCAATAGCTCCTCCTTACTTTAAATTTTAAAAATATATGTCGAAAATTTCTTATCTAACATTTTTACGCATAAAGGCCCCTTATCTCCGAAGCCTTTGCAACCCTCTTTATTGCAACTATAAAGGCAGCTGTCCTGAGGTTACACTTATAGAACTGAGCAGCGTCATAGACATCGTTAAATGCCTTCTTCATGATTTTCTGAAGTTGACTTATAACCTCCTCATAATTCCAGTACAAACCTGTTCTATTTTGAACCCACTCAAAATAGGATACTGTTACCCCACCTGCATTGCAAAGGATATCAGGAATAACCATCACACCTTCTCTGTCAAGAATCTCGTCTGCTTCAACTGTCGTTGGCCCATTGGCCCCCTCAGCAATAATTTTTGCCTTTATCCTTTCCGCATTTTCATTGGTAATTTGATTCTCAAGAGCAGCTGGAACAAGGACATCTACATTTAACTCAAGCAATTCGAGGGAGTTTTCAAGCTTTGCACAATTTGCCTGTTTTTCGAAACCTTCAAGGGTTTTATTTTTTGAAACATACTCAATAGCAAGAGATATATCGACACCATCCTTTGAATAATAAGAACCGGATATATCACCGATTCCAACTATCTTTCCTCCCATGCCATGTAAAATCTTTGCTGTGTTGGAACCAACATTTCCAAAGCCCTGAATTGCAAAGGTTGATTTTTTAATCTCCATATTCAAATGTTTTAAAGCTTCCTCTGTAACAAATACAATACCCCATGCAGTAGCTTCACTTCTTCCTTCAGAGCCACCAATCTCAAGGGGTTTTCCTGTTACAACTGCAGGAATGTATTCCCTGTAATGCATGGAGTATGTGTCCATAAACCATCCCATTATCTGGGGGTTAGTATTAACATCTGGAGCAGGAACATCCTTATCGGGTCCAAAACACTCAATAAAATCTGCAAAATATCTTCTTGAAAGTCTCTCAAGCTCTGCTTCAGAAAGCTTGGACGGATCCACAACAACTCCTCCTTTTCCTCCACCAAAGGGTACATTTACTACTGCACACTTGTAAGTCATCCAGAAGGCAAGGGCTTTAACCTCATCGATGTTAACCTCTGGATGAAATCTTACACCACCCTTTGAAGGTCCCCTGGCTATATTATGCTGAACCCTGTATCCCTTAAATATCTTTATAGAACCATCGTCCATCCTGACGGGCAAATTTACCTCCACAATTTTTCTTGGTTCTTTAATCATTGCAATTTGATTCTCTGTCAGATTCAAAAGGGAAGCTGCTTTATCAAATTGTTTTAAAGCATTCTCAAATGCAGATGGTTTCTGCTTACCAATCTCAAAGCTCTCTTTACTTATTCTCTTTATAAATTGTTCTCTTGTCTCCTTGCTCATTTTAGCCTCCTAAAAAAATAGTTTACTTCATAAAGAGAAAAAATCAAATAAAAAAATTACTGGAGTTTCCTGAGTTTCTGAAGGATATGAAAGGAGTGACAGACATGAGCTCTATCACCTCAAAGGTTAAAAATCACCAAGCACCAATAACCAAGCTCCAAATAAGCAAGGAAAGAGCATTGAAAATTTAGAATTTTAGAATGCAACTCTTTGAAAGGATGGGTCAGCTGTAGGCTGTGAGCTTGAAGCATTAGTTATTGGAATTTGGTTATTGGTTATTCAAGATCTTCTGGTCTCAGTTTGTCGATTATTTCTATACCTTCTTAAGATAGACTTATTAAAATTCAGAAAACTTCAGAAAAAATTATGTTTAAAACCACTTTTTCTTGACTTGGAAACTTTTTATTGGTATAAAATAATTAAATGTTAGAGAGAAGAGCTGAGACGATATTGAGATTAATAGTTGAATCTTATTTAAAGGAAGGCACTCCTGTTTCATCTCAATTTATAGCTCGTGAGCTTGGCTACACTTTAAGTCCTGCAACAATTAGAAATATAATGGCAAAACTTGAAAAGGAGAATTTCCTCTTTCAGCCTCATGTAGCTTCAGGAAGAATCCCTACGGATAAGGGCTTAAAATTTTATGCAGAATCAGTGCTCGAGGGAATGAAACAACCCTATGAGATTGCAGAAATGCTCATTGGCAGTACACCCTCTGAAATTGATGCCTTGCTTGAAAGAACCTCCAAATTTCTTTCGGATACTTCAGATTGCATGAGTTTTATTGTGGTTCCACCCATTGAGTTCGTCACATTTAATTACATAAATTTTGAAAAAATCTCCAGCGAAGCCATACTTCTTACCCTTCTTAGCTCTTCAAATTTAATAATTACTAAAGTCTTAAAAAACACGGAAGGCTTTACCCATGAAGAACTATTAAAACTCTCATCTTTTCTTCAGGAAAAATTTGCAGGGCAAAACCTCAACTTTGTAAAAACGACACTGATTAGAGAAATATACATTGAAAAGAGAACCTTCGCAAGACTTCTGGAAAAGTTCACTAATTTCTTCAGAAAAATTGAAGGAGAGAGGGAAGAAAAGATTGATGTTCATTTACAGGGTCATGAAAACCTTATGGGGAAACCCGAATTTCCTGATATTGAAGCTTTGAAAAATCTTTTAAAAAGCCTTGAAGAGAAATCCAATTTATTAAAGCTTCTCCAGCAGGTATCAAGCGAAGGCACAAAGGTAATATTCGGCTCTGAAATCGATTTTTTCCCTTTGCCATCCTGTTCCTTTGTGATTTCAGGGTTAAGAACAGGAGAGAACATAAGTGGATCGGTTGGAATTATAGGCTCGCGCAGAATGCTTTACAAAGTTACAATCCCACTGGTTGAGGGAACCGCAAAATTTCTTTCTCAAGTCTTCTCTTAAGGAGCATGGAGGTTTTAAATGGATGAAGAAAGAGAGGGTAAGCCTGAAGAAATAAAAGAAGAAGGAGGAATAAAAATAAAAGAGAAAGAGGAAGGGAGCGAAGAAAATACAGAATCACTAAAAAACGATCTGGAAAAGTTGAAAAAGGAAAAGGAAGAGCTCTATAAAAAATACCTCAGAGCGATCGCCGACATAGATAATTTGCGAAAAAGGGCTGAAAAGGAAAAGAGGGAATTTTATAATGTTGTCCTATTTGAAGTTCTTCTTGCATTGCTTCCAATAATAGACGATTTTGAAAGAGCGCTTTCCAATCAAACTGAACAGAACGAGGCTTTCAAAAGGGGTGTTGAACTAATTTACAAGAACTTTAAAGAAACCCTTTTCAAATTTGGATTAAAACCAATTGAAGCATTAGGAACAGAGTTTAATCCCTTCTATCACGAAGCTATTTTTAAGGTGGATTCAGAGGAAGTGGATAGCCCTATAGTTATTGAAGAGTTTCAGAAAGGGTATCTTTTGAACGATAGACTTTTAAGACCTTCCCTGGTTAGAGTAGCAGTTCCCATCGAAAAACCTCAAAAGGAGAATAAAGAGGCATGAAAACTCAAAAAGGCAAAGGTCAAAATTACAATTCAAAATTTAAAACTATAAAAGAGTGGTAAATGAGTAAAATTCAAATAAATTTGCAGGACAGGGTTATGAAGTTTTTGGAAAAATCAAACTTTTTACTTTTAACCTGGGAGAAAGAAAATGGAAAAGATAGTAGGAATTGACTTAGGAACAACAAATTCCTGCATATCATTTATTGAAAGCGGAGAGGTTAATGTAATTCCCAATTTTGAAGGTTCAAGAACAACCCCTTCTGTAGTTGCTTTTACTCCTTCTGGAGAGAGGCTAATAGGAATATCTGCAAAAAGGCAGACAATTATAAATGCTGAAAACACTGTATTTTCAGTGAAGAGATTGATGGGAAGAAAATTAAATTCCCTTGAGGTTCAGGAGTTACAGAGAAGGATTAGCTACAAGCTGAGCGAGGCTTCCAATGGAGATGTTAGAATTCTTGTTGGTGAAAAAGTTTTTTCTCCGCAGGAAATATCCTCTATGATTCTGTCCTATTTAAAAGATATTGCTGAAGCATATATAGGAGAGGAAGTGAAAAAGGCTGTTATTACAGTGCCAGCAAACTTCGACGATGCCCAGAGGCAGGCGACAAAAGATGCAGGCACAATAGCAGGCCTTGAAGTTGTTAGAATCATAAACGAGCCTACCGCAGCTGCTCTCGCCTACGGTTTCCATAAGAAAAAGGAGGGACTCATAGCAATATTTGATCTCGGTGGCGGAACTTTCGACATTTCCATTCTCGAGATAAGAAAAGGGGTTTTCCATGTCCTCTCAACTGCTGGAGATTCATTTCTTGGAGGTGACGATATAGATGAGCTATTAATAGATATAATTTGCAAAGAATTTAAAAATAGCTACAATATCGAGCTTAGGGAAAGGAGGGAGGCGATTCAGAGATTAAAAGAAGTTGGTGAAAAGGCAAAAATTGAACTATCTTATAACACCTCAGCAGAAATAAATCTTCCATTTATAGCAGAGCTGGACTCAAAACCCTTGCATCTTTCAAGGGTTATAACAAGAGATGAACTTGAAAACTCTGTCTCAGAGATTCTCCAGAGGATACCGCCTCTTCTGGATAAAGCAATTACGGATGCAAAGATTTCAAAGCTGGACATAGACGAAGTAATTCTTGTTGGTGGTCAAACAAGAATGCCAAAAATAATAAAACTTGTGGGAGAATATTTCGGAAAGGAGCCCAATTTATCAATAAACCCTGATGAAGTTGTATCCATAGGTGCATCTGTTCAGGGAAGCATTTTGAGTGGAGAAGTGTGTGATATAGTGCTGCTTGATGTTACTCCTCTTTCCCTTGGAGTAGAAACCAAGGGAGACCAGTTTGTAAAAATCATTGATAGAAACACGACAATTCCTGTTAGAAAGACAATGGCATTCACTACTGTGGAGGACAATCAGACAACTGTTAAAGTCCATGTTCTTCAGGGTGAAAGGGAAATAGCATCTGCCAACCGCTCTCTCGGTTATTTCTACTTAACAGATATTTTCCCTGCTCCGAAAGGTATCCCCAAGATTGATGTAACCTTTGAGATTGATTCCAATGGTATAGTTAAGGTATCCGCAGTAGATAAAGCAACTGGACAGACTCAGCAACTGGTTGTGGAACCATCTTCTGGACTCACACCTCAGGAAATAGAGAAAATGTTAGAGGAAGCTAAAAAATACAGGGAAGAGGATAGAAGAATGATGGAAATGAAACGAATCAGGGAGGAGCTGGATGCAATAATATGGGGAATAAAAGATTCTCTAAATAAAGCATCTTATATGTTGGGAGATATTAACATTGAGGAGCTCTGGGTTTTAATCTCAAAGGCGGAAAATGCAATAAATAAAAATGATGTTAATGAGATGAGGAGATTTCAATCTGATCTAAATGAGGCTAAAGAAAAACTAACTAAAATTATTTCCAGTAAAATTTAAATATGAAAAAGAAAGATTATTATCAGATTTTAGGTGTTCCAAGGGATGCAACCCAGGAGGAGATTAAAAAAGCATACAAAAATCTTGCCTTAAAATATCATCCCGACAGAAACCCGGGTAATAAAGAAGCAGAGGAAAAATTTAAGGAAGCTGCTGAGGCATACTCTGTCCTTGGAGATCCTGAAAAGAGGAGAATATATGACACTTATGGACATTCTGGTCTAAGGGGTGAGCAATTTACGGATTTTGATGTTTTCTCATCTTCAATTTTCCAGGAATTTGAAGATATATTAGGTAATTTCTTTGGATTCGATTTCTTCTCGCCTCGAAGAAGTAAAAGGGGTCCAAAGCCTGGAGCTGATATATGGCTTGAGATAGAAATTCCACTTGAGGATGCATTCATGGGAGTGGAAAAAGAAATAGAGGTTTTCAGGGATGAGGTTTGTTCAGCTTGTGGTGGTGAAGGAGTTGAAAAAGGGACAAAGAGAGAGGTCTGCCCAACATGTGGAGGCTCAGGACATGTTAGATACCAGCAAGGTTTCTTCTCCATATCGAGAACATGTCCTCAGTGCAATGGAACCGGAGAGATTGCAAAGAACCCCTGCAAAGCTTGTAGAGGAACAGGAAAGAAAAAGGAAAAGAGGACACTGAAAATCAAGATCCCCGCAGGGATTGACTCGGGTGCTAAACTAAGAATTCAGGGAGAGGGCGAGATGGGAGAGTTCGGAGGAAGGAGAGGGGATCTCTATGTTATTATCAGAATAGCACCCCATCCTATTTTTGAAAGGAGTGGGGATAATTTGCATATGGAAATACCAATAACATTCACACAGGCTACCCTTGGAGCAGAGCTGAAGATACCAACTCTTGATGGTGATGAGCATTTGAAAATTCCTGAGGAAACTCAGACAGGAACTGTTTTCAGACTAAAGGGTAAAGGGATGAGAGTCCTTGGAAGTGCAAGAAGAGGCGATCTCTTTGTCAAAGTAAAAGTTGTTACTCCAACAAATCTCACTAAGGAAGAGAAGAAACTCCTTCAACAGCTTGCAGTATTAAGAGGAGACGAAAGCTCCCGCCATTACGACGAGATAAAGTCAAAAATAAAAAATATATATCATTAAAAATTGACTGCAAACAGATTCTTCATCTATCTCGAAAAAATAGAGAATGATATCTGTTTTCTTTCAGAGGAAGAGCACACACACTTTTCAAAGGTTTTGAGAGGAAAAACTGGTGAAAAAATTTCCCTTACAGATGGAGAGGGAAATTTATATATTGGAGAAGTAATTTCAATAGGAAGCAAAAGCACAAAAGTAAAAATATTTGAAAGGGAAAGAAAGGAGAGGGAATACCCTCCCATTATTCTCTGTCAAGCTATTTTAAAAAATGAAACCATGGATTTCATTATCCAGAAAGCCACCGAACTTGGCGCAGACAAAATATTTCCAGTTCATTCTAAAAGGTCAAAAATAATTAAAAATGAAGGGGTTGAGCCAAAGTTAAGACACTGGAAATCCATCGCAATAAATGCACTTAAACAATCAAAAAGATTATATCTTCCAAAAATAGAGACTCCAATAGAACTTGAAGAATTTTTGAAAATCTCCTTTGAAGGAGAAAAATTACTCTTCAGCGAAAATGGAAATATAATGATAAAAGAAGTTTTAAATAAAAAGCCCCAATCTGCTATTTTACTTTTTGGACCAGAAGGAGGGTGGGAGAATGAAGAGGAAGATTTTATATTAAGTAATGATTTCAAATCAATTTCCCTTGGAAAAAACACTCTCAGAAGCGAAACCGCTGTGATTTCTGCAATGACACTTTTCAATATTTTCTGGAGGAATTAGATTGTTTCTAAGAGGCCAGAAATTAGGAAAGTATTTGATTTTAGACATTCTTGGAACAGGAGGATTTGGAACTGTTTATCTTGCCCAGGATATCTGGCTAAAAAAGAAAGTCGCTTTAAAAGTTCCCCACAGGCAGTCAACTGATTTAATAAATCTTTTAAAAGAACCACAGGTTCAGGCAGCTCTGACCCACCCAAACATTATTCAAATTATTACAGCTGAGAAAATAAACCCTTACTTTTTCATTGTCATGGAGTATGTTGATGGTGAGCCCCTTCATAGAATAATAGAAAGGGAAGGGAAACTTTCCCTTTCGACTTCTTTAAATTATTTTAGACAGATGTGTCTTGGTGTTAAGCACGCCCACGAGCATAATATAATTCACAGAGACCTCAGACCATCAAATATTCTAATAACTAAAGATGGAATTGCAAAAATAGGAGATTTCGGTACATCCACATGGATAGAAGGGATTCCTTATGCAACAACAAAAATTGGTTCCCCTCCTTATATGGCACCTGAACAGTTTGCAGGAAAGTCAACCTTTGTCTCAGACATTTATTCTTTAGGATGTATTCTTTATGAAATGCTGACAGGAGCACCTCCAATCCTTGATGCCAATCCCTTTGTTATCGAAAAACTTGCAAGGGAAGGAAAGATCACTCCTTTGCACAAAGCAAACCCAGCTATTCCAAGGGAAATTTCAAATATATGTATGAAAGCATTAAAGGCAAACCCTCAGGAAAGACACCAGAGTGTTTCAGAAATTATCGAGGAAATAGACAAATTTCTCGGAAAAGATGTTCACACAGACTATATTAGAGATATAAAAGAACGGATAAAAATGAGAGAGATAAAAAAAGAGAAAAAGTGCTGGAATTGTAAAAGATTGATATCAAATGTTGTAAAAAATTGCCCCTATTGCGGGGAGGAACAGGACTAAACAGCTTATAGCTAACAGCTATATAATAGAAAAAGCTGTAGGCTGTTAGCTGTTTTACCTTTCTCTTTTGAAAAGGTAAGCACAATCAAGTAATCGATTTACCTTTCCATCATGGACTGCATATTTAGAGCCGCTCCATATGGATGCTGCACCGTAAAGACCGTCCTTTCTTACTGCATAGAAATTTAAATTGAATTTTGGTCTTCCTTTTTCATCATGCAAATATCCCTGTTTCTTGTTGGTATGAACAACCCTATCAAGAGTCTTTAAACATGCCTCCTCTGGAGTCATTCCATTCCTCATAAATTCTACAACAGTGTGGGCTCCTACATTCAAAATGTTTGCTTCACCTCTTCCTGTTGAGCCAGCTGTCCCAACATCATTGTCAACATAAAGACCCGCTCCAATTATGGGAGAATCCCCTACTCTCCCAGGAATTTTAAAAGCAAGACCGCTTGTTGTAGTAACTCCTCCAAGATCTCCTTTTGAATCAAGAGCAAGGCAAGTGATAGTTCCGTGAGTTCTGAAGTAATTTCTAATCTCCTCTTCTATCTCCTCATCTTTTGGAGGGAGCCAGTCATCATTATCAGAAAGTGTTTCTTTCCAGTAAAGCCATATCTTTCTTGCCTTTTCAGTAAGGAGATCTTCTTCCTTGAATCCATGGGCTTTTGCAAATTTCAAAGCTCCCTCTCCCACAAGAAGAATATGGTCAGACCTTGTCATTACAAGTTTAGCAACTTTGGAGGGATTTCTTATTCCTCTCAAAGATGCTACAGCACCTGCATCATGGGTTGGACCATGCATTACAGAGGCATCAAGTTCAACAACACCTCCTTCATTGGGAAGTCCACCAAGTCCAACTGTTATATCATTTGGATCATCCTCCACAATATTAACTCCCGCTATTACTGCATCAAGGGGATCAGCACCCGCCTTCAAAAGTTCCATTGCCCTCTCGGTTGACCTGAGTCCATTACTGCTCGATATAACAACAGGTCCACCTTTTTTCTGCTGTGAGAATGCAAATTTTGGAAAATTTGAAAGAATGAAAGCAGACCCTATAATTTTTTTAAAGAAACTTCTTCGAGAATCGTTCATATGACCTCCTTAAATTTAAATCTAAAATTAAAAAGTCAAAAGTTAAAAGCATCATCTAAAATAAAAATATAGTAAAATGCAAATTTTAAATTGCAGATTTTAAATTAATTAAACTTATTGCTTTTTCATTTTGCATTTTAAAATTTCCAATCTTCAATTCAATTTGCAATCAATTAATATTAATTTTGAATTTCTCATTTGACTTTTGCCTTTTTACTTTTTAATTTTTTATTCTTCTTCTTCCTCAGGTATCTTCCCTTCTTCTTTTGCCTGAGCAATTATTTTTTGCTGAAGATGAGGAGGAACTTCCTCATAATGGGAAAATTCCATGGAATAGGAGCCCCTCCCTCCAGTAATTGATGTAAGAGATGGCTCAAAATCAAGCATTTCAGCCATTGGAACCTGAGCTTTTATAACGCTTTTACCCCCCCTTTCCTCAACTCCGACTATTCTTCCTCTTCTTCCGTTCAAATTACCCATTACATCGCCAAGATAGGCTTCAGGGGTATAAATTTCCACATTCATTATTGGCTCAAGTAATGTCGGATTTGCAGCCATCATCCCTTTTTTGAAAGCCATTGATGCAGCAATTTTAAAGGCAAGATCTGAGGAGTCAACTTCATGATAAGAGCCATCGTATAGAATTACTTTAAAATCAACAGCAGGATAACCAGCAAGGATGCCCTTCTGTCTTGCTTCCTGAATACCTTTTTCTACAGATGGAATGTAATTCTTTGGTATCGCTCCTCCAAAAATCTGGTCAACAAATTCAAAATCCGTACCTCTTGGGAGAGGTTCTATTTTTATCTTCACATCACCATACTGACCTCTTCCTCCTGTCTGTTTTTTGTATTTACCCTGAACATCAGCAGTTCCTTTAATAGTTTCTTTGTAAGGAATCTTGGGCCTTCTCAAAACAACATCAACATTATATCTCTTCTTAAGTTTTGCAACGATTATCTCAACATGGAGTTGACCATTTCCTGATATTAAAAGTTCCTTTGTTTGGGAATCCCTCTCAAATCTTATTGTCGGGTCTTCCTCGGCAATCCTCTGAAGGGCAGTTGAAATCTTCTCTTCATCCTGTCTTGTCTTTGGCTCTATAGCAAAAGATATTGAGCTCTGAGGAAATTTTATTGGTTCAAAAAGGATGGGATTATCTTTAGATGAAAGAGTATCCCCTGTTAATGTATCCTTTAATCGAGCTGTTGCGAGAATGTCGCCAGCCTGAGCAAGTGGAGCTGGTATCTGCTGTTTACCCTGAAGATAAAAAAGACTACCCAATTTTTCTGTTGTTCCTTTCAAAGAATTCAAAACAGTTGAATCAGGGCTTGCCTTTCCTGAGAAAACTCTAAATATTGATATCCTTCCAGCATAAGGATCTGAGATTGTTTTAAAGACAAAAGCAGAAAAAGGTTGATCAGGAGAGGAAATGACCTCAATTTCCCTACCATTCTGCTTACCCTTTGGCGGTTTTCTGTCAAGGGGGGAAGGAAGATAATCCACAAATGCATGGAGGGTTGGCTGAATTCCTATATTTGTAAGGGATGAAATAGCAAAAACTGGATAAATAAGTCTGTTATGGACAGCCTTTCTAAGACCTTCCTTAAACTCGACCTCTGCAAGCTCTCCCCTCTCAAAGAAATTTGCCATTAAGGCTTCATCATTTTCTGCGACCATTTCCATTAGCTCCTCCCTCTTCTTTTTTGCCATTTCAAGATACTCTTCAGGAATCTCACTCTCTTTAAATGAACCACTTTCATCCTTTTCAAATATGTATGCTTTCATCTTTATAAGATCAACAACTCCCTTAAACTGGCTTTCTTTGCCAACAGGAAGCTGAACAGGAACACATCCCCTTCCAAAACTTTCTTTTAAAGATGAAAGAGCCCTTTCAAAATCTGAATTCTCCCTCTCTAACTTATTTATTACAAAAATTCTCGGAAGTCCAATTTCTTCAAGTATCTCCCATATCTTCTCAGTTTGAACCTCCACTCCAGAAACACCGCACACCAGCACAACAGCAGAGTCGACACCCATTAAACATGCTTTAGTATCCATTATAAAATTCCCGTATCCAGGAGTATCAATGATATTAAATCTTAGTCCTTCCCATTCGCAAAAGCACAGGGAAGAACTTATTGTTATTTTTCTCTCTATCTCTTCAGGATCAAAGTCTGTAACAGTATTCCCCTGGTCAACCTTTCCCAGGCGGTTAACCGCTCCGCTATCAAAAAGGACAGCTGAGACAAAGGAAGTTTTTCCCGTATGACCATGACCAACTATGGCAACATTCCTAATATTCTTTGCTTCAGGAACACTCATTTTTCCTCCTAAAATTTAAAATTAATTGGTGAGCAAAATTACTCCCAATTAAGAAAATATGATAATTTAAATTTAATTTTCTTGCAACTTGTAAAATTACCGATTTTCTATCTTTGTAAGTTTATTCTTCTCATCCTCCATTTATTCCTTATCTCCTCTTTTTATTCCATAAAAATTGTAATAAATGATAATTTTGTTAGATTATATAACATGGAGAGCAAGATGATAAAAAAATATATTAGAATTTTTTCTGTTTCTCTCAATATTTTCTCCCCGAGAATTTTGAGAAAGGAGAATTATTACAAAATAATTATTTTTCTCGCTCTTTCACTTTTCTTTGAGAGCCTCCTTTCCACTGGAATAATCTATGCTCAGGAGAGGTCGGGAAAATTAAAAGGAAAGGTGTCAGAAAAATTAACAAAACAACCACTTCCAGGCGCAACAGTTAGAATCAAAGAACTATCTCTTTATTCAATAACTGATGAAAATGGGATTTTCACAATTGAAATGGTTCCTTTCGGCGAATATGTGCTGGAGGCATCGCTCCCTGGATTCAAAACTCAAGTAAAGACAAGGGTTATTATAATTCCAGGGAGCACAATCACCCTCGATTTTGAACTGGAAGAGACCCCAGTAGAAGCTCATTCTATAACTGTCTATCCTGAATATTTCACAAAAAATAAAGACGAGACAACGAGTTCATCAAAACTAACCTATTATGAAGTGAGAGGAGACCCTGAGGGATACAACCTGCCGAGAATGCTCTCCTCTCTTCCTGGAGTTGCAACTGCAGAAGACTACTCAGCCTCAATAATAGTTAGAGGAGGAAGCCCTAACGAAAATCTTGTTTTGATTGATAATGTAGAGATTAACTCACCAGTTCATTTTCCTGACCTTGGAGGTGGAGGGGGTGGGATGACAATAATAAATACTGAACTCGTCAAAGATGTTTTTTTTTCATCTGGAGGTTTTCCCGCCCGATTTGGAGGAAAACTCTCTTCTTTCATGGATATTTCTTTAAGGGAAGGAAATAGAGAGAAATTCGAATCAACTTTTGACTTCTCCATGGCAGGAGTCTCTTTTATTGCAGAAGGACCTTTAACCAAGAATTCTTCTTTTATTCTCAATTACAGAAAAAGTTTTTTTCAAATCCTTGATAAATTCAGCGATATTGGAGATGTAATACCAAACTATGACGATTACTATGCAAGATTAGACATCGATATAAATTCCAAAAATAA
This sequence comes from uncultured Clostridia bacterium, assembly GCA_964531645.1. Classification (GTDB taxonomy): domain Bacteria; phylum Acidobacteriota; class Aminicenantia; order JBFLYD01; family JBBIMS01; genus JBBIMS01. The sequence goes on from CAZHEF010000007.1 coordinate 52,119, forward strand.
AGCCTGGCTCTTCTGGATAAGGGGGAAGGACTATATGGAGGTTCCCGAAAAACTCATATTTAGTTCGGAGAAGCTTATTTGGAGAGGGAATCAGGATATCTTAGGAATAAACTGGAGGTCTTTAGTCAGAAAAGGTTATTTTCTTACAACCATTGCTTTTATAGACAATTGGGCTGACCTATCTGCAGGAAAAGACTACAAACTTCAAAATGAACAAACTCATATTTTCACAAAGTTTTCATATACAACCGAAATATTAAAAAATCACATTTTTGAGTTCGGAGCGCAATTTGGCAGAGTAGACCTTTCTCATAATTTCATGATAAAGTCTCACAGGTTACCTTCTGGATCTATTTTTGAGGAAGAAGATAAAGAAGGAAATTACCAATCTGACAAATTTTTCTTTTACATCCAGGATTTATGGAAGATATTACCACGGGCAAATCTTAAATGCGGGATCCGATATGAAAGTTTTAATATTAAAGAAAAGGGGAATTTAGAGCCAAGAATTGGTATATCTTTTTTGATTACACCAAAGTTCAATCTGAATTTAAGCTTCGGCAAATTCTCACAACTTCCTCCATACAACATCCTTCCAATTCAGAAAAATTTAAAACCAGAGAAAGGAACTCACTATATTGTCGGTCTGGAGTATCTTTTGAGGGAGGATATTAAATTGACAGCAGAAGCTTATCACAAGGATTTTGAATCGCTGGTTATATCTGAATCTGATGTAAGAACAGATTATTCCAATAATGGAAGCGGATATTCAAATGGAATTGAGCTATTCATCCACAAAAAACTCTCTCACTCCACCTATGGAAGGTTGAGCTATTCTTATGGCATATCTAAGAGGAAAGATTTCATAAATGGAGAATACCCTTCAGACTGGGATCAAAGGCACATTTTAACACTGATAGGTGGATGGGAAATCACGAAAAAGATGGAACTATCCTTAAAATGGAGGTTTGCATCAGGAAGACCATACACTCCTTATCTTCCTGAAAAAAGATTTCAGATTTCTGGAGATACTGCATGGTATTGCCCGAAGGACGAGAAGAAAAATTCCAGATATTATCCTCCCTATCACAGGCTTGACCTTCAGTTTTCGAGTAAAGACCATTTCAAGGGAATGACTATAATAGGCTACATTAACATTCAGAATGTTTATAACAGAAAAAATATCTACACTGAATACTGGGATATGTATGAAGGAAAAGCCAAATATGCTTATCAATTCTTCTTTATGCCTGTTGGTGGCTTTATGATAAGGTTCTGAGATGAAAGATATGAATAATGAAAAAGCAAAATTCAAAATTTAAAAGTTAAAGAAGGAAAGGAATGTATTTAGAAATTTTGCTTTTTAATTTTAAATTTTCGTCAGGGAGGTCCGTCATGAAAAAATGTATTTTCTTGGTTCTAATTTTTTCCTCTTTTTTTTTTCCTTTTCAGTCAGACTAAAAATGACGAAACTGCGATGATCAGAGATATGGAAAAAGTTCTGGAGAAAAAACCCGATAATAAGGAAATTCTTTTTAAACTCGGCGTTCTCTATCATAATGCTGGTCTAAAAGGTGATAAGGAAGCTGTATTAAAGGGAGAGAAAGTTCTAAAAAAACTTGTCAAAATAGAGCCTGAAAATGCTGAAGCCCGATGCTGGCTTGGGAGCATTCTAACTTTGAAAGAGAGAGATGCCACCTTCTCTATTCAAAAGATATTTTATGTTAAAGAAGGTTTGAGAGAAATGGATAAGGGGGTATCCATGTCTCCAGAAAATATAAATTTGAGAATTATAAGAGGTAGAAATAATTTAGGACTTCCAGATTTCTTCGAGCGAATAAATGTTGCCATTAAAGATTTTGAGTTCGTTCTTTCCTTTTTAAAAAAAAATTGAGTTGAATGATGAACTCATTAGAGAACTTCTATTCGATCTTGGAATAGCCTACAAAAAGAAAGGAGATGTTTCAAAAGCAAAGGAGAAGTGGGAAAAGCTTATAGAGCTTTATTCATCCTCCGAAGAGGTAAAATCAGCAAGGAAACTCCTGAGTAGCTCGGGAAACTAAAATGATAAAAGTTTTTGGAGAGGCTTTCCTTCTTGGACTATCAACAGGGATTTTCTGCCTTGGATGGTGCTCACCACTTTTAATTTCAGTAATTTTTTCAGATAGGCTATCCTTTAAAAAAAGCCTGGGAGCTATTTCTGAATTTATTTCTGGAAGACTAATCGCCTACATAGCCCTTGGTGGTGTCATAGGATATTTGGGAAATAAGCTTCCCGGAAGTGTAGTTCAGACTTTTTCTGCTGTCTCTATAATTATCTTTTCCATGCTTTTTCTTTTAAACGGAATATCGGGGATATTTCCAGATCATCAGGTATGTAAATTATTGATAAAATTTCCGGTTTTTAAAAGATTTCCCTTGATTTCTGGAATACTTATAGGCTTGAACATCTGTCCTCCATTTCTGCTTGCAGTCGCGACGGTTGTTTCAATTGGTGAAGCTTTAAAGGGATTTCTTTTCTTTCTCTCATTCTTTTTAGCAACATCCCTTTATATAGCCCCTTTTATTTTTGCGTCAGGTCTTTCTAAATTCAACTTTCTTAGATTGATAGCCAAGCTCTCCGCAACAATTTCAGGAGGTCTTTTTTGGATTTGAAAAATTAATTTCTGTCCTTGCAAGCTCTTCAGGGAATGTTTTATGAGTTCTTACAAAAAAAGGAAAGAGTTTGTCATGAAAAAGTCAATCTTCACATTTCTGACGCTTTCTAATGAGCCTCTGTCAACTGTCAGCATTGCAATCCTTTACGCTGCTTCCATCTGGGGGACTCAGGAATTTTATCACAGAAAGACCGCGGATTTCATCCTTTCAAGATTTCCGCTTACCTTTGCAATAGTAATTCAATCCTTTGCCACACTTTTTTGTTTCTCATTGTGTTCTTCTTAGTTACAAATCTCTTGATTCTCCTATTTAAAATTATAATTTGGAACTATCTTCCAGTTATGCTTGTTTCCCTTTTTATTACAGTCATTATAACATCTGCCAGTTACGCCGTTGACTTCTACAGAAGATTGGCAAAAACAGAGGAAATGTTAAAGGAGGCTGAGATAAAAAACCTGAGGTCAACTCTAAACCCTCATTTTTTTCTTCAACATTCTCAACATAATTGCCTCTTTGATTGAGAGAGAGCCTAAAAAGGCTGAGGAGTTAGTATCCAGAACCGCTGAGCTTTTTAGATATTCCTTCCATTCAGTAGATAAAAAATTTGTTACAATGGAAGAAGAGCTTAATTTTGCAAAAAATTATCCTGATATACATAAAATAAGATTTGGAAATAGGCTTTCCTACTCAATAGAGACAGAGGTTACAGAAGGAATGGTTCCACCCTTTCTGATTCAGACCCTCCTTGAAAACGCTGTAAAATACAGCCACGGAGAGAAGATTAGCATTGATTTAAAGATTAAAAAAAGTGGCAATAACAGAACAATTGAGGTTCAGAATCCTTCAAAAGGAGTAATAAAATTCATGAAGGGCACAGTCTTTATATTTTGAGAGAAAGGCTAAAAATAATATATGGAAATTCCCAAATATCAACTGAAAAGATAGAGGATACAGTAAAAATATCTGTAACAATACCGGAAAAAAATGATTAAAGTTCTTATTGCAGATGATGAGCCCCTTGCAAGGGATTATTTGAGAAGATTACTTTCTAGCTACGACTTTGAGACTGTTGGGGAGGCATCCAATGGAAAGGAGGCGATGGAAATATTCTTCAAAAAAGACCTGATGTGGTATTTTTAGATATTGAAATGCCCGTAATTAGCAGTATGGAGGTTATAGAAAAAATAGGTAAAGAAGCATTGATAATTTTTGTTACTGCCTATGATGAATATGCAGTCAGAGCTTTTGAAGAAGGAGCAATTGATTATATACTGAAACCCATTTCCAGGGATAGGTTTGAAAATACAGTTAGAAGAATAGAAGAAAGGATAAAATTCAGAAAGCTTCTAAATTATGATGAATTATTAAAAAGAATGAGAAAAAAGATAGGCATTAAAACAGAAGATCGGATTGTTACAATTTATGTTGATGAAATCTATTTCATAGAAGGGCTCGGAAAAATTTCTTATATACATTGGACAGGAAAATATTATCAAAAAAGATACTCGGTTATTTCGAAGATATATTGCCAAAAGATACTTTCATGAGAGTTCATAAATCTTATATTCTTAATGTTGAAAAAATAGACGAGCTCTACCCTATGTTCAAAGGAGATTACACTGCAAACCTTTTAAATGGCAAGGAAATTCCCGTAAGCAGGAAAAATGTCGTAAAATTGAAAGAAATCCTCGGTCTATAAATAGAAAATTTCCGGGATTCAAATCTTGAAAAGTAGCAAAGTGCGTTCAGAGCAATTGCTCAGTTATATTTTTTAAGGTATTCTAATCAATATGGAAAACATAAAGGTCAATTCTGAAAGCATTAACAAATCAAAGCTTAATCTTCCAAGGATTCTGGGCTTCATTGATGTAGTAGGAATTCTTGTGGGAACCGTTATAGGATATGGAATATTCATAGTCCCAGCAACCATAGCAGTAAAAGTTAAATCTCCTTATCTTATCATTGCTGTCTGGATTGTAGGAGGTATTCTGAGTCTATTTGGCGTTCTAACATTTTCTGAGTTAGGAGCAGCCTTTCCTCATGCAGGAGGTATGTATGTCTATCTAAGAGAATCTTACGGTTCACTTATAGCCTTCATCTTCGGTTGGACACTCTTTCTGGTCATTGACTCTGGAGCAATAGCTACATTATCGGTGGCATTTTCATCAAAATATCTTCCTCAATGAAATTAAGAAAACTTACGGAAAAAATATTTGCTATCGGAAATGTATATTTCCCTTTGTATTTAATTTTAGGCGAAAAGATTGCCATGATTGATGCGGGCGTTACTGTAATGGGTCCTATCTATAAAAAAGATATTCTTTTCATTGCAGGAAACAGAGGAATAGATTTACTTCTTTTAACCCACTCCCATTTCGACCATTGTGGAGCGATTCCATATTTGAGAAGAAATCTTCCACCTTTCAAAATAGGAGCTTCTCCAGTGGCAAAGGAGGTTTTTAAAAAGGAAAAAGCAATTGAGCACATTATAAATCTGAATAAAGAAGTTGAGCAGACGGCCCCACCTCAAAAAGAAGATATAAGTATTGATAGAATTGATGTGGATATGGAGCTAAAAGAGGGGGATGTAATAGAGCTTGGTGAAGGTATTATCATTGAGGTGCTTGAAACTCCTGGTCACACCCGTTGCGGGCTTTCATTTTATATTCCATCAAAAAAAGCAATATTTTTTGGAGAGGCGGGAGGAGTAATTGAAATAGACGGAACAATAAGACCTCAATTTCTTTCCTCTTATAAACAATATGTAAACTCAATAGAAAAAATGATGAAACTGGATATTGAGATTATCGGGCTCGCCCATGGGGGAGCTTTAATTGGAGAAGAGGCAAGGAATTATCTTGAAAAATCTCTAGAAGAGACTATTTTATTTAAAGAAAGGATAATAGAGTATTTTAAAAAATACAATGATAGGGAAAAGGTTGTTGAAGTTATTGCAGAGGAGGATATTAAGAATATTTCTCAGCCAAAAACCCCTTATATTTTAAATCTCAGGGCTTCTGTTTCAGCAGTTGAAAAGGAATTTTCTTCCGAGATTCTTAGCTCAATTTAGCAAGATAAATTTTCATTCTTGCTTCATCTTTTGTAACTTTTCTGATAAAAATTCTATTCTCTGGAGAGTAAACCGGTGAAGAGTTTATAACTGTCTCAGCCTGAGATAGCCATCTTGCAACTCCTTCGTAAGTGGGGAGATGGTAAGGACTCTTAGATAATGGATAAAGTATATTTTTTCCTGCGTAATAATCCAGTGCAACTGGATCCTGGCTTGCGACGAGGAGATTTTGCCGTGATGTGGTTGAAGGTGGATAACCTGTGAGAGAAAAGTATGAAACCCATATACAATCAAGGATATTGAGAACAGGAAATCTTATATTTTTAACCATATAACCGCAAGTCTCTCCAAGTCCCGCATAATGCCTGTACCCTGAATATCCATCTATCATGGAGAGAACTCCATAAAAATGTTTCAGACATGCAGTATACTCAGAGCCTCCCCTGTCATGATATTTCAATACAGGAACATTTATCAATTTTATTCTATTTTCATAAGCCTTTCCATTCCAGATGCCCAATTTCAAATTTACTCTTGTTCCAAAGTATGTTGTGAATACAGGATATGAAACAATTTCTTCCTTTATGTATCCATCTGTTTTATTGTCATCCTTTAATAGAAAGTTATATCTTATATCGTCAAAAAGATACCCTGAAACCTTATAACCTTTAAAAATGTTATCTAAAAGATAAAGGAAAGATTGTTTTTCATCTTCAGCATTGGCACGAACATCATAATCACCATAGTAAGCATAATTGTCACAATTTAAACTTCCTCTACCCTGCCCATTTTCAATAATAACTATCTCTCCCATAAATCCATCGGGATGGTCAAGGATTGCCTGAATTACCCCCCTTACAACATCTGAATTGGTTGCTCCTCTGTATTTCCATTGAGCATTCACCTTTATCAAAACAACATCTTGATTACTAATGAGACCATATGGACCAGTAGCAATGTTAGAAAAATTTGAAGAACTGTAAAATTTGAGTCCGAATTTTCCCATCGATTCAATAAGAGAATCAACTCCTGTATGTCTGTTGGGTTTTACGGGATTTATATATGGGTTTGTCGGAATGTTTTCAACTCTGAAAATTGGAGAGTTGAGAAATAGAGGATAAAAAGGGACTTTAAAGAAATTCGAAAGAACCATAGCGGATGAAATCTTAAGAAAATCTCTTCTGTTTAACATTTTTTTCCCCTGTCAATCTAAAAAAATTTCTTGCTATAATTTCGCCATTCTCCCCAGATCTTTCTATATGGAACTGAAATCCGTAAATAGGCTTCTTCCTGTGTTTTATTGCCTCGACAGAGCAAGAATCTGAAGATGCAATAATTTCAAAATTTTCCTTAAATTTATCAGTTTCAGTTACATGATCTTTGTGAGATTCTTCAGCAGGAAATATCGGAGGAAGTCCTGAAAATATTTCATCATACTTTAAAATTTTTATTAATTCTGGATTCTTCAAGAACGCCTTTTTTATTGTATTTTCTCCCATCCAAATACTTGCATCAAAAGCCTTTGCAATCAGCTGATGTCCGTGGCATATTCCCATAACCGGCAATTCGGTATTTTTTAAAAATTCGATAAGAAGCGGGTTAAAATCGTTTTGAGAAATATACTTTTCAAAGCCTGAAATTACATAGACTTTTGTATCAGGGTCAGGCTTAAAATTTTCATCAGATATAATCCTGACCTCCCCGAATCTTTTAAAAAAATTAATGTAATTTTTTATCCTTTCATCGTTTTTTTTACGATAACAATTTACTATCACTATCATTCCCCTTCTATTCAATCCTTTCAACCTTCAGCATGTTGGTAGCACCCTTTGCAGGTGTTTTTCCCGCAACAATGACTATTGAATCTCCCTTCTGAATAAAGCCTCTTTCCTTAAGAATTTTTTCTCCATTTTCTATCATCTGGTCAGTGCCTGCATGGGATTGGAGAATCAGAGGAAATACTCCCCAATAAATGGAAAGCCTTCTCCTTATGGATTCATTAGGAGTGAAAACCACCACAGGGCATACTGGTCTCATTTTGGAGATTATAATTGCAGTTGCTCCAGAGACTGAAAAAGCCATTATTAATTTAGAATTTATGTCTTTTGCAACCTTTACTGAAGCTGATGAGATGGAAAAAGCATGGGTTAGCTCTTCGGGACAATATAAAGAATCTATCCTAAGATTCTCCTCTGTTGTGCTTGCTATTTTAGCCATGAACTCCACAGCCTTTGAAGGGTATTTTCCTACTGCAGTTTCGCCAGAAAGCATGAGAGCGTCTGTCCCATCGATTATTGAATTAGCTATATCTGTTGACTCTGCCCTTGTAGGAGCTGGGTTTTCAATCATTGATTCCAGCATCTGGGTAGCAGTAATAACAAGTTTTCCTTTAAGATTAGCTTTTTTGATAATTCCTTTCTGTAAAACAGGAATCATCTCGATCTCCATTTCAACACCAAGGTCACCCCTTGCTACCATAACACCATCAAAATTATCAAGGATTGAATCAATATTTTCATAGGCAACAGGTCTTTCTATTTTTGCTATCACCGGTAAATCTCTATAACCTAATATTTTTCTAACTTCTTCTACATCACTCCCGTCTCTGACAAAAGAAAGGGCGATAATATCCACTCCTTCCTCCACCGCAAATTCAAGATCCTCTTTGTCTTTATCTGTTAAAACAGGAAGAGAAAGCTCTGTATCAGGTAAATTTATTCCCTTTCTTGGCTTGAGTTTCCCTCCCTGTATAACTTTACCAATCAGCTTCTCTTTTCCTTTTCCAGTTACCGATACTTTTATTCTTCCATCATCAAATAAAATTTTGTCCCCTTCTTTTATATCTTCTAAAATCAGTGAAAGAGGGATCTCTATTCCTCCCTTTCCAATATCTACCAGTTCAACAATTTCTCCTTCTTTTAACAATATTTCCTCTCTTAAATTTCCCACCCTTAGCCTTGGTCCCTGAAGATCTGCAAGAATGGCAACAGGTATGTTTAATTTATCAGAGACTCTTCTAACAAGATTTATTGCCTCCTTATGAAAGTTTCTCTCACCATGGGAAAAATTGAGTCTCGCAACTTTCATTCCCAAGGAAATCATTTCAGAAAGGACATCTTCCCTCAAAGAAGATGGACCTATTGTGGCAACAATCTTAGTTTTCGGTTTTAGCTCCATGGACACCTTATAATTTTTATGAGAAAATTTACCCCCCTCCCATAATGGGAAGAAGGGTCAGCTCATCATCTTCTTGAATGCTGTAGCTCAAATCTACTTTTTTTTCTCTAACGGTAACAATTGGGACATATTCGTTGGGAATTTTAAGGATGTTAAGAAGATCTGCCACTGTGGAACCTTCTTTAATCTCTATTTCGTAAGGATTTGCCTCTTTAGGAATATATTTCCTTAAAAGTCCATAACTTTTAATTTTAATCTTCATAGTTTTTAATTTTACACTCAATCAATTTAAAATTCAATCCATATGCAAGGGCTCGATTTCATATTTCATTTGAAAATTTTCTAATTGATTATTAAAATTAAACATTATGAATAAAAAAAGCTTGAAAAAGAGAAAAGATTTATTGCGATTCCACCCGGAAGAGTATTACAGGACTATTATCGACTCTTCACTGGATATGATCATAACTGTCGACAGGAAAAGAAGAATTGTAGAATTTAACAAATCTGCCCAGAAAACATTTGGTTACACCTATGAAGAAGTCTTAGGCAAGCCAGTAGAAATTATCTATGCAAATCCTGAGGAGGGGAAGAAAATTTCAAGGGAGGTTATGGAAAAGGGGAGATGCGTTGCAGAAGTGATTAACAAAAGGAAAAATGGCGAATTGTTTCCCAGCTTGGTATCAGCGTCCCTCCTGAGAAATTCAAAAGGAGAATTAATAGGAGTAATGGGAATATCAAGAGATATTTCAGAAATTAAACTTTATGAGCAAAAACTTAAAAATGCTTCCCAGGAATGGAGAGCCACTTTTGATGCTTTAAAAGATTATCTCATTCTATTAGATGAAAACGGGATTATAAAAAGATGTAATCTTTCTTTTTGTAACAGTATAGGTAAGACATTCCATGAGATAATTGGGAAAAAACTTTTTGAACTCTTTGAAATGCAATCTAATGTAAATCCTTTTTACATATCAAGACAGAGTTTAAAAAGGGAAGTATCTACTCTCGAAAAGAGTGGTAGGTGGCTCAATATTATCTCAGATCCAATAATTAGAGAAAATCAATTTTTAGGAGCTGTGATAATAATTTCAGATATAACAGAGATGGAGGAAAGCGCGGAAAGATTTAGAATCTTAACCGAAAACTCTCCTCTTGGAATTTCTCTTTTAAGACCCGACGGCACTTTTGAATACCTGAATCCTCGTTTTACAGAGCTTTTTGGATATACAATTGAAGATATACCCGATAAGAAAAAATGGTTTGAGCTTGCCTACTCTAAGAAGGAAATGAATAAGGCAATATCTTTCTGGAAAAAAGATTTCATAGATTCGAAGGAAATAGGGAAAGTTAAGGAAAGAGATTTACATGTAACATGTAAAAATGGAAAAAAAAAGATTATTTGCATCCGTTCTGTTTTAATGGGAAATGGAAAAATTCTTCAAACATATGAAGATATAACTGAAAAAAAGAGAGCGGAAGAGATCCTTGAAGAAAGGGAAAGAAGATTCAGGACTTTGATAGAAAATGCTACAGATATAATAAGCATGTTTGATGAAAATGGAAATATTTTATATATAAGCCCATCTGTCGAGAGAATACTCGGTTATAGGAACAAAGATGTGATAGGCTTATCAATTTTCGATTACTTACATCCAGATGAATTTGAAGCAGCAGAAAAAACTTTTAAGAAAATAGCCTCTACAAACGCTATATCTAAACCATTAAGATTCAAAGTTCGTCATAAAAATGGTTCCTGGCGTTATCTTGAAGGGGTCTTTAACAATTTAATTAAAGAGCCGAATATAAATGCAATTTTGATGAACGCAAGGGACATAACCTCAACAGTTTTAGCTGAAGAAAAATACAGGACTCTTTTTGAAGAGTCAAAGGATGCAGTTTACATCACAGACCCAAGTGGAAGGATTTTAGACATTAATCCTGCGGGAGTTGAAATGTTAGGATTTTCATCAAAAGAAAAACTTTTAAAAAAAAGTATTAATGAGATTTGCTTTGATCCCAATGACAGAGAAAGATACAAAGAAGCAATTGAAAGAGATGGCTATGTTAAGGATTTTGAAATTGTTTTAAAGAAGAAAGATGGGGAAAAAATAATCATTTTAGATACTGGAACAGTTGTTAAAGATGAAAAAGGAAAAATAGTTGCCTACAGAGGAATAATGAGAGATGTGACTGAATATAAAAATCTTGAGCAACAACTTCGACAAGCTCAAAAAATGGATGCCATCGGAAATCTTGCCGGAGGAATTGCCCACGATTTTAACAATATGCTCCAGGTGATTCTTGGATTTACTGATTTATCTATCTCTAAATTAGACTCTTCAAATCCTCTTGTAAGCGATCTTCTCAAGGTCAAAAGAACTGCAGAAAGGGCTGCAGCACTTGTCCAGAAATTACTTGCCTTCAGTAGGAAACAAATGCTGGAAAAGAAGATTGTAGACTTGAACGAGTTAATTGCTGAACATGTCCAGATATTAAAAAGAATTATTCCAGAATCTATAGAGTTGTTTGTCTTGACCAATGCGAAAAATTCTATTATTCTTGCAGATCCTACAGGAATTGAGCAGGTCATTATGAACATTGTTCTGAACGCAAGGGATGCGATGTCCGATGGAGGGACATTATCAATAGAAACTGGCAATGAATTAATTAAAGATTTCCCCTCCAAAGAAGAACATCAACTAAAACCCGGCGAATATGTCACAATCATGATCAAAGATACTGGAACAGGTATGGATGAGATAACCCTCTCAAGAATTTTTGAGCCCTTTTTCTCGACAAAGGGAAAGGAGAAGGGTGCGGGTCTTGGACTTTCGGTTGCATGGGGGATAATTAAACAGCATGATGGACATATTGAAGTATGGAGTAGTCCCGGAAAAGGGAGCATATTCAAAATTTATTTACCTATATATGAAAGAGAAGAAGGAGAAAAAGCAGAATTTAAAGAGAACAATGAAAAACTAAAGCATGGTAAAGAAGCAATACTAATAGCCGAAGATGAAGAAGGCATCAGAGAACTTCTGAAAGAGGGTCTTGAAAACCTTGGATACAAAGTGATTCTTGCCAGAGACGGGTATGAAGCAATGAAACTATTTGAAACTAATAAGGGCTTCATAGATTTACTTATTCTTGACATTATCATGCCAGGAGTAGGTGGCTACGAGTTATACAAAAAATTTTCATTACAATTTTCTAATATACCAACGATATTCATAACTGGGTATAGTGATGAAAAATTGGATGAAAAATTAACCAATGAAAAATTGGTCACAGTTTTTTCAAAGCCTTTTTCCCTGGATTCGATTGTGCATAAAGTTAGGGAAATTCTCGACCGCTTTAAAAAAGACTGAGTCCAGTTGACCTCTGTTCATCTTTTTCCAATTCCAGTTTTGTTCAGAAACCATGATGAGAATATTATTTGAATTCCTAAAATTATCAGAGTCACTCCAACAAGCATCAACTTAAACTGGCTAATATCAATAGAGTTCAACAATTTTTTAAAAGTGACAATTAAAAGACCTGCAAATAATGTTATCGAACCAATTAATATTCCTTTTTCCAGACTAAAATACTCATCTAAAAATTTTAATATTTTGCTTTCGTTTTCAAATCCTAAGCTTCTTGAATAAATTTTCGATTGCAATCCATAAATTATTATTTGAAAACCTAATATCACTAAAAATGCTCCAAGTATTGTTAGTTGAATATAGATCGATGGCGAGCCAATACACATAGGAGTGGGTAACATTGTCAGAATAAAAATTAAACCTAATGCTAAAAATAAAATCCCAGGAATTAGAAAAAGCCAGTTCGGTGCAGATAGCAACATGAATCTAAGTGTTTTCCAGCCATCTTTTAAAGGCTGTAATTCGGATCTACCAAAATGTCTCATATTTGATTTTACTGGAATTTCTTTTATTCTAAGCCTATTTTGAGTGGCTTTTATTAAGATTTCTGGAGTGAATTCCATACCCCTACATTTCAAATCCAATATATTTAAAATGCCTCTTTTAAAACCTCTATAACCAGACATAACATCTGAGAATTTTGTGTTAAAAAGAATATTTAGCATGATAGTTAAAAATGGATTTCCTATGTACTGGTTGATAAAAGAAGTTGATTTGCCAGTGCGATCTTTAAATCTTGAGCCAATTACTAAATCATAACCCTCATATTTTAAAGCATGGTGAAATTTTGGAATATACTCAGGATTGTGCTGCCCATCCCCATCCAATGTTATAATAAATTCTCCTTTAGCCTCCTCAATTCCTTTTAGAATGGCATCTCCATAGCCCTTACTTTCTTGATAAACTACTCTTGCTCCATTCTCTTTTGCTATATAGGGAGATTTATCAGATGTTTCTTTTGAGAACACAACTATAACTTCTACTTTTATACCTTCTCTCTCGCAAAAATACTTGGCGCCTCTAACCACCTCTCCTATTGTATTTTCCTCATTTTTGCAAGGAATTATTACTGATAATTCTATGCTCTGTCCGCTTTCACTCATTTGACTCATACCACTCAAATGTTCTTCTTATTCCCTCATTTATATCTACCCTCGGTTCCCATTTTAGCTCTTTTCTTGACTTGGTTATATCTGCAACAATATCTGCAACTTCATTTTTTCTCTTTATGCCAAGATAGGTAACATTAACCTTTTTTCCATAATTATTTTCGTAAAGGCTCACTATCAAATCAACAATTTCCCTTACACTGTAACTTTTTCCATATCCTATATTAAAGATGTTCACTCCTCCTTTTTCATATCTCCCCGCTTTTATAATCGCATCTATCATATCTGAAATATATAAAAAATCTCTTTTTGGTTCGGGGTCTCTCAAAATTATATTTTTTGAAAAAACTTGTTTCATTAATTTAGGGATTAAAAAATGAATAGCTTCTCTCTCTCCATATATGTTGAATGGACGGAGGATCAAACAATTTAATCCATAGTAATCGCTATATTGCATCAGTAACTTCTCAGATAATAGTTTGCTCCCCGTGTAAGGATTTACTGGATTAACAGGATGGTTCTCATCTATTGGAAGATACTCCGGAACGCCGTATACATAAGAGCTGATAAAAACAATTCTTTTTACTTCGTTAACTCTGCACATCTCTAAAATGTTCAGGGTGCCCAAAAAATTCACTTTATAAAAGTCCGTCGGTTTTTGAAATGCATTTTCTGAATTCGTAATTGATGCAAGATGGTAAACAAGATCAATGGATTGGTTTATGAATTTTTTCAGAATGATCGGCTTTGTGATATCTGCAAATACTATTTTTAACTTACTTTTAATTTCAGACTCAAAAAAATTTATCCAACCCATATCTTTCCTGGAACTACTTTTGACAATAGCATAAACACTGGATCCAAGTTTAATAAGACTCTCCACTAAATGACTTCCTATAAAGCCACTGGCTCCGGTGACAACAACACTTTTTAATAAATCGCTCATTTTTTTCTTTAAAATGTCTAAAGTATTTTTAGTTTGTTATAAATTTTATTTATATCTTCGTTTGCTTTTAAATAATCCTCATGTCTTCCAATATCAAGCCAGTAACCCTTGAAAATGTATCCCCCAACTTTTTTCCCTTTTTTTATAAGAATCTTGACTAAGTCAGGGAAATTAAATTTTCCTTCTGGGATATAATCCAAAATTTCTGGTTCAAAAACATTCACTCCCATACTTACAAAATAAGTATTTGTAGGCTTTTCAATATAATCTATTATATCAACCCCGTTCATTTCTACAATTCCAAAATCTATGTAAATATCTTTTTTATAAAGAGAAATTGTTGCAATATTACCTGATTCTTTGTGATATTTTACTAGCTCTTTATAATTGATTGTTGATAATGTATCTCCATTCATCAAAAGAAATGTCTCTTTCAACTCATCTTTGATCAACATAAGAGGTCCTATTGTCCCGAGAGGCTTTTTCTCGAAAGAATATTTGATATTTAACCTGTATTTTTTTTCAAATTTTTTAAGAAACATCCTTATTAAATTTTCTTTGTAACCAGTGCATATTATAATATCTCTAAAACCACTATTTCTGAGCTGTCTTATAATAATCTCAATTATCGGCAACTCCCCGATTGGCATTAACGGTTTCGGTATTAAATAGGTAAAAGGTCTTAATCTCACTCCTTTTCCGCCTGCTAAAATAACCGCCTTCATTTCTTTAGTAATTGTAAATATCTGGCTTGAACATATTAATATTTCTCGAAATCCACTCAATTGTCTTTCTAAGACCTTCATTTAGAGAAATTTTCGGCTTCCAGTTCAAGAGTTTTTGAGCTTTTTTATTGTCAGCTCTGAGCTTCTCAACTTCGCTTTTTTCCGGCCTTACCCTTGATTTGTCAAACTTAATTTTTATATCCTTGCCAATCAAAGAAACTATTTTATCTGTAAGCTCTCCAATTGAGATCTCGAAATTAGAACCAATATTTATTACTTCCCCCAGAACTTTATCGTCTGCTTCAGCAAGTTTAATAAAACCTTCGACGGTATCCAAAACATATGTGAGGTCTCTTGTAGGATGGCTTGAACCAATGAAAACCTCCTTTCCTGTTAATGCTTGTGTCACAATGGTGGGTATAATTGCTCTTGCAGACTGTCTTGGTCCGTAGGTATTAAAAGGACGAATAATCGTAACAGGCAATTCATAGGAAAGGTAAAATGACTCGGCTATTTTATCTGCAGCAATTTTACTCGCAGAGTAAGGAGACTGAGCATTTAAAGGGTGCTTCTCATCAATAGGAGTATAATGCGCTGTTCCATAAACTTCTGATGTTGAGGTATGGATTATTCTTTTGATCTTGTTCTCCTTTGCTGCCACTAAAACATTCAATGTGCCGATAATATTTGTTTCCATTATCTCTCTTGGATGTATATATGAATAAGGAATTGGTATTAAAGCAGCTAAATGGAAAATAATATCTTTTTCTTTCGCAGCCCACCTTACAGCATCGCTATCTCTTATATCCCCTGCTATTATTTTTATTCTTTTCCTGGTCTCTTCAGGAAAAAACTCTATCATCCCCCAATCATTTCTTGAGTTATATCTTACAAATGCATAAACATCTGCGCCCAGTTCAACCAATTTTTCTACTAAATGGCTTCCTATAAAGCCACCAGCTCCAGTAACTAAAATCCTTTTATTTTTCCAGTCCATTATATAATTTTTCTGAAAAGATAAAATTTCTACAGTTTAAAAATAAAATCTTTCTTGTCCAATTAATCATTGATTTTACTGCAAAATAAGCATTCTCTCTCATTTCAACAGTAGTTAATGATTATAATTGTTTAGCAAGACAATGTCAAATTTCTCTATGCGGGGGTAGCGTAAGATTTATTGTGTAAAATTCATGAAATGAGTATTCACTATGGACGGTTCCAAACAGTTAACTTAGGTAAAGTCATCAAATTCATGTAAAGAGTCAAAATCTAAAGAGCAATTCGATCTCTTGAGAGGTGTTAAAAATAATTATAAAATTTATAGATGATTTTTATGGGATTGCTAAAATCTGGAGTAAGAAAGACCAAAAATTTTTTCTTTTTTGTCCTTTTCAATTCTATTTTAATTTTGTTAATCCTCTATGGCTTAGAGATTTTCCTTAGAATTAAAGACCCGCAGAGGGAAATTCAGAGTCGTTTTAGTGGAGGGAACAGAGAGATCCAGATCACAAAGGAAGGATGGGGAATTCTAAATGGGAAAGTTGTCTCCTCCTGGGGTTGTCCTGTTTACTTTAACAATTTTAGACTCAAAGGTCCATTTTCTTTCAGACAGAAATCGTTTGAGATTCCCAAGCCAGAGGGGACATTCAGGATAATGATTCTTGGAGACTCCTTCAGCTGGGGGGTTGGGATGCCAGAGGAGAAAAGATATTCCAATATTCTTGAAAGACTTTTAAATTCTAAATTTAAATTTAAAAAATTCGAGGTTATAAATTTAAGTGTTCTTGGTTTCTGCACAGTGGAAAAGAGCAAACTTTTAAGAAATATGAAAGATATGGTTCAGCCAGATCTCATAATAGTTGGATTCTGTATTAACGATCCAAAACCAGGACCACAGATATCGAGCCCCGAAAGGATAGAATTTGAAAGAAAGACGGGGAAAAGCCTGGGATCTGTTTTAAGATTTTTAGGTAAAATTGGACTTTCAAAACTTGCAGATTTAATCTATAAATCAGTATGGAAATTTGCTGAAATTTCAGATATTATCCCCACCTGGCAGGAAGTGGTAGATAGAGCCTATAACCCTAAATCTAAGGAGTGGAATGATTTTTTGAAAGCTTTAAGAGATATAAAAAATATATCCGATGAATTGGGTTTACCTCCTCCAATTTTTGCTGTACTAAACCATGGGACATCCGCAAGTAAACCTACCAATTATAACAAACCTGATAAAGAACTAAGACTCTATTTAAAATGGTGGCATCAAGCAGAGAAGGCTGCAAAAAAGAAAGGTTTTATAACCTGTAATATGGAGGAGGAAATAAAGAGAGAGCTTTCAAATACTCCTCTTGGAGTTAATAAATGGGATGCCCACCCTTCTGAAAAACTTCATGAAGTCTCAGAAATTCCGTAAATTGGGTTTGTGGAAGGGGGTAGGGGTTGAGAAATCTTT
>CAZHEF010000008.1:0-67037 GCA_964531645.1 uncultured Clostridia bacterium
TAAATTCTCAATGAGCTTTCTTGCCTTCTGGGAGTTCATCTCCCCGTAATATTCGCCATCAACAACAACTATTGGTCCTATCGCACAGCAACCAAGGCAGTTAACAGTTTCAAGGGTAAACTCTCCGTCAGAGGTTGTCTGTCCTGGAGAAATTCTAAGGTCAGTGGATAAAGTATTAACTATATTGGCTCCACCTCTAACATGACAAGCAGTTCCAAGGCAAACCGTAACTTCGTGCTTACCTCTTGGTTTAAGGGAAAAGGCTCTATAAAATGTAGCCACTCCGT
Source organism: uncultured Clostridia bacterium (assembly GCA_964531645.1). GTDB lineage: Bacteria > Acidobacteriota > Aminicenantia > JBFLYD01 > JBBIMS01 > JBBIMS01. Next base: position 288 of record CAZHEF010000008.1, read on the forward strand.
AAACATCCCTGAGGGGGATTCTTAGTTGCTTCGCAACCTCTCTCATAGCAGGTTCTGGAAGATAACGATAGTGAGCCTGGATTTCCTGAAGAACAGGAATGAGGAGACCTCCCTGTCTTTTAATACATTCCTCCACAAATTCAGGAATAGAGTCCTTATCAGTCCTTTTTTTGGATAATTTTTTAGTCGATTTTTTAGATTTTATTTTATCCATATTACACCACCTCAAAAATGATTTTTTAAGATGAGATGAGATTTTTTATTAAAAAATCTTCCTTAAAGGGGACTCCCAAATAGAGATATGAGATAAAATATTTCCGAAAAATTTCCATTTATTAGTCCTCCTGAAAAAATTATATTAATCATTCCTAAGTATAACTCTGAAAAATTTTAGTGTCAATGAATGGAAAAGAAAGTAGGAGCTCAGAAGTACGGAAGCTCGGAAGCACTGATGTTAAGCTTCCACTCCTCTGCTTTTCAACCGTGAGTCATAGTCATTAATTCTTGAATCGTCTTGAGTCTATCGCTTCTCCCGTTTGCTAATTTCTCCTCTTGCTCCCCTTGCATTTAATAAATTTTGCACTTTTCATTTTGCAATCTTCATTTTATATTTATTATTTTTGGATATTGGAAATTGGTTATTGGTTATTATATTATGGGTTATTGGAGAATACTCACACTTTAGAGGATGAGCCCACTTTCTTCAAAAGAAAGGAGGGGGGTGGCTTCACCACTCCCGATAAAAAGAGATGGTAGCCACCCTATAGCGGGGAAGGGGAAAAAGGAGGGGAGGTGAGTGCCCTTCGGGGGGACGCGAAGGGCTAATGGAGATCTTACTTATTATTCCAATTATCATATTTTTCATTATATCAAATTTCCCTTCTATGTCAATAATACGAAATTAAATTAAAAAAGTTTTGCCCGTAAAATCTCTTCGTAGCTGAATTATAGAGGTAAATTTTTTAAATCTTCTGACTTTTTCTTTCACCATTTTTTTACTCACCCTACTTTAAGAACTCCAGCTCCATTTATATCACCTTTTTTTAGTAATTGCAAGACAATGTTTGCATCTTCCATTGGGAATACTTCCACCTTTGTTTTGATTGGAATCTTGGGAGCAAGAGATAGAAGCTCTATTGCGTCCTCCCTTGTGCTATTGGCAACACTTTTTATAACCTTTTCATTATAGAGGAGCTCATACGGAAAGGAAGGGATTGGACTCATATGAATCCCTGCGCTTGCAACTGTTCCACCCTTCCTGAGAACTTTCAATGCAGAAATGCAAAGCTCTCCTACAGGAGCAAATATTATAACAGAATCAAGTTCTTCAGATGGTTTATCCTTTGAAGTTCCAACCCAGTCTGCACCTAACTCTTCAGCTAATTTTTTGTGTTTCTCGGATCTTGAAAATACAAAAACTTTACATTCATAAAATTTTGCTATCTGGAGAACAATGTGTGCTGAAGCGCCGAAACCATATAAACCGAGGTTCTCTCCTTTTTTCACATTACTCAATTTAAAGGAACGATAACCGATAATTCCAGCACATAGAAGAGGAGCAGAATCCACATCAGAGAAGTTTTCAGGGATTTTATATGTAAAATCTTCCTTCGAAACAACATATTCTGCATAGCCTCCGTCCTTTGTGTAACCAGTGAATTGGGGAGACTCACATAAATTTTCCATGCCTTTTAGGCAGTATTTGCATTTACCACATGAAGAGTAAAGCCATGCAACTCCCACCCTATCCCCTTTCTTTAGTTTTTTAACATCATTGCCTGTTTTTTCTACCAAACCAACTATTTGATGTCCAGGAATAAGAGGAATCTTCTTTGGCGGGAGTTCCCCTTCAATAACATGAAGGTCAGTATGGCATATTCCGCATGCTGAAATTTTTATCAAAACCTCATCCGATGAAGGCTCTGGAATATCTATTTCCAATAATTTGAGAGGATTACTTTCTATCTCACTTATTCTTTCAAGAACCATTCCCCTCATTTTTCATCAAATCGTGGAAATAGCCTCCTTTATTCTATTTATTCCTTCCACAAGATCTTCATCTGAGACAGCGAAAGAGATTCTAATGAATCCTGGAGTTCCGAATGAGTCCCCAGGGACGGTAACAACCCGAGCATTCTCTATCAAGAATAAAACAAGCTCTGTTGTATCCTTAATTTTCCCTCCAATGTAATAATTGAAATCGGGATAGAAGTAAAAGGCTCCTTCAGGAGGATGAACCTTGACATTTTTTATCTCTTTCAGAAGCTTAATTCCCATATCTCTTCTTCTGAGATAGATTCCTCTAATTTTTTTGAGATGGTCAGAAGAGTTTTTTATTGCTTCAATTGCTGCCTTCTGTGAAATGGAACACGAATTCGATGTAGAATGTCCCTGCAAAATTTCCATCTTTTCTATGATTTCTTTTGAGGCAAGGGTATAACCTATCCTCCAGCCCGTCATGGAATAGGATTTGGAGAGGGAGCCAATAATTATTAGATTTTTCTTAGATGAAGGACAAAGTCTTAAAGCCTCTGGAAATTCTCGATCAAAAATAATGTCCCTGTAACACTCATCTATTATAAGGTAAAATCCCTTTTCCATAGATAATTCACAGAGTTTTTTAAGTCCTTCCTCATCAATTACAGAACCAGAGGGATTTGAAGGGTAATTTAAGACAATTGCCTTTGTTCTTTCAGTAATGTACGGGATTATCTTTTCTCCTTTAAAATCTATTCTTCCGTCATTCTCTATGAGAGAAACAAAAACAGGAGTAGCGCCGCAAAGCTTAACCTGTTCAGGATAGGTAACCCAGTAGGGTGAAGGAATCACCACTTCATCTCCCTCTTCAAAAAGTGTGAGTGCAGAGAGGAAAAGACCAAATTTGCTTCCTGGTGTTATAATCACCTCTTTTGCATCGAAGGGAATACCTGTCTTTTTTGTATAATCTTCTGCGATTATGTTTCTTAATTCTACTATTCCTGCTGTTGCCGTATATTTTGTAAAATTCTCCTCTATTGCTTTTATACCGATTTCTTTAACATTCTCTGGAGTGGGAAGATCCGGTTCTCCCACACTCAAATCAATAACATCTATTCCTTTCTTTTTTAGTTCCTGGGCTTTTGCCATAAAAATAAATGTTGAGGACGGCTGAAGAGGATCAAGCCTTTTAGAAGTTTTCATTTATGACTCCTTAAAATTATTATTTAAATTATATTCAATTATCTCACAAAGAATGTGAAGAATAAATATATGGATTTCCTGAATTCTTGGTGTGTCTTTTGAAGGAACAGCGAGGAGATAATCTACTTTTTTAATTTCTTTCCTACCTTCTCCTGTAAGAAAAACAACCCTAAGTCCCTTCTCCTTTGCTTTATCGATTCCTTTGATAACATTTGGGGAGGTTCCAGATGTAGAAATTGCTATTACCCAATCTCCTTCATTTCCGAGAGCCTCAATCTGTTTTTTAAAGATCTCATCAAAGGAAAAATCATTTGCAATTGAAGTTATGACTGAGGTATCTGTTGTAAGAGCAATTGCAGGTATGGGAGCCCTTTCTTTTCTGAATTTATTTATCATCTCTCCCGTAAAGTGCTGAGCATCTGCAGCAGAACCACCGTTTCCAAAAATTAAAATTTTTTTACCTTTTCTCAAACTTTCTGTAATTTCCTCTGCAAGTTTAAAAATCTTGTCCATGTTCTCCTTAAAAAACTTTCTCTTTATTTCTTCCGATTCTTTTAAGGATTTTTCAATAAAATCTTTCACTTCTGAAGCTCCTTTTCAAAGATTTCTCTTACTTTTTTAAGAAGTTGTTCCTTCTCTTCCACGGAAAAATCTTCAGGAGAAATAGGGTCGTGAAATTTAACCTCAACAGTCCCACTCTTTATTGAAAATTTTCCCCTTGGAAGCATTTCCCTTGTTCCTTTTATTGTTATGGGAACTATGGGAACCTGAGATTTTATTGAAAGAATAAACCCACCTTTTTTAAAAGGTAGAAGATTTCCATTCCATGATCTTGTTCCTTCAGGAAATATTAGAAATGACCACCCTTTTTCTTTTATCATTTCGACCCCTTTCTCAATAGCCATCCTTCCCTTGCTACTATTGCTCCTGTCAACAGGTATGAACCCTACCCTTTCCATTCCTTTACCAATTATTGGAATTTTAAATAACTCTTTCTTGGGAAATATTCTAACAGGTATTGGTAAAATCAGAAAAAGAAGGGGAGCATCGATTAGACTCACATGATTTGCCATGAAAATATGGGGCCTTTTAAAATCGATTTTTTCCATTTCATTAATCCTGAGTTTAATTCCGAATAAAGGCTTGGAAAGAACAAGGCCGAATTTTCCCACCTTGAAAAGGAAATCTTTTTCCCTTGTTATAAACGAGAGCAAAAGTGCGGGTATTCCAATTGTTATTGTGAGAAAAACGTAAAGGGAAAGGATAAGAATCGATCTTAGCATCTTATTTAAGGGTAAATGGATTCATTCGCTTAAAAGATTCCAAATCTTTTCTTCTTTTTAATCTTTATTTTTTTTGTTGTCTCATCTATTTTCTTTTCTATCTTAATCACTTCAATAGTGAGATTATCAGGTGCCCCCCTTTCCTTTGCAATCTCAATCATTTTTTCAACAGCCTTTTTAGGAGGATTATTTATTGAAATGATTTTTATCTCCTCATCTGAAACCATGTTACTCAAACCATCAGTGCAAACTACGAAAATATCACCGTCTTTAACACCAATGCCACCATTTATTTGAGGCGTTATGTTCTCCTTCACACCAAGGGATAGATAAAGTATATTTCTTCTCGGATGGGATCTTGCTTCCTGCTCGGAAATAACTCCATTTTCTCTCATTTTCCCTACAAGGGAATGGTCTTTTGTCAGTTTTTTACACTCATCTTCTCTAATTAGATAAATTCTTGAATCTCCCACATGCCCCCAAAAAACATTTTCGCCTTTTAAGACAAGAACAGAAAGGGTTGTTCCCATCCCATGCTGAGACTCCTTTCCAACTCCCTCTTCAAAAACTCTTCTGTTGGCATCGTAAAATGCCAATTCTATAGCCTTCTCAGCTTCTTTTGTTCCTTCAAAATATCTTTTGTAACTCTCAAGAAAAGTCAAAACCGCAAGCCTGCTTGCGACCTCTCCTGCATTATGTCCACCCATTCCGTCCGCAACGATGAAAACTCTGTGCTCCTGATCTATCAAGAACTCTCCGTAAAAATCTTCGTTGTTCTGCCTCACCTTTCCAACATCTGACTTTGAAAAAGATTTTATCTCAATCATTTTATCACCTGAGACTTCTTTGATTTTATTTGAAAGAAAATTTTATGTCAAGTTTTCGAGTTGCGTCATTAATTTTCTATATGAAATCCATTCGTTGCATCATGAGAAATTCTATTCCAAATTTTTACTTCCCCTTGATAAATTATCTATCAGAGAGGTATATATTTCAAGCACATAAATAAAACTCAAGCCTTTAATCATGTTTTTTAAGATAATAGTTCTTTGAAATTCGATAAATTAGATGTATAATCTTTTTCTGATATAAAATCTGAGAAGGAGATTCTCAATGGATAGAGGTAATTGGTTACTCTCAGTTGCGATTTCTTGTCTGATTTTTCTTATCCTTATAAATTGTCAGCCTCTCAATTATACTTTGACAGTGATTGTTGACGAAGGAGTCACAGGAACTCCTGAATCAGGAAAATATACTTATAAAGAACTTTCTACAGTGGAATATTCTTACACTCCCATAAACCCTCTCCATACAGTTGAGGTTTTAATCAATGATAAATATAGAAAGTCAGCTCAGGATTCCATAGTCCTTTATGGCGACGAGTATGTTTTAAGAGCAAAGATTATGGATGTAAGAGGCTCCTGGAAAATAAAGATGACAAAGTCTGATTCAACCTCTGTTGATTTTGAATTTACAATCACTCTCACTGGAAATTATGTTATCTCAGGAACTTTCACGGATAGCAGGGGATATCGCGGAACATGGGATACATCCTACGCCTACACTGGGAATATAATCACTTTGACATATGCGGACTGGAAAGATTATATTCTAACAGGAACATATTTTGACATGAGTGGCAATTTTATTGGGGAGGGAACAACAGGAAAATGGAGCTCTGAGAGAGTTAAGTGAAATTCATTTTTAATTTAGCTACTTCCTAAAATTTTCTTCAAGATTGAAAATGCTTTGTCAGTATTTTTGTTTTCAAGAATTATTGTGAATTCATTAAATGTAGAGACTACTTCAATAAGATTTATTCCTTCCCAGGCAAGGGATTTTAGAATGAAACTATAGATTCCAGGAACAAGAGCAGAACCTTCTGGAAGCTGGATTGTAATTGAGGAGAGATTTTCAAATTTGGAGATAATTTTTTCGTCCTCGAATATTTTCAATAGTTTATCCTCAAGATTTTTGCTTACAATTATTGTGGTTTCATAAATACCCTGAGTGAAGGTAATGAAATAATTCTGGATAAATTTTATTTCTTCAAGCAATCTTTTTTGCTTGCTCAAAAGTAGCCCTGAATTAGGAATTGTTATCTCAACTAAATTTGATCTGACCATCAAATCAGGAGGAGAAGAAAAGAAATCTCTCTGTTTTTTATGAATTTTTTTGATTTTAGTTGATAAACGCTTCAAACCCATTATAATGGCCCCATCCCTCACCTTCTTCATAAGTTCTTTTTCAACTTCTGGCTTTATCTTCCTTGCAAGGGAGGAAAGATTGACAATCCCAAGGGAGAGAGCCTCTTCTAAGAATGATGACCTTCTCACAATACCTTCTACCACTTCAGAAATTGTTATCATGTTAAAATTTTAACAAAATTTATTAAAAAAGTAAAATTTTTTTAAAAATTTGACGCTCCTCTAAAGGCGCAGAGATAATCAATTCTTGAAAGAAAATTTTAAGGAGGTAAAAGATGCAATTGAATGGAATATGTCCTGTTTGTGAGGGTGAATTAAAGGCAAATAAAGATGTCCAAATCTCCGAAATTCTCAGCTGTCCTGATTGTAACTCTCTTTTAGTTGTTGACTACATAGAGGATCACACCATCAATCTAAAAAAAGCTCCACAGATAGAAGAAGATTGGGGACAATAAAAGGATATTTTTAGTTAAATGACAAAATTAGCTATATTTCATTCAACTATCAGAAAAGAGGAAAAACTAATTATTGAATCTGCTGAAAAAAGAGGAATTAATGTGATGCTGATCGATATAAGAAGAGAAATTTTAAGTCCTCTAAGATTTCAGATTGATTTTGACATTGCCCTGGAGAGGTCAGTTTCAACGGTTAAAGGAGATTATGCAATATCTTTCCTTGAGTCACTTGGTGTTCTTGTCATTAATAATTCTAAAATAGCTCGAATATGTGAAGATAAATTTTTGACATCTCTCCTTCTTTCAAAGGCTGGTGTTCCGTGTCCGAGATTTGCTCTTGTTTTTGACCTTGAAAAAGCATTGGAAGTTGTTGAGGAATTGGGAGGATTCCCAGTGGTTTTAAAACCACCCCTTGGATCCTGGGGAAGGCTTTTGGCAAAAGTAAATGATAGAGATTCCCTTGAGGCCATATTTGAACACAAAGATGTTCTTGGCTCTCCCCACCAGAAAGCCATTTATATTCAGGAATACATCAAAAAACCTGGAAGAGATATGAGAGTATTTATTGTTGGCAAAGAGGTTATATGTGCTGTTTATCGAGAGTCCGAGCACTGGATTACCAACACTGCAAGGGGAGCAAGAACGAGGAATTGTCCTCTGACAGAAGAGCTGATTAAGATTTGTGAGAGGATAGTAGAGGTCATGGGAGAGGGACTTCTTGCAGTAGATATTTTTGAGACTGAAGAAGGTCTAAAAGTTAACGAAGTAAACCACACAATGGAATTTAGAAATTCTGAAGAACCTACAGGAGTTAGCATCTCTGGAGCAATTGTTGATTACTGCTTAAAGATAATAAATGGAAAATAAAAAGGAACTTTTAAAAGGTGGAACATGGAAAATGAAAAACTAACAGTTTCAATTGTCGGTGGCTCGGGTTATGTAGGGGGAGAGCTCCTCAGAATCCTTATCTTTCATCCTAAAGTAAAAATTCAGCAGGTTACAAGCAGGAACTTTTCTGGTATTCCTGTTTCCCTTATTCATCCGAACTTAAGGGGCTTGACCGATTTAAAATTTTCAAGTCCTGATGACCTAAAGCCCTGTGATTTATTGTTTCTTGCACTTCCCAATGGAGAGTCAATGAAATCAATGAAAAGATGGATGGAGTTGGCTGAAAAAATTATTGACCTTGGTGCTGATTTTAGATTTCAAAAACCGGAGGATTGGAAATACTGGTATGGTAAAGAACATATTCTCCCGAAGATTCTCGGGAAGTTTATTTATGGTATTCCTGAAATTTACAGAGAAAACATTAAATCTGCTCAATATATTTCAGGTCCAGGATGTGAAGCTATTGTATCAATCCTTTGCCTTTGTCCTTTTGTTAAAAATGGAATAATCAAAAATTTTCCAATTGTTATTGATGCAAAAATGGGAAGTTCCCAGGCAGGAAGTAAAGCCTCTTGGTCAACCCATCATCCAGAAAGGTCTGGCTCGGTTCGTTCCTATAAACCAACAGGACACAGGCATTCAGGGGAGATTGAGCAGGTTCTGAGAAAATTCTCTCCTGATATATCAGTTTGTATTTCTGCTACTGCTGTTGAAATGGTAAGAGGAATTCTTGTCACCATTCATACCTTTCTAAAAAATGAATATTTGGATAAAGAAATATGGCAAATTTTAAGGGAAGAATACAAAGATGAACCATTTATAAGATTTGTTAAAATGAATCAGGGGCTCTACCGTTATCCTGAACCAAAAATAGTAATGGGAACTAACCTTTGTGAGATTGGTTTTGAAATAGAAAAAAGAAACTTAAGGCTGGTAATAATTGGAGCAATTGATAATCTTGTAAAAGGCTCTGCAGGGAATGCTGTTCAATGTATGAATTTGATGGCAAATTTTCCTGAAAAAATGGGTCTTGAATTCAGTGGAATTCATCCTGCTTAAAGGAGGTGAAAGAGCAATGGGATATGATTCCGAAATCATTAAAAACTTCAAAGGGATTATTGATTCCACGCTTAGAGAGGGTCTTCAGTTTTCAAAAGCAAATTTTTCTATCCAAGAGCAAATTGAAATATTCAAATATCTTTCAAAAATTGGAGTTGACTATATTGAAGTAAGCAATCCTGTAAAGAATGAAATTAAGGAAATTGTAAAAAAGCTTGTTAACATAAAAAGGGAAAGCTCCGTAAAAGTTCTTGCTCATATAAGGAACAGAAAAGAGGACATTGAGAAAGCTATTGAATCAGGAGTAGATGGAGTAAATATACTCTGCACAGCTGATCCTGAAAGAATCACATCTCTAAGATTAACACCAGAGGAGTATCTGAAAAACCTCGAGAAGAATATCCTCTTTTCAAAAGAATACGGACTTGAAACAAGGGTTTCAGCGGAAGATTTTTTTCATCAGCCCTTTGAATTAATAATGGAAATTTATGCTCTTGCCAGTGATTTGAATGTAGAAAGAATAGGAGTTCCTGACACTCTCGGGAAAGCCCTACCTTGGGAAGTTGAAAGAAAGATAGAAAAACTAAGAAAGAGATTCAAAGTTGATATTGAGGTCCACTTTCACAATGATTTTGGAAATTCTGTAAGTAATGCTCTTTCTGCATTGAAAGCAGGGGCAAACTGGGTTGATACCTCCCTTCTCGGAATCGGAGAGAGGACAGGAATAACACCTCTCAGTGCTCTCCTTGTCAATCTTTACAATATAAACAAGGAAAAAATTTCAAAATACAATTTAAAATACATTACAGGAGCTGAAAACCATGTGGCTAAGATATGTAACATTGAGGTTCCAATAAATTTAATAACAAATCTTTCCAATGGTTTCGCCCATAAAGCGGGTATTCACCTCAATGCTCTGATAAATTTTGGTCCCCAAAAGTATGAGCCTATACCCCCTGATCTCATCGGGAACAAAAGGAAACTCATCATTAAAAGCATAGTTTCTGGAAAAACGACAGAGAGCGATTTAATTGATTTCTATAAAAAATATGGCGATGGTTGAAATCAAAAATTGGGGAGAAAGAAATGCTTTTGATTAAGGCTGGAGGAGGAAAAACAATCAACTGGGATGGTATCTGCAGAGATATTTCATATTTAATTTCAAATGATAAAATTGTTCTTGTTCATGGAGCAAGTTCTTGCAGAGATGAAATTGCAGAGAAACTATCAATTCCTGTAAGGACAGTTGTTTCACCCTCGGGAATTTCAAGTGTGTACACTGATGAGAAGTTACTCGATGTATTTTTGATGGCTTATGCGGGACTTGTTAATAAAAAAATTGTTGCAATGCTTCAGAGATATAGAGTCAATGCAGTTGGACTTTCAGGAGTAGATGGAAAATTATGGCTTGCCAAGCCAAAAAAGGATATCATGGTGAAAGAGGAGGGGAGGATAAAACTTTTAAAAGATAATCTTACTGGAAGGGTGGAAAGGGTAAATACTGAACTTTTGAATATCTTAATTGAGATAGACTATCTTCCTGTGCTTTGCTCTCCTGCCATCAGTTCAGAAGGGGAAATCTTAAACACAGACAACGATTTGGCAATTGCAGTGATGGCTGAAGCATTGAAAATTAAGAGAATGGTTATTCTTTTTGAGAATCCAGGGCTCCTTGAAAATCCAGAAGATGAAAAATCTTTGATAAGAAAAATAGAAAAAGAAAAAATTGAGGATTATCTAAGATTTGCACAAGGGAGGATGAAAAAGAAGCTGATGGGAGTCAAAAGGGCAATTGAAGGTGGAGTTGAAATAATATATCTGGGAGATGGAAGGATAGAGAATCCTGTCCTCACTGCCCTTGATGGAAAAGGAACCGTTATAAGTTGAGGAAGTGAAAAATGAAAGCAGATTTCAGTTTTCTTCAAAAAAATTTCACGGTTGATTCCTATGTGAATAGAGGAGTTACATTTGTAAGGGGAGAGAGGTGTTATTTAATTGACAATAATGGGGAGTATTATCTTGATTTAATGACAAATTACGGAGTTAATATTTTTGGGCATAATCATCCTTACATAATTGGGCAAATAAAGAAACAACTGAGCAAAATTATCACTCTACATTGCAGTTTTTTCAATGATGTCAGAGCCCTTTCAGCGAAAAAAGTTGTTGAAAGATGTGGGAAAGGACTGAGCAAAGTTTATTTTTCCAATTCAGGCGCTGAAGCCATTGAATCAGCTTTAAAATTCGCAGTTCTTGCGACAGGAAAGAAGAAATTTCTCTCCTGTTATGGAAGTTATCATGGGAAAACCCTCGGAGCGCTCTCCGCAACTTATAATCAAAAATACAGAACTCCCTTTGAGCCATTGCTCTGGGAATTTTCATTTATCCCATACAATGACCTTGAAGCTCTCAAAAATTTAATAGATGAAACATTTTCTGCATTTATTGTTGAACCTATTCAGGGAGAAAGCGGAGTAAATATTCCCAATGATGGTTATTTAAAAGAAGCAAAGAGGATTTGTGAACAAAGAGAGGTTCTTATGATTGTTGATGAGATTCAAACAGGTCTTGGAAGAACTGGCTCCTTTCTTGCATCTGAGAACGAGATTGATAGCTACGATGTAATATGTTTTGGGAAGGGGCTGGCAGGGGGTCTTCCTGTCGGGATAACTCTTGTTTCCGACAAAATTTCTGAAAAAATCCCTAAATCTATTCATTCTTCAACCTTTGGAGGAAGCCCTTTAGTTTGTTCAGGAATAAATGCAACTCTTGATTTGTTAGACAATGAAATGTTAGAAGAGATTAGAGAGAAAGGTAATTATTTTATTAGAAAACTTAAAGAGATAAAATCTGACTTTATACTGGAAATTAGAGGAAAAGGTTTGATGCTTGGAATTGAGTTTAGAGAGAAGAGAGATTTAGTGCTAAAGGCTCTTCAGAGAAGGAAAATCCTTGCAATTCCAGCAGGAGAAAATGTAGTTCGTTTTTTACCTCCCTACATAATAAAGAAGGATCAAATTGATGAGGCAGTGGATGTTTTATCAGATATTCTAAGATCTGGAGCATTTTAAGGACGGTTGTTATGTGCAGGTTTCTAATGGTTAAATCGAAAAATCCAGTAAAAATTGAGGGTATGCTTGAAGAATTTGCTGAAGCCTGTCAGAAGAGCAGAACTCCTGATGGAGACTGGCAGGGTGATGGTTGGGGCATTTCCTATCTTGGCAAGGAGAACGAATGGCTTGCCAAAAAATCTATTAATCCAATCTGGGAAGAAAAGGATGTATTTAAATTAATTCCTGAAAGCAGATTTTTCCTCATCCATGCCCGTAGCTCTTCTTTTCATAATCAGAAGAACAATATTGAATACAATCAGCCATTTATATCAGGAAAATATTCTTTTGTCTTCAATGGATTTATAAGAGGAGTTTCATTACCTTTCAAGATAAAAGGAGAAATAGGGTCACAAAAAATATGGAACCTTTTGCGGGAACTCCTTAAAAAAGAAACACCACAAAAATCTTTGCTCTTGTTAAAAGATATTATATTAAAAAATTCAAAAACTGTTCATGCTTTTAACATAGGGCTCTGTGATAGAAGCAACATCTACGCCCTTTGCTACTTTGAATCCAATCCTGATTATTATTCTCTTTTTGCTTCAAAAGGCTCTTCAACCTTCATCATTTCTTCTGAAAAAATTTACGGATATGAATTTAGAAATCTGTCTCCAAGAGAATTGGCGATCTTCTGAATTCAGGACAGAAACTTATAGAATTAATTAAGGATTTTTTTTGTGAGCTGCTTGAGGTTTAAGAGAAAATACTCCTTTTATTGAAGGAAAGATTAGTTAATTGAAAATCCTTTTATACTCCAGTAAAAAGTAGAATATTTCTGGTTTATCACCCTTTTATTTTTAATCTTTAAATCAAGGAGATATAGTTTTTTACCCTTATAGTCAAAGAATGGAGGATTTTCGTAGGAAGCAGAGCCTCTCATGGACGTTCCATTAAGAAAGGGTATATCAAAGATTTGGAGAGATATATCAAAGTAGTCTTCCGAGTGGAAACTGAAAATAATCTTTTCTAGTCTTTCCTTTGTCAGGAAAGGAATATAATATCTGTCATCCTTGAATACGAAAAATTCTTTGTTATTGAAATGAATATTTCTACTCAGAGAAAAGAAGATTCCTTTTTCAGAGCCTATCGGTATCTCCTGGGTTCTAATATATCTAATTCGGGGGAAAAGAACGATGGTAAAAATGAAAAAGACAGAAAAACCAATTGTCAGAATCCCTTCCAACTTCCTCAAATCCTTCAATTTTTTGTAAAATATCAACAGAAGAATCAAGAAGAGAAGCCAGAAATAGTTGGGTATGTAACCAGTGTTTGGAATCTTTATGAAGGATGGGAGAAAGGATGGAAGATTTAAATAAAGGTTGCTCAAATATAAAAATAAATCTCCCGCTCTCTGAGCAATTCCTTTTGTTGTGGGCTGATAAAGAAATTGAGGGTATTTTAAGAGAAAGAATTCGAAAAAGAGGGTGAGGGAAAAGGAAAGGGTAAAAAATGTTCTTAGAAGATTCTCTTTGTTTTCCTTTAGAAAATAAGCGAGAGAAATTGGAAATATCCAGGAGATTGCCATAAGAGGTCTTGCAAAGGGAGAATACCCTCCCCTTGTTAAGTTCCAGGCATATAGGAGAACATAGGGAAGGGAGATTGAGCCGAGAATGAATAATAATTTTCTGTTTTTCTTTCCCATTTCAAAAAGACCAGAAAAGGAGAATAGAAGAAATGGAGCATAGGGTAAGAGACCATCCCTCTGGTCAAGGAAGTAATCAAGTAAGGATTCGAGAAAATAAAGGGGTTCAAATCCTTTGAAAAATGCTGAGACACCTGAGAGGGTGCTGACCTCTCTTCTTATTGAAAAGGGTGAGAGAACACCGAATGAACTCCAGACATAAAAAATTAAAAGTGCAAAAATTAAAAGAATTGGAATTGTGAAAGTTGGAAGCTCTTTGAAAGAATTCTTCTTTTTGAAAACACTGTATAAATAAAATAAAAATATTAATGCTAAAATTGGATAATACTTTTGATTCAAAAATAAAACAAAACCAAAAATGACACCATCAAAAATACCCCTTATCCCTTTGATTTTTCCCTCAATAATCTCATTTATAATGAAAATTCCAACAAAAGCACAAAGAGTTTCTGTATAGAGATGGAAAGAATGAAATAAAAAAGGTGGTAAAAGGAGAGAAATAAAATAAATGGAAATGTAAATCTTCTTTTCAAATCCCTCCCTTTTAAGAAATCTAAGAATCTGGAAAGAAAATAGTATTCCTGAGATGGAAAGAAATACCCTCAATAAAAAAACATTCCATGGAGGAGGTATAATTTTTGTAATAGGGAAAAGAGGAGCTAAAATTAAAGAAATTCCAGGAAGATGGAAGGAAAACCATCCTCTATTCCTCCCTTCGTGACAATGGGGTATTATTACCGTCGGGTTTACATATTTGTAGTCCATCGCAGAGTAATTGTTTTTTAGTTCAAAATCTCCATCCTTAAAAATGCTTGCTGAGATAGTATAATAGTGGGGTTCATCCCCTGAGAGGTAAGGACTTCTTATAGTAAAGATAAAGATCAAAATAATGAGAATAACCAGTGAAATCAAAAGAAGGTGGTTTTTATCCAGATTTAAAAAGAAATTAACAATTGACTGTAAAAGTTTTTTCTGATTTTTAAACAAAATATAAGCCTCAAAAATTATAAATAAAACCGCAAGATTTAATAGTCTTCCCTTAAAATCATCCTTTGTTATATAGAGAAAAAGCATGGGAATTATGAAAAAGAAGAGAGAAAGGGGAAGAGAGTAATTTAAAATTGATTTTAAAAAAAGATATCTTGAGGAGAGAAAAAAAAGAAAAAAGAATAAAAAGGAAAGAATTATAAATGCTGGTAAAAGGGGGTGAAATCTTTTGTAGTAGTTTATTTTTTCGAGATTGACTAAAGTTGCGAGAAAAAGGGAGGAGGAAAGCGAAGTTATAAAAATATAGAAATAAAACTTGATGTTTTCTCTAAATTTCATTGCATTTTTATTCTTTTGATTTTTTTGAAAATGTCTTTAAATCCTGAGGGGGTGCGGGATATCCATAGAACATAGCAACTCCTTTATCTACAATGAGACAATCTATTTTCTTTTTTCCAAAAATTTCAATTAATTTTAACAGTAAATCTTTCATTTTTATTCCACAATATTATATCCCAACCATCTAGGAAGGTTTTCATTCGCCCATTTAGGCAATCTTTTATTTTGTTAAACACTCTATACGGTGCATCATTTATGACAGGGAGTTTTATAAATACGAACCCGAGTTCAATCCTTTCTTCAGTATTCCGCTGGAGCCCATCCATAAAGTCAAGATTTTCCTGTTCATCTTCCTTTAATCTTCCTATATGATATATTAACTTTTTCATTTCAATCTCCCATTTCTATCAAAAGTCAAAAATCTAAGGCATCTTCATTGCCATCTCTTCCTTCTTTGAAGATACTCCGTCCCCACCAGAACTTCCCTTGGCTTTTGACCTTCAGTAGGTCCAATAATCCCCTCAGCTTCCATCATGTCAATAAGTCTGTTAGCTCGGGGGAAGCCGATTTTCATTTTTGTTTGAAGAAATGAAGCGGAAGCCTTTTTATGCATAATAACAAGTTCTACAGCCTGCCACCACAAATCATCTTTTATCTCTTCTCCCTCCTCTTCAATTTCAAAAGGTTCTTCTCTTATCTCTTCCCTTAAGATTGAAGTATCATATCTTGGTTTCCCCTGTTCTTTTAAAAATTTAACAATTCTTGCAATTTCGGTTTCAGATATATATGCCCCATGAATCCTTATCAATTGTGAAGAATTTGGAGGCATAAATAGCATATCTCCATTTCCAAGAAGTTTTTCCGCTCCAATACTATCAATAATAACCCTTGAGTCCACCTTTGTTGGAACCCTTAGAGCAATCCTGCAAGGAAGGTTGTTCTTTATTGTTCCTGTAAGTATATCTATTGATGGTCTCTGGGTTGAAATTATTAAATGAATTCCTACTGCTCTCGCCATCTGGGATAAAGAGGTTATGCAATTTTCCACTTCAAGGGCTTGATTCCCTTTCCCAACCATCAAATCTGCAAGCTCATCTATTACAATTACAATATAAGGGAGGGGTTTTAAACCTTCTGTAGCTTCTTCACTATTTCTTTCCTGAATTATTTGATTAACTTTCATGTTGAACTGCTCTATATTTTTAGCCTGCAATTCTGAAAGTTTTCTATTTCTTTCCTTCATTTCCCTGACAGCCCATTTTAAAGCATTCATTGCCGTTCTTGGCTCAACAATTACAGGTGTTAGAAGGTATGGAATATCATTGTAAGTTGGAAATTCAACCCTTTTAGGATCAATTAAAATTAATTTGAGCTCATCTGGAGAGGCTTTATAGAAAAGACTTGTTATTATACAATTCAAGCACACGCTTTTTCCTGAGCCTGTTGCTCCTGCAATTAAGAGATGGGGCATTATTGAAAGGTCTGATATAAACCTTTCACCTCTAACCATTTTTCCAAGGGCAATTGTAAGTTTTGATGGAGATTTCAGAAATTCTTCCGATTCGATTATATCTCGGAGATAAATCCTTTCTCTCTTATCATTCGGAACCTCTATTCCTAGTGATGCCTTTGCAGGAATTCTCTCAATCATAATTGATTCAGCCTTCAATGCAAGGGACAGGTCATCAGAAAGGGAGAGAATCTGAGAAATCTTTATCCCGGGTTCAGGTCTGAATTCAAAAGTTGTAATTACAGGCCCTGGATGGAATTCAACCACTGAGCCTTCAATGTTAAACTCCCTGAGCTTCTCCTCAATCTTTTTCATTTTTTCATTTAACTCTTTTTTGTTTATTTCCTCAGAGGCCGGAGCTTTATCAAGAAGAGTAACAGGAGGCTGAGTAAATACTGCTTCTCTGTATTCAGGGAAAAGGGATGGAGCTTCGGGAGGTGTAGGAGGAACTCTCCCTCTTTTTTCTGCCTTGATTTCCCTCTCAATCTCCTTCTTTTCTTTTATTTCTTTTTTTCTTGATATAATGCGGGATATTGTCGATGTAATGAATTGGACAAAAAATATAATGTTTTTATAGGTTCTTTTTATCGTTATTCCTGAAAAAAGTGAAAATGAAACTATTGAAAGAATTGCGAAAATTAATACAGAACCAACATTTCCAGAAACTTTTCTCAGTAATTCTGAAATGAGCTTCCCTAAAAACCCTCCTGTAGAAATGGAAATCCCCTTTATTTGAATTTCAGAATCTACAAACTGGAGAAGGGAGGAAAAGCTTAAAACAAAAAGAGAAAAGCCCAAAAATTTTCTTACATAAGATTCGACTTTACTTCTCAGAAGGTCTATTCCTATGAGAAAAAGAGCAAGGACGATAAAAAAAGATGAAATTCCCAAAATCTGGAATAGAAAATCAGAGAAATAAGCACCTACAATTCCTATAAGATTGTTTATCTTTGGTGTGTCGGTTTGAGTGAAAAATGACGGATCAAGGGGGTCATAGGAGAGGAGACTTAAAAGAATTATTATTGAAAAACCAATAAAAATAACAGCTCCAACTCCCTCCCAAAGGGAGGACGGTTCTGAACGAACACTTATTTTCCACATAGCCTTTTAAAAATATAAAGCTTTGAACAATTTTTGTCAATTAGGAAAGGCTAAGGGCTCTCAGCTAACAGCTCATGGCTATATTCAAAAACCGTAAGATAAAAAGACCTTAGTCAGGAGCTTTTCTGTAGAACCATTGAAAGGCTGGCTTCAGAAGGAATGTGATATTTGTCATTTTAATCCATGAATAAGGAATTTAAAATAAAAACAGGGAGGAAAGAATGAAAAAGAAGATAATATTAGCTTCAATATTCCTTTTTGTAGTGAGTTTAAACCTACATTCAAGGCTTAAATTCATCGGACCGAACCCCTATTTTTCCTTCACCCATTTCCCTCAGGATTCAAGGTTTTTCTATCTGAGCTCTTCTATTTTCTTTTTATCCTATAGAAACCCTGGATGGATGGGGAATCTTGACGATCCATTTCGCTCACCCAGCGCCCTTTATATCAACACAGAAGAATCTGTAGAAGAGAACTTTGAGGGGACAAGGGCTAAAGCAAGTTTCAGGGGGACATGGTTCAATACTGAGCTAATATCCGCTCCCTATGTCTATGACTTCAAAGGTTTAAGGATAATTCCACTGGCGGGGGGTCAGTTTGATTCCTTTTCCCTTGAAGCGAAAGGTAATGCCATTGCCCACTCTTACGATGGAAATTACTGGCTTGTTCCTTTCTCCTCAAAAGTGGCTCAGAAAAACTATAGTGGAAATTTAGGACTCCTCCTTTCCACTTCAATAAAAGAATTTCCCATGGGCTTAATTTTCAACTATTCAAGGATGGAAGAGGGGAGCTCTTCTGGTTTCATTAAGTATTCTCAAGATGGAAGAGAAATAAAAATGAATCGCTACACATGGGGGTGGTCTGCAACCTCAGGATGTCAGAAAATATTTGGTACATCAACAAACATTGATGCATTCTGGCAGGACAGTTTCACAGACTCAAAAAGAGACCAGCTGGATTTTGTTTTTGGTATGGACATAAAAGACCATAAATTGGGATTTAGATACAGAAATATAAATGTTTATGGAGAATACTACAGCTACTCAAGAACCCTTGACAAATACCTGCCTTCAGATACTGCTGAAAAAATTACAGCCCATGTGTTCAGGCCTTATGCAGTATTTTCCATAAAAGATTTCGGTAGTACAAAAATAAACGGTGTTTCTGTTTTTGAAATTGATTTGTTGAAGAAAAGACCGGTAAGCAAAAGAGGTAAAGAGTTTTTAAACTCCTACAATGAGAGAAAGCTAACAGGCGAATTTCTTCCCTTTGCCCATTTTGACCTGGAAAGAGGATTTTTAAGATTCGGATCGGGTTTCTCCTTTGGCTACAAATGGTATGACTATACTGATATCTGGGGAAGGCAGAAAGTTTATCAACAGAGCACCGCATATTTTGATTGGGAAAGTAGCTGGGAACATTCGAGCTATGGAAATGAGATATCCTTAATTAGCTTTTCAGATCTTAATATCGAGCTTCTTTTAGAAAGGAAATTCAATTCAACCCTGAGACTTGAAATATTTAGAATGCTAACCTACTACAGGACAAAAAGATTTTATGGAAAAAACATTTATGATGGTGAAAGCTACAACTTCTTCCAGACCGCTGAAAGAAAAAACACATTGAAGGAAGACTGGCTTGGCGGGACAATCGGAGTTCTTTTTGGTCAGAAAATCTCTATTGGAATATTTATGGATATTCCTGTTTTTTACAAGAAAAGTGTCTCAACAGAAGTAAAGGGTAAAACATCGGAATTTTTTGAGGGATTCAGAGATTTCCAGCCACAGGTAAGAGAACCCTTAAAATTCTGGATAATGCTAATCTTAAAGTAAAACCTTGAGAATTTCTATATAGCCTTTAGTTTACTGCTAAAAGTAGCACGGGAAAAGAAATAAATGAGCGGGGAAATAAGTTAGTTTTTCCAAAAAATCAAATTAATAAAATTCTTTCTTCTGCTCCCTTAGGTAAGAGGGAAAAAAGAAAATTGGCGAGGTGGGCTAAAAAGGCTGTAGGCTGTTGGTGAGATTTGTTTAGAATTTTCAGGATTATTTAACTTGAAGCTTGTAGCATGTAGCTTGTGACTATTTACATTTAACCTGTAGCTTGAAGCCTGAGACTATATATATACAGCCCTCAGCTTGAAGCTAAAAAACTTTTTAATTTGTCCTTTCAAAATTAATATGTTAAATTTTAAAGTATGAAAAATTTAATTGAGATAATGAAAGAAAGAGTTCTCGTTGCAGATGGTGCAATGGGGACTTACCTTATTGAAAAGGGACTTTCTCCAGATGAATGCAAAGAATTGCAAAACTTAAAAAATCCTGATCTCATTTTTTCAATCCATAAGGAGTATGTTGAAGCAGGAGCAGAAATAATAGAGACCAATACCTTTGCTGCAAATTCTGTTAAACTTTCAAAATTCAACCTTGAAAACAAAATAAGAGAAATAAATTATGAGGCTGTTAGAATAGCAAGGGAAACAGGGGGGAAGGATGTTTTTGTAGCTGGGTCTGTAGGTCCATTAGGAGTTATGCTTAGACCTTATGGAGTTTTCACTTTCAATGATATGGTGAGGGTTTTCAAAGAGCAAATTTCACTCCTTGTTTCTGCAGGAGTCGACCTCATAATTATTGAGACAATATCAAGCCTTCTTGAGGCAAGAGCTGCTCTCCTTGCATCAAAAAGTATTTCAGAAATTCCGGTTATAGTATCCATGACCTTTCTTGCGGATGGTAAAACCAAGTTTGGAGAAGACCTCACCCGTTCCCTGAACGAGTTAAAGGAGATGGGTACAGATATTGTTGGAGCCAATTGCACAGTTGGACCTCAGGAAACAGCAGAGATTGTAATCCCTTATTTAAAGGAGAGTGAAAATCTCTTTTCAGTTATGCCCAATGCTGGCTACCCCACTATAGTGAGAGGTAAAACAATCTATTTATCCTCGCCTGCCTATTTCAGAGAATATGCAGAAATTTTCCTTGAAAATGGAGTAAACATAATAGGGAGTTGTTGTGGAACAAATCCGATCCATACAAAGGCTATAGCAGAGGCAGTAAAAGGAGAAAAACCAAGGAAAAGGAAGAGAATAGCATATGTTGAGATTATTGAGGAAGAGAAAAAAGAGGAAAAAGTAGAAGTCACTTCCCGGTTCAGGGAGAAACTTGGGAAGGAAAGTGTTTTCACTGTGGAGATAGACCCTCCAAAAGGGCGCAACTGCGAGAATGTTCTGGCTATTTCAAAAAAGTTGATGTCTGCTGGAGTTGATGCTTTAAATATTGCTGAAAATCCCATGGCGAGAATGAGAATGAGCTCCATCGCCTTAGCTTATTTAATTCAGGAAAGGATTGGAATAGAAGCTATTCTACATTTTACATGCAGAGACCGTAATCTGTTGGGAATTCAATCAGAGCTACTCGGTGCATCTGTTCTTGGAATAAGGAATATCCTTGCTTTAAGGGGGGACCCTGCTGAAATTGGAGACTTCCCGAAGGCAACATCTGTTTATGACATTGATACAGTTGGTCTTGTCCGTTTGATAAAAGAATTTAATAAAGGCAGAGACATGGCTGGAAACACTATAGGAACTCCAACATCATTCTTAGTAGGAGTTGCAGTTAATCCATCTTCACCTGATTTAAATGCGGAACTGAAAAGACTTGAGGAAAAAATTGATGCGGGAGCTGATTTTGTCCTCACTCAGCCCCAATATGATATCTTAACCATGGAAGATTTTTTGAAGGAAACAGAGAAGTTTAAGACACCGATAATAGTTGGTGTTATGCCCTTGAAGAGCGCAAAGCATGCAGAGTTCCTTCACAACGAGGTCCCGGGTATAACTATTCCGGAAGAAATAAGGGAGAGATTAAAGAGAGCGAGTCTTGATGAACAGCCCAAAATTGGAATGGAAATAGCGATGGATTTTATCAAAAAAATAAGGGGAGAGGTCTCCGGAATTTACTTAATTCCATCGTCCCAGAACTTTGATATTATTTTCACTATAATTTCTGAGATGAGGTGAAAGAATGCCGAAGATCTTCCAAAAAAGGACTTTTGATTACTTATTAGCTCTAATTGCAATCCTTAAAATTATCTTTTGGCAAAGTGAAAATATCCGATCATTGATTCTGTATATGTTGGTGTGCAGGAAAAAATAAATATTCTCCACGAAAAAAGAACCAGACTCTGTAAATACTCTCTCTTTATAATAATTATGGTATGAATTGGAAAACTCTTTTTCTCTTTCCCTGGGTTTTTTACTTTTACATCAATTTTTACCAAAGTAAAAAATATATACTGTTATCAGTTATATTTAATCTTCTTATACTTTTTGAGGGAGGGATTCATATCTTCATATGGACAAATATATTCATTGGTATTTATGGAATCCTATATTTTCTGGAGTCAAGAAAAGTTCTAGATCTTTTAAATCTTTTAAAATTTTTCCTTTTTCAGACCTTTCTCGGGAGCATAAAAATAATACCAATGGTTCATTTCTTCAAAGGATACAACCCCCCTGAAAATGCTTCTGACATACGGTTTGGTATAAGTCCTCCCTACACCATTAAAGAATTCTTTACCGCTTTAACCACTCCTTTCTGGGACCAGAGTATTCAAATTATATTGGTATTCCTGTCATTGTCCTTTTCTTTTTCACAATTTTCTTTGGCTTTAAATTCGGGAGACCCATTCTTTTTACATCTCTATTCTTTCTCCTTTTAACAATTAAATTTGATGGATTCTCACTATTTCATCTATTAAGAAAATTCCCAATTTTTAACTCTCAAAGAATACCACCAAGATTCTTTGTTATGGCTATTTTTGGTTTTGGATTATTGAGTGGACTGATGATAACTCATCTGCAATAGAAAATCAAAAAATTAGGGAAAAAAGCGGTTGTTTTATTTGGAATCTTTTTGCTTGTTTTTATCTCTTACATTTATTTAGACCTGAACCGAGTTTTCAATTTATTCCAGAAAGATTGCAACCCACTGGAATTTCCTGAATCCCCTATTTTCTTCAATTACACTCCAAAAATTATCCCTTCTGGAAGATCCGCTCAAGGACTTTCTGAACCAAATCTCAGAATTTGGAAGCTGAGTTTAAAGGAGGATGTGAGCGCTGTCTTTGAAGGTCTCGGTTGGAAATTATACAGAAATGTTCTCAAATTTGAAATTTACAGGAATGGAAAATTTGAGAGGATAGTTTCTCAACCTTACAATGGTTCAATTTTATTAGAAATTCCTAAGGATGCGACTATTTTAAGAATGAAATACGATTCGCCCTATTTTAAAGCTGGACTTGTAATTTCGTTGCTCTCTCGTTTGATTGCATGTTTATATTTGTTCATGCCACGATTTCTTTAATTCTCCTTATAAACAAAGGGAAAAGCTCTTCTGACTCATTAATAAATTTCTCAATTCTTTTCCATTTTATGTCCAGGTATTCATGAACGAGAATGTTTCTCAGGGAGGCAACCCATGAAAATCTTTCTCCAAATTGACTATCTAAATATAATGCGCAGAAAATCTTCAATGTATCTCTGTATGTCTGAGGAATTTCCCTTTTTTCTGAGGCAAGTATTGCTTTAGCAATGTCAAGGGCGCTCATCACTAAATTTTCTATCCATCTTTCCACTATCTTCCTTTTGAAGCTGTCTTTAAGATAATTATCCCATGTGAATTTTTTTATCTCATCAATTTCGCTGAACTCATTTTCCAAAAATCTTAGATACTCTAAAATCCTTGCCCTATCTTCTGGAGAAAGGGAAGTTGCTCTTTCACTAATTTTGTAATAGTCTGCTACAAAGTCCCACCAATCAATTGCTTCATAGCTAACTTTGCAGAGAAGGTCAAGGAAAAGTTTTCTATCTTTTATTACAAGAGGTCTTCCCCTTCTTAAAACATTATAAACAAGAGCGGGTCGTGCTCTGTTTAGAACAACAAAATCAACATTGTCAGTTTTGAGTATTTCAACAATGCTTCCCCATATTCTTAATTCTCCAGGATACTCCTTATCTGTTTCAATCTCCATATACTCATCAGGTTTAAAGTATACTCCAATATCCCAGTCAGAAATATTACTTTCCCTTCTCTCTGACCTTGAGCCGAATAAAAAAGCAAGAATCACTGAAGGTTCACTTTCAAGGAGATTTACAAGACTCTCAATTTTTTCTTCCATTTTCAATCTCTCTTTATAATCATCCCGGAAAGCTTTCCTGTGTGACGATTTTTTTCAACAACAATTTCTCCGTTTACAATCACATATTCAATTCCCTCAGGATATTGATGGGGATTTGAAAATGTAGCTTTATCTATTATTTTTTCAGGCGAAAAAATTACTATGTCAGCGTAAGATTTTTCTTTTAAAATTCCTCTTTTCTTTATTCTGAAGGTATTTGCTGGAAGGGATGTCATCTTCCTTATTGCATCTTCAAGGGAAATAACCTTTTCCTTTCGGACATATCGTCCTAAAATTCTTGGATATGTTCCGTAAGACCTTGGATGGGGGTATCCCTTTCCAAATATTTGCATTGCACCATCAGAGCCTATCATCAAGTAGGGAAGTTTCATCAAATCCTTTACATCAGACTCATCCATCTGGAAGAATATCCCCTGAGCATCGCCATTTTTAACTATTTCTATTATTAAATCCGCTCCATTTTCAATTATTGGTTCTTTCCCTTCCATCTCAAGAATTTCCTCAAGATTCTTCCCTTCGTATTCCCTTTTCCACGGGCATGAGGCAATGAAAATGCTCTGGAGCTTATTTATTCCCTTTACCGAAGTTAGTCTTACCTGAATTACATGGGATTTAATCTTTTCGTATTGCTCCTTCTGGAGAAGCTTTTCTTTAAATTTTTCAAGCCCTCCTTCTCTACTCCAGGCAGGAAGGGAACTTTCAAAACCAGAACTTGTTGCAGTGTATGGATACTGGTCTAAAAATACCTCAATCCCTCTTCCTCTTGCTGCCTCAACAGGCTTTGTGATTCGCCAGAGCTCATTCCAGACATTTTCCTCAGCAAGTTTTATATGGGAGATGAGGACAGGTATTCCATTCTTCTCTCCAACTTGAATAGCCTCTTCAATTGCCTCTTTTATAAGCTTTCCTTGATTTCTTATGTGGGAAGTGTAAATCCCGTGATATTTGGCAACAACCTTTCCGAGCTCCACAAGCTCCTCAGCATTTGAGTAAACTCCTGGCATATAGGCAAGACCTGTTGAAAGACCGAACCCCCCTTCCTTTAACTCCTGCTCCAGGGTTTTTTTCATTTTCTCCATCTCCTCCTTTGTTGGAAGAGCCTGTTTTTTCCCCATCACAATTTCTCTTATCGTATTGTGACCAGCGAGAGAACCATAATTTATTGAAATTCCATTGGATTTAAGCTTTTTAAAATGCTCTTTGAGAGGGTAAGAGTGACCCCCGCAATTTCCAGCAATAACAGTAGTCACCCCTTGAAAGGAGTAATTCTCAATCTTTGGATTCTTCTCTATCTCTTCAGCATGGGTGTGGACATCGATAAAACCAGGAGATACAACCAGTCCATTTGCATCAATTACTTTTTTTCCAAGACTTTCTTTAATATAGCCTATCTTTTTTATAAATTTTCCCTTTATCCCAATATCAGCAATGAACCATGGGTTCCCTGTCCCATCAATAATTTTCCCATTTTTTATCACTAAATCATATCTTTCAGGGAAAATTGAAAAACCCCAAAATAGCGATATTACCAAAAGACTTTTAAATACTCTTTTCATTTCCACCCTCATTTAAGAATTATAGCATAAATAAGCAATACATAATAAACTAGAGGCTCTTGAATTTTGATGGCTCAGTAACTCTTCTTTTCTATTAAGCGCCAGACAACAACTTAATTGTTAGCTTCTAACGATTTGGTATAATGAAAAATGCAAGGGAGAAGAAGATATCGCTGAGATTTGCCGTGGGAAAAGAGTAATTCGGGTCTCCGCCACTCCTTATATAAGCAAAAAATACATAAACAAAATTTTTGAACTTTCAGAACAGGGAGATGATTCCGCAGTTCAGGCATTCATTGATGAATGAAAAGCGGAAAGATATGATAGCAAGGATTTCAGACCTGATTTTAAAAAGGACCTGAAGAATGACCTTGAAATTTTAAGACAGATAAAATCTATGTGGCAGTCAATAGAAAGGAACCCAAAACTGGAGACATTACTTGAAAATTTGAAAAAACACGACATCCTGAGAAATAAAAAAATAATTATCTTTACCGAATTAAAAGAGACCGCAGAGTATTTAACGAATGGAATAAATTCAGAATTAGGCAATATAGCCCTTTTATTTCATGGTGGTTCGCGAGAGGATGCATTAGGGATAAAGATAGACAATTTTGATGCTCGAGCACGGTTTCAAAAAGAGGAGTATAAAATTCTTGTCTCAACCGAAGTCCTTTCTGAAGGTGTCAATCTTCATAGGTCCCAATATAGTAATAAACTATGACATCCCCGGAATCCAACCAGGTTAATGCAAAGAGTTGGTAGGATAAATCGTATAGATACGCCATTTGACAGAATTCATACATCTAACTTTTCCCAACAAGACAGGTAGATTCTGAAATTGAACTCACAAACATTGCTCGTTCAAAATAGAAGCCTTTTTAACATTATTGGGTGGTGATAGTGCAATCCTTACAGAAGGAGAACTTGTTTCCTCCCATGAACGATTTGATATGAAGGTCATTTTCGACAAAAATATATACACAAAAGAAAATTTGAAAAAGATGGAATTAAATGAAAGACAGATTAAAGTAGTAGTGTATGTAAAAGAAAAGAGAAAAATTACAAATAGATAATATCAGTATCTTAATAATGTTTCAAATAAAACCGCTTTTTTAGAATTGTCTAACCTTGTAGAAAAAGATTTATTAGTAGCTAAAGGAGGTGGAAGATCAGTAGTATGCCTGAAGGTAATGAAAAAGTAATGATTAAGTAATGAAAGTAACAATAAAGTTCTTAAAAATAAGACAAGCAAAAAACCAGGAGAATAGATTTCTAAAGGAATTTTAGATTGGTATAACCGGGAAGGGCTACTAAAGGGCTAATAATAGGCTAATATGAATTGTAATGAAAGGTAATGAATGGGGCAAAAATGACTCAAATGAGGCAAAAAGGCGAATATTTGGTGGTTGTCAAAGACACCGAATGACAAATAAAGAAGCAACAAGGAGCAAAAATGAGAGAGAGAGAAGCAATAATTTTTAATCGAACTTGACGAAAAATGGCTTGAATTAAAAATCCAAAGGATGAAAAATCTTTTAAAAATTGCCGAGCCTGACAAAGCAAATAAATTGTAGGGATTGAAAAAAGAAATTGTGGGAGGAGGAAAACAGATAGAAAAACCACGATTAATATTTTTGCCTATAAAGATTTATTGAAATAAAATTAAGTTTTAGTAATGAACGAATTTTATCAGCTTGGAAAGGGAGAATTAAAGAGGAAAGTTTTTTTAGGTGGGTCTTTTATGCTTTTAAGGCAGGGCTTGAGTATATTGATAAGTCTTTTTGGGGTTGTTCTTATGACCCGTTGGATAGGACCTTCCAATTACGGAATTTACAATTCGGGGATGGGAATCTATCTTTTTATTTACTATTTAGCTCAGTTTGGAGTGAATGTTTACCTTGTAAGGAAGGAAGGAGAGATAGAAGAGGAAGAATACAATCAAGCATGGACATTTCTAATAGTTGTTGGACTGGCTGCTATTCTAGTATCAGAAACATTAATCCCCTTTATCGGGAAATGGGTGAGACTGGAGGGGTTTGAGAAGGTTTCAATGGTAATATTCCTCTGCTATCCTATTTCCCTTGCAAATATTGTTCCTATTTCAAAGCTTGAAAGGGAGCTGAACTATAAAAGGGTTGCTCTAATAGAGCTTTTTGCTCAGATAATTTATTATGCAATTGGTTTACCCCTTGCCTTTTCAGGATTTGGAGTATGGGCTCCAGTTGCGGGATGGTGGGCTCAGCAGATTTTTGTTGTAATCCTCTCTTCAATATCAGCGAAATATGTACCGAAATTTTATTTCAGGGCAGATATTCTCAGAAATATTCTTGGTTATGGTCTCAGTTACTCCATTTCCTTCTGGATATGGCAGTTCAGAAACCTAATAAATCCATTGATTGTTGGAAGGTTCTTGGGATCATCCGGTGTCGGATATGTTGCCCTTGCAATAAGGATTGTTGAGATACTTACATTTGCAAAGGGTGTTGTATGGAGAATCTCCATTGCTGTTATGGGTCGTTTGCAAAATGAAAGAACGCGTATTTTAGAAGTTATAAATGAAGGGATGAGGATCCAACTTCTTGCAATATTTTCCCTTGTCCTTCCCTTTTCTATTTTTGCTAAATGGATTGTGCCTTTGTCTTTTGGAAGCAAATGGATTCCAGTCCTTCAAATATTTCCCTTTATTGCTCTAAGTTACATTGTGAATTCAGCTTTTTCCCTTCACTCATCAGCCCTTTATACCCTTGGAAAAAACAGGGAAGTTGCCATATTCCATGCCATCCATATACTTCTCTTTGCAGGAAGCTCATTAATATTTATTCAATTTTTTGATTTAATTGGTTATGGATTTGGAGAGATGATTGCTTTTCTCAGTTATGCAGTGATTCATATTTTCCTTGTCAGAAATGTTGGAAAGGTCAACTATTCAATACCATTTTTATGGCTAATCTCCCTTTCCCTACCTCTTTTTCAGGAGAGCTTTGGAATTTTCATATATTTAACAATCCTATTAATCTTTGTTTTTCCATTGAGCAGAAAAGAACTTCTTAAATATTCAAAAACTCTCAAGGAAATAGTCTTTGAAAGATTGAATTCCTTTAAAAAAAAAGAGAACACTATTTTTTAATCTTTGGGTGGAATATAATATTTATGGGAGTTCTAAATGGCTGAGCTCTTAGTAAGCGTTATTATAAACAATTACAATTATGACAGGTATTTAAAAGAAGCCATTGAAAGTGCTCTGAATCAGAGTTATGAAAGAAAGGAAATTATTGCTGTAGATGATGGCTCAACTGACAAATCAAGGGAAATAATTAAAAGGTATGGAGATAGAATAATACCTGTTTTAAAGGAAAATGGGGGGCAGGGTTCTGCGATGAATGCGGGTTTCAGGGTCTCAAAGGGAGAGTGGGTCTGTTTCCTTGATTCCGACGATGTATGGATTCCCGATAAGATTTTAAAGGTAGTGGAAGTAACAAAAAAGAATTCCGATGCGATTATGATTTATCACAGGGTTCAACCAATTTCTTCATCTGGAGAATATATTGAAAATCCCATCCCATCAAAACTTTTTAGAGGTAATATTGAAAAAAAAGTTATTAGAAGCGGAGGATGGTGGATGTATTCTCCAAACTCTGCCATTTGTTTCAGGAGAGATTTCCTTGAAAGGGTTATGGATATTCCTGAAGAGGAGTTCAGAATTTGTGCAGATGCATATCTTTCTGACCTTGCGCCATTCTTCGGAGAGATTGATTTTGTTGATGAAGTTCTTGCCTTTTACAGACTTCATGGGTCCAATTACTGGAACAGGGAGGAAAGGGTAAAAGAGACGAGAGAATCAATGCTTTCCTATCTTGAGATGTATAAAAAAAGGGTTAATTCCCTCAACAAAACTTTTGAAAGATTGGGGATCGAAAAGAGAGTATCCCTTGAAAATCACTTGCCCTATCAGAGATTGAAATTTCTCCTCGGGTTAAAAATTTCAATTCCAAAACTCTTTAAAAATGCGATTTCCTTTCCCTATCACGAAACTTTTTTGGAAAAAATAAGGGCGGTTGCATGGATTTTTAAAACTATTTTATTGAAAAGGAGGATAAGATTAAAATAATTTCTTTCCCTGCCTTTTCAAATAAAAATGAGAATCCTTATAACTGGCTTCTTTATACAAATATCATGAATTTAGGCGTCACTGTTGAGGAATATTCTCCGCTGAAAATCTTAATTAAAAAATATGATATTTTCCATATCCACTGGCCCGAAAGATTCATCGGAAGTCCAGTTTTTCTAAAAGCCTTATTAAAAACTCTTTTCTTTCTTTTTATCCTTTTAATCGCCCGAATAAAAAAAACAAAGATTTTCTGGACAGTGCATAATTTAAAGAGCCACGAGAATTATCATCCTAAACTGGAGAATTTTTTCCGTAAATTTTTTGTCCGTATGATTGACGGCTACATAAGTCTTTCGGAAGAAGCGGATTCAATTGCGAAGAAAACACTCCCTGAAATTCAAGGAAAAAAAGGTTTTATAATCCCGATTGGTCATTACAGAAATTTTTATCCTGATACCTTAAACAAAGAATCTGCAAGAAAGAAATTTTCAATCCCTCCAGATAAAAAAGTTATACTCTATTTCGGATTGATAAGAAATTACAAAAAAGTTTTTTCCCTGATCAACTCTTTCAAAAAATTGAATAATGGAAATTTAATCCTGCTCATTGTTGGGAAACCTTTTAATGAAAAAATTAAAGAAGATATAGAAAAAGCATCTTCAGGAGACCGGAGAATAAAACTTGTCCTTAGATTTGTTCCCAATGGAGAAATTGAAATTTTCATGAAATCCGCTGATATAATGGTTCTACCCCAGAAGGAGGTTTTTAACTCATCCTCTGTTATCCTTGCCCTCTCCTACAACACCCCTGTCCTCGTTTCTGAAAAATTGACAGGAGAAGAGATGAAAAGAAGGTTTGGGAAGGATTGGGTTATGACCTTTGATGAGCTTTCTCCTGAGGTTCTAAAAGATGCCCTAAAGTGGATAGAGATTGAAAGGGCTCAATGGGATCCTCCGGAAGGTATGGAATGGAGTTCAATTACAAAAGAGACATTGAAGGCTTACAAATCTGTTATAACATGAGAAAGATTTTAATTATAACAGTTTATTTCCCTCCATTTTTAAACATGAGAGCTATCAGAGCATCAAAAATTTCAAAGTATCTGGAAAGGGAAGGGTGGGAGGTTTATGTTCTTACAGCTGAGGGATTGAATCTTGAAAAGGGGCTTCCTGTTGAAATTAAAGAAGAGAATATATTGAGGGTAAAATTTGAAAAAGGATCCCATTCAATTCCATTAAGCTTAAAAAAACCCCCTTTTCTTAGAAAATTTGTAAATTTTCAGGATAGATTTTTAAAATGGTGTGGGAAAGCTTTAAGGGTCGGAAGAGAAATCCTTTCTGAGAAAGAATTTTCAATTATATTAAGTTTCTCGCCACCCTACCCATCCAATCTCCTTGCTTCAAAGCTGTCCAGAGAGTTCAATATTCCATGGATTGCAGAGTTCGGGGACCTCTGGAGTGAAAATTACTATTTTAAAAGAGGATTCCCCCTTTCCATTGTTGAGAGATTGCTGGAAAAAAGAGTAATGAAAAGAGCGGTTTCCCTTATTTCTGTTTCTGAGCTTTTATGTTCCAAATTAAAAGAGAGCCACGGGAAAGAAGTTTTTCTGTTTTCCCATTTTTTCGATGAAGAGGATTTTGAAGGAGAATTTACACCTTATGAAATTTTTACTTTAACATACACAGGACATCTTTATCCCTATCAGGATTTCAAACCTTTTCTATCCGCCCTTAAAAAAATGAAAAATGAAGGCATCCTTGGAAGTATAAAAGTAAAATTTTTCTCTTATAATTATCTTGAGATTAGAAAATGGTTTAAAGATTTTTCTGATCTTCCCATTGAGATAAATCCTCAGATTCCCTACATAGAAAGTATTAGAGAACAGATGAGCTCATCTGCCCTTCTTTTCTTTTCCATAAAAAATCCCGAAAAAACTACTGAAAATCCTATTAAAGGGAAAATATTCTCTTATATTGGTTCAAGGAAACCTGTCCTTGTTGTTGGGGAGGATGAGGGCGGAAAATTTCTTGAAAGGGCAGAGATTGGAAAAATTTGCAAAAATGAGACTGAAATAAGGGAAACAATTTTAAAGTGGTGTAAAGAATTTGAAGAGAAAAAGAAAGTTACAATGAGAAATTCTTTTGACTGTGAAAAATATTCGTATAAAAATAGAATATCAGAGCTTTCAAATTATCTTGAGAGATTTTTAAAGAGATGATGGAAGTTATAATTTTCCCCCTTGTTTTTATTATTTCTCTCCTTTTTTCCCTTTATGGAACACCAATTGCAAGAAATGCAGGAATTAAGTTTGGAATAGTGGATAAACCCGATGGGGTTCTGAAATTACATGGAGAAGCAATCCCCTATCTTGGCGGATTGAGCATATTTCTTTCATTCCTTCTTGCCCTCTCTCTTATCTTTGAGTTCAGCAAAGAGATCCTCGGAATTCTTTTTGGAGGTAGTATAATTATGACTCTAGGACTAATAGACGATATCGGTAAGCTTTCTCCAAGGATAAAGTTTATAGGTGAGATTCTTGCTGTTTATATTCTTATAAAGAGTGGACTTTATATAAAGCTATGGTTCATCCCAGAATATCTCTCAATTCCCCTTACATTCCTCTGGATGATTGGTATTATTAATGCTTTTAACCTAATAGATGTTATGGACGGACTTTCAGCAGGAATTGCTTTCATTGTTGCCAGTATTTTTTTTATAATTGCACTCATAACTGAAAATCATTCTGTTGCTATAATCTCCATGGCTCTTTCAGGAGCATGTCTCGGTTTCTTGAATTACAATTACAATCCTGCATCAATTTTTATGGGAGACTCAGGCTCCCTTTTTCTCGGATTTATAATCTCTTCCATTTCAATTATGCTGGATTACACAAAGATTAATAAATTCAGTTTCATAGCACCTTTCTTTGTTCTATGGATTCCCATCTTTGAGACTGTTTTCCTTTTCTTCAAAAGACTTTCAAGAGGGGGATCTCCTTTTAAAGGTAGCAGAGACCACACTTCCATCCGTCTTAAATCTCTCTACAATTTTTCTGTTAGAAAAACTGTTGGGGTTTTCTATATTCTTTCGTTAATTTCAGGAATAACAGGGATATTAAACGTTCTCTTCTCTTTTTATTTCTCAGCAATTTCTTTTTCTTTTTTAGTTGTTTTCTCAATTGCTGGTTGGATAGTTCTTTCCAGAGCGAGGGTTTGATTTATGAAGGAAATAGTCATTGCTGGAGCAGGAATAACAGGTTTAAGCGTTGGTTATCATCTCGGAAATCTTGAATTTAAAATTTTTGAAAAGGAAAAGGAACCTGGAGGACTTGCCCGTTCAATAAAAGTTGGAGATTTTTATCTTGATTACGGAGGTCATTTCATCCATGGAAAAGACCAGTATTTTCTCGATATCCTTAAAGGTCTCTTTGGTGAAAATCTCAAAAAATGGGAAAGGAAAGCTTCCATACTTAAGGATGGAAAACTTATTCCCTATCCCTTTCAGGCAAATCTCTCCCTTCTTTCCTATCAGGAAAAATTTGAGTGTGTGAGGGATTTTATTGAGGTTTCCTTTAGGAAAAAGAAAAAACCTTCCAATTTTAGAGAATGGCTTAAAATAAATTTCGGAGAGGGGATTTGTAAATCTTTCCTTTCCCCTTACAACTCAAAATTCTGGATTTATCCCCTTGAATCTTTGAGTTATGAATGGTGCGAATGGGGTATCCCTGTCCCAAAATGGGAGGATGTCTTAAAGTCTGCTCTTGGAGAAATTATAAAGGGTCTTGGTTATAATCCAGTTATTTACTATCCAGTGGAAGGGATTGGTAGATTCCCTCTAAAAATAATGGATGGGTTTAAGGAAAAAGTTTATACTCAAAGGGAAATAGAAAATATAGACCCAAAGAAAAGAGTTTTATATTTCAAGGACGGAACTTCCATAAAATATGATTTTCTTATCTCTACAATCCCTCTCCCTGAACTGGTAAATTCTTTAAAAGAGGCTCCCTCTTCAATAAAAAAAGCTGTTTCTAAATTCAGATTTATATCTGTAGCTGTTGCCAATGCCATTGTTAAAGGGATGGATTTTGAGAATATTGATTGGATTTACATTCCTGAGGAGTGGACTCCCTTTTACAGAATCGGATTTTATTCCTTAAAAAAGGAGCCTCTCATTCCTGTATTTTCTGAAATATCCCATCTTCATGGTTCAATGGTTTCAAAGGATTCTATCTATCTTGAACTTTTTGCCCTTTTGAGAAAGCTTAACATTATTGAAAGAAAGGAGGATATTCAGTTCTTTGAGTTAATTGAAATTCCTTACGCATATGTAATATTTGACAAATTCAGGAAAAGGAAACTTCCTGAAATCCTATCTTTTCTTGAGAAGAATAAAATAATCTCCACAGGAAGATACGGTAGCTGGGATTATCTTTCAATGGAAAGGTCTTTTCTTCTCGGTAAGGAAGTGGCTGAAAAAATTAAAAAGATTATATGAGAATCAAAGTTTGTCACATCATAACTAAACTTGAGCTTGGAGGGGCTCAGAAAAACACTCTTTTTACAGTTTCAAATCTCGACCCATCAAAATTTCAAACATTTCTAATATCAGGAGAGGAGGGGATTCTTGACGGTGAGGCAAAGGAATTACTTGGAGAAAGGGCAATTTTCGTGAGGGAGATGCAAAGGAGTATAAATCCATTTTTTGATTTTATTGCCCTTATAAAACTAACTATTATTTTAAAAAAAATAAAACCTAAGATAATCCACACCCACAGTTCAAAGGCGGGTATTCTTGGAAGATGGGCAGGTTTTTTTGCGGGAGTGAAAGTTAGAATTCATACAATCCATGGATTCGGGTTCAGCCCCTTTCATCCCCTTCCAGTAAGGTGGCTCTTTATATTCCTTGAAAGAATTACATCTTTAGTTACAACTCATTTCATATGTGTTTCAAAGAATAATCTTGAGAAGGGTAGGAAATTGGGGATTATCAAAAAGGGACAGGCATCAATAATAAGAAGTGGTGTTGAAATTGAAAAATTTTTAAACGCTAGTGTAGATGCTGAAAAGAAAAAAATAGAGCTTGGAATTCCCCTTGATAAAAAAATAATTGGAATGGTTGCATGCTTTAAACCCCAGAAGGCTCCCCTTGATTTTGTAAGAATTGCAAGAATTTTAAAGGATTCAAGGGATGATGTGCACTTTATAATGATTGGAGATGGAGAGCTGAGAGAGAGAATAGAAGAGGAAATAGAAAAATTAGAGTTAAAAGAGAACTTTTCCCTTCTTGGATGGAGGAAAGATGTGGAGGAAATTTTCAAGATTGTAGATGTTTTTGTCTTAACCTCCCTCTGGGAAGGTCTTCCACAGGTCATCCCTCAAGCATATGCATCTGGAGTTCCAATGGTTGTGACCGATGTTGATGGAAATAAGGAATTTGTAGAAGATGGAATAAATGGCTTCACCTTCAAACCCCACGACCTTCATTCTGCCTCTGAGAAAATTTCAGAAATAGTTGAAAACCATGAGCTAAGAGAAAAGTTTGTAAAGGAAGGAAGAAAAAAGCTTAAAGAATTTGAAGCAGTATTTATGGTTCAATCTCAGGAAAATCTTTACAAGAAACTTTTGGAAAAAAGGCGTAAAAAAGCGGATGTTTGACTTGGAAAATTTTTCAATCTAAAATTAAATTAATTATTATGAAGAAAGGAAAATTTTATTTTTCTCCATTCAAATTTCTCCTTTACATTCCCTTTATATTATATTTTTTGATGCTCTTTGTAGTCTTATTGAATTATTTTTCAGCAAAAAAACTAAGAGAATCTGCATTAGAAAATCTCATGGAAGTGCAAGAAGAACATTTCAAAAAAACAATCGTTGACTATATTAACTTTCACGGAATGGAAAGGGATCTCTCAAAACTGAAAAATGAATTCAATCAAAAAACTGGATTGGAAAAGATATACATAATAAATTCATATGGATTGGTGGTTTCCTCTTCAGAGCCAAGAGAGCTCAGATCTCAGATTCAAAATTCTGGAATTATTAAAGCATTGAAAGATGGCAAAAGTGAAAGGATTTCTTTAAGGAGCAAAGCAGGGGAGAGGAGATATTTATCGGTAGTTCCATTAAAAGATAATAAGAGATGTTTTAGGTGCCATGAAATGAAGGGAGAGAATACTGGTGCCATGTTGTTAAAATTTGCTATCCATGATAATTATAAAAAAGGCATAGACTCTTATTTGATTTTATTGTTTTTATTAACTTCCTGCCCCCTTCCTTTTGTTAGTTTTTTCATTTTGAAGAATAAATTTATAGCTCCCATAAGGAATTTCAAGAGAAAAAGAGGAAAAGAATTTGCAAATTTTCCTGAGGATGGAATAAAAAAAAATCATAAACTATGCAAATTTTCTTGAAGAAAGATCGAATCAACAAAGAATTGAAATATCCTTTCTGAAAATGAAGATAGATGAAATAAAGAATGAATTAAAGGATACCTTTGAAAAACTTATTCACTCGGAAAAACTTGCCTCCTTAGGAACCCTGCTGGCAGGATTAAGTCACGAGATAAATAACCCTGTGGGAACCATAATAAGCAGATGCGATTGCTTGATTCTTGAAGCAGAGGGGAAAAATTTGCCACCTGAAGTGATAGAAGACTTGAAAATTATAAAATCCCATGCCAGGAGAATTTCCAATTTAATTTATACTCTTTTGAACTTTTCAAGAATTTCTTCCGATGAGAGAAAGGAGTGCAACTTGAATGAGATTATAGAAAGCACATTAGTTTTAGTTGAACCTCAATTGAGAAAGGATGGAATCAGCATTATAAAAAAACTTATGTTTGGACTGCCTAAAGTTTTGGCAAATGACATTCAGTTGCAACAGGTATTTCTTAATATTTTAAACAATGCAAGGGATGCTACTCCAAAGGGAGGAATGATACGGATTGAAACTCAGGCACCCCTCCATGATGAGAAATTTGTAAAGGTTATATTCTCAGATAATGGTTCAGGTATTCCGCAGGAATATGTTAAAAGAATTTATGAACCATTCTTTACTACTAAAAAAAATGGAACTGGTTTGGGGCTTTTCCTTTGTTATAACATAATAAGAACTCACGGCGGAGAGCTGGAAATTCAAAGTGAGGAAGGGAAAGGAACAACGGTAGTAGTTAAGATACCTTTCATAGACAAAACTTATGAGAGTAAAGATGTCCGAAGGTAAAATTCTCATAATTGATGATGAGAAAGATATACTCGAAAGTTGCTACCGCATTCTTAAATTCTACGGATATGAGTCCTTTACCTTACAGAATCCCCCAAAATTTAAAGAGATATATTTGGAAATTTCTCCTGATATTATTCTTACCGATATAAAAATGGAAGGAATGGATGGATTTGAAATTCTAAAAATTTCAAAAGAAATAGACCCAAATACAATAGTTATTCTTTTTACTGCTTACGCCAATATAGAGGATGCAGTTAAAGCAATAAAGGAGGGGGCTTTTGATTATTTGCCTAAGCCATTTTCTACGGACTATCTTGTAAGTGTAGTTAAAAAAGGAATGGAATTTAAGAGATTAAAAGAAGAGAACATTAATTTAAGAACCCATCTTGATGAGTTGAAGGAAAAAGAAAAGATTGTTGGGAATTCAGTTAAGATAATTAAGACTTTGGAAATAGCATAAAAGGTTGCAAAGACCGAGAGCAATGTGCTCCTTTACGGTGAAAGTGGAACGGGAAAGGAGCTAATAGCTCATTTTATACACAAATTGAGTCCGAGAAAAGACAAACCTCTGGTTCCTGTTGATTGCACATCCATCCCTGAAAGTTTGGCAGAATCGGAGCTCTTTGGGCATGAAAAGGGAGCCTTTACTGGAGCATATCAGAGCAAAAAGGGGTTAATAGAAATAGCCAATGGTGGGACTATCTTTTTTGATGAGATATCGAGACTTTCCCTTCCCATTCAGGGAAAACTTTTGCGAGCTCTTCAGGAAAGAGAGATAAGAAGAATAGGTGGAAGGGAATTGATAGATGTTGACATCAGAGTAATTTCTGCAACGAATATAGATCTCAAAGAGGCGATAAAGAAGGGGCTTTTTATCGAAGAGCTTTACTACAGAATAAATGTTATTGAAATAAAGATACCCCCTTTAAGAGAAAGAAAAGAAGACATTCCTTTGCTGGTAGATCATTTCATAAAAATATTCTCTAAGAAGAATAAAAAAAAGGTCTCTGGCATAAGAGCAGATTGTTTGGAGATACTGGAAAAGTATGACTGGCCTGGAAATGTCAGGGAGCTAAGTAATGTAGTGGAGAGAGCAGTAATACTTTGCGAAGGAGAGTTTATAACTCGCTTTGACCTTCCCGAATCTATTGTCAATTACCAAAATCAGATATCCTTATCCGAGTCTTTCCATGGTCTCTCCTATAAAGAAGCACTGAGAAAAACATTGGAAGAATTTCATAAGATCTACATTGGTTCCCTGTTAAAAGAGAACAAAACTTTTTGCTCAGCATCTAAAATTGCAGGTATAGACAGAAAAACTCTTTACAGATTGATAAAAAGATTCGATATCAAAATCTGATGGGGTAAATTTGCCACATTTTTGTGGCAAATCTGCCTCACTTTCTTTCAAACCATCTTTTATATAAGCCATTTTATGAATGGCATAAAAATTGAATATATTTTTATATGAATAATTCAAAAAAATTTAAAGTTGAGTTAAAAAATATTGAATGGTTCAGAGACAATGTCCCTTGCTATCAAGCTTGCCCTGTTCATACAGATTCAGGAAGATATGTCCAATTAATTACTGAATATAATTTCCTTGATGCCTTTTTTATTGCCCACTCTCCGAACCCTTTTTCAACAATCTGTGGTAGGGTATGTTCTGCTCCCTGCGAGGATGCCTGTAGAAGGGGAAAAGTTGATAGCCCTGTGACAATCAGAGCCCTCAAAAGATTCTTGACCGAAAGATTCGGGGTCGAATCTCCTGACCCGATTGTTCCCTTTTTTGAGGAAGGAGGCGTAGAAGACAAAGGTTTTAAGACTTTATGGCATGTTCCAAAACTTATAAAAAAAAGAGAGTTAGAAAATCAATACAAAAAAGTTGCAATAATTGGAGGTGGTCCTGCTGGTTTATCCTGTGCCCATGACCTTGCCCTTATGGGATACAGAGTTACAATTTTTGAAGCTACTGAGCAATTCGGTGGTATGGTGAGACATGGGATACCCGCTCACAGATTGGACAAGACAGCTCTTGATAAGACTATAGAGGCTATCTTATCTCTCGGGGTTGAGATAAAGAAAAATTTTCCGTTGGATGAAAGATTTGGAATTAGAGAATTGAAAAGAGAAGGATTTGACGCAATTTTTATTGCTTCTGGAGCATGGAAACCAGATAAATTAAAAATTGAAGGTTCAGAGTTAGATGGGATAGCCACTGCAGTTGATTTTCTTTTAAATGTCAATAGAGGTTATCGCCTTGATTTAGGAAGAAAGGTTATTGTAATAGGTGGAGGTTCTGTTGCCCTTGATGCAGCAAGAACAGCATTAAGAGAAGCTTTCAAAGAATTAGAGATGACAGAGGAACAGGCCGTTGCTCAGGATACAATTATTGCAATTGATGTTGCCCGTTCAGCTCTGAGAACAGGAGCAAGGGATGTAATGGTCTTCAGCTTGGAGAGTTTTGATGAGATGCCTGCAAGAAAAACTGTTCAAGGCAGGGAGGAATTTGAGGAAGCTATAAAAGAAGGGATTAAATTCTTCCCATCCTATGGACCTAAGAGATTTATAGGCGATGGGAAAAGGGTAAAAGGGGTTGAATTCCTTGAGTGTGAAAGGGTCTTTGATGAAAAGGGTGCATTTAATCCCTTTTAAGGCAAGGAACTGAAGTTATATTTGAATGTGACTCTATAATACTTGCTATTGGACAGAAACCATACTTTCCCTTTATTTCTCAAGGGGATGATATTGAGCTAACACCCTTTGGAACAATAAAAGTGGACCCTTTAACCCTATCAACTACTGCAGAAGGTGTTTTTGCTGGAGGTGATGCAGTTTTTGGTCCGAGGACCCTGATAGAAGCTGTTTCCAATGGGAAAAGATCAGCCCTTTCCATTGATGAATACTTAAAAAGGATTGGAAAAGGGGAAGTATTTTTTGTTAAGCCCCGTCAAAGGGAAAAGATTCTTAATGTAAAAATAGAAGTTATTCCCACAGAACTTTACACATCACCGGAAAATTATGAATTCCTTAAAAGGAAAACTCCACCAACCCTGCCCCTTGATAGAAGAGTTGGGATGACTGAGGTTGAAATGGTATATCCTGAAGAGACTGCAATGGAACAAGCAAAAAGATGTCTTTCCTGTCATATCTATACAATTTACGATGGTGAGAAGTGTGTTTTGTGCGGAGGGTGTGTTGATGTTTGTCCGAGGGATTGCATTAGGTTTATACCCATTTCAGAGGCTGAATTTGCTGGAATAAATAAGCTTCCAGAGAATATGAGTGAAGAAACTGTTCTTTTTATTAAAGATGATGATGAATGCATAAGATGTGGATTATGTGCAAAGAGATGCCCAACAGGTGCAATAACTATGGAAAGATTCCATTTTGAGGAGGATTTTTTATGAAGGAAGAGAGGAGAAAATTCCTGAAAAAAATTGGTATAGGAACCCTTCTTGCTTCAATTTCTGGAATCCTCTACACCTTTGTCAGAGCTTTTAAGCCAGATGTTCTCTACGAACCGCCAAGAAGAGCAAAGGTGGGGGAGCCATCAAAGTTTCCTGAGGGTATAACTTTTTTACCCGATTTCAAAGTTTTTTTAGTCAGGGAAGGAAATTCATTCCATGCCATCTCTGCTGTTTGCACCCACCTTGGTTGCACTGTCCAGATGGCAAAACTTGCACAAGCGAAGAAGGTTGTTGCAAGGGGAGAGGAGATTTCAGAGTCCTTTGAGTTCTTCTGTGCATGCCATGGCTCCCGTTATTATGGAGATGGAACAAATTATTCTGGTCCCGCCCCTCGTCCCCTTCCCTGGTTCAAGCTTCATGTCTCTCCCGAGGATGGACAATTATTAATTGATTTTTCCAGGGAAGTTGAAAGGGGAACAGGACTAACTGTTCAGGGGTGAAAATGGAAAAGAATAAATTTAAAAGAATTTTAAAAAGGCTAACATATACATGGGCTCCATCCAGTAGAAAAGAAAGTGGAGAGGCTATTGTTAAAAATTTCTTTCTCCATTGGTTCCCGAATAAATCTTTTAAGAGAAGCTTGTCCTGGGGATACTCCCTTTGGCTTGGAACAGTTTCTCTTTCTCTTTTTATAATTCTTTTTATTAGCGGGATAATCCTGATGTTTTTCTATGTTCCATCAATTGAAAGGGCTTACTGGAGTGTCAAAGATATAGAGTATGTAATCTCCTACGGATGGTTTCTCAGGGGAATTCACAGGAATGCCGCCCACTTAATGGTAGCTGTTGTTTTCTTTCATATGGTCAGGGTATTTCTCACTGGTGCCTATCGCTCAGCTTTTAAAGGTTTAGGATTTAGAGAAGTTAACTGGCTTGTTGGAGTTGCCCTTCTTCTCCTTACACTCATTTTCTCCTTTACTGGTTATCTTCTTCCATGGGACCAGCTTGCTTACTGGGCAATTACAGTTGGGACAAATATTGCAAGTTCAATTCCACTGATAGGGAGATGGATAAGATTCATGCTTCTCGGCGGTAATGAGATAAGTCAGAATACACTGATAAGATTTTATGCGCTCCATGTTGCGCTTTTACCTGCCATTGTCACCTTGCTAATTGCTTATCATATGTGGAGAATAAGAAAGGATGGAGGTCTTGCCTTTTTCGACAATTTCCTCCTGAACACCCCGAAAGTTGAGACAAATCCTTCTTCAACAAAAACCTATACCATCCTCGGAGTTACAAAGGGTAAGTCTATTGCAGTGTATGATTACAAAGCAGAAGATGAGTTTTTGGAGTCTTCACCTAATTTAATAGTAAGAGCTCTAACAGTTTTCCTTATCACATTCTTTTTGTGTTTTTTTATGAGCCTTCTTCTGAAAACACCCCTTGAGGAGCCAGCCAATCCATCAGTAACTCCAAATCCTGCAAAAGCTCCATGGTATTTTCTCTGGCTACAGGAACTTGTCGCAGATACCACAATAAAAATAGGTGATTTCGCAATAAGTGGAGGGCTTGTAGGAGGGGTTATAATTCCAGGGGTTTTACTATTCCTTTTAATAATATGGCCCTTTATTGATAAAAGCCCTTTAAGAACAATAGGAATATGGTTTCCTAAGGAGAGAAAAACTCAAATAATTGTCTTTTTGATTATAGTCTTTTTAGTAATTGTTCTCATCTTCATTGGAACATACATGAGAGGACCCAACTGGCAAATTTTCTGGCCATGGGAGAGCTGGCCCGATAGACCTCTTAATCTATAGGAGTGAGGATATGAGAAATATATTTGAGATAAATGATTTAAAGAAAAGGGATATCCTTCTTCTTCTTATTTCAGGTTTTATTTTGTTCCTTTTCACCCTTTATCTGATAGGTAGTGCCAATCTACCGTCCTGGAAAATCTACCAGAAGGATTTCAAAAAGAAAATTAAAGAAAAATTTGGAGAAGAACAGGCTGAGCTTATTCCAAATGGTATCCAGCAAATCTGGATTAAGGATTTGAACAGGGTTGACCGTTGTATCACATGCCATCTCGGACTTGAATGGAAGGGGCTGGAAAATATGGAAGAGCCCATTTAAAAGTCATCCTGCAAAAGAAATAATTAAAATTCATCCCTTTTCCAAATACGGATGCACTCTCTGTCACGGAGGTCAAGGTTATGCCCTTGAAAAGGATGAGGCTCACGGATATTCCGAGCACTGGGAATATCCTCTTCTTTCAAAGGAACTTGCAGATGCCCATCTGATAAGGGAGAAAAAAGCCTTGATAGAAATGAACTGCAACATATGTCACAGATACGATTTGGAGACAGAGGGGATGGAATTTATAAATCTTGGGAAAAGGATAGTTAGAGAAAAAGGTTGCAGAGCCTGTCACATAATTAATGGAAGAGGAGGGTCCATAGGTCCTGATTTAACATATGAAGGAGATAAATCACCGGAACAATTTGATTATTCCCGTTCTCTTTCATCAGTTAAAACTGTTTTTGAATGGCATATGAATCATTTCAAAAACCCAAAAAGTGTTCTTCCAGATTCCATAATGCCTGATTTCAAATTTTCAACAGAGGAAGCACAGGTTTTAACACTTCTTGTCATGAGCTGGAAAAGGGTTGAACTTCCAATAAATTATTATCCTTCTGTGAAACTTCATGAACCACCCACTGAAAAGGAACTTGAGGCTGAGAGGGCAATGGGAACAGGGGAAGGTGCATTTTTTGTTCAGAAAACCTGTTTCATATGCCACTCAATAAAGAGTCTGGAGATTAAATCTCCAACGGATATAGGTCCTGATTTGAGCAATGCCTACGAGAATGTCTGGAGAAAGTATAGCATGGACCTTAAAACATTTCTTCTTAATCCTACTTCCACAATGAAGATGGTCTTAGAGGTTCAGATTCCCCTTACAGTGGATGAAAGGATAATGGCTTATGATAAGCTGGTAAAAGCATATGAGGAATACAAAAAAAGTTTGGAGAAAAAATAAATTTTTAGGAGGTTTGTATGGGTTTTAAAAACACAAAATTTTTATGGGTACTGGTTTTCTTCCTTTCCGCAGGTTTGATATTTTTATCAGCCTGTAAAAAGGAAGGAAGAAAAGTTCGCTCGGAGATTGAGGAAGCAGCTCTAAAACAGTATGTTCCACGAGGTCAGCACGATGAGTTTTATCTTTTTATGTCCGGAGGTCATGGTGGTGGAGTTTATGTCTATGGTGTTCCATCTATGAGACACATCAGGACAATTCCAGTATTTACTCCTTACCCTCAAACTGGCTGGGGCTTTGATTCGGAATCAAAAAAGATGTTAGGCGGATACACATGGGGAGATGTTCATCATCCTCAGATTTCCCAGACCAATGCAGAATATGATGGAAGATGGTTGTTTGTCAATGATAATGCCAATAACAGAGTTGCAAGAATCGACCTGAGAACATTCAGGACAGTAGAAATATTTGGTCCCATATCCAATGTAATGGGAAATCATGGTTCTGCATATATTACTCCTAACACTGAATATGTTTTTGCTGCTACCCGATTCTCAATTCCGATCCCAAGAGGAACTTACGCTCCAGTGGAAGAATATGCTACGAAATATAAAGGTGTTGTGACAGGGATTAAAGTTGATCCTCAAACCGGGCAGATGAGTCTGGGTTGGCAAGTTTTGTTACCTCCATTCAACTACGACCTTGGTTATGGAGGAAGAAAGGTCAGCTATGGTTGGGCATTCTGGACTTGTTACAATTCTGAAAGGGCGACTGGAAAACTTGAGGTAACTGCTTCTCAGAAAGAGAAGGATTACATTGTGGCTGTAAACTGGAAGAAAGTTGAAAAGGCAATAGAACAGGGTAAATATGAGGTTATTGGCGGTGCAAAGGTTGTTGATACTAAAAAGGTTCCAGGAATTGCCTACTTCATTCCATGCGGGAAATCTCCCCACTGAGTTGATGTAGATCCATCTGGAGAATACATAATTGGAAGTGGAAAGCTCAATCCCACAGTTTCCGTTTATAGTTTCTCAAAATTCTTAAAAGCCATTGAAAACAAAGATTTTGAAGGAGAAGAAGATGGAATCCCTGTTGTAAAATTTGAAAGTGTAAGAGAGGCTGAGGTTCCTGTTGGTCTTGGTCCCCTCCATACTCAATTTGACGACAAAGGTTTTGCTTACACATCCCTTTTTGTTGAATCAGCAGTTGCAAAGTGGAGAGTAGGACCACCTTGGGATGTTGTGGATAAGATACCGGTTGCCTATAATGTGGGACATTTGACAGTAGCAGGCGGAGATACTGGTAAGCCTTACGGAAAATGGCTTGTTGCTTGCAACAAACTTTCCAAGGGAAGACATTTGCCGGTTGGACCATCCCAGCCTGAGTCTGCACAGTTAATTGATATATCGGGAGAAAAAATGAAATTAATTGCAGAAGCTTACCCTGAGCCAGAACCCCATTATGCAGTTATGTGCCCTGCTTCTTTACTCAAGCCCAT
The DNA here is from genome assembly GCA_964531645.1 of uncultured Clostridia bacterium. Taxonomy (GTDB): domain Bacteria; phylum Acidobacteriota; class Aminicenantia; order JBFLYD01; family JBBIMS01; genus JBBIMS01. Next base: position 45,087 of record CAZHEF010000008.1, read on the forward strand.
AGAAGTTTATGTAAAAGGTGTTGACAATAAAGACCCCAATGCAATATGGTCAGAAACAGAAGCAAGGCAGGTAAGGAAAGGGAATGTTGTTGAAGTATGGATGATGGTAGTTAGAAGTTACATTGCTCCTTATAAAATTGAATGTGAGGAAGGAGATAAAGTAATAATCCATATTACAAATATAGAAGAGATGAGGGATGAAATTCATAGATTTGCCATCTGTGAATACGACATCAATGTGACCCCAGATCCGGGAGAGACAGTTCATGTAGAGTTTATAGCCAATAAACCAGGTGTTTTCCCATATTATTGCACAAATTTCTGTTCAGCTCTTCATCAGGAGATGCAAGGTTATTTAGTGGTGAAACCCAGGAAGTTTGCTAAGTTAGAAAAAGGTTTGCTTACCAGACCATAATGGAAAGGAGAGGAGGACTTCATGGCAAAAATTAAGAAAATGGGAGTTGTTCTCCTCCTTCTTTCTTCAATCTTCATGGTTTGCTCAATACCTCTTCCATTATGGACATTCTGGGTAAAATCCTATCAGTATCCTGAAGGGCTTGTCATGCATGTTTATCTTTACAAAGTTGGTGGGAGAGACCTTGTGGAAATAAATGTATTGAATCATTATATAGGGATGAAAGAGATAAAAAATGAAGATTTTCCATAGTTTAAATTTTTCCCTTACTGGCTATGTGGAATAGCTCTTCTCACTTTTATAATTGCCTTTCTCAGAAAAAAAATTCTGGTTCTTATTCCATTAGGATTGACTGCAATTTTCGGCATATACGGATTATATCTTCTCTATTCCCAACTCTACGATTACGGACACAATCTCTCACCAAAGGCAGCCATGAAGATTCCTCCTTTCACCCCACCTATTTTTGGAACAAATAAATTTGCCCAGTTTACAACCTTAGCCTATTTTGACCTGGGAGCTTATCTGATTCTGATTTCCTTCTTTCTAATGGCTCTGGTATTTTGGGCAAATTTAGTAGTAAAGGAGGTCAAAAATGTATAAAAAACTTTTAATTTTAATCATTATTGGTATTTTCGCAGGGGGTCTTCTTTTCTTTACTGGATGTAAAAAGAAGGAAGTCCCTCCTGCTGAGGAGAAAAAACCCGCTCCAGTGACTGAAGTTCAAGCACCTCCTAAGAATCCCTGTGAATATGCTATGAATGTTGCATCGACTACTGCCAATATTGTTAAAGGTTTATATGATAAGCTTAAAACCGTTCAGCTTACCGATGATTTCCAGAAGGATGAAATGAGAGATGGTGAGATGTGGCTTTCAAAGGCAGATGATATATTTGAAAAAACTAAGAGTGCCTATGAACAGAAAGGTTGCGATAAACAGATTGAGACTGATTTTAACCAGGCATGGCAGTGGTATATAAAAGCAGGAACCAACTTTGTCACCCTTGATATGATGATAAAGAAAGCAGTTACAGTTAAAGAATGAACACTTGGAGGGGGAGGGGGTGAACCTCCTCCCCCTCCAAACTTCTATTGATAAAGGAGGTCAAAATGAAAAGAGTGATTTTATATTTCATTACCTTTTTAATTTTCAGCTCTTTTCTCTTTAGTGCTCAGATTAAAGGCTATGTAATTGATAGCGAGACAAAAAACGGTGTTTCCTCTGTTTCGGTTGTCATCAAGGAACTTTCAAAGGAGACGCTAACCGATGACAAAGGATATTTTGAATTTTCAGATGTTCCTAAGGGTTGGTATACAGTTTCTGCGAGGAAAGATGGATATGAAACTTTGGAGATTTATGTGAATGTCAAAGATGAAGATATTAAGAGGGTTGAAATTCTTATTTTTAGAAAGGCTATGATTTCTGAAAGAATTGTGGTTACAGCATTCCCGTTCCCGACAATTCCATATTTCTCCATTTCTAATAAAGAAATTACAAGACAATCTATAAAAGATGTGGGAGAATTTTTCCGGGAATTTCCAGGTGCATCAAGCATTAAAAAGGGTGGGACTGCATTAGACACTTCTTGGAGAGGTTTTTCAGGGAAACAGGTGAATACAGTATTCAATGATTTTGTAAGAATTGAAGGTGCCTGTCCTAACAGAATGGACCCGTCCACATCCCACTTTGAAGCCCACGATTTTGAGAAAATTGAGATCTTTAAGGGTCCCTTTACAGTCAGATATGGACCCAACTTCGCTGGAACAATAAATATGACCCCGAAAGTTTTTCTCTTTGCCCATGAAGAGTTTAAATATTATGGGCGGGTGAGCGGAGCTTTCGAGTCAAATGGAAGTGGCAAAAACGGAAGATTGAATTTTGCAGGGGGGAAAGATAGTTATAATTTGGTTTTATCGGGAGGATATAGAAGTTATCAGAATTATAAGGATGGAAATGGAAGAGAGATTCCCTCAAGTTTTAATTCAAAGGATGCCTCAATCAGGGGCGGAATTAATTTTGAGCATCACCTTTTCAATATTTCTTACAATTACAAATACAACTGGGATGTTCTCTATCCCGCTCTTCCAATGGATGCTGAATATGACAGAGCGGATATATTCTTTCTCGATTATCGTTACAAATCATCAAAATCATTTTTAAATTCTATTTCCTTAAAGCTTTTCTATGACACTGTTGATCACAGTATGAATAATTTCAAGAAACCAACATTTGTAAATATGGCAGCTAAAACAGATGTAAAAACATGGTTTCAGGGTGGAAGGATAGAGACCGATACGCAATTTGGAAATGTTTCTGCTTTTATGGGTCTTGAAGCTCTGGAGGAAAGAAGGGATGGTTTGAGAACAAGGGATATAAAAACAGGTCCAATGGCTGGAAAACACTTTACTGACATAATATGGCCCAGTGCATTGGCAAGGACCATCGGCTTCTATACAGAAATCAGCACCCCTGTAGGGAATTCCCTTTTTCTGACTGCGGGTGGCAGAATTGATGAGGCTAGGTCTGATGCAAGGAATCATGACCCCGCATTTATTTCCATTTATGGAAAAGACCTGGCGAGAACCGACAAAAACTTTTCATTATTTTCTGTTTTAAGATATTATCCCTCAAGAAGCATGGAAATATCCTTTTCTGCCGGAAGAGGGGTTATATCTCCTGATATACCCCAGAGGTATCTTTTCCTTCTTCCTGCAGGTCTTGACAGGTACGACTATATCGGTAACCCATTTCTGAAACCACAAAAAAACAATCAGGTTGAGCTTGATATAAAAGGTAAAAGTGATAGATTTTTGTTCAGTGGTTCCCTTTTTTACTCCTATCTTGAAGATTTTATTTCTGCTAAAGTAGCAAATGAAGTCAAACCTCGTTCTCCAGGAGTTCTCGGGGTAAAAAGATTCGTAAACATCGATAAAGCCTATAAATATGGTGGTGAGATTGCTGGAGGATTCAAAGCAAGTGAAAATTTGTCAGTAACAGCAACAGTTGCTCAAACAATTGGTTATGATATTTCTAACGATGATTATCTTCCCGAAATTCCTCCCTTTGAAGGAAATCTTAAAGTGAATTACGAAGTTAAAGGAAGGTTATGGATTAGACTCCATGGAAGATTTGTATCCTCCCAGAATAGGGTTTCGAAACTTTTTGACGAGCTTAAAACTCCTGGATTTTCAGTTTATAATTTAAATCTGGGTTTGAACATGAAATATTTCCATTTAATTGTGGAAGGAAGGAATTTAACCAACAAACTTTATTATGAGCATCTAAACAGAAAAATAGCCGGGACAACTGAAAGAATCCCTGAAGCTGGGAGGAGTATAATTGTAACCATTCTTAAGGAGTTCTAAAAGACCTGAGATAACAGGGATGAATAAATTCAAAGGCTTTCTAAGAATTATTTTCATCCTTGTTCTCTCCTCATTTTCTTTTGCCTGAACCATTGAGGTCGGAAAGGATAAGGAAATAAAAGATTTAAAAGGTGCCATCAGAATAGCTGAAGATGGAGATATAATAAAAATCTATGAAGGTATTTATTATGGAAACATAGTTATTGAAAAATCATTAGCTCTTGTGGGTATAAATTATCCGGTTATTCAGGGAGAAAAGAATGGAGATGCAATAACTGTTAGGAAGGGCAGATGTTCTATAAAGGGACTGGTTATAAGAGGTGGAGGAAGCGAGTTGAGAAAGGAAGATTCTGGACTTAAGTTAATTGGAGATGAAAACAGGATTGAAAACAACATCTTTGAAGATACCCTTTTCGGAATTTATCTTTACAGATCCAAAGGGAATAAAATTCTAAATAATAAATTTTACGGAAGGAGTTACATACCTTCTCCTGACCGTGGTAACGGTATTCACCTTTATGATACCAGTGAAAATATTCTGGAAAATAATTTTATCACTGATTACGGGGATGGGATCTACTTTGACCATGCTGATGGGAACACTATAAGAGGGAATTATCTGACGGGGCTCAAATACGGTATACATTTCATGTTTTCCAAAGATAATAGATTTGAAGAGAATATCTCCATAAAAAATATTGCAGGAGCGGTTCTGATGTATGGGAAAGGGAATATTTTCAGAAAGAATGTTCTTGCAGATTGTAAAGGTTTCAGGGGTTTTGGACTTTTATATGTAGAATTCAGTGATAGTGTGGGGAAGGATAACTGGATAATCGGAAATTCAATAGGTGTTTATGTGGATAATTCCTGGAGAAATGTCCTTCGTAACAATACAATAGCAAACAATGTAATAGGAATATTTTTTAAATCCTCATCCGAAGAAAATGAGATTTTCGAGAATAATATTATCAGGAATATAGTTCAAGTGCAGACAGAAAGAGCAGAGTCAAATAATAAATGGTTTAAGGAGGGAAAAGGAAATTACTGGAGTGATTATATGGGATATGACCTCAACAATGATGGAATTGGAGATGTCCCTCATAGATTAACCAGCTACTTTGCATTCCTGATGGAGAATTATCCCACTCTTTCTCTTTATTTCTATAGTCCTTCTGTTAACGCGCTGGAAGTGTCCTTAAAAGCATTCCCTTTAAGAGACATTCCAACTCTAATAGACCCGTATCCATTAATGGATATGGCTGAACGGGATAAAAATATCATGGAAAAAATTTCTATCAGTTCAAGAAAAAAAGCTGTTCTTCCTTCCTTTTTTATATCTTTATCCCTTGCATTTATAGGATTTTTTTTGACATTTTACTGGAGCAGGAAGGAAAGATGATAGTTATAGAAGGCTTGACAAAATATTATGGCAAAGTGAAGGGTGTCGAAGAAATTAATTTAGAGATAACGGAAGGGGAAATTATGGCTTTTTTAGGTCCTAATGGAGCGGGGAAAACTACAACTATAAAATCTATTCTGGGATTGATAAAACCAACAAGAGGAAAAGTATTCGTAAGAGGTATGGAAGTTCGAGGAAATGATAAAAATGTTAAAAAACTAATCGGTTATCTTCCTCAAAGAATCTCATTCCCAGAAAATATGACGGGATATGAGATAATGAGTTTTTTTTCAAAATTTAGAGATGTTAGAAGGGAAAGGATAGAGGAAATACTCTCCCATGTAGGGCTTCTTGAGGATTCAAGGAGGAAAGTTACAGAGTATTCCGGTGGAATGATTCAAAGGTTGGGTATTGCAATAACCCTTCTTGCAGATCCTCCAATTCTTATTCTCGATGAGCCAACAATAAGTCTTGACCCCGAGGGAGCACATCAAGTAAAAAGGCTTATTTTTGAATTAAATAAAAAAGGAAAGACAATAATTCTTTCAACTCATATCCTCAGTGATGTTGAGGAACTGGCGACGAGGATAGCAATTTTTCATAAAGGACATCTTATTGCAGTGGATTCTATACTTAAGCTTGCACAGCGAATAGGCTTAAAATCCCGTATAACTGTTCGCTTTAATAATCTATCTCCAGAAAAGAAAATTCTTCTTGAAAAGTTACCTCTTAAAATAGTTAATCTGTGGAATTGCACAGCAACAATGGAGGCAAGTGTAAATGAAAAATGGAAAATATTGAAACTCCTTGATTCCAATGGTTTTGAAATTTCAGATTTTACGATAGATATTCCCTCCCTTGAGGAGGTTTTAAGATTACTTTTAATAGGAGGTGCTTATGAGATTTAGATTTTTAAGCATTTTATTAATTCTTCTTTTAATTCCTGTTGGTTGTAAGAAAGAAGTTAAGCCAGTGGATGTGGATCCTGCGGTTGATATCTGCTCTGCATGCAAAATGAACATCACTAAATTGAATTTTGCCTCTGAAATAATAATGAATGATGGAAGGGTTTTTAAATTCGATGATATTAACTGCATGAACACTTATGTAAACAGGAATAAAATTAAGAGGTCTGAAGTTAAGGCTATATTTGTAAGAGACTACGAAACAAATGAGTGGATAAATGTGGATAAGGATAAGGTTTACTTCCTTCGTTCAAGAAGTAAAAGAATATTCACTCCTATGGACAGCGGGATAATTATTTTCAATGATAGAGATAGAGCAGAAAAATTTGCGAAGGAAAATGATTATGAATTTTTATCTTTTGAAGACATTGTAAAATTTCCTCAATGAAGAACCTGTTAATTGTTGCAAGATACGAATTTGCCAATTTTCTCAGGAGTAAGTATATTCAGTCCCTCTCTATAATTTTTCTTCTGATTGCAATTTTCATATCCTATTTTGGTTCTGTCGGAGCAGGATACAAAGAATTTCTTGGAATGTTAAGAACATCAGGAAGCCTTTTTAATCTTGTCTTAATTACTTTCCCTTTAATCTCTTTAATTATGGGAAGCATAAGTTTTACCCCAGATAGAGCTTATATGGAGCTTCTTCTTTCTCAACCTATGAGTAGATTTGAAGTTTTTGGAGGTAAATATATTGGTGTATCCATTTCCATTCTAATTTCAACCTTTGCAGGGTTCGGAATAGCAGGAATTATAATCTCTTACTATGCAGGAATAGAAGGTTTGAAAGGGTATTTGGTTATTTTAGTAATTTCTATTTTCCTTTCTCTGGTATTTGTATCCTTTTCTACCATTATTTCAATTGTTTTTCGCCAGCGTTCCAAAGCTATTGGCGTTGCGTTCATTCTATGGGTTTTCTTTGTAATTATTTACGACCTTTTAGCTATAGGAGTTTCGGTAGTTATTGGTGGAAATCAGGTTAGCTTTCTCACAATTTTCTTTTTATTTCTTAACCCGGTGGATATTGCAAGAATTTTGGGATTTCAAATGATTGGAGCAGAATCTTTCTTTGGTCCATCAGGCTCTTACCTTCTGAGTAAATTGGGCGGAAATTATGCCTCTATTTTGTTGGGAGCGGCTTTGACTGTATGGTTTATAATTCCCCTCTTTATTTCACTCAAAATATTCCAGAATCAAGATATTTGAATCCTCTAAACAATTACCCTTGGTATAAGGGGGTTTATTCTTGTTACAATTTCGTAATTTATTGTTCCACAGATGGAAGCGAGGTATTCTGCAGTTATCCTCTCCTTCCCCTGAGAGCCAATTAATACAACTTCATCTTCAAGCCTCACATCTTCAATATCTGTAACATCCACCATAATCATATTCATGGCAACCCTCCCCCTTACAGGAGCTCTATGTCCTTTAATTAAGACATAAGAAATATTGGAAAGCCTTCTATCATAACCTTCGTTATATCCAACAGGTAAAACAGCTATTCTACTATCTCTTCCTGTTTTGTAGGAGCATCCATAACCTATGAAAGAACCTTTTTTTACATCTTTTATCTGAGCAATCCTTGTCTTCCATGTTAGAACTGGTTTTAACTCAACTGGTGGCTTTCCATTTATCATTGAAGAGAGAAAAGTTTCCCTTGAAGGCCAGAGACCGTAAAGTCCTATCCCAACTCTAACCATATCAAAGTATGTTTCAGGAAATAAAATTGTTGCTGCGGTGCAGGCTGTGTGCTTTATTGGTATTTCAAGGCCGTTGGTTTCAAGCATTTCAGCAGTCTTTTTAAAGATTCCAAGCTGGTGTTCTGCATAGGAATGATCTGTTGTGTCCTCAATATTTGCAAAATGGGTTGAAATCCCTTCCAATTTTAACAATGGGAATTTTTTTATCTCATTAATAAACTCAAGAATTCTCTCAGGATATATTCCCTGTCTGTGGGTTCCTGTTTCAAGCTTTATGTGTAAAAATACCTCCTTTTTTGCTCTATCTGAGATCTCTCCTAAAACCCTTAAAGTTTCAAGATTGTAAACAACAATTCTAAATCCATTTTCTACAACCTCTTTCAATTGATTCAAAGGAACATAGCCAAGAACCATAACGGGAGCTTTAATTCCATTTTTCCTTAGAAATATCCCTTCTTCCACGAAATTTACTCCAAGCCAATCAACTCCGTAAGATAATATCAGATGGGATATTTCAAGGATTCCATGGCCATAAGCATTTGATTTTACTACACCGCAAAGGATTTTCTTCTTTCCTACTAATTTTCTGAACTGTTTGACATTATGTCTCAATGCCTCTGAGTCAATTTCAACCCAGCTTAAAGAAGAAGAGATTGAGGGGAAAAGCAAAGGTTCCATCTTTTCCATAAGAGAAATATTAAATCATTGAAATTAATTTTTCAAACATATACTTTTTGCGAGAAATGCAAGAATGGGCAAGACTTGCAAAACGAGAATGAAAAGAAAGAAAGTATTATTCCAATAACCCAATTCCAATAACCAAAGCTTCATGCTACAGGCTACAAGCTAAAGGCATCGAGCTAACAGCTATCAGCAAGAACTCTTTAACCTGTCTCGCTTTCCTTGCTCTTCTCGCTTTTCTCGCCCCATTCTGCCAAACAGCCAAATGGCTAAATGGTAAAATGGCCACAGTGGAACTGATCCTAAAAGAGCTAATTTTGTAACCTTTTCTATATTCTCCTATAAAGTCTGAAAACTCCAGTGTTTTGGATTTTTTGTAATAGGAATTAATTCGTTTATAATTAAAGTGTGATGATGATCATTTATATCAGAGGAATTAAAGAGATAAAATTTTTCCAGGAGGAAAGATGAAGAAATTAATGGTTCTATTAATTCCTGTAGTTTTATCTCCCTTTTTAATGCTAAATCATGACCAGGTTTATTTCGGTGTCTCAAGATATGATATTTTAATCAACAAAAATTACACAAAGGAGAAAATAGATAATTTTTTAAGAGAGAATGCTTACAGGGGTGCAAACTGGACAAGGGTTTACAGTTATTTTTACGGACCATTTGATTATGGAGGTTCTCCCTTCGGTGGATTTCCAAACACATATGTTCCGTGGAAAGTAGTGGAGACAAAAAGTGACAATAGAAAGATTTTCGATCTTACCCAGTTCTCTTCAGAGTATGAGGAGAGATTGAAATGGTTTATGGATGCAGCAAAATATTACGAAATAACGGTTGATTTATGCATAATTGACACAGTTGCTTTTAGATTTGACCACACATGGTATTATCATCCTTTCAATCCCAACAACAATATTCAGAGATTTAATGGAAGTTACGCTGGTCTTCCATGGAATGTTGACAGAAAATATTTTGAAATATATATAAAATGGCTTGCTGAGAAACTCAGGTCCTATAACAATTTAGTTGTGGAAATGATAAATGAGGGTTATCCCGACAATACTGGAAATATGGATGTGTACAGGAGTTTTCTTGCATGGGAATATGACCTTGTGAGAGCGGAGTTTCCAGGAAAAACAATCGTTCTTTCCACAGAGGCTCCAGGTCTTTTTCACATATACTGTCATATCTTTGATGCTCATTTTATCTGGGGCAGGTCAGCTCTATATCACGAAGAAGGCGGAATGACTGTTCTGAGATACCTTGAAGGGATTCCAAGACCCAAAATTTTAAGCTCTGATGGAGATGGAGACCCTACAAAGATATGGGAGGTAATAACTAAAAAAAATGAGGGAGAAATAATTGGTCTTTTTCAGGAAGCATTCTCAAGGAGATGGGGAGTTGATATAACAACCCTTGATCATACGCAATCCTACTGGGTTGTTGATGCAGGAGCAGGGGTTTACAAGTCAATCTTTGGTTCTTATCCAAAAAACTGGCATGTTAAAAAAACTCCCCTGATATCCCCAAATTTCACTGATCCAAAATTTAACTATATATCAGTTAATAAGTTTACTGCAGTAGGTGGTCAGACAATCACATTTACAATAAACTACAAAAATACTGGTGCCCCTGCCACCGGAGTAGTTATAAAGGATTTTGTAAGTTCATTTTTTGAAAATATTAAGCCGAGCAGTGGCGGAAATGTTTCTGGGAATACAATAATTTGGAACATAGGAGATGTGGACTCTGGACAGGGTGGTTCGGTTAGTTTTACAGCAAGGGTAAAAATTGGAACTCCTATTGGCACAAGAATTCAAAACTATGCAGAGATTGACTCCAATGAGACCGAGCCTTATCAGACAAATAAAATAACCATCTCTGTTATATTTTGATATTTGGAGGATAGATGAAAAAAGGGATTTTAGTATTAACTTTTATAACAACTCTCTTGACTGCAAAGGCATTGTATTCAGAGAATGGCTTTTTTTCCATTAAACTTTCAGGAGGAATGAGCAGGCTTTCTGATAGAGGAGATCTTAAAAAATGGTTTCAGGGGGAGAAAGCTTATTTTGACTGGCTGGGAACCCAGCAAAATTATACTACAAAAAGTAATTATCCCTTTAAACAGGATGAGCCCGAAGGAAGTTTTGAGATTATTTTCAAACCTTTTAATTACATAGGAGTGGGGCTCGGCCTTGGATACATGAAAAGAAGCTGGAATTCTTCAGCTGAGATAAATTATAACTATGGAGGAAATCTCGGATCTGAAAAAATTGAGCTTTCATCAAAAGAAGAGCTCAATGTTTTTCCTGTTACTCTTTCAGTAATATTTTCTGTCCCCTATAAATTTTTGAGAGGAAATGTTTTAGCAGGGGGTGGCTATTATTTTACGAACCTTAAATTTGCTAATGAAAGCAAATATTTCTGGCAAAATTTTCCTGATAAGGAAAATTACAGGCACCATTACACATCCAATTTAACCACCCGCGCTGGGGGGATAGGTTTCCACGGAGGCATTGGGCTGGAAATTAAGATTATCTCTCATCTATCCTTTTCTATCGATGCTATTTTTAGAAGTGTAATATTAGGAGATATAAAAGGAGAGCTAAAATGGAATGAGATTGTCGAGTGGAGTGGCTACAAAAGTGAGAATTTGGGGAGTGAAAAGAATCAAACTTTATGGTTTGGCTCTTTCAAAGTAGATGAGAACAAGTTTGAAAGAGCTCTTTTCTCTAGTGAAAAACCTTCTTTATTTGAAGGAGCAAGACCATTTAGATTTAATCTTAATGGATTTTACTTAAAAGCAGGCATAATTTTTTCATTTTAGGGAATAGAATTTTTTTAAAATAAATGACCTTTTAGAGATCTCAAGTTTTCACACATACTTGACATCAGATTCCTTATTATGTAATAAATAAAAAGGATATTTAAGACAAAGGGGAAATGGTGAAGACTTTTAAAAGAATATTTTCATTCTTCAGCCACCGAATTGAGAAGTGCGATTTTTTGCGGAGTCATAAAAGTTTCACTGGGAAAATCTTGATTCTTAATTTAATCAGGGGAGGGGTGAATGGGGTTGTTCGACTCAAATAAATTAGAAAGCATATTACTTCTGAACGGAAGACCTCTTGATTTTATATTAAATTTTTTTCTTAAAAAGTAATATCAATGGTCAAGATTGAATTTGGCTCGTTGCTCCTTTTCGATAAGGAAAGAAATCTTATTTTTATGAATAGGATATGGGAATTTGATGAGAAAAAAATTATGGAGGAAAGCATTGAAAAGGAAAAAGTTGTGGGAAAAGAAATTTAAAAAATAGATGACATTGTATTTTATACACTTGAAACCATGAAACCACATATATCTGATGAGTATGAAAATGTTCCTTATTATCTTTCCTTTGTTAAGAAAAGAATAAAATCTGAGATGATTTATCCATTTGAATTAAAAGATGGGAAAGTTGCTATTTTAGTTCTTCCTTCTGCAAAGCATGGTTATTTTACAGAGAAACATGTTAAGGAGATAGAAAATGCTGCAACTGAACTATCATCTGTCATGGAAATGATAGAGAAATTAACGAGCAAGAAAGCTGTTGTTCTATATGAAATCGGTGATTTTAAGAAGGCGTTTGAAGATATAGTTGGTAAAGAATTTCCTGTGGTATATTTCACGAAGATTAAGGACATAGAGGAATTTTCACGCTCTCATTCGGTTGAATTTATTTTTTCAGTCTGTTCTTTTAAATGTTCTACCGAATGTAGAGAAATTTCTGGATTTTAAGAACTTTGAAGGTGCCTGTTGGGATAATAAGACCAATATTTTCAAAGGGCTCAAACAAACAGATAATTAATTCTTTTCTTTGCATGTTTTATAATGTAAATCCTTTTACAACCGCTCAGGAAAAGATAATAAGGCTGATAAAGGAATCAAAATATTATGCCAGCTCGAGTAATTGGAATTGCGATACGCCTACTTACTTTAAAATTTCTTCTATTCAGAGAAACATTATAGAGAATAATCCGAAAAGTCTATATATTGAAGATTTATCTAAATCTGCTTCTCTCTCGCGTCCCTATCTTTCTACTAGTTTTAAAAAGATAACATGACAAACTTTAAAAGAATTCATCAGTCAGGTCAGGATGTGTAATTCTCTCTATCTACTTTTCATGGATTATCCCATAAGGCGAGTTGCCCATGAAGCAGGATTTAAAGAACACGCCTCCTTTACAAAGATTTTCATAAAAATCTTCGGAAAATCTCCGTCCCATTTCAAGAAGGAAATTTCATCTCTTATAAAATCTAACAAATAGACAAAAAATTTATTACATTTAAACAAAATTTCTTCTTGACAATAATTTATTTTTTTAAGAAATATTGGGTGGAAGGAGGATAAATGAAGAGGTTTTTAAAGGTCTCAGTATTAATAAGTTTGTTAGTAGGGTTTACTGCTTTAAGTTTTGCTCAAGAAGTTGAAGCAAAGAAAAAAGTAGTAATCTCAGGTCCTGAGAAAGAGAGAGTTGAGTTCAAAAAACTTATCATGCAAAATCCCAATTACTTCGGCACCTTTCCTGAATTAAAAATCAAGCCGGTCTTTCCAATGAAGTATAACACAAAGTATGAAGAGATCCGATGCATCGGCTTTTACCCTGAAGGAGACCTACTGGCGGTAATTATAGATGTAAAACTTCCTTATGGCTATAAAGGAGATCTCTGTTCAGCAGGTTCTTTCGAATATGTTCGGTTCTTCATAGACTGGGATGGGGATGGAGATTTCAGTGATCCTGATGAAGATGTTGGGATAATAAGCTTCAATGTTCATAATATACCTGATGACAATAAGGTTTGTTTGGATAAGACTAAACCCCTCTCCTATGCGCTTACTCTCAAGATCGATTCTAAAAAAAATTTTTGTACCAACCCAAATCTGGTAAAAGTAAGGGCTATACTCTCATGGGATGTGCTACCACCTGCAGGAAATCCAAACTATACCCCTGTGTGGGGTAACATTGTTGATAAATGGATACAGATAAAACCAGCCAAATTCCTCTTGAAAGATATTATCAAGGTTGCTGATTTAAAAGAACTGAAGCTTGAGCCTGCAATGCTTGACCTTGATATGGAGATTTCAAAAATAAAAGAACTCACATCTGCAGAATTAAAAGAAATCTATAAGGACAAGGATGTCCATGAACTTCGCCTTAATTTTGCAGAGTTAAAAAAATAGCAGAAAGCGTGAAGCTGGACCCCAGTCTCATGGTTAAATATAAGCTCGATCCCAAGTTCAGCAATGTAGTAGAAAACATTAATGTTATCCTTGCCGAGAAGCCTAATACAAAATACGAAGAACTGCATTGTGTGGGGTTGAACTATGATCTGAATACGCTGGTGGCAACATTAAGCGTAAAACTACCCTATGGATATTGCGGAGACCTTTGCACAAAGGGAAATGTTTTAGCACAATTGCATACACCTGTTCCAGAAGGAGATGGCTTATACGAGATAAGGGTTTTGCTTTACAAGTTAGGTGCTCCACCTGATTCGGACGTTCCTCCTGATCATATATCGAGCAATGTTGTTAAGGTAATGATAGACAACAAAGTTCCTGACGTTGCTATCTCATTGGATATGGTGCCATGCGCAAAATATAAAGTAGGCGATGAAATTAAAGGAAAATTTACGGCTTTCGATAAGCATATCTACTATTATACAATTGCAGTTGAACCTTCTGTAGCGGTTCAGCCTGTGATTGATCATCCCGGTTAAACATATCCTGGCGGTGAACCATACACAGAATTGCCTGCTTTACCCACAACGCATTTAAACGGCAGAGTGAATGAAACATTTACTTTAACTACTACAAATACGACAACCCCATGCGGTTATGTCTGCACCTGCATGTATGGGACAGAACCATCAAAAATAACCATATGCCCGGAAATTACCACGATGCAACTGTCGGATTATGTCTTTGGAAGAAAAGTAGAATTGCATATGGCTACCGCTGTAAAGGCAGTGGCCCTCGCTGTAAACTTTGAAAACTAATACTAGGAACTAGGAGGTTTCAAAGTTTTCTTCAAAAAAGTTAAAGCGTTTCTTTTAGCATTGTTTCTTTTATTTTTATCTATGGCAATTTCTGCGAACGCACAGGAAGGAGGCATGTTCAGTGCTTATCTTGTCGGGACTTTCGATTTACGGAATGGCTATACTGTGCTTCATATCATCAATCCAACATCGAAAACTTTGGAAGTCTATATCGTTTTCTTCGATGACAATGAAAAACCTCTGAAATGTGTTAAAGAAAAACTTTCTAATAATGACCTTCTTGAAATTGATGTTAGAAAATTGGAACTCAGCGCAAAATTTGGCGTTGTTAAAATTGTTTCTCTCATTGATAGAGGACCTTTTCCTGGTATTGTGGGATTCCAGAGGCACTATATTGGAAAAATTGGAGTTACTGAGAGCAACTTAGCATCAGTTCCAATGAAAAAAATACTTGAGGAAGAGTTGAAAATCATTCTGGAGGCGTGCGGGTAGATCACAGGAATTTTTCTTTATTAAAATTTGCTTCTGCGAGAAAGATCAAATTAATATAGAGTGAGAATTTAGAGGAAAACTAAACAAAAAGATACTTTATTTTAAAAATTGTGCAAAATGAAAGGAAAAGAAGGATGAAAAAATTCTATTTGGATGGAAACTCAACTATAACCATTCTAATTTTAGCTCTGACATTTTTTCTTACAGGATGTGAGCCTATGTGGTTGGATCATCTATCTTCTATTCGGGGAACTTCAGGCTAAGTTTTCGTTATCCAGGGTAGGAACTTCGGCAGAGCACAGGGAAGTAAAATTCCCAGCATCAACCGATGCCGTGCATATCGTTTAGAAGTTCTTTCATGGAGACCAACTGAAATTAGAGTCCGCATACCTTCTGGTCTTCCATCTGGCAACTTTAAAGTGCTTATCTATTATGACTCAACCTACCGCACAAGTAGTAACTCTCTTGATTTTTGGGTTACTGCTTCTCCTGTTCCTGCAACAATTACAGAGCCTTACGAAACTCAGGTTAGAAGTTTTAGAATACGCTATGGAAAGAGTGCTGAATGGGAAAACTGGATGATAGCGAATCGAGACCGTTATGAGAATGCTTTTGATAGAATTGCTTTGAAAGCTCCGTGCACTCTAAGAATAGCTTTTAGATATGACACCAATCCAATTGCTTATAATCCACCGTGGAATAGCGAAGCTCAACATATGGAGGCACTTGCGACAATGTCCGAGCTTTCCTATCCAGGCCACGATTTTCGATTTATTTTTGGCGGAGACACTGTCTCCTCCTATACCAATGTAATAGCTGGAATACCCACAAACAACTCTCATGCTTCTGGCAAAAATGTCTATCTCTATTATGAAACCATCTTTTGTCACGAATTCGCTCATGTTATGGGATTATGGCATCACTACGATACTCTTGATGAGATGGGTAGGGGAAGGCACATGCCTCCAGGCGATACGGAATGCTTGATGGACCGCGATAGCGATCAGTTCTGTTCTGCATGTAGAACTGCATTAAATATTCCTCTGGATGTGGATAATGCTGAGGCAATAGCATCTGCTCGTCGTGAGATTATGAGGAGATATCCCTATTAGAGTTAGAGTCTTATCTGATATAATTCTATAGTAAGCTCTGAGTGAGGAAGTTCTACAGAAAATTTGTGAGACAGGCTAATCGGGTTATTTATAATTAGAATATCACTCTCCCTCAAAAAACTTTTTGGCATCTATTCTCGGGAAGAGAGCAAGGGTTTTTTCCAGTTTTCTTGGAGAGTCTTTCCATTCAATTTCATTTAAATTGACCTTTTCAATATCTTCCTCTCCTATGAGTTCCCATATTTTTCTTGAGCTTTCTGGCATCACAGGATAAATAAATGGAGTTATAAGACGAATCCCTTCTATGCACTGATGCAAAATTCTTCTAACTCTTCCTACATTTCCTTCCTTTGCAACTGTCCATGGTCTCTGTTCATCGAGGTATTTATTTATTGTCCCTATGTATTTCCATATAAATTCAAGGGCTGAGCTTATTGAAAATTCTTCATACAGAGAAATTATTTTTTCTTTTATCTCATCAAAGGAAGTTTTTAAAATTTTATCCTCTTCTTTTTCTTCTTCAAAATTTTCAATATTTCCTCCACAATATTTCCAAACCATTGATAGAACCCTGCTGACGAGATTTCCGAGGTCATTGGAGAGGTCTGAATTTATTCTATTTATAAATCCTTCGTGGGAAAAATTCCCGTCAAGTCCAACAGGTACTTCTCTAAGAAGGAAATATCTCAAACCATCAGAGCCAGCAAGGTCAATGAGTAAATAAGGGTCAAGAACATTCCCTTTGGATTTGGACATTTTCGTCTCATCTTTTAACCACCATCCGTGGGCAAGAATATGCCTGGGAAGTGGCAGTTCTGCTGACATGAGAAATGCTGGCCAGTAGACTGCATGAAATCTTAGTATGTCTTTCCCAATAATGTGGACATCAGCGGGCCAGAATTCATTGAATTTTTTATCTTCCCATCCATAGCCGATTCCTGTTATGTAATTGTTCAGAGCGTCAAACCAAACATAAATTGTTTGAATTTCATCTTCAGGGACAGGAATTCCCCATCTGACAGTCGACCTTGTTATACTAAGGTCTTTGAGTCCACCTTTTACAAAGGAAACAACTTCGTTCATCCTTGACTGAGGAATTACAAAGGAGGGGTTTTCCTCGTAAAATTCAAGAAGGTTGTATCTGTAAGCTGAAAGTCTGAAGAAATAACATTCTTCTGCAACAACTTCTGAAGGTTTTCCACAATCAGGACAGACTTTCAATCCATCTTTATTAAATGAAACAGACTCAGGAAGGAAGTTTTCGCAGGAAATGCAATACCATCCAGAATAAACTCCTTTGTATATATCCCCTTTCTCTTTAATTCTTTTGAAAATTTCTTTCACGCCCTTTTCATGATTTTCGTCTGTTGTTCTTATAAAATGGTCATAATTGATGTTGAGGTCTTTCCAGAGATTTTTAAACCTTACAACTACTTTATCAGCAAGTTCCTTAGGAGTGAGATTCTGGGAAAGGGCAGCCTTTTCCACCTTCTGACCGTGCTCGTCTGTCCCGGTGAGGAAGAAAACTTTGTAGCCAAGAACTTTTTTAAATCTTGAAATACAATCTGCAATAACAGTTGTGTAGGCATGCCCGATGTGAGGAACATCGTTTACATAATAAATCGGTGTTGTTAAATAATATTTTTTCATTCTCTTATTTTAATAGAAAGGATTTTTACAAGCAAATTTTAAATAAATAGGGATTCGCTTCAGACCTCAAGCTACAGGCTACAAGTAAAATGTATTACTTGAACTCAATAAACTCACAAGCTCATTAAACTCTGAACTCTTCAGACTCATCAACTCCCGAACCTGTCTTGCTTTTCTCGCCCGTCTCGCTATTCTCGTCCTATTCCTCCACAAATTGCTTTACGAAATATTTAGGATTCAGTGGCTCTCCGGTCATTTTCATAATCAATTCATTCCATGGAAGGGATGTTCCTAAACCATAAAAGTTATTTTTCAGCCATTCTCCAACTTCCTTTCTTCCCACATAAGAAACTCTTTTGGGGTCTTCCTTTAAAATTTTATCTGAAATATAGTAATGAAGCTGGGAAGCAAGAAGCTCTCCCAACATGTAGTTGTGATAATAAACAGGAGAAGAGCAGATATGGATTTTTGTTGCCCAGTCATTCTTTCCTTCTCTTCCTTCAGGTTTATTAACAAATTGATATTTATTAACCATCTCCCACCACAAAGCATTTAAATCTCTATCAGGATTCTTATAAAGCTCCCTCTCAAAATTCCTCATCACTTGTGCCCATCTTGCAAAAACAAGCTGGGAAAGTCTGAGACTTTTTTTGAGCAAAGGTTCAATTTTTTC
This sequence comes from uncultured Clostridia bacterium, assembly GCA_964531645.1. Taxonomy (GTDB): domain Bacteria; phylum Acidobacteriota; class Aminicenantia; order JBFLYD01; family JBBIMS01; genus JBBIMS01. The sequence continues at coordinate 63,594 of CAZHEF010000008.1, forward strand.
TTTAGAATCCACAATTTTCATTTCTTCCATCCAACCTGCGTTCATGGCAAGCCTTCCAAAAAACATCGCTGATGCTTCTGTTGTGAAAATGTGAGCTTCTGACCTCAGAAGAAATGGAAGTCTGAAATCAACATTTTTGCTATAAACTGCGTGACCAAGTTCATGGAGGAGAGTCCCCATCCAATCAAGATTGTTCTTGAGATTGAGCATTACTCTGACATCTCCTTTTCTGTCAATGTCTATGCAGTAAGCATGGGGATATTTTTTATCCCTCTCATAAAGGTCTGACCTTTCAAGGATATAATCAGCAGAAAGCCCTATACTTCTGTAAAATTCTTTTCCTATTTTTAGAATATCCATCTTCTCATAGTATTTATCAAGATCAACTTCAAAAATTGAGGGGGGTTCCTGGAAGAATGGGTCATGATAATGCCACGGTCTCACATCTTCAACTTTTATTCCATATCTTTTTGAAAGGATTGAGTCAACCTCTTCCTTTAACTTTTTAAATGGCTCATCAGTAAGTTTTTTCAACTCGGAGAATATCTTCTCCAATTCCTTGTCGTCCTGCTCTCTGAGAGTTAGCATCATAATATAGTAATTCGGAAATCCAGCCTCTCTTGCAGCTCTATTTCTGAGTTTAACAAGACTCTTCAAATCCTCTGCCACAACATCACCAACTTGTTTTGATGCTTCCCATGCCTTTTTTCTCTTCTCATTGTCAGTTTCTTTTTTCAAAATCTCTTTGATCTCATTCATTGTTACTTCTTTATCATCTATCTTCCCTCTGAATATGTTAAAGGTCTGCTCAACTTTTGTGGAAAGCTCAACTATTTTCTTGAGAAGTTCTTTATCAACTTGATTTTCAAGATATGCAAGATAGAGAAGGTCAAGCTGTCGTTTTAGAAGAGGGTCTTGTATTAAGCCTGAGTGCTTTAAGGATTGAATTTTCTTGAAATCTTCTCTACTGCTGTAGACTTCCCTTATCTTAATCTGAAGCTCGCTGTATTTCTGATAATCCTCATCTTTCCCAAAAGCAGTGGCATTCCAGTAACTGAGGGCAGCCTCTTTAAATAAGGGTTCAACAACTTTAAGATGCTCTTCCAGAAACTGAGAAAATTCCTTTTCCTTATCACTTTCTGAAAATCCCATAATTGAAAAACCTCCTATTAGTAAGAATGTCAGAATTTTTTTCATAAAAACCTCCTGGATGAAAAGTTAAAAGTGTAAACAACACAATTCATTTCTTTAACATAATAGTTTAATTCTTCCAAAAAACTATTTCAAATATTCTCCCCTGTTTCCTCTACCTTGGGAGAAGGAATTAAGGTGAGGTGTAAAAAAAGAAATTAGCGAGAAACGGGAGAAAGGCAATGAATTGTACTTCTGGACTTAAATAGCTGTCAGCTGTGAGCTATTTGCAAATCTTGCTGTTTATGCCCGGAGCCGGGCTCGAACCGGCACAGTGCTTACGCACCGAGGGATTTTAAGTCCCTTGCGTCTACCAATTCCGCCATCCGGGCATTGCTATAATAAATAATATCAATACAGTAAATTGGAGTCAACAGCTTTGCTCTGATAGTTAAATATATATTAACCAATGTCCTCTGAGATTTTACCTATAATCCGTATTATGGAAGTATTTGAAGGGTTCATTTTGCTTTTTCAGCGATTTCTGAAAAAATTTTTTATTTGCATTTTTCAAGAAAAGCTCTCTCTTTTTAGATCTAAAATCTCTTCTTGCAGTCTACCATTCTCTGCCTAAGAGGAGCGGTCTCACTCCTTGAAGCGGAGAATAGATTCAGAAAGGTGAAAGGATGCAAAGTGGTGGAACTTCTTTCTGAAGCTATAGACAGGAAGGAAACAAAGAGGGACTTGATAAAATTAAAGGAGGTTGCTTAATATGATATTAAGATTTATGAGCGAGTCCTCCTTCACTTCAACTAAAAAAGGACAAGCTCAGATTGAAAGGAGGTAAGTTAAAATGTTAAGGATAATTAAAATAGTACCCATTGTATTCTTGACAATTTTTTCTCTTTTTACCATTTCAGATTCGGTCTTTACAGAAAGTTTCAATTCTGATTCTGGAGATAAAATCTACTCACCAATTCCCGGTTGGGTTATGATCGTAGATATCAAGTTAGAGAATAATATGCCCACTATAAAGGATGTGACCATTAAAAAAGGGCGGTATATGGAAAAAAGGGATAAAGAGTTTATTCCTTTAAATAAAAGCACAAAGCCACAACTTGCTATTTTAGATTCTTTTCATGACATAATTTTTAGGACCGATTTTGATTATCCCAAATTTATAACTATTCCAACATCGCCTCCGAGTATCTTTGACCCTTACACACCTAGTGTGATGCCAATCAAAGAACCTGAGGTTTCTATTGTCATACCATATTTTCAAGAAGCTTCATTTATAGCGATTTTTAATCCTAATGAAGCTTCGCCAGCTGTAATTAAACCAATTGAAAGAGATAATTATATTGATCTCAGCAATGAAACTTTTTTTGGAAAATGAACCTACGCCTGTAGAACAAGGAAAACTTCATGTTTTGATTATGGGAGATGATTATGATAGCTCGAACATGGGAAATTTCGTTAATGTTGCCAATAGTATAAAAAGTTTTATTTTGTCTGTTGATCCTTTGTTTTCAGTTCTTCAAAAGTAAAAATTAGTATATATGAGAACATTTCAGATTTAGGATGTAGAAGCGGTTGTAGTGGAATTGATAGATTAATATGCTGTGATTCAAAAAAAGTAGTTCCGGTAGCTGCATTCTCTGGATTTCTTTATGATGAAATCATTGTTGTATATAACACCGATAAGTACGGAGGAGGGGGTTATCGAGAAAGTGGAGATGCTTATAAATCAAATAGTTATAACACATATTGTGTAACTTATTCAGGTTCTTTGTATAAAGAAGTTGCCCTTCATGAGTTTGGGCATAGTTTTGGAAATCTTTGTGATGAATATTCTTATACTATACTACTGAAGGATACACTTATAGTGAATGTGTAAATTGCCGTCCCGCCAGTGCGAACTGGTCTCCTATTAGCAAGGTGTGTAACTTAGGATGTGATGCAAAGCCTTCTGAATATTATAGACCAGAAGAAAGCATTATGATTAGTTTAAATTATCCTTATTTTAACTCAGTTTCTATAAAGGCGACTTATTTTCCAGATGGCTTAGAAAAGAGGCTTTTATATTTTGTGGAAACCTTGATATATTCTCCGGTGAATATTTACTTAAAGAGAGAATTAAACAGAGGTCTATTTAGTGAAGAAGAATACCACACAATTACACGGGCAGCAAACCCTGATAATAAATATCAGAAATTCCGTAAATTGGGTTTGTGGAAGGGGGTAGGGGTTGAGAAATCTTTGTCTGGAAAAGCAAATAGAAGATAATTGATGAGGGGAATTATTTAAAAGGAT
>CAZHEF010000009.1:0-66459 GCA_964531645.1 uncultured Clostridia bacterium
AGATATTGATTCTGCTAAATCCGGCGGTAGTGGCGAAGGAGCGCTTTTTACGATTGATTTCCAGTTTATCTTGTCAATTTTTTGCTTCCTCTAAATCCTTAAACCAATTTGTTTTTCTGTAATAAATTCTGGCAATTTATTTGCTTACAGGAATACCCTCATATGTAAATCTGCATTCATCAAGGGTCCCAATAGCATCAACCAAAATAAGATTCCTTTTCTCATCAAATCCGAACTCAAATTTTCCATCTTCATTGAAAAGCCCAATTTTCTTTGTCTTTTCAGTTATGAAAGAATTTATTTTCAAACTTATTTCCTTTGCGCTTTCTATCTCCTTTTCTGACAAACCCGCGATCTCCCTCGCCTCTTCAGAAGTCAAATACCTATCAGTTCTTTTAAGTTTTGTTGAGAAGTCTATTATTGGATTTTCAAGAACATCTCCTGGTTTTGGTATCTCCTTTAAATTCAAGTGCTCAAGTTTCAGGGTCCCCTCTCTCAATCTCTTAAATACTGATGAGCCTTCGGGGAAAGAGTTTCTGTAAATTACTTCAAGAGGGATTAAAAAAATTAACTCTTTCCTTTTTGTATATGGAGTAGTCATATTTTGCATCTCTGAACGATGGTTTTAAAACTCTCAGTAATTTTAAACCAAGAATATTTAAGGGTTCTCTTAAACTTTTCAATTTTTTCAGCTTTCCATCTTCAAGAATTCCCAGATAATGGGTTTTAATACCAATTTCTTCCAGTTCTTCAAAAAAGTAAGCAGTTGCTATGCATATTGCTCTTCCCTTATTCCCAATGTGATCTGGCATCTCTCCCCAGTCAAAAACAGATTATCTGTCAGAGAAAACAAATCTTCCTTCGCCAGACTTATTTCCTTTTGTCTCTTTTATTATCACCAGATCCTTAACACTACCCGTCATTCCTCCTAAAAAAATTTATTAATTTTAAAGGCTTCAGGCAAATATAGCGAGCTTTTCTCGCAAGTTCTTTATCTCTTGCCAGCCTCGCTTTCTCTTTATCTTCCAATTAAAGCCCTCCCTTTCTGATATTCCGATTCTGCATCTTGAAATTTTCCCATTCTGTTGTAAATATCTGCAAGGATAAAATGTCCAAGAGGAGCGTATTCCTTTGGAGGTTTCAGGGAAAGTCCTTTCTTTGCGTGTTCAATTGCTTCTTCCAGATTCCCTGCATCCATGAGTGCCTTTGCAAGATAGAGATGCCCGAGGGAGAAATCCGAAACAATCTCAATTGTTTTTCTAAATCTTTCAATTTGCTCCTTCATCATCCCCTTCTGGCCATAAAGCTTTCCAAGATTGAAATGGGCTTTGAAGTTCAAAGGATAATTCTCTGTTTCTATTTCATACTCCTTTATGGCAGAGTCAACATCTTCTCTTTTTTCATAGACTTGAGCAAGATTAAAATGGGCATTTCTAACTTTGGGATTCAGCTCAATTGCTTTTTTAATATTCTCCTCAGCTTTTTCCAGTTCATCTTTTACATAATATATAACCCCAATCCCATTGTAGGCATCTGCTACAGTGGTTGAGAAGGAAATGGACTTTTTAAAGTCATCAAGAGCTCTTTCGTAATCTTTTTTTTCGAGATATATATCTCCTCTTATAAAGTATCCCTGAGCATCCTTTGGATTCAATGATAGAAACTCATTTATCATCTCGATGGCATCGTCAAATCTTTTAAGAATTCTATATATATTTGCTAAATTTATCATTGCAAAATCAAACTTTGGATTTATCTCAAGGGCTTTTTTGAATGCAGATATTGCCTTTTCATAATCGCCCATCTTCCAGTAAACATTACCAAGGGAGAAATGGGCATCAGGTATATTGGGGTCATCTTTTATAATTTTTTCAATTTTTTCAATTGCTGTTTTGTAATTCCCTGATAGAGTATCCTCCTTACAGGAGATTAAAAGGTTGAAAAGTTCAATCTTATCCTTTGGATCAGCAAGCTCCCTTATCTCTGTCCCTTTTTCTTCGACAAAGCTTCCTATATAGCCAAGGGCAGCGAGTTTTTCCATTGTCTCCTGATCAAGATTTTGATATTTTACTTCATCCTTTGCAGAGTTCTTTTCCATAATCTCCTTGAGGAACTCTCTCATTTTCTTTGAAATATCTTCCCTTTCGTTATAAAGGTTGTTGACCTCGTTTGGATCGGATGAGATATCATAAAGCTCTGGTTTTGGAGCATCTATAAATTTCCAGTTCCCCCATTGAATTCCTTTCAGCTCACTCCATCCAAAATGGTAACGGGGATAGAATGTTTCAAAATAAATCTTTTTTGGGTTTGCTTTGGAAGGAGAAAAGAAAAAATCAAGGAGGGAATAACCCTGAGTAAAACTGATATCGGAAATGTCTGCTAAATTTAAAATTGTTGGAGTTATGTCTATTAGCTGGACGGGATTTTTAACTCTTATACCTCTTAAATTTTTAAGAGGGGTTCGGACAATTAAAGGGACACGGATAACTGATTCGTAAACAAAAAAGCCATGGGTTCCTTCTCCGTGTTCTCCAAGGCTTTCTCCATGGTCTGAGAGAAAAATTATAATTGATTTTTCATGAAGTCCTTTTTCTTCAAGGAACTTCAAAAGTCTTCCAATCTGAAAATCTGTGTAGGCAATCTCTCCAAGATAAGGTCTTCCTTGATAAAGCTTGTCATAGGGAGGAGGAGGCTCATAGGGAGTGTGGGGATCGTAAAGATGGATAAAAGCAAAAAATCTCTTATCTCCATTGGCTTCAATCCATTTTATCACTTCATCTATCGTCTCATCAGCCCTCCTCTGGATATCTCCAAGACCAATTGTCTTATATTTGCTCAGGTCAAATTTATCGAAATAGTAATCAAATCCTTGAGCAAGACCCCATTTTGAGTCAAGGACAAAGGCACTCACAAAGGCTGATGTCTTAAATCCTTTTTTTTTCAAAAGTTCTGAGACAACCATCTGTTTCTCATCAAGGACAAACCCTCCATTGTCCCTTATTCTATGATAAAGGGGGAGTGTTCCTGTCAAAATTGAGCAATGGGAGGGAAGGGTGAGGGGTGTGTGGGAGTAGCAATCTTCAAAAAGTATTCCCTCTTCAGCGAGTCTGTCAATATTGGGCGTTTCAATCATGCCAAATCCATAACAGCGAAGCCGATCTGCTCTCAGGGTATCCACTGAAATAAGGATAATGTTCAAGCCCGAAGATTTCCTTAAAAAATAGCTCTTTTTAAAATGCCCCTTTGGAATAATTCTATAAAGAGCGAACAAAATCAGAACTCCTATAACAATAATCAAAAAAATCTTCTTCTTTTTCATATATAAAGTATAAGATTCACTGATTTTAAAAGCAAGGATCAAAGTGCAAAATGTTGAGCTCTTTAGTAACAGATTAGTGAATAAAAATAATTGAAATCTTGCTAATTTATTTTTACCACTGTTTGAAATTATCCAATAAAGAGTAATTTATCAGGAGAGAATAAATTCTGATAGAATCTTTCATGACGCAACGAATCAGTAAATATAGAAAATTAGTGATGCAATTTGTTCAATTGACAGATTTTAAAGAGTCCTTTAAAATAGAGAAGTGATTGACAGATGTAAATTCAAGGGAACTACTATTCTCTGTGTGAGGTTAAAAGGTAGTGTAGTTATGGCGGGGGATGGACAGGTGTCTCTTGGAGAGACAATTTTCAAGCAAAGGGCTAAAAAGGTTAGAAAGCTTTATAACAATCAGATCCTTGCAGGATTTGCAGGTGCTACTTCCGATGCACTTGCCCTGTTCAGTAGATTTGAGGCAAAGCTTGAAGAGTTCAGAGGGAACCTTTACAGAGCAGCAATTGAACTTGCAAAGGAATGGAGAATGGATAGGGCATTAAGGCGTCTTGAAGCCCTTCTCCTTGTTGCTGACAAAGAACATACCTTTCTAATTTCTGGAACAGGGGACCTTATCGAACCTGATGATGGAATACTTGCGATAGGCTCTGGTGGACCCTATGCCCTCGCCGCAACAAGAGCGCTTGTAAAGTTTACAAATCTTTCTGCAAAGGAAATTGTTCACGAGGCAATGAAAATTACTTCGGATATTTGCGTTTACACCAACGATGAAATTATTATAGAGGAACTATGAGAGAAGAAATTCTTCCTTACAAAGAAGAGACAAAAGAGGTAAGAAGAGAAGAGTTTTTAACTCCCAAGGAGATTGTCCGTGAGCTGGATAAATATATAGTTGGGCAGAGAGAGGCAAAAAAGGCTGTTGCAATTGCCCTTAGAAACAGGATAAGAAGAAGGAGACTCCCTCAGGAGATCGCCGATGAGATTGCTCCCAAAAATATCCTTATGATTGGACCAACTGGAGTCGGAAAAACTGAAATTGCAAGGAGACTTGCAAAGCTTACTTCCTCTCCATTTCTTAAGATTGAGGCTTCAAAATTTACTGAGGTAGGTTATGTGGGAAGGGATGTGGAGTCAATTGTTAGAGATTTAACAGAGCTTTCTGTTGATATGGTCAAGGCTGAAGAGATGAATAAAGTGAAGGAGAGGGCAATTAGGAATGCTGAGGAGAGACTTCTCGATATGCTACTTCCTCCCAACAGATTCCGCCACAGGGACTCTTATACAGGAGAATATAATGAGGATTATTTGAGTGATACAAGGGAAAAACTTCGAGCCCAGTTGAGGGAGGGGAAACTGGACGATAGAAAGGTTGAGATTGAAGCGAGAGAAAGGACTTTCCCTGCTTTTGAGATATTTACAGGAACAGGAGCTGAAGAGATAGGAATTACAATTCAAGAGATTATGCCAGGTTTGTTTGGTGGAAAAATTAAGAAGAGAAAGGTGAAAGTTAAAGAGGCTTTGCAATATCTCACAGAAGAGGAACAGAAGAAGCTTATAGATATGGAGCAGATTGTAAAACTTGCAATACAGAGGGTTGAGCAATCAGGGATTGTCTTCCTTGACGAAATTGACAAAATTGCAGGAAGGGAGTCTGGTCATGGACCAGATGTCAGCAGGGAAGGTGTTCAGAGGGACCTTCTTCCAATTATTGAAGGAACAACTGTAAACACAAGATATGGAATGGTGAGAACGGATCATATTTTATTCATAGGGGCGGGTGCTTTCCATGTCTCAAAACCTTCTGATCTTATTCCAGAGCTTCAGGGCAGATTCCCCATAAGAGTAGAACTTGAGTCCCTCTCAAAGGAAGATTTCATAAGAATTCTAAAGGAACCAGAAAATGCCCTCATTAAGCAATATAAAGCCCTTCTTTCAACAGAAGGAATTGAGATTGAATTTACTGATGATGCCATTGAAGAGATTGCAGATATTGCAGAGAAAGTAAATATGGAGCTCGAGAATATTGGAGCCAGAAGGCTTCACACTGTTATGGAGAAAGTTATGGAAGAAATTGCCTTTGAGGCTCCAGATATTCCTGAAAAGAAAATTGTGATTGATAGAGCATATGTTAGAAAGAAACTGGATGGTCTCCTCAAAAATCAGGATCTGAGCAGGTACATACTATAAAAATTTCAAATAAATGGTAATTTTAATAAGTGGAACATATGTGAAAGAGTTTTTCAAAATTATCTTCTTTCTATTTTCTCTATTATTTCTCATTGCGTGTGGGGTGAAAGGTCCTCCTCTTCAACCAGTCGCAAAAATCCTTCTTCCCGTCGAGAATGTAAAAATTTATCAGAAGGGGAAAGTTTTGATTGCCTCCATCACTTTCCCTGAAAATTACTCCGACAACACGCCCCTCAAAATAAAAAAAATCAGAGTTTATTACAATTTTTATCCATCAAAGGAAAGAGTTGAGATAAAGGAATTCCTTAAAAAATCTTTTTTCGAAGACATAGAGTTTAAAGAAGAAAAAGGTATAATTTTTAGGAAAGAAACTGGTAGTTTTCCACAGATTTTTAAGTCATTAATTTATTACTGGGATTCAGGTGGTAAAAAATCAATCCCCTCAAAGCTTTTCGAATTTGAAGTTGAAGAACCTCCTGAGCCTCCAGAGAATATTACCGCTGATGTGAGAGAAAGTGGAATTCATTTAAAATGGAAATTTAAGGAAATAAAGAAGAACATTGGTTTCTTTGTATATATTTACGACGGTAAAGATTTCAAAAAATTAAACCAGGAGCCCTTAGTTAAAAACGAATTCGTCTTCAAAGATTTTACATGGGATGTTGAGCATCACTTCAAGGTTAGCTCAGTATCTGAAAAATTATATGAAAGTGATGATTCAGAGGAGATTTCTATCATTCCTGTTGATAAATTCCCTCCCCCACCTCCTCAAAATCTTATAGCAATTCCAGAGGAAGGTTTTATACTTTTAAAATGGGAAAAAGTTGAAGTAGGTGACTTTGAAAAATATAATGTTTACAGGAGAGAAAATGGGAAAGAGGAACTTTTGACATTAAATGGAACAAAAGAGACATCCTTTGAAGACAGAAAAGGAGAAAAGGGAAAAATTTACAAATATTTTGTAACTGCAGTTGATAAGAAGGGGAATGAAAGCGGTTCATCCAATTTGGTTGAAGAGAGATATAGATGAAAATATGCAGATTCATTTTTAAAAGGAAGGAAAGTTTCGGGATTGTTGAAGAAGATTACATTTATCTTCTCAAAGAACCACCCTTTGAAAAAATTGAAAGGAGCAGGGCAAAAATACCATTGGCAGATGTCAATCTTCTTGCTCCTGTTATTCCATCTAAGATTATAGGAATAGCTTACAACTACAAGGCTCACGCCATAGAGAGAAGGGTTGAATCAAGGGATTATCCCCTCTTCCATATAAAACCTTCCACAACAGTTATAGGACCAGATGAGAGTATACTTCTCCCGAAAGTTTCATCTATTGTTGATTTTGGAGGAGAACTTGCAGTTGTAATAAAGAAAAAAGGTTTCCAGTTAAAAGAAAATGATAATCCCATGGATTTTGTCCTTGGTTACACATGCTTTAACGATGTAACTGCGAGGGATATACAGGAGATGGACAAGAATTTTACAAGGGCGAAATCTTTCGATACATTTTCCCCTTTGGGACCATGGATTGTTACGGAACTCAATCCTCAGGAACTTAAAATAAAGAGTTTTGTGAACGGTAAACTTGTCCAATCGGGCAATACAAAAAATATGAGCTTTTCTGTGGAATTTCTGATAAGATATCTTTCCCAGATAATGACCCTTCTTCCAGGAGATGTGATTGCCACAGGGACTCCATCAGCGGGAAAATCTCTAAATCCAGGAGACATTGTTGACATCCAGATTGACGGAATAGGTGTTCTTTCCAACAAAGTGATGAAAGTTTATTGAGGCAATGCCTCTTAAGATAGGAGGAAAAAGTGAAAATTTTTCTTGACACAGCAAATATTTCTGAAATAAAAGAGGGTATTTCCATGGGACTCGTTGATGGAGTAACAACCAATCCAACTCTACTTTCAAAGGAGAGTGGAACTTTCAGGGAAATAATTGAGAATATATGCAAAACAGTTGATGGTCCTGTGAGTGTGGAGGTGGTTTCAGAAAAAGAAAAGGATATTGTTAAAGAGGCGCAGAAGCATGCTCAAATTGCGGAGAATGTTGTTGTAAAAATACCTCTAACAGTGGAAGGACTTAAAGCTGTAAAGAAGTTATCAAAAGAAAATGTTAAAACAAATGTTACCCTTGTCTTCTCTCCCTCTCAGGCACTCCTTGCTGCAAAGGCAGGTGCAAATTATGTCAGTCCTTTTATAGGAAGAATAGATGACACAAGCTGGAACGGGATGGAATTGGTAGAAAAGATAATGATAATCTATGAAAATTATGGATTTGAGACAGAGGTGATTGTAGCATCTGTAAGGCACCCCATGCATGTTGTGGAAGCTGCTCTGATTGGTGCTCCCATTGTTACAATGCCATTTCTAGTCTTCAAAGCCCTCTTTAAACATCCACTAACAGATATCGGGATAGAGAGATTTTTAAAAGATTGGGAATCCTTTAAAAAAGGGAAAAGTTAAAATTTGAAAGTCAAAATGAACAGGCATTATAAGGATTATTGAGATGAGAAAGTGAAAATGAGAAGAAATAAGAAAAATTTTCATATTAAGATGAAAAAGCAAGTATTAAAAAAATTAAACTTTTACCTTTTAAATTATACTTTTAACTTTTTACTTTTTTATGAGGTGGAATATGGGACTGGAAGAAAAATTTAGAATTCTTGAGGAAAAAATAAAACTCTCTGAAATCGGGGGTGGAATTGAAAGAATTGAAAAACAGCACAAGGAAGGGAAACTAACTGCAAGGGAGAGAATAGAAGCGCTCCTTGACCTCGGGACATTTAATGAAATTGACAGATTTGTTGTTCACTCCTGCTATGACTTTGGAATGGATAAGATGAGGGTTTTAGGTGATGGCATAATAACAGGATGGGGAAAGATTGATGGTAGGCTTGTCTTTGTTTTTGCCCAGGACTTCACTGTTTTTGGTGGAACAATGTCAGAGAGTAATGCAAGAAAAATATGTAAAATTATGGACAGGGCGATGGAGGCGGGAGCACCAGTTATTGGTTTGAATGACTCTGGAGGTGCAAGAATTCAGGAAGGAGTTGGTTCCCTTGCTGGATATGCTGATATTTTTTTGAGAAACACCATAGCTTCAGGAGTTGTTCCCCAGATTTCAGCAATTATGGGACCATGTGCAGGAGGAGCAGTTTATTCTCCTGCAATAACAGACTTTATAATAATGACCAAGGGGAAAAGCTACATGTTCATAACAGGTCCTGATGTAATAAAATCTGTAACCCATGAAGATGTAACAATGGAGGAACTTGGAGGAGCTGAAACCCACAGCACAATATCAGGAATTGCCCACCTTGTGGGTGAAGATGACCATCACACTCTATCTCTTATAAGAGAGCTCCTTTCTTTTCTTCCTTCTAACAATATGGAAGATCCTCCTTTTAAGGAGACTTCAGATTCTATTGATAGAGTGGACGAATCTTTAAATCTTTTAGTTCCTGAAAATCCAAATCAGCCTTATGATATGAAGATTCTTATAAATACTGTTCTCGATGACAACTACTTTTTTGAGATTCAGGAGAATTTTGCACCGAATATAATAGTTGGATTTGGAAGACTTGGAGGAAGAGTTGTCGGTATTGTTGCCAACCAGCCCGAACATCTTGCAGGAGCTCTTGATATTAACGCTTCTGTTAAAGGAGCAAGGTTTGTCCGTTTTTGCGATGCCTTCAATATTCCCCTTGTTGTTTTTGAAGATGTCCCCGGTTTTCTTCCCGGTGTTGATCAGGAACATGGAGGAATAATAAAACATGGAGCAAAACTTCTTTATGCTTTTGCTGAAGCAACAGTTCCAAAACTAACAGTAATAACGAGAAAATCTTATGGTGGAGCCTATTGTGTTATGGCTTCAAAACATATTAGGACCGATTACAATGTTGCGTATCCCACTGCGGAAATTGCAGTTATGGGACCCGAAGGAGCTGTAAATATAATTTATAGAAAGGAACTTGCAAAGGCTAAGGATCCCGAAAAATTTAGAGAGGAAAAAATTAAAGAGTTCAGGGAGAAATTTGCCAATCCATATGTCAGTGCTGAAAAAGGATATATAGATGAGGTAATAGAACCAAAGTTTACAAGATTAAAGCTGATAAAGGCTCTTGAAACCTTCCAGAACAAGAGGGATAAAAACCCTCCCAAAAAGCATGGAAACATACCCCTTTAGTTGGAAAAAAATAGTATCTTGAAGTAGAATATTATAGGTAAATTACTATGATGAAGATAAAAAAAGTTCTTGTTGCCAATCGAGGAGAAATTGCAGTAAGAATAATGAGAACATTAAGGGAAATGGATATAAAAAGTGTAGCAGTTTACTCTGAGGCGGATAGAAAAGCCCTCCATGTGAGATTTGCTGATGAAGCTTATCCTATTGGTTCATCCCCTTCCTCTGAAAGTTATTTGAGGATTGATAAACTTATAGATGTTGCTAAGAAGAGTGGTTGTGATGCCATCCATCCAGGATATGGATTCCTTGCGGAAAATTCAGAGTTTGCAAAGGCTGTAAGGAATTCGGAATTAATATTCATTGGTCCTGACCATAAATCAATAGAATTGATGGGTTCAAAAACAGAATCGAGAAAAGCCATGGAGGAAGCGGGGCTTCCTGTTGTTCCTGGACTAAAAAAACCTGTCAGAGATGAAGATGAATTATTAAAGTTTGCAATGGAGATTGGTTATCCATTGCTTCTAAAGGCGGATCTTGGAGGGGGTGGAAAAGGAATGAGATTGATAAAGAATGAAGAGGAGCTAATTCCCTCTTACAAACTTGCAGGTTCTGAGGCTCTCTCCTCCTTTGGCAATCCTTCTATTTACATTGAAAAATACATTGAGGAGCCCCATCATATAGAGATTCAGATTCTTATGGATGAGTATGGGAATGCAGTTTATCTCGGAGAAAGGGAATGTTCAATCCAGAGGAGGTATCAGAAGGTTGTGGAGGAGACCCCGTCACCCTTTATAGATGACGCAATAAGGAGAAAAATGGGAGAGATGGCTGTTTCAGCCATAAAAAAAGTTGGATACTTGAACGCCGGAACAATAGAATTTATTGTGGATAAAGATAAGAATTTTTATTTCCTTGAAATGAACACCCGTCTTCAGGTTGAACATCCAATAACTGAAATGGTTACAGGTATTGACCTTGTTAGATGTCAGATAGAGATTGCGGAAGGGAGTCCCCTTCCTTTCTCTCAGGAAGATATAAAACCAAGGGGTTCGGCCATTGAATGTCGAATCTACGCCGAAGACCCCGACAATGACTTTGCTCCATGTCCAGGAAAGATTTTGAGACTTCAGAATCCAGAAGGAGGGATAGGAGTTAGAATCGATAGTGGGGTTTATGAAGGATTTGAGGTCCCCATATTTTATGACCCACTTATTGCTAAACTTGTTACATGGGGGAGGGACAGGCTCGAGGCAATTAACAGGATGAGGAGAGCTCTCCTCGAATACCATATTGTTGGAATAAAAACCACAATTCCTTTCTTTCTTAGGGTCCTTCAGCATCCTGATTTTATAAAAGGGAATTATAATACCCATTTTATTGAGAGGCTTGAAAGGGAAGAGAAAAAATTAGATGAGACAGTGGAGGATCTATCAGCGGTTGTCACTTATCTTAAAATGGAAGAGAAATCGAAAAACTCAATCCCTCAGAATAAGAAAGAGATAAATCGCTGGAAAATGATGGGTTTATGGTATAATTTTCTGAACAGGCTATGAAGAAAATTGTTTTAAATGTTAAAGGGAATCAAAAGGTTCTCGAAATCTCACCTCAGGGAGAAGGATTATACAGAGCAAAGGTAAATGATTCTGAATACAATATAAAAGTTACAAGAGTTGACGGGGATATTTTCCTCCTTGAACTAAACGGAAGGATTTACGATTGTTTTGTGTATGAAAACAAGAATGGCTATGTTGTTTTTTTAAATGGAGAGACAGTCGAGATTGAACCCGCTTCAACTCTTTTTAAAGGAGAAAGACTTGAAAAGAAAGGGAGGGTGGAAGTAAAAGCAAGGATGCCAGGAAGGGTTAAAAAAATTCTTGCAAAGGTGGGAGAGAATATTCCCAAAGATAAAGGTGTAATTACCATAGAAGCAATGAAAATGGAAAATGAGATAAAATCTCCAAAAGATGGGATTCTAAAGGAACTTGATGTAAAGGAGGGTATGACAGTAGAAGTTGGAACCACTCTTTTTGTAATTGAGTAAGTTTATCTATGAAAAGAATAATTAAGAGATATTTCATATTCTTTTTTGTTTTATTAATCATCTCTATAATTTCTATTTCATACCTCAGATACGAAGCTTTAAAAAGAATAAGTGATTTTATAAAAATTTACGGAGCATTCTCTTCCCTTGACCTCAAGCCTTTCCCTCCCTCCCTTTCTGTAAGTGGGTTAACCATTGAGATTCCTGACAAATTGGGAAAATTAAATGTAAAAAATGCAGAGATTGAAGTTACCACAAGGGGATTATGGTCAAAGAAACTCATTTTTAGAGTTCATCTTGAATATCCCCAATTCACCCTTTACAAACTGGAAAGTGGAAAAGGTAAAAAGAGGAAACTACCTAACTTTGACATTGAAAATGGAAGAATAGTTAATGGCTCCTTTATTTTTAAAGATGGAAGGAGAGAAGTAGTTTTGAGCTCCGTCAATGGTAGCCTTTACTACAAGAATAAAAGATTAGCTTTAAACATAAAGGATTCTTCAGGAAAGATGAAGGAGGAAAAATTAGGCTTTGAAGAAGAATTCTTCATGAAGCTTCTCCTGAGGGGCGAGAAAGGAAGCATAAGGATTAGAGAGCTTGAAATAAAAAGTGAATATGGAACGATTTCAACCCGAGCAACAATCTATTCCAAGAATGAAAATTTTGAGGTGGAAGGTAAAGTAAATTCAAATATCTCCAGCATTAAATATGAAGGAATGGAAATAAAAGGGAATATGGGAGGGAGTTACAGTCTTGAGAAAATTAATGAAGGGATGAAAGGAAAGGTGGATTTTTCATTTTCTCCTAATATTAACGGAAAGCTAATGAATATTTTCGTATCTGCAAATTTCGATGAGAAATTTAATGGTGAAGCTCATCTACAATCTACCCATAAAAAATCCATCTGGTTCTGTGATATCAAATTCTCAGAGGGTAAATTTTTCGATTTCAACTTGCAAAATTTCCCCCTTGGATTCTTTGACTCAACTTTTCCTTATATCCCATCCGACTTTTTCCTTAATTTTGATGGAGAAATTATAAGAGATAAATTAACCGGTCGGTTTCTTCTTCTATCTGAGGAAGGAACTGTGAAGGGAAATATAAATTCAGAAAAAAAGAGCTGGAGTGTTAATATTGAAGAAATAAAATTAAAAGGTTTGCAAGGTTTTGGGCTCGTAAATCTAAATGGTAAAAATATTGATATTTGCGGGGAATTAAAAGATGTTTCATTAAAGGAGCTGTTAAATTCAAAGACTCTAAAAACCTTTTATGCCCCTCCCCAGCTTCCACCAATGGAGGGGAATGGAAGCGCAAAATTAAAAATATCAGGGACAATTAAGGATTCTGAGACAGATGCAGAAATTGATTTGAAAAATTTGAAGATAGGGAATATTGAAATCGGAGATCTTAATGGAAAAATCAATGGAGTAAAGGATGCTCTTATATTTGAGGGAAATTTGAAAGATGGAATTTTTGAAGGGGAAATCAGAGGGAGTCTCAAGGAGAAAAAAATACAAATTGAGATAGAGAGAGCAAGAAGTGAAAAAGTTTTAAAAGAATTGAAGGGAGATTTAAAGGGAGATGTAATTGTTTATTTCAGAGATGGACTGGAAGCCACAGGAAGGATATCTTCCCAGTTACTCAGATTTCAAGAACTTGAATTAAAAAGGGTCTCAATTCCATTTAATTTCAAAGATGAAATATTCACCTCAACTCCTTCCTTTTCCACAGGTCTATCTGATTTCTCTGGAGAGCTAATTTTCAACAAAAGGGATATGAAATACAAAGTTTTAGTCCCTCAAATTTCAATTGATATATCAAAAATTTATGAAGATTTAAAAGGCGAGCTGGTTCTTTCCCTTAAAGGAGAGGGTGAAATTTATAGTTCTCCCATGGAAATAAAGGGAAAGATTAAAGATCTCGCTTATAAATCGGGAGAGCCGGAAAACTTCGACCTGAATTGTAATGCTTCCCTTTCAAAAGATAAAATCTCCATAAAAGGTATTGCTGAATCTCCAGCAAAAGATGAATTCCTTAATTTTGATTTTGTTATACTGGAGGGTAGTTATTTTGATGGTAAGTTTAACGGAAATATCAATGGCATAGAAAAATTGATTGAATTCCCTGGTGAAAGTGTAAAAGCTAAATTTATAGGAGAAGTAAAGGGAAAATCAAATTCCCTACAAATAAAGTCTATTTCCAATGTTGAGGGCAAGTCGTTTTTTATAAGAGGTTTTGCCCACGACTTTAGAGATTTTTCAGGGACTCTGATTCAGGAGGATCGTTCACTTCATTTGAGGAATTTCAGGGCTACAATTGGAGGAGGACATGCGGAAGGTTATGGAGAGGCCAAAATTGGTAAATGGACACTCGAGGATATAAAGGTCAATGTAACTGGAAAAAATATGAGACTTTCTCCATTTGAAAAAGTAAGTGGAGTGGGAGATGGAAAAATTGAGATTAGAGGGAATCTTGAAGAGATTGCTATTGAAGGAGAGTTTTCCATTCAAAGCCTTCTCTGGAAAAAGGAGATAGGTGAGAAAATCGCTTTCTCTTCCACTCCTTCCAAAGGACCTCCAAAAATATTCAAGAAAATTAATTTGAATATAGAACTCCGTGCAGATGGAAACGCATGGATGGAAAACTCATGGGGGAAGACTGAGGGGAAATTCTCTCTTAAAATTAAAGGAGATTCCTCAAATCCAACAATCCTTGGAAACATAACAGGAAGGAGTGGAGAACTTAATATTGGAGATAGAAAATTTAAACTCATAAGAGCGGAAGTATATTTCAACTCGCCATTCATAATTGATCCGGAAATTTACATCCTTGCAGATACATTTGTTAAAGATTATAGAGTAACATTTGAAGTCAAAGGTAAAGCATCAAAGCCACTCCCTCAACTCACCTCCTCTCCACCCCTTTCACCCCAGGATATTCTTACCCTCCTTGCTCTTGGAGAAATTTATCAAAGGACAAGTTACAGGACAGGGACACAGCTCGGTTCTGCTTCCCTTCTAAGTATGGAGATTTCAGAACAATTGAAGGCAAGGGCTAAGAAATTGTTCGGAGTTGACAGGTTAAGAGTTGATCCTTATCTTCTCGGTTCCTCTTCAAACCCAGTGGCAAGATTAACTGTTGGAAAAAAAGTCTCAAAGGATTTAATTATTCTTTACTCCTCTGATCTATCTGGACAAAGAGAATACATTGTTTATATTGAATACAACATCTCAGACAATTTCTCTCTAATAGGTATGAGGAATGAAAATGGCGCCTTCAGCATTGATCTTAAGTTCATAAAGAGGTTGGGGCAATGAGGTTAAAGATTTTTATTGTTCTCTTTATACTTTCTTTCATAATAATTTCTGGAGAGGAAATCAGGGTAAGTGAAGTTAAATTTATTGTGGATGGGAAGGAAGAAAATGAACTTTCCGCTTTTGTCCCGTTAAGAAAGGGAGATTATTTAAATCATGGCAAATTGAAGGAGGGGATGGAAAATCTTTACAGAACGAATGAATTTTCATCCATAGAGGTTGAGGCTTTAAAGGATAAAGATAATCTTAGAATTCTTTTTATACTTCAGAAAAGGAATGTTTTAGGCAAAATTATTTTTGAAGGAGAGAAAGGAACCTCAAAAGGAAAGTTAAGGGGTGCAATTTCATCCCTCAGAAGGGGTGGTTTCTTTAGTCAGAAAGAGATAGAAAAGGCTAAAGAGGAAATTTTGAGTAAGCTGAAAGAGAACGGTTTCCTCGATGCTGAGGTTGGAGCTTTTATAAGAGATTCAAAGGGAAGAAAGGATGTTGTTTTTAATATAAAATCAGGAAAAAGGAGAAAAATTAAAGAGATTTTATTTTCAGATTCTTTAAACCCTGAATCGAGTGAGTTGAGAAAATTGTTATCTTTAAAGGAAGGAAGTCCAATTATACCATTTAAACTCCAGAAAGATACGGATAGAATGCTATCCCATATAAAAAAAGAAGGTTATTTAAGAGCGAAAATAAGTTCTAATATTAAAAAAATAGATAATGAATGGGTTATTGTTGAAATTAGAGGCTCTCTCGGGGAGAAAATTCAAATGGAATTTAAGGGAGTAAAAATTCCAGAAGAAATTCTCTTCCCTTTGTGGGAAGGCGAAATCCTTGAGGAATGGGCAATTGAAGAGAGCAAGATAAAAGTCAAAAATCATCTGAAAAGTAAAGGTTTCCTATTTGCAGAAGTTGAGGCTCAAGCAAGAAAGCAAGGGAATGAATTGAAAATAATCTTTGATATAAATAAAGGAAGTAAGTTTAGATTACACAAAATGAGACTCGAGACTGAAAAAGAGAGTCTTACTGAGTTAAAAAAATTCCTCCAGGAATACACAGAATCGACTTTCTCATTCTGGGCTAATGGTGAGTTGATAGACAGCTACGAGAGTGGAATTAAAACCTTCTACAAAAACAGAGGCTACTCAGATGTTAATGTGAAGAAAGAAATATCCAGAAGGAAAAATTCTGTGGATGTTGTATTTAAAGTTGAAATGGAAAGACCATTTTCAGTAAAATCAGTTTCTTTTGAAGGAGAAGAGCCGTTCAAAGAGAGTGAATTAAAATCAGTATCTGGAATATCCGAAGGCTCTTTTTACTCAGATTTTCTCGTGGAAAATGCGAAGGAGAGAATAAGGATATTCCTAATAAATCAGGGCTTTAAAAATGCCAAAGTTTTAGCAGAAGCGAGTGGTGAAAAGGAAAAAAATATAATCTTTAGAATTAATAAAGGGAAAAAATTCAAAATAAAGAAAATTCATATCACTGGACTGACAAGGACGAAAGAATTTATCATAAAAAACATGTTAAAAATAAAAGAAGGGGATTTATATTCCTATGAAAAAATTCAGGCTACATTGAAGAATTTTCAGGAAACAGGTATTTTCAGTGAGATCAAACTAAGGGAGATTGAGATGGATGATGAGCTGATAATCATATTTATTCTTTCAGAAGCGGGTGGTTATCACATCGGAGTTGGTGGTGGCTATCTTGAAAGATCTGGACCAAGAGGTTCTCTTGAACTTTCCCACAACAACATTCTTGGTCTTGCAACAGGTGGGTCCTCAGTCATTCAGCTCAGCCCTAAAGAAAAGAGGGGGGTTATCTCCCTTTCTAATAAGTCTCTCATGGGTTTAAATCTCGAAAGTATAACATCTCTGTGGTGGGAGAAGGAGGAGAGGAAAAGTTTCACTTACGAAAGAAGAGGTTTTGCAATATCTGCGGTGGATAGAGACACAGATCATTCCCTCCTTCTTTTCCGCTACAGAATAGCAAGGACAAACCTTCTCAGTTTATCGATAAAGGAATCAGCAATCGATAGAGAATTCAGACCCTTCTACACCTCATCTCTTTCTCTATCCTATCTCGTTGATCTGAGGGATGACTCATTCAATCCTACCAGGGGAAGATACTGGATTTTAAATTTAGAAAAAGCTTTTCCAGCTTTCGGAACAGAATCTAACTTCTGGAAATTTTCCTTCAACCTTCAGCTCATAAAAAATTTCTCATATGATATAATTCAAAATTCATTTTTAAGAATTGGATATATACATGGAGATGCTTCCATTGCAGACAGATTCTTTGCTGGTGGAAGCTCCTTCAGAGGAGAGAGAGTGGACGAACTGGGTCCCAAGGACCCTGAAACAGGGAATCCAATTGGTGGAAACATAATCTTTCTTGCAAATACAGAGTCTCTTCTTCCTGTATTCCCATGGGAGAATCTGAGACTCTCTCTGTTCCTCGATGTCGGGAATGTTTTCTGGAAAGAGGGTAATTTCAAGCTGTCAAACTTCAATCTTGGAAGTGGAATTGGATTGTGGTATAGAACACCCGTTGGCCCTTTCAAAATATACCTTGGATATAATTTCACAAAACCATCCCTAAAGAGGAAAGGGGTCATTCTCTTTAACATTGGAAATGAGTTTTAGTTTATTATTTCTATTTATTTTCTCCCAGAGAGTCTTTCTGGATAAGATTGTGGCAACAGTCGACTCAGACATTATAACTTTCAGAGAATTGAAAGCTTCCTATCTTCTTCACATCTGCTCAAAAAGTGAAAAAACAAATGAAGGGGTCATGGATTGTCTTAATGAACTAATAGATTCCTCTGTTATTCAGAAGGAGATAACTGAAAGAGAGGAGATTGGAGAAGAAGATTATGTAGAGGAGGAGGAAAGGATAATTTCTGAGCTTGGAGGACTTGACAGAGTTCTTGAAATTTTGAATGATCTTGACATGAGCTGGGATGAGCTCAGAGAGATTCTTTCAAGAAAAATCAGATCAAAAAGACTCGTTGAAAATCTTTTCTATTCAAGAGTTTCAGTGAGTATTGAAGAAATTGAAGAATATTACAAAAAAAGATATCTTCCTCTTGCGGAAAGACTTGAAATACCTGCCCGCTCCCTCATTGAAATGACACCATTAATTGAAAAAGAAATAGCAAAGGATAAAACAAAGGATATACTAAATGAATGGATGAAAGAAAGAAAAACCCTTCACGAAATCAATATCCTCCTTAACCCCATCGACATAAAAAACATCCTGATTGGTATTTGAACAAAAT
This sequence comes from uncultured Clostridia bacterium, assembly GCA_964531645.1. Classification (GTDB taxonomy): domain Bacteria; phylum Acidobacteriota; class Aminicenantia; order JBFLYD01; family JBBIMS01; genus JBBIMS01. The sequence continues at coordinate 18,351 of CAZHEF010000009.1, forward strand.
TACTTCCTGTAGCTCATTTATTTGAAGGGCTTGAAATTGATTTTTCATACTGCAATTTTTATAATGGAGATGGAATGGATAAGATTTTGACTTATTTTGAAAGAAGCGGTGAAATAACTGAAGAGATAAGGAACTCTTTAACCTTCTTTCATACCGAGGAACAGATTCCTTTAATAAGGGAACTTCTAAGCCTGAGGGAGGATGAGAAGATAACAATTATTTTCAAAATCCTGTATGAAAGCCAGGATTATCCCCATATTGGGATAGTTGGTGTTGCTGCTCCTGATTGGCCAGGGCTTTCCCAGTCAGCCATAGGGACTGTACACGAAAAGGGGTGGAATCTTTTCAGACTAAACGGTTATTCCCTCACTTGCAAGAGTGAAAAAGTAGGTGTTATAATTATTGCTGTTCTTCTTGAAAATAAAGAGGAGGAGGAGAGATTTTTATCTCAGAAAGATGAGATAATTTCCAATATTAAAAGGGTTTCAACGGAAGTTTCATCAAAAACATCCCTTCTTTCCGAGGAGGCTCGAAAACTAAGAATTTACAGCCAGGTGGTTGAGGAGATCGAAAGGATTTACAAGGAAGATGACATTGAGAATATTGTTGGAGGGAATGGTGAGGCTGTGAAATTTTTTGTTGCAAGGTCAAGGGAGTATATTGAGGAAAGAAAGGTTGAAGATATAGCAAGGATAATAATAAACAATTACAGATTAGTAAAGGGAGTGAGAGAGAAGAAGGAGCCACAGGTTATTATTGAAAATCTCTGGACTAAGAAGGGAGATTTTACGGGAATCACAATTGCATGGTATGCAAGGGATATTTTTCTTGAGGATTGCCTTAGAGCCCTTGATATTTCTGTCCCTGGATACATAATAAAGCATCACAAGGAGTTTACAACCCCAGCCAATATAACAGTGATAAGGATTGAAATTGTTGATGAGGATGGGAATCCTTACAAGCAGGAAGAAATTGATGTTATAAAAAGAAATCTCATATCAACAATTTCAAAAAGGAGACTGAGGACTCAGGAGTTTCAGATAAAGATCGGTGGGTTTGAGCATTATGCTCGAGCAATAATTCCTTTTCTCATGAAGGAGGCAAAAGAAACAAAGAAATCTCAGGTTTTTCTCAGTGTTGTGAATGCTTCGGAGTTCAGGATCGATTTCAAAATTATACTTGCCATTTACTGCCCTCAGAAGGACTCTTACGGATACAGATGTATCCCCTACCTTGAGTCTATCGGAGGTCTCAAAGTGTATGCAGCAAATCCTCCAAAGCAGTATGGAGATGTTCAGGTGGGGACATTCGACATGAGTGTTGACTTTATGCAATTTGCAAGTGTTGATGAACTCTATAAAAGAATAAAGAAGGGATTGAAGGATGCAATTGGTGATTATAGAGATTTTGATGAAGGAATGAGGGAAATTGACTCAATAAAATTCCATGAGGTAAGAAGACTAATTCCAGGAATAGAAGAAAGGGAGTTGAGGGAGATTTACTTCAACATAGAGGATTTCTATAGAATGAATTCACCTGCTGAAGAAATCGCAGAACTTGTGAAATTTATATACGAAATCCTCCACAGAGAAGAAGAGTTTTTAGTTGAAAGCAGGGCTATTCCTGTTGGAAAAACTTATCTTTCAGTTTTAGGTGTGATCTCTGACCCCTCATGGAAACCAATTGAGAAAATTTTCAATCTTTTTAAGGATTACGCAATCTCTTTGATAAGATTTGAGAAAAAGGGTAAAGTAAAAATTGTTGTTGAGATAGAAAAGGACGGTTTGCCTCTTGGGAAGGACGAACTTAAAAAACTGGAAGAAGATTTAAAAAATTTATAAAAATAGGAGGGAAAATGAAAGATCTGGTAATCAGAGTAAAGAAGATCAAAGAGAGATGTGGGGCAAATTTGAAAGTTGGAGATGTATTTTATATAAGAGGATACGGGAAAGTAGAGATTCCCCATGGGAAATTTACCTGTATATATGCTCTAAATGCCCTTATGCCTTTTTTAACTGCAAAGCAGAGAGAGGAAGAATTACCTCAGGATGACTGGATTGCTGAGACAAAGGAACTTGGATGTCCTGACCCCAGAGGCGTTCTCTTTGAAATAGAAACTCTTTGATAGGGGCGAGAAAGGCAAGACTTGAAGGAAAAGAAACCAAATGGTCAGATGGCTGAATAGCTAAATTAGTGATTAACTTTTTCTTTATTTTGGTGCCTTTATTCCTTTTTTAATTTGCATTTTGACTTTTGAATTGATTGTTTACTTCACTTATATTGATTTTAGAAAAGCTAAACTTTTAATCTCCATTTTTCATTATACGAAAATACGGGATTGTAATTTTATCGGATATAACCCTTTTTTTAACTTTAAATTTTTGAGATAGTCCCAAGGCGATTCCTTCATCAAAACAGACAATTTTCATACCCCTTTCCAATTTGAAACCTTTTAAATAGATCTCCTTTCCCAAAAGATAATCTTCTATTATTTTCTCCCTCTGATAAAAATTCTCTCCTATGACAAAATTTTTATTTTTAATATAATCAAGACCGAATACACCATAGGAGAGAGCCATGTCCTGGTCATAATTGATATAGTCTGGGATAAAAATTGTTTCTCTTTTGAAGTTTGAAAAGACTATTTTAATCCACTCTCCCCAGTAGCTTTCTTTTATTTTCAATTCTTTATAATTTTCTATAAAAAGAAGAAAAGGTATTAGAGAAAATACAAATATCATTAATGTCCATAAGAATTTTGAAGCTTTTAAATTCAGGAGAAAATTCATTCCGCAACCAGTGAATATTGCCATAAATAAATATACAGGGATGTAATTTACTTCAAAATCTATTATTGAATATGATGCTGAGAAAAAAAGAAATAGGAGAGAAGATAGAAGAAGTAAAATCAATACTTTGAAATTTTTAAAAAGAGCAAAAATACCTGAAGCTAAGATTATAAGGGATGAGAATGTAAGATTTGACGGGATGCTGGAGAAAAATTTGGATAGACCAGAAAAAATAGAGTTAAGAGTCATCGGGTTAAGGCTCCTCTTCCATACACCACCAGAGACGAAATATGTGAAATCTCTAATATTTTGTATAGGAAACTCTGAATAAATTGATCTGTTAGATCTCCATACTAAAAACAAATAAAGGCTGGACAAAATCAAAAGGGAAATGGCTGAGAATAAAATTGTTCTTTTTCCAAATAATGATTTCGGACTGATAAGGAGAATAAAGATAAAAATTGAAGGAAAGAAAAATAGAATTGTGATGTGGTTTGAAAGACTAAAAATGGAAAAGAAAAGAGAGAGGGAAAGGAATATTTCGTATCTTTTATCTTTCCAGAGCATTAAAAAATAAATGATTAAAATAATAAAAAATGAATTGATGGTGTATACCTCGGCTTCTGTTGCCTGAGACCAGAATATTTTTCCTAAGGCAAAGATTGATGTTACAATCAATGAAGAAAAAATATTTGCTCCTATTTGCCTCATAACTTTGAAAAGAAAGAAAAGAGTTAAAATGGCAAAAAAAATTGATATAAGATTTACCCTTGTAAATAGAGGGAGTGGAAAGAAAATCTTCGAAAATATTGCTGAAAGTAGAATAAATAGAGGGTATCCTGGGGGATGAGGGGTTCCTAAGATTTTGCCGATGAATTGCCATTTCATTGAATCTCCTGCATTCACTCTTCCGCCAGGACCCGGGAAAAGGGTGAGAAGATAAATAATGAGAATTAAAAAGAGAAAAAAGAAAGTGATTAGATTCTCTCTAAATTTCAAAGTGATTTAATAGTAAAAGTTTAAACCCATAGAAATATAATTCCCTGAAAACTTGTATTGGGCGGATTCGGAATATCTTGAATAGAAAAGGAAAAGATAAAATGGCTCCTTAGGTGAATAGATAAAGCCTATGGAAGCTGAATAAGCATTAACATCTTCAGAATTTATGGAAAAATAAAAATTGGAATTGAAATCGATATTCTTCTTTAACTTTACTTTTAAAGTACCTTTTAGAAGATAGAGAAAAATGTCCCTAATATCCTCGTCGGGATACCAGAGAATAGAACTCTCCTTGAGAAGGTAAAAACCGATTTCAGTTTTTAGCCACCTGAGTAAAGGTTTTGAAAATCCACAATCAAGGGCAAACGCTTTGTAAGAATCAGTTCCAGTAAGAAATGATAAAGCAGAGTAAAGCTCTGTGTTAGGATTCTGAAAATAATAAACAAGAGAGAAGTTGGAAATATTTGCATTCCTTTTCTTCTCTGTTTCTTCAATTAAATAGTTGAAGCTAATATTGTGGTTGTAATATTTAATAAGAAATGAAGAGTTTTGAGAAACAGGGTATCTCAATCCAAGCCATGGAGTTAAGAGGAAAAGTTTGTTTGAGCCTCCCGTAGATTCAATTCCGAACTGAGGGTAAATAGCGGAAAAAGAAAGGTTTGAGAATAAGATAAGAAAAACGGTAATCTTTAATATTTTCATAGCTCCCTCACTCATGTTTTAGCTATTATTTTTAATCTTTTTATTTCAAATGTCAAGAAAAATAGAATTTCACTATTTGCTTCGTAGTTTCAGTAAATAATTCTGTTGTTTATTTTCAACTTCTGGGAAAACTTAACTATTATCATGTTGTTTATATTCTCTATAACATCCTAAAAATCTAAAGAGCTCGGTTTTTTTCTTTAAAATTTTCAGTGCAGACATGACCTTTTTATCTTTTATAGAACCTGAAAAATCCACAAAAAATATATATTCCCCTTTCTCTTTTCTGTTGGGACGGGATTCGATTCTTGAGAGGTTTATACCATTTTCAGAAAATATTTTAAGAATATTGTACAAGGCTCCAACCCTATCGGGGATACAAAAAACTATTGAACATTTTCCTCCACCCTCATTAATTTTATTTCTTGAAATAATTAGAAATCTTGTCAAATTAATTTCTTCATCCTGAATTTTCTCCTTTATTACCTTAAGGCCGTACTGTTTACATGAAATGTTTGCAATTATAGCAACTCCAGGTTGTCTTGTTTGAGAAAGCCATTTTGCTGCACCCGCAGTGTCGTAAAATGGTTTTGGTTCAAGATTGTTTTGGGAAAGAAAATTTCTGCATTGTGCAAGAGCTTGGGGGTGTGAGTAAACAAATCTTATTTCTTTAAAATATGTCTCGGGCAAAGTCAGAAGGGAATGGTCTATCTGAAGTTTGACCTCTCCGACAATGAAAAGATCAGTTTTTATTAAAAGGTCATTTGTTTCTCCTATCGAACCTTCAGATGTGTTTTCAACAGGTAAAATTCCATATTCAAAATATCCTTCTTCAACACCCTCAACCACATCTTTAAATTCTCTGCAGGGGATGGTTATTAAATCAGGATTAAAGATTTTTGCAGCCACTTCACTGTTTGCCCCATGCTCTCCCTGAAATCCAATTAAGAGCAGTCTTTTCAATTGAAGATTCCTGCTTTCAGATATTATTTTTTCGAAAAGTTTGATTCTAAATTTTCTGGCAACTAAAGGACTTGTCGGTGTATTCAAAATATTCTCATAAACTTTTTTCTCCCTTTCTTCATCGTAAATTGAAGATTTTTGCTTGCCTGCGATGAGCCCAAGCTCGAACCTTTCTTCTAAAAGTTTTAAGATTTCAAAATCTATAAGGTCAATCCTTTCTCGAATTTTTTCCAATTTCATAAAGACCTCCTTTGGAAGTTATTTTTAAAGGAATGTTTTTAAAGGTGGGCTCTTTCAGGCGGTTTCCACCGCCTGAAAGAATTTAAAGAAAATATTAAATCTTTCTTTTTTAATCATCTTTTCAATTTAATTATACAGTAAATTTTGATTATTCCAAAATTAGCTTCAACTATTATGATTGCTTCACGCTACAAGCTTAAAGCTACACGCTTCCTCCTTTCTTTTGCTCTGCTGTTTAACGGTAGCTTCCAGCTAAAAGTAAGGGAAGGTCTTGACATAATATTTTTTTTGTATATAATTTTTTTCTTATGTCTGAATTGCTTAAGGGAACTCAATTTATAAGGACCCACTACTTTTGGTACTGGTTTACCAAGAGGGTGGGTCTCTGAGGTTTCTTTAAGCCCAAACCCTCTCCGATAAAGGAAATCCTAAGACCCACCAATTAAAAATTGGTGGGTCTTTTTATTTTTTGGAGGAGTTATGGAGATTAAAAAGTTAAATGAAAGAATGGTAGGATGGACGGATATCCCCTTAGACATTGATACTCCAGTTTCTGCCTTTATGAAGTTGAGAAAAAACAATGCAACTTTTCTTCTGGAGAGTGTTGAAAAAGGTGAAAGGGTTGGGAGATACTCATTTATAGGGCTTGAACCTGAAGAAAAAATAACCATTTGCGGGAATTCTCTTCGTAAAAATGACATCCGAATGCTGTTTGAGAAAGGGAATGCAAAATTTATTTTTGATGAAATTTTCTGCGAAAGATATGTAGAGCCTTCGGTCCCGCTTATATTTAATGGAGGTTGGGTTGGATACATTGGATACGAATTTGTCAAATTTCTCGAAGATATAGATTTAAGGAAAAAATCAAAATTTCCAGAAATTTTCCTTTTTAAGACACAAAATTTAATTGTATTTGACCATGTTAAAAATACTGGAAAGATTATCGTAGGAGGGAAAAATTTAAAAGAGGAGGAAATTGAAAGGAGAATCCAATCAACAAAAAATGCCCTTTACTCTGAATTGCCAAAAAGAAAAAGGGAAAGAAATGTAAATCATGATAGAGCTTTAGCTCAAAATCTGCCAAAAGAAGAGTTCCTGAAAAAAGTAGAAATGACAAAAGATTTTATAAAAAATGGAGATATATTTCAGGCAGTTTTATCCATAAGATTTCAAGGAAAAACTTCCGCTCACCCTTTTGAAATTTACAGAGCCCTGAGAATTTTAAATCCTTCTCCCTATATGTTCTATCTTGATTTGGGTGAATTTCAAATTATAGGCTCATCACCTGAATCCCATGTAAAAGTTGAAGAAGGAGTTGTATCCATAAGACCAATTGCTGGAACAAGGAGAAGGGGAAGAAATAGGGAAGAAGATATTGAAATGGAAAAAGAATTGATAAGTAACGAAAAAGAAAGGGCAGAACATGTCATGTTAATCGACCTGGCAAGGAACGACTTAGGGAAAATTTGTGTTCCAGGAACAGTTACCATTTCAGAGAGAATGGCCATTGAAAGATATTCTCATGTTATGCACATTGTCTCCCAGGTTGAGGGGAAACTTAATCCTGGAAAAACTTTTTATGATGTTCTTCAAGCAACCTTCCCTGCGGGAACAGTCACAGGTGCTCCCAAACTAAGGGCAATGGAAATAATTGATGAAATGGAACCTGTCGAAAGAGGACCTTATGGAGGCATTGTTGGATATGTTGGATTTAATGGAAATTTAGATTTCTGTATCGGAATAAGAATGATTATTTACAGAAAAGGAAAATTTTACCTTCAGGCAGGTGCAGGAATTGTGAATGGCTCTATCCCTGAGAACGAATACAAAGAAATCATAAATAAAATGAAAGGAATGCATGAAGCAATTAAAATGGCTGAGGAAGGGAGGTTTTTATGATTTTAATAATCGATAATTTTGACTCCTTTGTTTACAACCTTTTTCAGGAGTTCAAAGTTTATTGCGAAGATGTAATTGTGAAAAGGAGGAATTCCATTTCTCTTCAGAGTGTAATTGAAATGTCACCTGAAATGATTGTTATATCTCCTGGTCCTGGTAGACCTGAAGATGCAGATTTATGCAACCAAATAATTAAACATTTTACAGGTAAAGTCCCAATTCTTGGTGTCTGTCTTGGTCATCAATGTATTACTTATTCCTTCGGCGGAAAGGTTATAATGGCAAATAAAATTATGCACGGAATCACTTCTGAGATTTACCATGATGGAAAAACAATTTTTTATGACCTTTCAAATCCCTTTGAAGCTACAAGGTATCACTCTCTTATTGTTTCAGATGATAATCTTACTCAAGAACTTGAAGTATCAGCTTACACAGCAGATGGGGAGATAATGGGCATAAGAGTTAAAGAGACCCTGACAGAAGGGGTTCAGTTCCATCCGGAGTCTTTTCTAACCATTGAAGGGAAAAAATTAATAAAAAATTTTATTGAATTAGGAGGGAAAATATGATTCAGGAAGCGATAACAAAATTGTGCGAAGGCGATGACCTGAGCATTGAAAAAACAGACTCAGTGCTTCAAGAGATAATCGAAGGGAAAGCCACTCCCGCACAGATTTCAGCTTTCCTAATTGCCCTTAAAATGAAAGGGGAGACCCCAGATGAAATATACGCCTTTGTAAAAAAATTAAGAGAATGTTCCAAAAAAATTTCTGTGGACAAAGAAAATATTATAGACCTTTGCGGGACTGGTGGGGATGGAAAATCAACCTTTAACATTTCCACAATCTCAGCCTTTGTTGTTGCAGGAGCTGGAGTAGGAGTTGCAAAACATGGCAATCGAGCAATATCCAGTAGATGTGGAAGTGCTGACTTAATAGAGGGTCTTGGAATAAAACTTCCAGAATCTCCTTTGAAAATAAAAAAAGCCATAGAAGAAGTTGGTATTGGATTTATTTTTGCACCTTTCTTTCATCCTTCCATGAAGAACATTCAGCCTGTGAGAAGAGAAATTGGTGTAAGAACAATTTTCAATGTCCTCGGACCATTAATTAATCCTGTGGAAATAAAAAGACAGTTGATAGGGTTCTTTAGTGAGAAAATAATGAAGAAAGTTTCTGCAATATTAAAAAATTTAGGAGGGGATAAATATCTTTTTGTCCATTCCAGAGACGGTCTTGACGAGATTTCAATATCTCAGCCTACCTTCTGCATTTTATATGAAAGGGAAGAAATAAAAGAAATGGAAATTTTTCCTGAAGATTTTGGAATCAAAATGAGAAAAGCAAAGATAGAAGTAAAATCTGTTGAAGAGAATCTTAAAATCCTTTATTCAGTCCTGAACGGAGAAGATTCTGTTTACAAGGATATTATAATTTTGAATGCAGGTTCAGCCCTTTTTGTCTCAGAAAAAGCTCCGAATTTAAAGGAAGGAGTAGAGATGGCAAAGTATTCCATTGAATCGGGAAAAGCAATGAAAAAGTTGAAAGATTTTATTAGATTTCACAGGGAGGGATAGATGAATTTCCTTGAGATTATAAAGAAAAATATAAGTAGAGAACCAATGGAAAAACTTAAGAGAAAAGAAAAACCTCTTCCTCTCTCAGATTATATCGTTAGAAGATCTGGAATTATAGGTGAATTTAAAAGAAAGACCCCAACAAAAGAATTCAGAGTAAAACTCCTTCCAGAAGAGATAGCAGTAATATATGAAAAATATAGTTTTTCCGCAGTATCAGTTGTTGTGGAGAGAAAGTTCTTTCTGACAACCGATGATGATCTGAGAAGGATTAAAAACACTGTCTCAATTCCCGTGATTCAAAAAGGTTTTATAATGGAAGAATCTCAGATAATTAAAGCAAGAAATAATGGTGCAGATTCTGTTCTTCTAATTGTTCGCCTCCTTGATAGAAAAAAGCTTATTAATTTGATTGAGTTTTGCAACGAAATTCAATTGGAACCAATTGTCGAAATTTATTCTGAAGACGAAATTGAAATTATAAAAGATTTGAGATTGAAAATTGTTGGAGTAAACAATAGAGACCTCGAGACATTAGAAGTTGACTTTATACGAGGCGAAAAGGTTCTTAGAAGAGTGATTGAGAATAAATTAGGGGAAATTAGAATAATTGAGAGTGGGCTGAAGAAGCTGGAAGATATTTTTAGATTTAAAAAAATTGGAGCAGATGGATTTTTAATAGGAGGTGCATTCCTTGAAAGTCCCAATATTGAAGAAACCGCTCAAATATTTTCAAAGGTGGTTGAGAAATGGTAAAGATAAAGGTTTGTGGGATTACAAACATAGAAGATGCAATTTTAGCCTTGGAGCTTGGAGTTGATGCCCTTGGGTTCATCTTCTCAGAAAGCCCAAGGAGAATATCAGTAGAAAAAGCAAGAGAGATAATAGAAGCTTTCCCCCCATTTATTATTAAAACTGGTGTATTTTTTAATGAACCTATTGAATTGGTCAGAGAGATTTGTCAATCTTTGTCCTTAGACATTTTGCAGTTCCATGGAGATGAACCACCCGAGTATGTAAAAAGCTTCAAGGGAAAAGGGATAAAAGCATTTCGTGCTACGGGTTACTATGTTCTGGATAAAATAAAGGAATACAAATCAAACTTTTTTATTCTTGACTCAGCTGAAAAAGGGAAGCCCTTTGACTGGAAAATAGCAATAAAAGCAAAAGGCTTAGGGAATTTTCTCCTTGGCGGAGGTTTAACCCCTCAAAATGTAGAATCTGCTCTTCGCACAGTTTCTCCCTTTGGAGTCGATGTATGTTCTGGAGTGGAATTATATCCTGGGAAGAAAGACCCTTTAAAATTGAAAGATTTCGTATCGAGGGTAAAGAGATGGGAAAATCGTTAGGAAAATTTGGTAATTTTGGTGGAAGATTCGTTCCTGAAACATTGATGGATCCTCTTATTGATCTTGAAAGAGAATTTTATAGAGTAAGAAAAGACCCTTCTTTTAAAGAGGAATTCAAATTTTATCTAAGAAATTATTGTGGGAGACCAACCCCCCTTTATTTTGCAAAGAATCTGAGCAAGCATTACGGAGTGAAAATCTATCTGAAAAGAGAGGATTTAAATCCCACTGGAGCTCATAAAATTACAAATTGTATCGGTCAGGCAATTATTGCAAAAAGAATGGGAAAGAAAAGATTGGTTGCTGAGACAGGCGCGGGACAGCATGGTCTGGCGGTAGCTACTGTTGCCTCCCTTTTTGGTTTTGAATGCACAATTTATATGGGTGAGGTCGATATGGAGAGACAATCTCCAAACCTATCAAAAATGAAACTCCTCGGAGCAGAGGTTGTAAAGGTTAGTGCAGGCTCAAGAACTTTAAAAGATGCAACAAATGAAGCAATTAGGGATTGGGTTGCAAATGTTGAAACAACCCATTACCTCCTCGGCTCAGCAGTGGGACCACACCCTTATCCATTAATGGTCAGGGAATTTCAATCTATTATTGGAAAGGAGGTCAAAAGGCAGATCATTGAGTTTGAAAATAGATACCCTGACATTCTTGTTGCCTGCATCGGAGGAGGTTCTAATGCAATTGGACTATTTTATCCATTTGTAAAAAATAAGAATGTTAAACTTGTTGGCATTGAAGCAGAAGGGAAGGGGAAGGAGACCCCATTTCACTCTCTCCCCCTTTTGAAGGGAAACTTTGGAATTTTTCACGGCTCTCTTACACTGGTTTTACAGGATGAAGATGGACAGATTTTGAATTCCCACTCAATATCTGCAGGTCTTGATTATCCTGGAGTTGGACCTGAAATTTCTTTCCTTTTTAAGAAAAGGAGGATTTTTGTGGATTCTGTTAAAGATGAGCTTGCGATAGAAGCATTTGAGGAGCTTGCAAGAATGGAAGGGATAATTCCTGCTCTTGAATCATCTCATGCAATAGCATGGGTTAAAAATTACAAAAATTTTTCAGGAGAAGAGATTGTTGTTGTTAATCTCTCAGGAAGAGGAGACAAAGATATTCATCCAATGGAGGAAAATAATGGGAAATCTTGCTAATTTAACCAAAAATTTAAGAGAAAAGAACAGAAAAGCCTTTGTTCCTTTTTTCACTGCTTTTTATCCCTCTGAAGAGAAATTCAGCGAACTACTAATTCTTGCCCAATCTTGTGGAGCAGACATAGTAGAAATTGGAATGCCTTTCTCAGATCCGATTGCGGATGGGAAATACATTCAACACTCCTCCTACTGGGTTCTGGATAGACGATTTAAAATTACTCGATTTATATCATTCTTTAGAGAAATAAGAAGAGACATCAAAATTCCCATAGTGATTATGAGTTATCTCAACCCAATTTATAAATTTGGATTTGAAAAATTCTCCTCCTTCATGATGGAAAATGAAATTGATGGTATTCTTTTTCCTGATCTTCCAGTTGAAGAAATTAAAATCCTTGGCTCCTCCTTTAACTCTAAAAATATTTCAGTTGTTCTTATGGTTGCCCCTTCTACAAAAAAAGAGCGAATGAAACTAATTGCAGAAAAATCTGAAGGTTTCATTTACTTTGTTTCTGTTTATGGAGTCACAGGTGTTCGAAGTAAAATAGATGAAAGAATTAAATCAACAATCTCAACCTTAAAAAGTGTTACAAATAAACCTTTGTTTGCTGGATTTGGAATCTCTTCGCCAGAACAGGCATCAATTTTATCCAAGGATGTCGATGGGATTATAGTTGGGAGTGCAATTATAAAAATGATGATGGGAAGGGAGGAAAGTTTCTTTTTGGACGAAATAAAAGATTTCTTAAAAACCATGAGAGGTGCAATATGAAAATTAATGGAAAACTTTTAAAGGGTATAAGGGGAGCAATTCAGGTAAATAAAAATGAGAAAAAAGAGATTCTTCAAAAAACAATTGAACTTTTGGAAAAAATGATCCAAGAGAACAATGTAAGGGATGAGGACATTGTATCTGTCTTCTTCACTGTCACAAAGGACATAAACATGGAATTTCCTGCTTATGCTTTAAGGGAAATGGGTTTAAAGCATGTTCCTGCTTTATGTGCTAAAGAAATTGATGTTCCAAAGAGTATGAAAAGGGTTATAAGAATTTTGATACATGTTTACACAAATTTAAGTCAGAAAGAGATAAAACATCAATATTTAGGAGACACAAAAATTTTAAGACCTGACCTTTCAAGAGGGAAAAATGATAATAGTAATTAAACCTGAAGCAACGGTAAAGGAAATCTCTGAAATCCTGAAAAAAGTAAAAGAGCTTGGTTTAAAACCTCACATCTCAAAGGGTAAAGAAAGAACAATAATTGGAGTTATTGGAAGGATTGATACACTTCCTGAATTCTTTGAGGGTCTCAAAGGTGTGGAGAAGGTTGTTAGAATATTGAGTCCATTCAAGCTTGCCAGCAGAGAGTTCAAGAATGAAGGAACAGTAATAAAAATCAATGGAGTTGAGATAGGAGGGAAGAAGATAGCTATAATGGCTGGACCATGTGCAGTAGAAAGCAGGGAACAGATATTTGAAATAGCTTATTTTCTTAAAGAGAATGGAGTAAAGATATTAAGGGGAGGGGCTTACAAGCCAAGAACTTCTCCTTACTCTTTCCAAGGTCTAAAAGAGAAGGGGCTCGAATATCTTAGTGAGGTTAAAAAAGAAACAGGGCTTGCAATTGTTACAGAGGTAATGAGCCCGGAGGATGTGGAAAAGATTAGCATGGTTGCAGACATTCTCCAGATTGGAGCAAGGAATATGCAGAACTTTGCCCTTCTTGAAGCAGTTGGTAAAACAGACAAGCCAGTTCTTCTAAAAAGAGGTTTGATGGCAACACTGGAGGAGCTTTTGATGTCCGCAGAGTATATCCTTTCCAATGGAAACCCAAGGGTTATTCTGTGCGAGAGAGGAATTAGAACCTTCGAGAAATATACAAGAAATACATTCGATATCTCAGCAATACCATTACTTAAAAGACTTTCCCATCTTCCTGTTATTGCTGATCCCAGCCATGGGACTGGGGTCAGAGAGCTTGTTCCACCTGTAGGTAAATCCGCTATTGTATCTGGTGCGGACGGATTATTGATTGAAGTTCATAAAGATCCGTCAAAAGCCTTGAGCGATGGATTCCAGACTATCGATTTTTCAATGTTTTCCAAGCTCCTCTCCGAGCTAAAAGAGATCTGCTATGTCTGTGGGAGAGACTTATGAAAGGGAAATTTTTTATTGTTGGTCTTGGTCAGATTGGTTGTTCTCTATCCCTTGCCTTGAAAAGAAGGGGTATTGCCAATTTAGTTATTGGGAAGGACATTAAGAGAAAGAGTTTTTATAAGGGGATAATTGATGAGTATGTTGAAGAACTTGAAGAGGGGGTTGAAAGGGCTGATATCATAATTCTTTCCACCCCTGTTATACAAATCATAAGATTAATAAGTAAAATAGCTCCATTACTGAGGGAAAATAAAATTCTCCTTGATACTGGAAGCACAAAAAAGGAAATTTTAAAAGAAATGCTGAAATATCCCGATAAAATACTCATCGGAGGACACCCCATGGCTGGGAATGTCAGGAAAGGAAAGGATGCCATTGACGAAAATTTTTTTGAAGGAAAGCCTTTTTTCCTTTGCTTTCCCAATGAAAATTCGAAAAGAGGAGAGAAAATTGCTAAAGATATTGTTAGAGGCATTGGAGCTATTCCATATAAAGTTGATCCCGAGACCCACGACCTTTGCACTTCTATTGTAAGCCATCTACCTTATGTTTTATCGGTCGCTCTCTATTCAATATTTCAAGATTTTCATAGAAAAGAAATGGGAATAGAAAATTTTATATCAACAGGGTTTATCAGCGCCACAAGACTTGCTCTGACAGAGCTAAAAATGGCGGAGGATATAATCCTTACAAACAAGTCAAATATAATTGAGCAAATCGAAATTTTCATTAAGAAACTTGAAGAGTTGAAAAATAAAATTGAAAAAGATGAAGTTTCAAGATTTCTTCAAAGTGTAAAAAAGGACATTGAGAAGAGGAGGAAAATTTATGAGAATTTCAGGTTCTGAATGTAGAAAATTGGTAGGAAGGTTGAACCCACCCCCTGACAAATCCATCACCCATAGAGCGCTGATTGTGGGCTCCATATCAGAAGATGGAATGAGGATTAAAAATCCTCTTTTAGCAAAAGATACCTTTTCCACGATTGATTGCTTGAAAAAACTTGGTAAGGATATAAAAATGGAAGAAGGTAAAATTATCATTGAGCCTGGAAATTTGAGGGAATCGGAAGATATTCTTTACTGTGGTAATTCAGGCACAACAGCTCGACTCCTTGCAGGATTACTGAGTGGACATAATTTTCTTTCCATCCTCAATGGTGATAATTCTTTAAAAAATAGACCAATGGGAAGAATTGTGGAGCCTCTAAGGAAAATGGGAGCAATAATTTATGCAAGGAATAAAGATTCCTTTCTTCCCATGATGGTAAAGGGTGGTAATCTAAGAGGGATTTATTATGAACTTTCCATTCCCAGTGCTCAGGTAAAATCCGCTATAATTCTTTCTTCCCTTTTTGCTGATGGCGAAACAGTTATAAAAGAAAGGGTAAAGTCAAGGGATCACCTCGAGAGAATGTTAAAATGGATGGGAGTAAATCTTGAAGTTGAAGATCAAACGATAAGGATAAAAGGGAACTCGAAAATTTCAGGTGGTGAAATGAGTGTTCCAGGAGATATATCATCAGCATCTTTTTTTATCTGTGGAGCTATTCTGATAAAGGGTTCCCAAATAATAATAGAAAATGTTGGACTTAATCCTGCAAGAACCGGGATTTTGAATGTTCTGAAAAAGATGGGAGCAAGAATAGAAATTCTGGATATAAGCGAACAATTTAACGAGGAAACAGGGGATCTTAAGATAAAATATTCTCCATTGAAAGGTATTAAGATAGAAGGGGATGAAATTCCTTTCATGATTGACGAAATTCCCATCATTTCTTTAATCGCCACTCAGGCAGAAGGAATAACAAAGATTAAGGGTGCGGAAGAGCTCAGATTTAAAGAAACTGACAGAATTAAAGCAATTTCTTACAATCTTAGAGAAATGGGAGCAAAAATAGAAGAGATAAAGGATGGATTTGTTATAGAAGGTCCGACACCTTTAAAAGGAGGAAAGGTTAAGAGTTTCGGTGATCATAGAATAGCAATGACTCTATTCATAGCATCGTTGATTGCGAAGGGTGAGACATATATTGAAGGATTTGACTGCGTTGATATTTCTTATCCAAATTTTTTAAAAGATTTTTTCTCCTTATGTGTTTATTGAGAAGCATGCCATGATTGGTAGATTTGGAATTATAGGTAATCCCCTTACCCATTCCATTTCTTCCTTACTTTTCGAAGGAATATTTAAGCTTCTTAATCTTGATTATATTTACATACTATTTCAAATGAAAGAATTTGAAATTAAGCCCTTCTTAGAATCAATGAAAATAAAAGGCTTCGACGGAATGAATGTGACTATACCTTACAAAGAGACTATATGTAAATTTTTAGATGAGCTTGATGAACATGCAAAAAAGATTAAAGCAGTGAATACAATATATTTTGAAAATGGAAAAATCATCGGTTTCAATACTGATTTTTATGGATTTTTAAAATCCATTGAAGAATTTGAAGAAAAAATAAAAAATGTTTTTATTCTCGGTGGAGGAGGCGCGGGAAGAGCTGTTCTTTATGCAATTTCCCAGCTGAAATATAAAAAGATATTTTTAATGGAAAGAAGCTCTGTTAGAAGGGAAATTATAAGGGAAGACTTCAAATTTGTTCCTTTTCTTGAATTGATAGAATGGAGGGAGGACTGCTTTAACGAAATTCTTAAAGAGGTTGATTTTGTTGTAAATGCCACCCCAGTTGGCATGAAAGGAATCGAGGCTTTCAAGCTTTTCAATCTAAGGTATCCTTTGAATGGGAAAATTTTTATGGATTTAATCTACAACCCTCCCCTAACCCCTTTCCTCTCAGAAGCAAAATCTTATGGAGCAAAAATCAAGAATGGGCTGGATATGTTAATTTTTCAGGCAATGAAATCCTTTGAAATATGGACGGGTATAAAGACAAAAGAAGAGGATTGGAGGAAAGTCTACAATTCAATATGTCAAAAAATGGAGGAGAAAAATGATTAGATATTTTACTGCTGGTGAATCCCATGGGAAATCTTTGGTGGGAATATTGGAGGGGATGGTTGCAGGAGTTAAAATTGATGAGAAGAAGATAGAGGAAGAATTAAGGCTCAGAAGAACCCCTCTTGGAAGAAGTAAAAGGATGGAACTGGAAAAGGAAGAGTTTGAGATACTGAGTGGAGTAAGGGATGGATATACCACAGGAGCACCCATCTCCATAAGAATTTTAAATAAAGATGTTAAGGAGCTAACAGATTATGTTCCAAGACCTGGGCATGCAGATCTTGCGGGATGTATTAAATATGGATTTAAAAATATCCATCTAATTGCAGAAAGGGCAAGTGCAAGGGAAACTTGTGTAAGAGTTGCAATCGGTGCTATCTGCAAAAGCTTCCTCAGTTATTTTGGTATTGATTTTGTCTCCCATACAGTTAAGATAGGAGGCATTGTTTGTGAAAGAAGTTATGAATTTAATTTTATAAAAGAGAAAAGATTGCTCTCACCGATTTTTTGTGTTGAAAGGGATAAAGAAGAATTAATGATAGAAATAATAAAAAAAGCTGAATCATCTGGAGATACAATTGGAGGGGAGAGTGAAATTATTGTTAAGGGAGTCCCTCCTGGTATTGGCTCCCATGTCCATTATGACAGGAGATTAGATTTTAAGATCGGAGGAGCTTTGCTTTCTATTTCTGGAGTTAAGGGGATTGAAATTGGAAGTATTTTGCCCTTCGGTTCATTAAATAATGATTCTATTTATTTAGAAGATGGAAAAATAAAGAGAGGAAGCAACAACTCAGGAGGGATAGAAGGTGGGATCTCCAATGGAGAAGATATTGTCTTCAGGATAAAAGTTAAGCCTCCTCCGACCTTGAGGATGAACTCCCCATCCATTGACCTTAGAGATAAAAAATCTTCGTTGGCTCCTATGCTAAGAGGTGATACATGTATTGTTCCATCCGCTGGGATAGTTGCGGAAAATCTTGTTGCCATTGAAATAGCAAATCTCTTCCTTGAGAAGTTTGGGGGGGATAATATTGAAGAGACAAAAAGAAACTGGAAAAGTTATATAGAAAATATAAAATGATAAACATTGTTATTACAGGTTTTATGGGTAGCGGCAAAAGCACAATTGGTAAAGAAATCGCAAAAAGACTATCAATGGAATTTATTGACACAGATGATTTAATTGAGAAAAGAGAGGCACTCCCAATCCCCGAGATCTTTGATAGATTCGGAGAAGAATATTTCAGAAAAATTGAAAATGAAGTTGTTCTCAGTTTAAAAGGAAAAAATGATAGTGTAATTTCAACAGGTGGGAAAACCCTGCTCTTCAGAAGAAATCTTGATATCCTTTCGAAAAATGCAATAATTATTACCCTCATTGTCCATCCTGGAATCTTATGGGAAAGATTGTCGGACGATGAAAGAAGACCAGTAATAAGAGGGGTTAAAAAAGAAGAATTCATGGAGATTTATAAAGAAAGAGCCTCAAAGTATGAAAAATTACCCAACAAAATTGATATTTCCGGATTGGATGAAGATGGGTCTATAGAAAAAATTTTTGAATTTTTGACTGAAAAAACAAGGGAAATTGAGGTCAAAGTTGGAGATAGGAGTTCAAAAATTACATTCAAAAGGTTTTTATTAAAAAATTTAAAAGAAATCTTCACTGAGGATACTGGAAAGATTTTCTTAATGTGCGATGAAAATGTTTTCAGAATTTATTCAAAATACTTAAAAGAACTAACTCCTTACTATTATTTGATTTCGGGAGGAGATAGAAGTAAAAATATCAAGAATGTTGAAAGACTATGGAGATGGCTTCTGAACGAAAATATAAAAAGGGATTCAGTCATAATTTCCATGGGAGGAGGTGTTATAGGTGACATTTGTGGTTTTGTATCATCCACGATTTTAAGAGGGGTGACCCATTACCAAATACCAACGACTCTACTATCAATGCTTGATTCAAGCATAGGCGGGAAAAATGGTATAAATTTCGACTCCATGAAAAATGCTATCGGAACATTCAATCCACCTGATAAAGTGTTTATTGATCCACTCTTTCTATTATCAGTTCCAAAAAAGGAAATTTCAGCTGGCATTGTGGAAGTGATTAAAGCAGGACTTATAGGGGATTCAGGAATCATTGATTTAATAGAAGGGAATCTTCATTTTATAAAAAATCTTGATTTAAATTTAACTGAGGAGATTATATTCCGCTCAATCAATGTAAAAAAAAGAATTGTAGAAGATGACCCCTTTGAAAGAAATATACGAAAATTTCTCAATCTTGGGCATACTTTAGGCCATGCGGTCGAGTCTTATTACAGGTATAAAATCTCCCATGGTGAGGCTGTTGGAATCGGTTTAATTTATGCTCTTGAAATATCAGAAAGACTTGTTTTTTGTCCTTTTGAGTTGAAAGAGAGAATAAAAAATTTAATTCAAAAACTTGGGTTAAAAGTAAAAATCAGAGCAAAAATAAAAGAACTTCTTGAATTAATAAAAATGGATAAAAAATCAACAGAAAAAGGAATAGACTTTGTTCTATTGAAAAATTTAGAGAAGCCATTTTTAATGAGAAACATTCCTCATAAAATTCTTTTTGATTCATTGAAGGAGGTAATTGATGAAAATCCTTGTGATTAATGGTCCAAACCTGAATCTTCTCGGGAAAAGAGACATTAAGATATATGGAGAGAAATCTTTGGAGGAAATAAACCAAGAGCTAATGGAGAAAGCTGATAAAATGGGGATTGAACTGAAGGTTTTTCAGAGCAATCATGAAGGTAAAATAATTGACAGAATACAGGACTACAATGGTATAGATGGGATAATTATCAACCCGGGAGCTTTAGCTCATTATTCTTATTCCTTAAGAGATGCAATTGAGACAGTTCCAGTACCTGTAATTGAAGTGCATATTTCCAATATATTCTCAAGGGAAGGATTTAGATGCGTCTCAGTAATCGCTCCAGTTTGCAAAGGATTCCTGTCAGGATTTGGGTGGAAGGTATATACTTTCGCCCTTGATATAATTTATCAGATTTTAAAGGTAGAATCGTAATTCAAAAATCTTGCTATTTTTCTTCCTTTTCAACAATTATCTTAAGTTGTTTTAGCTGTTTTTCAGAAACTTCTGATGGAGAATTTGTCATCAGACACATAGCAGAAGTTGTTTTTGGGAAAGGAATAACATCTCTTATTGAATTTTCTCCCGCCATTAGCATCACAATTCTGTCAAATCCAAGAGCTATTCCACCGTGGGGAGGAGCCCCATATTTTAAGGCATCGAGGAGAAAACCAAATTTATCCCTTGCCTCCCTTTCCGATAGACCAAGAATTCCAAAAATCTTCTGTTGAAGGGAAGCATCATGAATTCTTATGCTTCCACCCCCTATCTCATATCCATTTAGAACAAGGTCGTATGCTCTTGCTTTCACTAAAGATGGCTCTTTATCAAGAAGGGGAATATCTTCTTCCTTGGGTGATGTGAAAGGATGATGATTGGATACAAGCCTTCCCTCTTCTTCGCTCCATGCAAAAAGCGGGAAATCTGCGACCCATAAAAATTTCAGCTCATCTTTTTTCTTTTCCAGTTCTTCCTTTCCAAGAATTTTTCTTATCTCTCCCATGATCTCTTGGGCTCTTCCCTTTTCATCCATAATCCCCACTAATGTTGAATTTTCCTTTCCTCCAATATCCTCCCATAATTTAGGAAGAAAAGATTCAGGAAATTTAGGTGAAGATTTAAATTCACCTTTCTTTTTAATCCATATTATTCCTTTACCTCCCAATTTCCTTGAAATTTCGCCTAGTTCATCCAGCTCCTTCCTTGATAGGGATTTTTCAATGAGCAAGCCTTTCAAACTCTGGTTTTCCAGCTCTTTCTCTATAAAATCCACTCCACAATTCTTAAAATTATCTCTCAACTCTTTTATCTTCAGGCTTATCCTTAGATCAGGTTTATCACTTCCATAAAATTCCATTGCATCCTCATAACTCATCCTTGGAAAAGGAGTATCAACATTCTTTCCTATAAGTGCAAAGAGTTCAACCATAAGACCTTCTATTAATTCAAAAATCTGCTCCTCGTCAGGAAAACTCATTTCTATATCTATCTGTGTGAATTCTGGCTGTCTATCAGCTCTTAGATCCTCATCTCTGAAACATCTTACAATCTGAAAGTAACGGTCAAAGCCCGAAACCATTAAAAGTTGCTTGAATAACTGAGGCGACTGGGGAAGAGCGTAGAATTTCCCAGAATATATCCTGCTGGGAACAATGTAATCCCTTGCACCCTCAGGGGTTGAACGGGTCAAAAATGGAGTCTCTATTTCAAGGAATCCCTTGTTGTGGAAATAAATTCTTGTTTGAATGGAGGCAAGATGTCTTAATTTAATATTTCTCTGGAGATGCTCTCTTCTTAAATCAAGATACCTGAACCTGAGTCTCAATTCCTCAGATGCCCTCACTTCCTCTTCAATGGAGAATGGAAGAACTTCAGAGATATTCAAAATTTTTAGTTCGTTGGCTTCAACCTCTATTTCTCCTGTTGGGATTGAAGGATTTTTCACCTCCCTTTCCCTCACTCTCCCTCTTACTGCAATGACATACTCAGATTTTAAATTCTTTGCTTTTTCGAAAGTTTCTTCTTTTTCTTCAGCAAAAACTATCTGGACAGAACCTTCTCTATCCGTGAGATCCACAAAAATTATCTTTCCAAGATCCCTTTTCCTTCTAACCCAACCAAATAGGGTAACCTTGTTTCCAAGATTTTCCCTTCTAAGAGAACCAGCGTAATGGGTTCTCTTCCAGTCCCCAATTGAATCAAGTTTTATTTGTGTAGCCAATTGAGCATCTCCTCCCTTTTAATTTCTCTCTGTTCCCCTGAAATCATATCCTTTAAAATCAGAGTTCCCCTCTCCATTTCCCTCTCTCCAATAATTATTACCTTTTTAACTCCTGCTTTATTTGCCCAGCTAAGGGATGTTTTAATATTTCTAATTTTTGGATCCATAATTACAGAAAGTCCATTTTCTCTAATTTTGTTGGCAATTTCAAAAGCTTCCTTTCTCGCCTCTTTGATCATTGGAATTATCATTATGGTTTTTTGCTCAGGAAGGGAAAGATTGGAAAGAAGGGAAGCGGTTCTCTCTACTCCAAGGGCAAAACCAATTCCAGATAAAGGAGAACCTCCCAGCTCCTCTGAAAGGTAGTCATATCTTCCTCCTCCAAGAATAGATGTCTGGGAGCCTTCAGCGGATGAGGGAACTATCTCAAAGGTGGTCTTTGTGTAATAATCAAGCCCTCTGACAAGCCTTCCATCGATTGTGTATGGAATTCCTATTAAGTTCAGTATTTTAAGAACCTCTTTAAAATGAGATTTACACTCTTCACAAAGATAATTATTTATCTTTGGCAATCTCTCACTCTCTTCAATACATTTTTCATTTTTACAATCAAAAATTCTGAGAGGATTCCTTACCAGTTTTGCCCTACAGTCCTCACACAATATATCCTTTATCTTTTCAACCTCATTTTTTAGAATTGAAAAATAATTCGGTCTGCATTTATAACATCCTATGGAATTAATGAGAATATTGAAATCTTTAACAGGAAGGCTTTTGAGAAATTTGAATGCCATTTCAATCAATTCAGCATCAGTGGAAGGTTCGTCCTCTCCAAGAATCTCCACCCCAATTTGATGAAATTGTCGGTATCTGCCTTTTTGAGGTCTATCATATCTGAACATTGGTCCAATATAAAAAAATCTAAGAGGAGGTTTTTCGTAAAGCCTGTTTTCTATAATTGCCCTGACAACAGGAGCAGTGTTTTCAGGTCTTAGAGTGATAGACCTTCCACTCCTATCGAGGAATGTATACATCTCCTTTTTCACAACATCTGTCTCCTCTCCAACTCCTCTCTCAAAAAGTTCTGTAGCTTCAAATATAGGAGTTCTTATCTCTTTATATCCGTAAAGTTTGAAAATCTCCTTTGCCTTATTTTCAATATACTCCCAGAGCTCAGCCTCTTTCCCGAAAATATCTTTTGTCCCTTTTGGTCTCTGGATTTTCTCCCTTTTCATTTTGGAACTATTTCAAAAACCCCCATTTTTCTAAATTTTTCAATTCTATGTTTTACGAGTTTCTCGGGAGATAGTTTTTTCAGCTCTTTCAATCCTTTTTCAATATATTTAGATATGGTTTCAGCCATCTCCTCATAGTTGGAGTGTGCTCCACCAATCGGCTCAGGTATTACCTCATCTATAACTCCAAGACTTAGCAAATCTTTTGCAGTTAACTTTAAGTTTTTGGCAGATTCCTCAACAGCTGATTGATTTTTCCATAAAATAGCTGCACACCCCTCCGGTGAAATCACTGAATAAATTGAGTACTCGAGCATGTAAACTCTGTCTCCCACTCCAATCCCGAGAGCTCCTCCACTTCCTCCCTCTCCTATCACAAAAATAATTATGGGAACTTTCAGTCTTGCCATCTCCCTTAAATTGTAAGCTATTGCTTCTGCCTGTCCCCTCTCTTCAGCTCCAATTCCTGGATATGCACCTGGAGTGTCGACAAAGGAGATTATGGGAAGACCAAATTTCTCTCCTAAATTCATTACCCTTAAAGCCTTTCTGTAACCTTCTGGATTTGCCATGCCGAAATTTCTCTCTATTTTTTCTCTCGTTGTTCTCCCTTTTTGATGCCCGATTACAACAACTGATTCCTTCTTAAAAAAGGCAAGACCAGAAATCATTGCCTTGTCATCAGCAAATCTCCTATCTCCGTGGAGCTCAATGAAATTCTCAAAAATAAGCCTCACATAATCAAGGGTATATGGTCTGAGTGGATGTCTTGCCAGTTGGGTTATTTCCCATGGTGTTAAATTTTTTGAGATCTCTTTCCAGCTTTTTTCAAATTTTTTTGCGAGCTCATTGTATTCTGCCTTTTGCTTAGGATCTTTGGAATCTCTTAATGCATCAAGTCTTTCTTTCAACTCAATAATCGGCTCTTCCAGCGGAATATGCTCTTTTGGCATTCAATCCTCCTGAAATAATTTTTATTCTACCAATTTTATTCTTTCATCCACCTCAGGATTTCCAGTATTCTTTTTCAGCCTCCATTGCGCTTCGTATGTTCCATCTTCGAACTTTTTCTTGGAGTAATCCCATATGTTGTAAAAGATAAAATCAACTTCCCCTTTAATTTCATCGGGATCAAATGAAGAAATTGTTATTAGCAAATCATTTGCTCCGATTGATGCAAGTTTTTCCTCTACAACTCTAAATCCCTCATTCTTGGTAAATTTTCTTAAATCAATTTTGTGCTCCCTTTTCTGGGGAACTTCTTTCTTCTCTTCCATCTCTCTAACCTCTCTTATATCAAACTACAACTTTTAAATTTTATTTTCTTAATACCTTAAATGTCAAGTAAAAATTGACTCCAAACCATCAGTGTTGTATTATAATTAAATTGAGGAACAAAATTAAAAATATTTGTAAACCCAAAATTCTTCCTCCTCTCGAAGAAGGGTTCCTTCCCGCATCTCTTTGGATAAGAGAATATTCGAATATAGTAAAGAACTCTAAAAAAATTCCAATAAAAATAGGAATTTTAAGAGGCAACGGCTCAATTTCTGTTCATGAGACAGAAATAATTGATAGCTCTGAATTTGATGAGCTAAATAATTTTTATGTAGAGAGAATCTCCAAATTTCTGCTCTGGCAAAGGGGTGGATATAAGATTTTGATTTCAGGTTCCAGAAAAATTGGTGAGATTCTTAAAAAAATTTACAAAAAAGATGGCAAAAGGGCCTTTGATGTAAGTTTGATGTCAAAGGTTTATGAAAGAGATTTTGAAGTGGAAATTGTTGATATGGATAAATTCCCTAAGCAAAAGGAAATTTCTTTCCCTGTTGACAGGGATTTTAAAGGATACAGGATAGGGTTTGACCTGGGTGCAAGTGATAGAAAAGTTTCAGCAATTGTAGATGGGAATCCTGTTTTCACGGAAGAGGTTCCCTGGGAGCCTCAGAGCAGGAGCGATCCCTCCTATCATTTTCATCAGATAATGTCAGCTCTTCACAGTGCAGCATCCCATCTTCCAAAAGTTGATGCAATAGGTGGAAGTTCTGCGGGAATTTACATAAATAATCGAGTTATGGTTGCTTCCCTTTTCAGGGCTGTTCCTGAAGAAGTTTTTGAAAAAAGGGTGAAAAATATATTTATAGATATACAGAAGGTCTGGGACATTCCTCTTGTTGTTATTAATGATGGAGAGGTTACCGCTCTTGCTGGCTCGATTCTTCTGAATGCCAATGCTGTTCTTGGAATTGCAATGGGATCAAGTCAGGCGGGTGGTTATGTGAATAAGGCAGGAAATCTAACCAACTGGCTGAACGAACTTGCATTTGCTCCTGTAGACTTTAGTCCATATGCTCCAGTGGATGAGTGGTCAGGTGATAGGGGGTGTGGAGTAAGCTACCTTTCCCAGCAAGCTGTTTTCCGGCTGGCAAAGATATCAGGACTTGATGTGGGAAATGAAAACCCGGTGGAAAGGCTAAAAAAAATTCAAGCACTTTTAGAAAAAGGTGACGATAGGGCAAGGAAAATTTTCGATTCCATCGGGATATATTTAGGATATGGAATAGGATTGTATTCAAACTTCTATAATTTATCCCACATTTTAATTCTCGGAAGGGTTACATCAGGAAAAGCAGGACATTTGATAGTAGAAAAGACGAAGGAGGTTCTTGAGAAAGAATTTCCTGAGATCCACAAAGAGGTAAAAATTTATCTTCCTGAAGAGACAGAGAGAAGACTTGGACAGTCAATTGTTGCAGCATCATTGCCTGTTTTGTTAAGATAAGAGGTAATTTGCCCATAAACTCTCATCTTTATTTAATTTTTAAAAAATTACTTATTTTTCCTGCCGGATAAACGGCTCCAACGGGGAATGGAATGGTTATTCCTTCCTCTTTGTATCCTTTGTGCAATCTTTTAATTGGATTATTTTTCTTCTGCAAGTAATTTCTGGGAATCAGAACTTGATTCAATGAGGAACTCTGACATAAGGTCAAAAGTTCAAGGATATTTGGATGAGGAACCCCGTAGAAAAACCTGTGTTCCTTTCTTTCCTGCTTTTAAAATTCCTTATCTTTAAGAAGGCCAAGATGCTGGGAGAGACTCGATTTAGATATGCCTGTTAAATTCTCTATTTTACTCTCGTTCGTCTTTCTGCCTCTCAGGGCATCAATTATCAAAGGTCTTTTTGTATGGGAAAATACAGAGCAAAAATCCGCATGATTCTCATAATATATAAAACTTTTTTAAATTTTCTATCGCCTGAAAAATTACATTATTAAACTTAAAAGTTTAAAAAATCAAAACAAAAGCTTCTGAGTAAAATTTCAATTTACTCTAATAAAATGTTATAGTGTAAAATGGAGGTACAATGAAAAACAAAATTGTCATTTTGCTTGTTCTCTTCCTGTTCCAGGCGGGGTTAATATTCGCTGGAATAGAGTGGCAGGCAAAAATTGTATTAAATCTAGGAGAAAAGGAAGAAAGTTCAATTCTGACCCACTGCTATGCCCAAGGTGGAAATGTTAGAGAAGAGTTCTTAGAAATAGGGAAAAAATCTGACCCATTCCGTAAGAAAGGTGGATACTGGTTATACAGGAGTGGAACCGACACTGTTATTATTGTAGACCCCGAGGAGAAAACATACATGGAAATTGATATGAATAAAATTTTGCAAATGAGCGGAGCGATTGCAAAGCTCGTAAGAATAACAATAACCAATCCCAATGTTGAAGTTACAAAATTAGAATCACAGAATATAGGAACATACAAATGCAATCACATTTTGATTAAAACTTCTTACGATATAGAAACAAAAATCGCAATTATAAAGACAAAAAGTCATGTGGAAGAGACTAAGGAAATCTGGGCAACAGATGATATTCCGTCTATGGAAGCTGCTGGAGGTTTCAAAAACAAGACATATAAAACAGGCTTTGAAGAACTTGACACTCTGATTCAAAAAGAAATGCAGGCTCAAAAGGAAATAGGATTTGTAATAAAGTCATTAACAACTAAGAAAAATACTGACAAGAAAGGAAAAACAGAGACAAGTGTGTCAGAAATGACTGTTACAAATATTTCATTGAAGAACTTATCCGATGAGATTTTCAAGGTCCCTTCAGGGTATAAAAAAGTTGAACTTTCATGGACAGAAGAATAAAGGTTTCTTTGCTTCTCAACGGATAGCTAAAAGAAAAGGTGAAAAGTCAAGACAATAATTGAATTCATTTTAGAGAACTGAAGAACTCAGTTTTTGTTGATTTTTCAACAATTATTCAGTAAAATTTATCTTTTGGAGAAAATGGGTAAAGATTATAAAGAGACTTTAAACCTTCCAAAGACCTCTTTTCCAATGAAAGCAGACCTTCCTCAGAGGGAACCATTAATTCTGGAAAAATGGGATAAAATGAATATTTACAGGAGAATCCTTGAAAAGAAAAAAGATTCTCCTCTTTTCATTCTTCATGACGGTCCACCTTACGCTAATGGAAATATCCATCTCGGTCATGCCCTTAACAAAATTCTCAAGGATTTTATTGTAAAATCAAGGAGTATGGGAGGATTTAAATCTCCATATTTACCTGGCTGGGATTGCCATGGTCTTCCCATTGAGCACAAAGTTGATCAGATTCTAAAAGAGAAAAAGAAAAAAATGAGTTCTGTGGAAATAAGGGAGGAGTGCAGAGCATATGCTGAAAAATATGTAAATATTCAAAGGGAAGAGTTTAGACGTCTTGGTGTATTTGGCGCATGGGATGAACCATATCTTACAATGGACCCTCAATATGAGGCAGACATAATCCGTTATCTTTATTCATTTTTTAAGTCAGGGGGGGTTTATAGGAAGAAAAAACCCGTTCTCTGGTGTATCCATTGCGAAACTGCCCTCGCTGAAGCAGAAATTGAATACCATGAACACACTTCTCCTTCTATTTGGGTTTTATTCCCATTGAGTTCTGATTTTTACGAAAGATTTTCATTCCTGAATGGAAAAGATGCTTTTGTTATTATCTGGACAACAACTCCATGGACATTACCTGCAAATCTTGCGGTTGCCCTTCATCCTGATTTTACTTACTCCTTTTTTGAGTCAGATGGAAGGGTTTATCTAATTGCAGATTCTCTTTTCGAAAGTATTACAAAGAAGCTCAATTTCAAGGAACCGAGGATAATAAAGAAAGTAAAGGGAGCAGAGGTGGAAGGTTTGAATGCCATACATCCTCTCTATGAAAGAAAATCAGTTATAATTCTTGCAGAATATGTAAATCTCGAACAGGGGTCAGGTTGTGTTCACACTGCACCTGGTCATGGAGAGGAGGATTATTACTCGGGTGTAAAATATAATCTTGATATTTACAATCCCGTGGATGAGAAGGGAAAATTTGTAAGCAATTTACCCCTCTTTGGGAATCTTCAGGTATTTGAAGCGAATCCTTTAATTGTTGAAGAGCTTAAAAAAAGAGGAAAATTGCTTTTATCAGAGGAAATTTCTCACTCTTATCCCCACTGCTGGAGATGTAAAAATCCTGTAATTTTCAGGGCAACTGAACAGTGGTTCATTTCAATGGACTCTGCAGATTTAAGAGATAGCGCGATAGAAGCTTGCAAAGGAATTAAATGGATTCCAGAATGGGGTATGGAGAGAATAACAAATATGTATCAAACAAGCCCTGATTGGTGTATATCTAGACAGAGAACATGGGGAGTTCCAATTCCTGTTTTCTTCTGCAAGAATTGCAACGAAGTTCTTGAAAAGTGGGAATTGATGGAAAGAGTTGCTGAAATCTTCGGCAAAGAAGGTTCAAATAGCTGGTTTTTGAAGGATGCAAATTACTTTATTCCTGAAGGGACTAAATGTGATAAATGTGGAGGAAATGAATTTAGAAAAGAGACAGACATCCTTGATGTCTGGTTTGAGTCAGGCTCTTCCCATTCTGTTCTCGAAAGAGACCCTGATCACAAATGGCCTGCAGATGTTTACATTGAAGGAAATGACCAGTACAGGGGATGGTTCAACAAATCCCTAATTGTTGGACTTTCAGCAAAAGGTAAGTCACCTTTCAAAATTGTTATAACCCACGGATGGGTTCTTGATGAACAGGGAAGAACAATGCACAAATCCTTGGGGAATGTGATATCTCCTCAGGAGATAATTGATAAGAAGGGAGCGGAAATTCTAAGACTCTGGGTAGCAAGCTTCAATTATAAAGAGGATGTAAAACTTGGTCCTGAAATTCTCGAAAGGCTAACTGAAGCATACAGGAAAATAAGAAATACATGGAGGTTCATGCTTGGCAATCTTTACGATTTCAATCCTTCAAAGGATTTTATTCCCAGGGGAAAAATGAACCCCCTTGATCTTTACATTCTCGAGAAATGGAGGGGCAAAGCAGAAAGAATTCTTAAATGGTATAAGGATTTTGAGTATCACTCCATCTATCATACCCTCTACAACTTTTTCACGGTTGACCTTAGCGCTCTGTATCTTGACATTATTAAAGATAGATTATACTGCTCCCATCCCGAATCAGAAGAAAGGAGGTCAGCCCAGACAGCTATCTTCATTGTGTTAAAGGAAAGTCTACTCCTTTTTGCACCGATCCTTCCCTTTACAGCAGAAGAGGCATGGGAATTTTTGCCATATTTTGAAGGGAAGGAGGAATCCATTTTTCTTCACACATTTCCAAAAATAGAGACTGTCTGGCTTGAGGAAGAGAAGATGAAGGAATGGGAGTCCATTTTAGACATAAGGGAGATGGTTTTGAAAGCTCTTGAAATTGAGAGGAATAAAAAGACACTGGGTAACTCCCTTGAAGCTAAAGTTATTTTAAAATATCCTGGTGGTGATCAAGAACTTATTAAAAAATTCAAAGAACAACTTCCTTCAATTTTCATTGTTTCTCAGGTTGAAACTGAGACTGGGAATGAATTGAGTGTTGAGGTTTCAAAAGCAGATGGAGAGAAATGTCAGAGATGCTGGAATTACTCAATCTATGTTAGAAAAGACAAGAACTTTCTTGACCTCTGTCCCAGATGTATAGAGGCGGTTAAAAAACTTACATGAAAAGATTAATCTGGATAAGCATAATTGCCAATGTTTTCTTCCTCGATATTTTTACAAAACTTTTAGTTAAAAGATTTGTTCCTTTTTATGGAGAAAAGGTAATAATACATAATTTCTTTTCCATTACAAATATAGTCAACAGGGGAACTGTCTTTGGGTTCTTTTCGACATATGGAAGCCGATCCCTTTACTATGTTTTTTTGATTTTATCAATATCTGCATTTCTTTTAATCTTATATGTTTTTTTCAGAACACCTTCCAATGAAATAATTGCCAACCTTTCATTTTCTTTCATTATAGGAGGGGCTCTCGGAAATATTTTTGACAGAATTGTAAATGGTGGAGTTACTGATTTTATCGATATTTACTATGGGTCCTTTCGCTGGCCCACCTTTAACCTTGCTGATTCTTTCATCACCATTGGAGCCATCTTAATAATTGGAGAGATGATTTTATTGAGGAAAAGGAGAGTATGTTCCCTGTACTCATAAAAATTGGTTCAATAACTATTTATACCTATGGTTTCTTAGTTGCTATAGGTTTTCTTATTGCTTTAATTCTCTTTGAATGGAATCTTAAAAAGGCTGGTTTACCTGTAAAGGAATTATCGAATCTCGTCTTTTATCTTTTCATTGTTGCCTTTATTGGAAGTAAAATTCTCATGATTTTCTCAGAATTTAAATACTATATTAGTTATCCCAAAGAAATTTTAGGAACTGTAAGAGCAGGAGGTCATTTTTTCGGAGCACTTCTTTTCGGTATACCATTCGCTTTTTTTTATTTAAAGATTAAAAAAATTTCATTTCTTCCTGTAGCAGATGTTTTCTCTCCCTCAATAGCCTTTGCCCATGCTTTTGGGAGGCTCGGATGTTTTTCAGCAGGATGCTGTTACGGAAAAGAGATTAACTGCCCCATATCAGTTACATTTACAAATCCAATAGCCCACCAGCACACCGGTGTTCCTCTTGGCGTCCCCCTCTTTCCAACGCAACTTGCTGAAGCAATATTCAATTTTGCCAATTTTTTATTTTTATTTTATCTTCTTAGAAAAAAAGTAAAGGAAGGAAAAGTATTTTCTTTTTATATTCTTAACTATTCTATCTGGAGATTTATAATTGAATTTTTCAGGGGTGACCCTGATAGAGGGATAATCTTTCAGAATTCCTTTACATTCTCCATCCCCCAGCTGATTTCTCTAATTGGGATTTTATTTTCCATTTTCCTTTTTTCTCGCATTAAAAAGAAAAAAGCACATTCATAATTTTTTATGAAAAAGGAAGGGGTAAAAAAGGACTTCATAGTTGATATGGAAGATTCAGGAAAGAGATTGGATATTTTTCTATCTACAAAAATTGATGGTTTTACTCGCTCAAAGATTCAGAAGCTAATAAAGGAGAATCTTGTAAATGTTTCAGGAAGATATGAGAAGGCAGGTTATCGATTAAAGGAAGGAGAAAAAATAGAGGTTATAATACCTGAGATCAAAGAATCGGGGATAATCCCTGAAAACATTCCTGTTAAAATACTTTATGAAGATGAATACATAATGGTAATTGACAAACCTTCGGGAATGGTGGTCCATCCAGGGGCTGGAGTTGAAAAGGGAACCCTCGTAAATGCACTGCTATTCCTGAGACCTGAAATTGCCAGTGTTGGCTCTGAAAAAAGGCCAGGAATTGTCCACAGGCTCGACAAGGAAACATCGGGTTTAATTGTTGTTGCAAAAAACGATTTTGCTTACCATTTTCTTCAAAAAGAATTTAAAGAAAGAAGAGTAAAAAAAGAATACATAGCATTAGTCCGATGTAATCTAAGAGAGAGAAGGGGAAAGATTGAACTCGCAATAGGAAGGGACAGAAAAGACAGGGAAAAGATATCAGAAAGAACATCAAAGCCGAGGGAGGCATTTACAGAGTATGAGCTTTTAAAGGAAATTGGAAATTTTAAGATTCTTTCTGTTAGACCGAGAACAGGAAGAACTCATCAGATCAGGGTTCACTTGAAATCTATTGGTTGTCCAATTCTCGGAGATAAAAAATATGGAGGCGCTCCTTACAAAAGACTTGCCCTGCACAGCCACTCTATTTCTTTCAAGCACCCCTTCACGGGTAAGGAAATAAAGTTTGTTGCGTCCTTTCCAGAGGATCTGATTTAATTAAGTATATCCCTTTACAAGTTTTGCAACTGTAGCTTTAACTATTGCCTCCATGGTCTCAAAAACCCCAACTCCCTTTACTGCCACAGCCTCGAAATAGGGTTCATTTTTAAGTCTTAAACTCTTCAACATTTCCTCCACAGTCATAATTTTTGGGAGATCCCTTTTATTTAACTGGAGAACATAAGGAATTTCAGCGAGATTGTATCCATACTCTTTAAGGTTTTCCATTAAATTCTCAACGCTTTCGAGATTAGCATCTGACCTATCCAATTGTGAATCTGCGACAAAAACAAGTCCATCAACCCCTTTCAAGACAAGTTTCCTTGTTGCATTGTAGTAGACCTGACCTGGGACAGTGTAAAAATGACATCTCACTTTATATCCACCCTTTAAAGTTCCTATGTCAAGGGGTAAAAAATCAAAAAAAAGTGTCCTGTCAGTTTCTGTTGGTAGTGTGACAAGGGGTCCCTTTCTATGATGGTCAAGATGATTGTGAATATATTGTAAATTTGTTGTTTTTCCTCCAAGCCCTGGACCGTAATAAACTATTTTAAGATGAATCTCCTTTGTAAAATTGTTTATGAAGGGCATGGACTATCTGCCTTTAAATAATTTTTCTATGTCTTCATCAGTTATCTCGGAGAGGGGTGGAGGGGCATCTGGTAGTTCTCCTCTTTCCTTTTTCTTCTGGATGTTCTCAAAAACAGCATTTAGCTCCGAGGAAGCCTTTTTTACCCTTAACCTTACAAGTCCAAGGGATGTCTTTTCATCAAAGATGACTCCAAGTATAATGTGATTTCCGATGGGAGATATGTGCATGTTCTCCCTCTCTCCTTCATGGAAAAGGGAATGGAATCCTTTTGAGCCAAGGAGTTTTGCAAGACTATCTGTGGCAGCTACATTTCCAGCGGTTAAGGAGGCAAGGGCTGTTGAGTCAAGCTCGTCAAGATCTCCTATAATTGCTATTGCCTGACCATTTCTATCAGCAATAAATACGAGCCTTGAGTTGGATTCTTCCTTTAGTCGTGAGAGTATTTTCCTTATTTCGTGATATTCTTCATCATAGAGAATAAAAATATCTTCCATTCTTTTTACATTTTAAATTAAATTTTATTTCAAGTAAAATAAATCTAAATTGTTGTTAACTTTTTAAGATACTCCCAATCATCGTCAAATTTCTTTTGAATTTCTTCAAGAAGCCATCGATTTTGCTCTTTAAAAAGATGAGAGAATCTTCCCTGCATCTTGAACCATTCTTCGACAGGTTTCTTCTCCTTAGGGAAATAAGTTATTTTAAATTTCCCATTCTCATACTCCCACAGGGGCCATATGCAGGTATCAACTGCAAGTTGAGTTATTCTAACTGTATCCTCTGTGTTATATTTCCATTCGGTCGGGCAAGCAGTTAGAACATTTAAAAATGCAGGACCTTTTGCTTCAAAAGCCTTTTTTGCCTTATTGTAAAGATCCTGCCAGCGGGATGGGGCAGATTGACCAACATAGGAGACATTATGGGCAGAGATTATTCTGGAGAGATCCTTTCTCCACTGGAGTTTACCAGGCAAGACAGAACCAACAGGAGAAGTGGTTGTTGATGCGCCCTTAGGAGTTGCAGATGACCTCTGTCCACCTGTGTTAGCATAAACCTGATTGTCATAGCAGAGATAAACCATCCTGTGTCCCCTCTCCATTGCTCCAGAGAGAGCCTGAAAACCTATGTCGTAGGTTCCGCCATCTCCACCAATGGCAAGGAAATTTATCTCTTCATTTATTTTTCCTCTCTTTTCAAACGCTCTATAAGCAGTCTCAACTCCAGCCACTGTAGCTGCCGCATTTTCAAAGGCAGAGTGAATCCATGGAATTCTCCACGATGTATAAGGGAACATTGTTGAGCAAACTTCAAGGCACCCAGTGGCATTTGCAACAACCACTGGAGCTTCCGATGCCCTCAAAACAAATCTTAAAATAAGAGGGATACTGCATCCAGGGCACAAACCGTGTCCAGAAACAAATCTATCTTCTAATTTTGCAAGATCTTTTAAAGCTACCATTTTTCTCTCCTTTACTCTCTAAGATTCAAATAATTTATAAGCTCCCCCTTCCAGCCTCTCTTGAGAGATTCTCCCAGCTTGGAAAAAGCTTCTGAAATATTTTCCATTGTCACATCCCTTCCACCAAGTCCGTAAATAAAGTTCAAAACTTTTGGTCTTTTATCCAACTGGTAGAGAGCAGATCTTATCTCTGTAAAGAGGGAGGCCCCAAAACCACCAGGGCTTGTTGATCTGTCCATGACTCCGACAGCTTTAGCTCCTTTTAAAGCCTCTGTAAGTTCGTTATAGGGGAAAGGTCTTAGAACCCTTAACTTTAACATTCCAACTTTTTTTCCCTCCTCTCTCAAAGCATCCACAACTGTCCTGGCTGTTCCTGCTGCAGAGCCCATTACTACCATTACAAACTCAGCGTCATCAACCTTGTAATTTTCAAAGAAATCATATTCCCTTCCAAATTTCTCTCCAAACTCCTTTCCAACTTTCCTGATAACCTCTCTTGACTTCTCAATACCTTCAATTTGACTTCGTTTCATCTCGAAGTAGTAATCAGTGAAAACAATTGAACCTATTGTTACAGGATTTTTTATATTGAGAAGAGAAATTGGAGGATTGTATTCTCCTATGAATTTTTTGACTTCATTATCTTCTTCCACAATAACATTCTCTGCTGAATGGCTTGTGACAAATCCATCAAAACCAACAAGAACAGGGGTTCTAACATCAGGATGCTCTGCAATCCTAATTGCCTGAATCGTATTGTCGTATGCTTCCTGAGGATTTTCTGAATAAAGCTGAATCCAACCTGAATCCCTTGCGCCAAAGGTGTCGGAGTGGTCACCGTGAATATTTATGGGAGCACTCAAAGCTCTACAAGCAACTGCCGTTACAATTGGAAGCCGCAATCCAGCAGCAATATAAAGGAGTTCCCACATAAGAGCGAGCCCCTGAGATGCAGTTACAGTAACAACCCTTGCTCCAGCGGAAGATGCACCAATACACATGCTCATGGCACTGTGCTCTGATTCAGGACATACATATTCTGATTTGATAATTCCATCCGCAACAAACTGTGCTACATATTGAACTGCTGCTGTCGATGGAGTGATTGGATATGCAGCTACAACATCAGGCTCTATCTGCCTTATTGCTTCAGCTACTGAAGCATTACCTGTTAAAATTGTCGATTTCCTCATTTCCTTCTCCTTTCAGAGGGAAATCTCCTCAGTAACCATTTCCAGGGACTTTGGTTTTGTCGGACATTCAACGATACAGATTCCACAACCTTTGCAATAATCATAGTTGATCCCTTTCATCTTTCCATCCTCAACAATCATTGCTGAATCCGGGCAGAAAGCCCAGCAGAAAAGACAATGAATGCAGGTTTCAGAATGAAAGAGGGGTTTTTCAGCAGAACGAAATGTCCCTGTCTTATTCTTTAAAGAATTACCAGCCTCAGGATTTACAGTTCCTATGTGTAATTGTTGCCATCCTAATTTCATGATCCTTTTACCTCCTTGTAAGCTCTTTCAATTGTCCGTAGATTAGCCTCCACAATCTCTCTCTTTAGCTTCTTCTCAAGGGAAGCACGCACTCTTTCCTTGAGTTTCTCCATATCCATCATACCTGTAGCCTTAAACAGAGCAGCAAGCATTGGAATATTGGGAATCGGCCTTCCTATCTCTTCATTAGCAATTTTGTAGGCATCAATGGAGTAAACACTTCTTGGATGGAGTTTGAGCTTCTCCTTTATGTAGGCAGGATCAAGGGTGGAATTGGCAATTATAATTCCGTCATCTGGAATTCCTTCAGCAAAGTTTATAAGACCGAGAAGAGTTGGATCAGTAACAACGACAATTTTCGGATTTGTAATTTCCTGATGAATTGTTATTAGTTTTGAACTTATCCTGTTGTAAGCAGAGATGGGTGCTCCTCTTTTCTCTGCTCCAAAATTCGGGAATGCTTGAACATATTTCCCTTCATGGACAAGGATCTCAGCCAGGGTCTCAGCAGCAGTGACAACACCCTGACCAGCTCTCCCATGCCATCGAATTTCTAAGATATCATGATTCCTTGACATAATACCTCCTAAAAAATTCATTTTAAATCACATGGGAAAAAGTTTCAAATATGATGATTTTTGACCATTTTATTTTGATTTTTTCTGGTTTTTGTGCGAAAATAAATTATGGAGGTAGTGAAAGAAATGAAAGAAATCGGGAAATCTCTTCTTCTTCTGGTTCTTTTAACATCAACTTTCTTTTTAGGTATATGGGTAGGGAAGGAAAACCAGAAAAGAAAAATCCCTTATTTCCATGAAGAAGAGAGTATTTAATATAGAAGCGAGACAGTCAAAAGACCTTATATAAAGTGTCATTTCCAATGGATGGTTTCTTGATTTAGCAGTATCAAGAAGATACAGAAAAGAGCAATAATTAAAAAACTGTGTTAGTGTGAGCAGTGATTCTTGAGTTCACTTCAACCTTGTTGAATTTAATTCATTTATATGGTAAAAATTAAGCAATGGAGAAGTTGAACAGAAAGAAGAAGTTTTTGAT
The DNA here is from genome assembly GCA_964531645.1 of uncultured Clostridia bacterium. Taxonomy (GTDB): domain Bacteria; phylum Acidobacteriota; class Aminicenantia; order JBFLYD01; family JBBIMS01; genus JBBIMS01. Next base: position 55,078 of record CAZHEF010000009.1, read on the forward strand.
TTTTATATTAGGCGCTTTTCTTTATATTCTAATTCTCACATTTCTTTTCGAAAGAAGAGGATTGATCGATGTTCTAAATTCAAGAAAGGAGCTTTTGAGCCTTCAAAAGGAAGTGAAAACCCTCAAAGAAAAAAAGGAAAGACTGGAGTGGGAAATTAAAATTTTAAAGGAAAATCCTAAATCAATTGAAGAAGTAGCAAGAAAAGAACTTGGTTTTGTCTATCCTGATGAAATCATTGTTTTCATTGATGAAAAATATTTAAAATTTCAGAAATGAGGCAGGGGACCCTGGACTTTTATTCAATGGAGGAAGAACTTCTCGATGGATTGAATGAAGAGCAGAAAGAAGCTGTCAAATTTGGCGAAGGTCCCTGTCTTGTTGTTGCAGGAGCAGGAACAGGAAAAACCCTCGTAATCACAAGGAGAATAGCTTATCTAATAACAAAAAAAATCTGTAAACCTGAGGAAATCCTTGCTTTGACTTTCACTGAAAAAGCTGCAAGAGAGATGGAAGAAAGGGTAGACAAACTTGTCCCATACACTTATTCCTATTCCCAGATAAGCACCTTCAACTCATTTGGGGAGACAATTTTGAAGGAGTATTTCATGGAGCTTGGCTTTCCTTTAAATTTCAAGCTTCTTGATGAAATTGGGCAGGCAATATTTTTAAGGGAAAAACTCTTTGACCTTCCCTTAAAACACTTCAGACCCCTTGGGAATCCAGCATCTCATATAGAGAAAATTCTTGAATTTATAAAAAGGGCAAAACAGGAAGACATCACTGCTGAAGAGTATCTTGAGTGGGCAAAAAGGAGACTCTCCGAATGTGAAGATGAGGCGGAACGAGAGGAAATTGAGAAACATATTGAAGTGGCTGAGACATGGAAAAAATATAAGGAACTCATGGAAAAGGAAGGAAAGATTGATTTCGAGGATCAGATATGGTTACTTGTTAGACTCCTTGAGAAGAAACCATCCATATTAGATGCTCTTCAGAAAAGATATAGATTCATACTCGTCGACGAATTTCAGGATACAAATTATATTCAGTTTAAACTTTTAAGGATGCTATCGGAGAAGCATCGAAACATAATGGTTGTTGGAGACGATGACCAGAGTATTTACAAATTCAGAGGCGCAGCAATTACAAACATTTTAAACTTCCTGGATTATTTTCCCGATGCAAAGAGAATATTCTTGAAAAAAAATTACAGATCAGTCTCTCCAGTTCTTGAGTGTGCATACAGATTGATAAAATTTAACAATCCGAATCGTCTGGAGGCAAAATACAATTTCTCAAAGGAACTTGAACCTGTTAGAAAGGATGGGAAAAATCCTGTTAGATTTATTTATAAAAGTAATGAAGATGAAGAAGCAGAGACTGTCGCAGAAATAATAGAGAGGAAAATTAAAGAGAGGGTAAAGCTATCAGAAATTGCAATACTTGTTAGAAGGAATCAGGATGCAGAACCATATTTAAAAGCCTTTTCTGCGAGAGGTATCCCTTATAGATTCAGTGGCTCAAGGGGTTTATACTCCAAGCCAGAAATAAAAGCTATAATTTCCTTCATTAAATCCATAACAGATCCCATGGACAACATAGCCCATCTTTACCTTGCAACTTCAGAGGTTTACGGGTTATCCGGTGAGGATGCTGGAATTTGCCTCCATTTTGCAAAAAGGAGAAATGTCCCTCTTAGAAAGCTCTTCAAAAATGTTGCTGATGGAAAAGGGCAACTATCGCTAAGCGAGGAAGGAGTTGAAATAATCAAGAGGGTTTATAACGATTTGGCAGAACTTTCCGGATTAATTTCAAGGGAAAAAGCAGAGTCGATTATTTATACTTTCCTTCAGGTAACTGGTTGGCTTAAAAAATTAGGCGAAAACCCCGACAATATCCTTAAAGTCCATAATATAGCAAAATTTTTAAAAATAGTAAGGAATTTCACGGATTCCTCGCCTTCATCAGATCTTTTCACCTTTTCCAATTATCTTGACCTTCTTCAGGAGATGGGGGACAACCCTCCAACGGCTGAATCAGAGCCAGAGGAGGATTCAGTGAATGTTATGACTGTCCACAAAGCAAAAGGACTTGAATTTTCCATTGTTTTCATGGTTTCTCTTGTAATGGATAGATTTCCATGCAGGGATAGAGGAGATTTCCTTCCAATTCCTGATGAAATTCTCAAGGAAAAGATTCCTGAACCAGCGGATAAATACGAAGAAGAGAGAAGACTTTTCTTTGTAGGTATGACAAGGGCAAAAAATGAGCTTTATCTGTGTTCTGCCAAAAATTACAATGGCAAACAAAAAAGATTGTCCAAATTTGTTATTGAGGCTCTAAACCTTCCAAAGGAAGGGCTTCCTGAAGAGAAATCGAGTCCCTTAACAGGTATAAGCTCAGCAAAACCATCTCCTCCTGAAACAATTCCTAAAAGGAAAATACCAGAGATACTACCTCTAAGCTTTGATCAGGTAAATTCATATCTTGATTGTCCCCTTAAGTACAGGTTTCTTCATGTTGACAAAATTCCACCTCCTCCCCATCACGCTCTAACATTTGGAAGAGCAATTCATTTCACCATACGGGATTACTTAAAATTGAAAATTGGTGGCAAAAAGGTTCCTCCTGAGAAATTATTCGAGATTTACAAAAGTCACTGGGTCTCTGAAGGTTTCCTTGACAGAAGGCACGAGGAGATGAGATTTGAGGATGGAAAGAGAATGCTTGAAAATTTATGGAAGAAAGAAGAGACTTCAAAATCAGTCCCCACATATGTCGAAAAAGAATTCAAGATAAAAATTGATAGGGTTCAACTCATGGGTAGATGGGACAGAGTGGATCTGTATGAAGATGGAGCAATAATAATCGACTACAAAGCCTCAAGGATAAAAGATCAGAAATCAGCAGATAAAGAAATAAGAGGGAATCTTCAGCTCGCCCTTTATTGCTATTCTTTTGAGAGAATTTATAATAGAAGTGTTAAAGAGGTTCGCCTCTCTTATCTGGATTCAGGAATTGAAGGTATAGGAAAAAGAGAAGAGATAAAAATTGAGAAGGCTCTGGATGAATTAAAAAAGGTGGAAGAAAGGGTAAGAAACGAGAGATTTGAACCCACTCCCAGCTACTATGTCTGTGACCACTGCCCATTCAAAAGATATTGTCCTGCGTACTGAAAAATGAAAATTTCTGTAAAAATAAAGCCAAATTCAAAAGAGTCAAAACTGGAAAAGAAAGGAGAAAATATTTTTTTGGTTTATGTTAAATCTCTACCTATTGAAAACAAGGCTAATCAGGAGCTTGTGGAGATAATTTCAGAGTATTTCAATGTTCCGGAAAGTAAAGTTTCAATAGTATCTGGACTTCATTCAAAAAATAAAATCTTAGAGATAAAAGAATGAAAATTTTTGATGAAATTCTTATGGCAGAAAAAAGGATAAGAAGTTTCATTCGAGAAACTCCCTTTATTCATTCTCCCATTTTAAGCAATTTATGCGGGTGTAATGTTTTTCTTAAGCTGGAAAGTGAGCAGATCACTGGTTCATTTAAAGCAAGGGGCGCTTTCAACAAATTACTTTCCCTCTCAAAAGGAAAGAAGAAAGTTATTACCGCTTCAACTGGTAATCATGGTTTTGCTGTTGGATATTCTGCAAAAGTTCTTGGATTTGAAAGCACTGTTGTTGTCCCATTTAATATATCCGATTTCAAACTTGAAAAACTTAAGGAGTTTGGGATAGAATTTGAGTATTATGGTGATGATTGTGTGGAAGCAGAGTATTTTGCGAAAAGAAAGGCTGAAGATGAAGGTCTTACATATATTTCCCCTTACAATGATATTCAGATTATAGCAGGCCAGGGAACAGCAGGTTTAGAGATTAAAAATCAGATCAAAGGTATAGATTCTGTTCTCGTCCCTGTGGGAGGTGGTGGATTAATATCAGGAATCTCTGTTTTTCTAAAATCCAATGATAATAACATCAAAATTTTCGGTTGTCTTCCAGAGAACTCACCAGTGATGAAGGCGTCAATAAAGTACGGGAGAATAATTAATATGAAAACAGAGAAAACTATCTCTGATGCCACAGCTGGAGGGATTGAGGAAGGCTCTATAACTCTTGAAATTTGCAAAAAATATGTTGACGGTTTTTTCCTTGTATCAGAGGAAGAAATAGAAGATGCAATTTTTCTGATTTATGAGAACCATAATAAAATGATTGAAGGTGCTGGAGCTCTTCCTTTAGCCTCACTTTTCAAATTTAAGAAACATTTTAAAGACCAAAATGTTATTCTGGTATTATCAGGCTCCAACATTGACGAAGAATTCTTCAAGAGAAGAATCAGAACTTAAAAAATAATTGAAATTTATATTATTCTGAAATAAAATCCTAAAAATGGAAACCTGGAAAGTAAGAGTTGGAAAATTCCTTTTTAAATGGAGGAGTTTCACCCAGCTTCCATGGATAATAATTGTTCTGATTTTTCTAAAACCATATTATCCTTACTCTACACTGGAGATTGAGCCCTTTCTAACAATTACAGGGCTACTTATAACCTTTTCAGGGGAATTATTGAGAATATGGACTCACCTTTATGCCTCTGAGGGAACGTCGGGCAGGGAAAACTACTTGAGAGCCGAGTCCCTAAACAAAGATGGTCCCTACAGGTTTGTAAGGAATCCCCTTTATCTTGGAAATTTCTTTATTGTAGGTGGGCTTTTAATAATATTTTCCAATTTAATTGCCTTCCTAATAGGAATCTCATTCCTTATTTTTCAATATTTTTTTATTGTTCTTACAGAGGAGAACTATCTAAAGAGTAAATTTGGAGAGGAATGGATTGAATACAGAAATAATGTTCCTCGTTTTATTCCAAGAATAAAAGGCTTGAAAATTTCTGAAGCCCGTAGAAAAAATTCGCTCTCAGGAGTTCTGACTAAAGAGATAGATACAATTTTCAACACTCTCACAATGCTATTTATAATCCTTCTTTTAAAAATAAATTCTCTTGCAAGTTTAAGCAGAAAAGGACTTCTCTTAGCTCTGGCTCTATATTCGCCGATTCTCTTTTTTTATATAACCCTTAAGATAATAAAAACCAAAAAATAAATTGTTTCCTTGCAAATATCTTAATAATTTTGATAGAATAAAAGGGAGTTTTAGGAGGTCAGGATGCTGCCTAAAAAAATATGTATAGTAGATGGTGTAAGAACTCCTTTTATAAAATCATGGACTCTTTTCAATAATGTTCACCCTGTGGAGCTCGGAAGGGCCTGCGTTCAGGAACTTATATGGAGGAATAGTCTTGACCCTGAGCTCGTATCAGAAGTGATATTTGGAAACATTGCCCAACCCGCTGATGCAGTAAATATCTCAAGAGTTATAGCTCTTAGAGCAGGACTCCCGAGAAAGACCACCGCCTACACTGTAGGTAGGAATTGTGCCTCCGGTCTTGAAGCAATTACATCGGCAGCGGAAAAGATTTCTTTAGGGCTTGCTGATATAGTAATAGCAGGAGGGGTTGAATCCATGAGCCAGATTCCTCTACTCTACAGGAGGGAAGCAGTAGAATTTTTTGGCGCGATGAACAAGGCAAAGACGACATGGCAGAAACTGAAAACATTTACAAAGATACCCTTTGGGAAGATGCTAAATCCTGTTGTGGCAGTATTCCAAGGGCTTACAGATCCTGTTGCAGGAATGATTATGGGAGATACTGCAGAACTTCTTGCAAGGGAGTTTAAGATTTCAAGACTTGAGCAGGACAGATTTGCTCTTCTGAGCCATAACAGAGCGGAAAAGGCTCAAACTGAAGGAAGACTAAGAGAGGAAATAGTTCCTGTTTATACACCGCCAAATTATGATGAAGTTGTTGAAGAGGATAATGGGATAAGGAAGGGTCAAACCCTTGAAGCTCTCCTTTCCCTCAAACCTTTCTTTGATAGAAGAAATGGGACTGTAACTGCAGGTAATTCATCCCAGATTACAGATGGGGCAGCAGCAGTCCTTTTAATGACCGAAGAAAGGGCAAAAGAATTAGGACTTAATCTGCTTGGATATTTGAGAAGTTATGCCTATGCAGGTCTTGATCCTGAGAGAATGGGGCTAGGTCCTTTCTTTTCAACACCTATTGCTTTAAAAAGAGCGGGGGTATCATTTAAGGATATTCAGCTTATTGAGTTAAATGAAGCGTTTGCAGCTGTTGTTCTTACCAACGAAATTGCATTTAAATCAAAGGAACTTACGCACAAATATTTTGGTGATTCAGCACCAATAGGAGAAATAAACAGGGAGATTTTAAATGTTAATGGTGGTGCAATAGCTCTCGGACATCCTGTCGCAACCTCTGGAACCCGTCTTGTAATAACTCTTCTTAAAGAAATGAGAAGAAGAAAACTTGAACTTGGGCTTGTTACCCTTTGTGTGGGAGGAGGACAGGGAGGCGCCATGGTATTAGAGATAAAATGAAAAATCAAAAATCAATGGGCAAAATTCAAAGGGCAAAAAAATCTTTTATTTTTCCCTTATTGATTTTTAGCTTTTTACTTTTTATTTGGGAGTGAAAAATGATAATAGTAAAAGAAAAATTTGATAATTTTTATCATTTTTATCCCTATCCGGTTGCATTTGTAGGAGTTAAATATGAGGAAAAGATCAATTTCATGTCAGCTGCCTGGCATTCCCCTCTCTCTATGAAACCACCCCTTTTTGCAGTTATGATCTCAAAGAAAAGATTGACCCATACTTTGATTACAAAGGCTAAAGAATTTTCAGCAAGCTTTTTACCCTTTGAGAAAAGGAAATATTCTGCATTCTGTGGTAGAACATCAGGAAAGGAAAGGGATAAAGTGAAAGAGTTTTCCATTGAACTTATCAATCCAGTAAAAATATCTTCTCCTTTGATTAAAGGTTGCTATGCAGGACTGGAATGCAAGCTATACGATATTAGAGAATACGGAGACCATGATCTAATTGTGGGAGAGGTCCTTGTGATCCATGAGGAGTCCGACTATTTTGATAAAGATGGAAGACTCCTTGCTGAAAAGGTGAAGCCAATACTTTATCTTGGAATGGATTTTTATGTAACCACTTCCTCTGAAACTGTTGAAAAAATAACTATTTAAAAAGGTTTAAATTGAAAGTTTTAAAAGCAGGATTTGCATTTTTCCTGTATTTAACAAATCTTCTCTTTTCTCAACTCAATTTTCCTATAAATCATTTCATTCTCTCCAACGGGCTGAATATTGTCTTTCTTGAAGATCGAACATTACCGGTGATTACCCTTGCTGTTGTTTACCATACAGGCTCAAGGGATGACCCTGTAGGAAAAACAGGAATGGCTCAACTTATGCAAAGTATTATGTTTTCAGGAACAGAAACCATTCCTCCCATGGGACATTTTGCAATGATCAGAAGACATGGAGGAATTGTAAACGCCTTCGTAACCGAGGATTACATAATTTTCTATCAAACTCTCCCCTCTTCCCAGCTCAGGATGGTGCTCTGGCTTGAATCGGAGAGAATGCAAAGTTTAAAAATTGAAAGTAGTTTTTTCACGAAGCATAAAGAACTGCTGATTACTGAAATTAAAAAAAGACTTGAAACAGAGCCATTTTGGGGAAGTTTTCTGAAATTAAATGAGATCTCTTTCCTGAATTTTCCCTATGCTCACCCTGTAATGGGATACATTGAGGATATTGAAAATATAGAACTGGATGATATAAAAAAATATTATTCAAATTATTTCCAGCCTTCCAATGCATGGCTAATTCTTGTTGGGGATTTTGATACTGACTCATCAATTTCACTGGTAAAGGAACATTTCGAAAAAATTCCTTCAAAGACAGTAAAGCTTTCAACCCCTCCTTCAGAAAATTACAGGAGAGGAGAGCTAAGGATGAGAACATTCAAAAAGGGAATTTATAACAACATTGTTCACATCGCTTATCCAATTCCTCCTCGTTCCTCCCCCGAATTTTATGTTTTAAAATTAATAGAATATATTCTTCTCCACGATAGGAATTCTATTTTGCCTCGGGAAATGATAAGAAAAAGATATCTTGCCCAAGAAATAACAGGGGAAGCTGAAGAAAGAGAGGGGTCTTCCCTTTTTACACTTTTTATCCTTGGAAGACCTGGTATTCCTGCAGAAATGATTTCTGCTCATTTTACCTATCATATTGAAAAGTTTTCGACAAGTGTAATAGGTGCGTGGGAAGTAGAAAGGGCTAAAAACAATCTTACGACAGAATATCTGGATGATCTGAGGACTACCGAGGGGAAAGCCCTTACCCTCGCCAGGCTGTGCATTTACAATGGAAGTCCTCATTTGCTAAATACCGAGCTCAAAAGGTTTTTAAAGGTCAACCAATTTGATATTTACAGAGTTGCAAGAAAATACTTTGACAAAGATAATGGAGTTTATATATATGTTATACCGCAGAGGTAAGCAAATTTTCAAAATGCTTATTTTTTTAATTTTTACTACCAAATTTTTACTACCTGAATCTCTTGAAATAAAGAATGTTAAACAGTTCCATCTTTCTAACAAATTAAGATTGGTCTTAATTCAGGAAAAAGACTTTCCCCTTGTTAAACTTAGATTTGTAATTTTTAACGGTGAATCTTCTTCATTTCCTGGTCTTGAAGGGCTTGCAACACTCACAGCGAGGTCTTTTTTTAAGGGTTCTACTCTTTTCCCAGAGCCTCAGCTTTCAAGATTGCTGTCTTACTATGGAGTAAAAATCTATTCTGAGGTCAGAGAGGAAAAAACCGCCTTCTCAATTTCACTTCCAAAAAAGAACTTTGAAAGATTTTTAATTATTCTAAATGATTTATTACTGAGGAATTTGTTCCCCGAAGACTCCCTAAATGAGGAAAAAAATCTTATACTCAGGGAGTTGAGAAGAAGGAACGAAGACCTTTCTTATCTCACATATTCTTCTCTTTACAAAAATCTTTTTCGAAGAACTCCATACACAAAGATCTTTTTTACAGAAGATTCGTTGAGAAAAATTACTTCCCAGAACTGTTTAACATTCTCAAAAAGGTATTATATTCCCAATAATTCAACTCTTTTTGTGTGGGGAGATTTTGAGCCTGATAGCTTGAAAAAAATTCTTGAGAAGGGATTGAGTGGATGGGCTGAAAAGGAACTTTTCTATCCTTATGTTCCTCCCCCTTCACCTTTCAAAGAAAATATTATCTCTATTTTAAACCTAACCTTAACAGATTCATACTTTATAATGGGGAATACCTTCCCAGCTGGCAATATTCAGGGGAGAGCAGGTCTACTCCTCATGAGTGAGATAATAGGTGGGTCTGACTTTAGCAGAATTAGCCTGAAATATAAGGAAACTCTGGGTTTCTGTAATTATATTGAGAGTGGTGTTTTATTTCTCAAAAACAGCGCTGTTTTCTTTGTTGCGGGCCAGTGCAGAAACGAAAAAATTAGAGAGGTTATCACAGGAATTTCAGCGGAAATAAAAGATTTAAAGGAAAAGAGAATCGAAGAAAAAGAGCTAAAGAGCGCAAAGGAGTATATTACGGGAGATTTAATGGTTAAAAACTCTGACCCTGAAATCCTACTCTCTACCCTTGAGGATGCTATGCTCTGTGGACATCCTCTGGATTATATGGATAAGGTTTTAAAGGAGATTGAAGAGTTTTCCCGAGAGAATCTCTTGAGTATTGCAAATAAATATTTTAAAATAGAGTCTAACTTTATAGTTGTTGCTGGAAGGAAGGAAGTATTGGTCGACTCTTTAAAAGATTTGGGAAAAATTGAAATTTATTTTAAAATAAATAATTCTTGGGAGAAAGAAAAGTGAAAGAAATTGTAGAAGTTATTCCTAACATTTCAGAGGCAAAAAAGGAAGATGTCCTTGAAAAAATAATCGAACCATTGAAGGATGTGAAGGGAGCTTACCTTCTTGATATTAAGCCCGACAAAAGTCATAATAGAACTGTCATTACAATGATAGGAGAAGGAGATGCTCTTCTGGAAGCTGGCATGGCTCTTTATAGAAAAGCTGTTGAGCAAATTGATATGAGAAATCACAAAGGTGAACATCCAAGGGTGGGAGTTGTTGATGTCTTTCCTTTTGTTCCCATAAAGAATGTTGCAATGGAGTATTGCGTTGAACTTTCAAAAAAGCTTGCCGAAAGAGTCTGGAATGAATTCAAAGTCCCTGTTTACTTCTATGAAGAGTCAGCCTCAAGAGAGGAAAGAAGGAATCTTCCCGATATAAGAAAAGGTGAATTCGAGGGGTTTTTTGAGAAGATAAAAGATCCGAAATGGTATCCAGATGTTGGGGAGCCTGTTGTCCATCCAACAGCAGGAGTAACTGTTATAGGGGCAAGGATGCCCCTCATTGCGTACAATATAAATCTTGGCACCTCATCTATAGATATTGCCAATAAAATTGCAAAAGCAATAAGGCACATAAGTGGTGGTTTCAGGTATGTAAGAGCGATCGGCGTTATGTTAGAGGAAAGAAACATTGCCCAAGTCTCGATAAACATGACAAATTATAAAAAAACCCCACTTTTCAGGGTTATGGAAATGGTTAAATCAGAGGCTGAAAGGTATGGGGTTCCTGTAATAGGTTCTGAAATCGTTGGGCTTGTTCCTGAGGAAGCACTGTTTGATGTTGCTGATTTCTATCTGAGACTTGAAAATTTTAGCTATGACCAGATTCTTGAAAGAAAGATTGAAAAAACACTGGAAGAAAAAGGAATTAAGTAGTATAATGTATAAGGAATAAAAAATGGCATTACAAGGTTCTCTCGAAGATATTCACCTTTCGGATTTGATTCAACTTGTAGGGGTTTCTGGAAAGACAGGAAGGTTTGTCCTTAAAAAAGGTAATGAAATAGGTAGTGTTTATATTGATAACGGAAACATTGTCCATGCTGAATCTGGAGATAGAAAAGGAGAGGATGCCTTCTACTACCTGAGCACATGGGACAAAGGTGAATTCAATTTTGAAGCCAATATTAAAGCTTCTGAGCAAACAATTACAAAGAGCTATTCCAATTTACTCATGGAATCAGCGAGGAGAATGGACGAGTGGAAAATACTCACAAGAAAAATTCCATCTGAAAATTGCATCCCTGAATTTATTGTCTTTGATGCAAAGGAGAGAAGACAGATCAATCTCACAACCCTTGAATGGATAGTTGTCTCAAAGATTGATGGGAGAAGGACAGTTGCTGACATTGCCCGAGAGTGCAACCTCAGCCTCTTTGAAGCAACAAAAATTCTTTACGGATTGATAGTTGCAGAGCTAATAAAGATTAAAACCCCTTAAAATTAAAATTTTATATCTGAAGTTTCATAGTAAGAAAGCAGTTCTTAGAATTTACAGAAGTAATAAATAAATA
>CAZHEF010000010.1:0-31479 GCA_964531645.1 uncultured Clostridia bacterium
CCTTTTTTCAAAAATTTAATTTCAAATATGGAGGATACACCTTTCATAAATTTTACATAATAAATTTTACGCTACCAACTTCTAATCAAATTTTTCTATAATCCAGTATTTATGATATAATTTTTTTTTAAATTTTGGACACTTTAAAGGCAAAAGGATAAATGTCCGAAAAGGTTGAAAATAACGATGTAGGTTTAAAAGAATTTGAACCAATAATTGGACTTGAAATTCATGCTCAGTTGAAAACTGCCACAAAATTATTCTGTGGTTGCCCGATTAAATTCGGTGCTCCTCCAAACACCCTTGTCTGTCCAGTATGTCTTGGATTGCCTGGGGCACTTCCTGTTCTGAATAAAAAAGCAGTCGAATTTGCAGTTAAGGTTGCAATTGCCCTCAATATGAAAATTAATAATCCATCCTTCTTTGCCAGGAAAAATTACTTTTATCCGGATCTTCCCAAGGGTTACCAGATAACCCAGTATAAAACTCCCATTGCAGAGGATGGCCATATTGAGATAATTCTTGATGGAAGAAAAAAGAGAATTGGGATTGAAAGATTAACCCTGGAAGAGGATGCAGGAAAAATGATTCATGATGCTCCAGGGTTAGACGAAAAAAGCCTTATAGATTTCAACCGTTCAGGAGTTCCTCTTGTTGAAATTGTCACAAAACCAGATATATCTTCTCCTGAGGAAGCTGTTGAGTTTTTCAGTCTTTTACGGAGCATTCTAATTTATCTTGAAGTAAATGACGGAAATATGGAGGAAGGTAATCTTAGATGTGATGCCAATATTTCCCTTAAAGAAAAAGGTAAAAATGAATTTGGAACAAGGACAGAGATAAAAAATCTTAATTCATTTAAATTTTTGAAATCAGCTCTCAAATATGAAATTGAGAGACATGCAGAGGAAATAAGAGAGGGGGGGAGAATAACTCTTGAAACAAGGACTTTTAACCCTTCAACGGGTGAGACAGTTTTAATGAGGAGCAAAGAGGAAGCCCATGATTACAGGTATTTCCCCGAGCCTGATCTTCCTCCTCTTTTTATTTCTGGTGAATTCATAGAAAAAATTAAAAAAGAAATTCCTGAGCTTCCTACTTCAAAAACTGAAAGATATGTAGAAGAATTTGGGCTTGGAATTGATCAGGCAAAGACGCTGGCAGAGAAAAAGGAGCTGGCAGATTATTTTGAAGAGGTTGTAAAGAAAACCTCAATGCCAAAAAAATCTGCAAACTGGATACTTGGAGATGTTATGAAGTATTTGAATGAGAATAATATCGAAATTGTTTCCTATCCTGTGTCGCCCATTTACCTTTCAGAACTTATTTCAGAGGTTGAAAACGGAAGAATACCGAGAAATATAGGAAGGGAATATTTGCAAATAATGGCAAAAGAAAGGAAGGAGTTAAAGGAAATTATTTCTGAAAGAGGGGAGGAGCTCATGGATGAAAGCTCTCTTAGAAAAATGGTAGAAGAGACAATAAAAGAAAATGAGAAACCATTGGAAGACTGGAAAAAAGGGAAGACACAGGTATTTGGCTTCTTCATGGGAGAGGTAATGAAAAGGAGCAAAGGTAAGGCTGATGCAAATATTGTAAAACAATTATTGAAGGAGATTCTAAATGAGTTTAGTAAGTCCGGAAGAGATTAAGAGACTCCAGAATATTGCCCGAATTCTGAGAATAAACACTCTCAAAATGTTAACAATAGCTGGATCAGGTCATCCTGGAGGCTCTCTATCTTCCGCAGATATAATTGCTGTTCTTTTTTTCCATAAGATGAAACTTGATCCCAAAAATCCGAATTGGGAAGAGAGGGATAGATTCATCCTTTCAAAAGGACATTGTGCTCCAATCCTTTACTCTGCCCTTGCGGAGCTTGGGTTTTTTCCAAAAGAGTGGCTATGGAATTTGAGGAGGATAGATTGTCCTCTTCAAGGTCACCCTGATAGGTTGACAACACCAGGAATAGAAATGTCCACAGGATCTCTTGGACAGGGTCTCTCGGTGGGAAATGGCCTTGCCCTTGGACTTAGATTAAGGGGAATAAAATCAAAAGTTTATGTTTTGATGGGGGATGGAGAATTGCAGGAAGGGCAGGTCTGGGAAGCTGCAATGACATCATCCCATTATAAACTTGACAATCTTTGCGCTATTATTGATTACAATGGTCTCCAGATAGATGGATTTGTAAAAGATATAAAATCCATTGAACCTCTCAGGAAGAAGTGGGATGCTTTTGGATGGCACACAATTGAGATAAATGGTCACGAGATATATGAGATAATAAATGCTCTAAACAGGGCTGACAGAATGAAGGAGAAGCCAACAGTTATAATTGCTCATACAATAAAAGGAAAAGGGGTTTCCTTCATGGAAAATAAAGTGGAGTACCATGGTGTATCCCCGACAAAAGAGGAGCTTGAGAAAGCTTTGTTAGAATTGGAGAGGGAAGATGAGTGATTTGGTGGAAAAAAGTTTAAGAGAAGTTTATGGTGAGACTCTTGTTGAGCTGGGAAGAAAAAATCCTAAAATAGTTGTCCTTGATGCTGACCTTTCTGGCTCAACAAGGACATATCTTTTTGCCAAAGAATTTCCCGATAGATTTTTCAATGTTGGTGTCTCTGAGCAGGATTTGATAGGAACCGCAGCGGGACTTGCCCTGAGCGGATTGATACCATTTGCATCAACTTTTGCCATTTTCCAGACAGGAAGAGCATGGGAGCAAATCAGACAATCTATTTGCTATGCAAAATTAAATGTGAAACTTGTTACTTCCCATGGAGGAGTTACTGTAGGAGAAGATGGACCAACCCATCATGCAACAGAAGACATTGCCCTCATGAGAGTTCTTCCAGGAATGACAGTAATTGTTCCCTCTGATTATTACGAGACAAAAAAGGTAATTGAAAAAATTGCTGAACATAATGGTCCGTGCTATGTAAGACTTGCAAGACCAAAATTTCCAGTTATTTTTAATGAAAATTATGAGTTTGAGATAGGAAAGGGAAAGATAGTAAAAGAAGGCTCATCTGCAACAATTATAGCTATGGGTATAACACTTTTCCATTCTTTAAAAGCATCAGAAGAGCTTGAAAAGGAAGGGATTTCTGTCAGAGTGATAAATATGTCAACAATAAAACCAATTGACAGGGAGCTTATAGTCAATTCTGCGAAAAAAACGGGAGCAATTTTAACAGTTGAGGATCATTCCATAATTGGGGGGCTTGGTTCTGCTGTCAGCGAGGTTATCGTGGAGGAGTATCCAGTATACCAGAAAATTCTTGGTGTTCCGGATACTTTTGCTCAATCAGGAAAGCCTAATGAACTATTAGACAGATGTGGAATTTCAAGTAATCACATTAGAAGAGCTGTTCTTGAACTTTTAAAAAAATAAAAGGTAAAAATATTGAGTGCGAGACAGGAAGAAAAGCAAGATTTGATAAGAGGAGAAAAGATAGAATGCGAATGATTAAAGAAGAGAAGATAATTCCTTTATATCATTTTGTCTTTTTTGATTTTGCATTCTTGAATTTATAATAAAAAATGATCCAGTTTTTTAGAGTTTATAAACAATATAGACCTCCAGCATACGCCCTCTTAGATATAAATGTTTTTATAGATAAAGGAGAGTTTGTTTTTATTACAGGACCATCGGGTGCGGGAAAGACAACATTTCTAAAATTAATTATGAGGGAGGAGCTTCCAACATCAGGGAATGTGGTTGTAAACGGCAGAAATGTTAAACAGATTCCAGACTCAAAGATTCATCACCTTAGAAGGTCAATAGGGCTTGTTTTTCAGGATTTCCATCTGATTCCCCAGTGGAATGTTTACGATAATGTTGCTGTAACTTTGAGAGTTCTTGGAGTTCCCGAAAAGGAGATTAGAAAAAGAGTTTTGAAAACCCTCAGCATGCTCGGACTTTACCACAGTGTCTGGAAATTCCCTCTTGATATTTCAGGAGGAGAGCAACAGAGAGTTGCAATTGCAAGAGCGATTGTTAATAATCCTTTAATTCTACTTGCTGACGAACCAACAGGAAATCTTGATCCTGCTTTAACTCGAGAAATTATGCAAATTTTTAAGAATATAAATGCTCAGGGAACCACGGTTGTGGTTGCAACTCACAACATTGATCTGATTAGAGAGATTAAAAAAAGGACAATTTTTCTTGATAGTGGAAAGTTAGTAGGGGAGGAAAGTCATTAACCTGACATATCCGAGTGTATATCTTAAAACATTTCATCAGCTTCTAAGGGGAAATTTTCTGGTTAATCTTCTTTCCACAGCACTAATTTCATTTACCCTTTTTATTTACGGACTTTTCATTTACATAAATCATAACTTAAATTTGGGTGTTTCAAACATGTCAAAAGAATTAACTATTGTGGTCTTTTTAAAAGAAAATCCCGAGCCTGATGACATTGAAAAGGTTAAAATAATTTTAGAAGAAGCAAAAACTACTGAATGGAGATTTATTGATAGAGAAACAGCCAGAAAAGAATTCGAAGAAAAATTTCCAGAGCTTTTCTACCTCTTAGCAGAACTAAGCGAAAGTCCGTTTCCGCCCGCCTTTGAATTGAAAATTAAAATGGATAATAAAGACAAATTTAATTCCCTTGAAAAATCTCTTAAATCAATACCATCGGTTGCACAGCTTTATACCAGCGGAGATTTCTCAAGGCAGGTTTCTAGCATAGGGAGAATAATTGTCTTGGTGGGAATGTTCTTCAGCGCAGTTCTTTTTGTTGCCGCCATATTTACAATTTTTAATACAATAAGACTGAACCTTGTTTACTATAAAGACATAATTGAAATTTTGAGGCTTGTAGGAGCAAGTCTTTCCTTTGTGAAAGTTCCTTTCTATCTCCTTGGCTTCTTTCTTGGATTTTTGGGCGGGGTCTTTTCAGTATTTTTCCTTTTTGTGATTACAAATGCTCTTATTTCTTACATTTCTCCCTTCATCAATATGATAAAAGGATTTTTCCCTTTTGTTTTTCTACCGTTACAGAAGATATTTCAAATTATCGGAATTTCTGTCATCATCAGCTTATTTACAACTTGGATTTCCATCAAAAGCTACATGAAGTAAAAAGCATAAGTTAGAACTGACATTGATAATTTTGAAGGGCATCTTTAGATTTGGACTTCAAAGTTCTATTACATCCCCTTTCCCTCTGGTGTAGGAGAGCAAAGTGATTACCTAAATTCCGCAAGATTTTTGTAAAATTGCTCAAAATTGAGGGTTCAAAAATAAAATCCTTTGTTTATGCGAATCTATACTTGATAAGACTGAATATTAGTTAGGGCTTTTTTATTCCAATTCTAATTTTGATATAATATACAAGGAAGTTTTAAACATGAAATTTAATGTTATTCTTGAACCCGCAGAAGAGGGTGGATTTAATGTGATTGTCCCTGCTTTAGATGGTTGTTTTACTCAAGGAGAAAACGAAGAAGAAGCTTTAAAAAAATGCGAAAGAAGCAAGCCTCTGTTATCTTAAAGGGTTGGAAAAGGTAAATCAAATAAAGTCAAAACCTGGGGTTGTTTTAAGGGAAGTGGAGATTACTTTTTGAGTAAGACATTTTCAGGCAAAGAAGTAGTCAAGGCTCTCAGAGGAATAGGTTTTGTAGTTGTAAAAGGAAAAGAGCAAAAGGCAAATTGGACTAGACTCTAAGATATTAAAGAGAAGCGAGAAAGGAAATAAAAAACATTGGAAATTGGAAATTGAAAAATGCAAAATGAAAGGATAAGGGAAAGAAAAGTCTGAAGCCAGAAGCTTGTGGCTTTCAGCCTGCAGCTTTTTCTATTTTTTCTTCTCTATTTCCTCTAAGAATTTTTTTAGTTCTATTGACCTGTTGCTATTTGGGTCAAGTTTTATGCATTTTTTGAAATAAAATATTGCCTGGTCTTTAAGGTCAAGATTTTCATAACAGAGAATCCCTAAATTGAAATATGTATCAGGATTATTTGGATTTATATCTGCTGCTTTTAAATACATTTCAAGAGCTTTTTTGTAGTCCTTCATTCCCTTGTAAGTTATGCCGAGATTTATATAATTTTTTTCATTTTTTGGAGTCAAGCCCAATTGTTTCAGATAAGCCTCTTCAGCCCTTTCATAAAGCCCAACCTGAAGATAACAATTTCCTATGTGTAAATAAATCTCGGGGAAATTTGGATTTTTTTCAGCCACTGCTTTAAAATCTTTTAATGCAGATGCATAATCCTCTTTATTGTAAAATTCCATTCCTCTTTTAAATAAAACATCGGGGCTCTCCTTTGGAGTTTTTGGAGCTGTTGCGCAATTAGTCAAAAGTAAGAAGAGCAAGACTGGCAAGACGAGCAAGAAAAGAATAAGGATTTTGGCTGATTGCTCAGAACTTGTAGTCCTCAGCCCCTTTGAACTTTTTATCCGGAATCTTGCAATGAAGTTTATATTTGCAAATAATAAACTTTTAAGATATTTTTTCATGGCTCCTCCTCGTATTGAGAGATTTTACTTTTAATCTTTCTTAAAAGTTCGCTATCTTCTGGATGGGTCTTTTCAAGGGCAAGTTTCCACTTTTTTATGGCTTCAGAATAATTTCCAACCCTTTCCAAAAGAACCCCCTCATTGTAAAGGGCTTCCGGCTCCTCCCTCATAGAATCAACTTTTTTATAGATTTCTTTCTTCATCTGTTTTGCTCTCTCGTTGAGTTCAATAATTTTTGATAATTTTTCTCCTCTGAAATTCTTGTTTTTATCTATGAAATCATCTGATTTTTCAATAAATGATTTACACAATGAATTTGCTCTAAAAACCTGATTTTCCTCGTAAAATTTTTTCATAGTTGCAAATTCGTTTAGAAGAAAATAATAACCTACTTCAAAGGAATTTCTTGCAATATAAGACCTTGATTTTGCATATATTTTTTCGCCTTTACTCAATATCTCTCCTGAAACAGAGAGCTTTTTGAGTTTGTCGAATAAATTGACAACATTCCTGTGCCTTTCAAGGGCTTTTGATGAGTCTCCACTTCTCTCAAAATTTTCAGCCTCCTGAATAGCTCCCTCCATTTTTGAAAGGATTTCATTACCTCTTTCATCATCTAATACTTTTTCATCCGCTTTCCACACCTTTGGCTTTACTCCTTCTCCTGCAGGCATCTCATCAAGCTCTTTCTGGATTTTCTTCTTGTATTCAAGAGCAATCGTATTTTCAGGGTTAGAGAGGAGGGCTTCGTCAAAATAGGTGGTTGCAAGCTCAAGGCTTTCAATAGCGTCTTTATATCTTCCTGTATTTTTAAAAAGGATTGCATCTTCGAAGAGTTTTTTCCCTTCCTCAATTACTGCCGGGCTTTTCTCAGAAATATTTTTTTCTGCCGTTGTCTCTGAAACTGTTTTTTTCTCGGGTTTAGAACGAGTAAAAATCAAGACCCCTGCCACTACAAAAATTATGAGAAGCGAAATAATCGGAAATAACGGTATTCCCTTTTTCTTTTCAACTTTTTTCTCTTCCACCCTTTTTTCTTCAACTTTTCTTTCAAGTTTTGGAGCGGCGACTCCTTCTATAACAAAATCCATGGGATAAACCCCGAAAAGAATTTCGTCTCCATTTTTCAAAGGAGAAACCTTGACCCTTTCTCTGTTTACGAATACACCGTTGAAGCTTTTTAAATCCTCAACGTAGAATTTTCCATCAGAGCCAACAAAAATTCTTGCATGCTTTGTTGAAACAGACGGGTGATTCAGGATAATATCGTTATCCTGTCCCCTCCCTATTAAAATAGATGGCTTCTCTATTCTATAAGCTTTTGCAGTTCTATCTCCTTTCTTTTCCAGTAAAAAAGCAATCACTGCATTTCCTCAATTGCCTGAATCCTTTTCTTCGCTTTCTGACAATATTCTTCGTCAGGGTCTTTCAAAACATCCAGAACCTGTCTGTAGTATTGGAGAGCTTTTTTTGAGTCAATCTCTCTGTATCTCTCTCCTTCCCTGTATAGTCTTATAGCTTCAGAGATTCTCTCTCTTCTTTTCTGGGCTAATCCCATATACCTTGAGTTTATATCCCTTACAAGTTTTTCAGCCTCTTGGTAGTAAGGATTTGCAGGAGAAGCTATTGATTTTAAATTATTCCATGATTTCTGGGCTGAATCCCATTCCTTCAGACCCATAAATAACCTTTCTCTTTCAATATAGCTCAATCCAAGTCTGTAATGGGTTGATACTTCATCGTAAGTTTTCTTTATCTGAATTTCTCTCTGGGCTCTTTCTATCTGGCTTCTTTTTGCTTCTTCAATCCTTTTCACAGCTGAATCTTGAAGCTCTTTTGCGGAAACATTCTGAGGGTCTATCTCAAGGACTTTGTTTGTCAAATCAATACACTCCTGATACTTTCCTTTCTGGAATGCTTCCCTTGCCTGTGTCAAAAGATTTGATGCTTCCTCTCCAATTTTTGCCTGAAGGGAGTTTCTAACCTCGTCAATCTTCCTCTGTAGCTCATCCAGTTTTTTTGAAAGCTCCTCATTCTTTCCCATAAGGTATGTTATTGTTTCTTCCTTTGCCTTTCCTGCTTCTATTGCATTGAATATATTTTCAGAAAAACCCTTTTTTGACTGGTATAAAAGGTTTATTGCTTCTGTTATTTTATTTCTTGCATTAGAGAGATTTTCTGTCAGAAATGCTAAAAGTTCTCTGTTCTCCTTTGTGTTTTCAGTTGCAAGTTTTGAAATACTTGATTCGCAGGCTGAAAGAAATTTTTCCCCTTCGGATGATAAAGCGTAAATCTTCTTCTGAAGCATGTTATAGTCGGACAAATCTTTTATTGGAACATCTATTTTCTGAGTAGGCGGTTTCTTTTCAGTAACTGCTTTCTTTCCTTCCTCCTTTTTTGGAAGGATTGCAAGGACAACTATTACACCAAGGATTATTATCATTAAATAAAGAATGACTCTTACCGGGCTTCTCTTTTTCTCCTTTTTTTCAGGAGCTATTTTAGGCTTTCCTGTTACCCTCTTCTCTTCAAACTTTGAAAGGTCTAACTCAAAAGGCTCTCCTTTAGCCCTTGCCTCTTCCTCTTTAAGCTCTATAAATCTTGTAACATCTGCAATTGTTGGCTGATAATCTTCGTTTTTTGAGATTTCATCTTCAAAAAATATGTTTATACCTGTTGTTCCGATGTAAATTAAGTCCCCAGTTTCAAGAAGCTTTTCAGAGATTTTCTCATTTTTAAAGAATGTTCCATTGGCAGAACCAAGGTCTTCAAGATAGTATCCATCAAATCTTTTTGTTATTTTTAGATGTTTTCTTGAGACAGATTTGTCAGGTATGATTATGTCGTTATCCTTTTCTCTCCCTATAAAAATCTCATCCTTTTCAATTTTAAAAACATCTACCAAATTTTTTCCTGACCTTAAAGTTATTGTTGCCATTATCGTAACCTCTCCTTTGCTTTTTCAATATTTTTCTTTGCCTCTATATAAAATTGATTGTTGGGATCTTTGACAATATAAAGAATTCTCTGCCACTCATCGATTGCTCTCTGATACTGGAGAGATTCAAAGAATTCGTGGGCTTTCTTGTCTATCTCTTTTATTATCTCAATCAATTTCTTGTTGCAATCCTCTATTCTTTTCTTACAAGTTTCGCATTCAGGGTTTATTGAAAGGGCTTCTTTGAATAGATTTGTAGCATCAGCATAACTTCCCTGAAAATAAGCAAGCTCTCCCTGCTGATAGATTGAGTTAAATCTTGCCTTTTCCTCCTCTGTCAGTTCTTTTTTAGAAGAAGTTGTTTCAGAAGGTTGTTCCGATGGGGTAGTGGTAGTTGGTGAGATTGGCTCTACAACATCCCTCTTTTCAGTAGTTTTTCCAGTAGTGCCTTCGGGCGGCTTCTTTGATGAGAATAGAGCGATCAGGACAATAAAAACTAAAAAAGCTACAAGAACATAAATCATAACTCGGACAGGAGAAGCTTTCTTCTGTTTCTTTGCAAATTCTTTTTTTCCTTCAAAGACAACTGCCTCATCAACTTTCTCCTCCTCCATATGAAATCTGAAAACAGTTGAGCCGATTCTTATTATATCTCCATTTTTGAGGGATACGCTTTCAACTAAATTATTGTTTACTAAGACACCATTTTTTGAACCAAGGTCTCTTATGGAAAATCCTGATAAATCCTGCTCAATTCTTGCGTGCTCCCTTGAAACCAGAGCGTCCTCAAGAACAAGATCGTTCCCTTTTTTCCTACCGATTGAAATTCCTGAGGATGTTATAAAGATTTTGTCTCCTTTGTTCAATCCCTCAAGGACTTCCAACCATGCTGAAGCCTTTACACCCATTTTTCAATTCTCCTTAGTGCAAGTATTTATCCTTTTGTGGAAGCCATATCTCAGGCTTCAATCTTTCATCCTTTATCCTTACAAGCCATACTTTGTAGGGTTTACTGAAGTCACTTTCGGCAAACATCTGATTTAAATCTGTACTGAATGCACCTTCTAAGATGTCAGAGAGGGTTCCTCCTAAGAGTTTCCAAAAACCATTTGTCCCATCCCATACCTCTCCCTCATATGGTTTTGCTGCAGCAACTGCGAACCATCCTCCACTTGCGACACCTTCAAGAATGTTCTGGAGATCTGAAATAGAAGATAAATTTAAGTTTCCAAAATCAATGTGTTCAAACTTTTGAAAATTGAATAGTCTTCCCAAAAAGAATTTTTCATAGCCAATAGAGGGACCTATAACTGCAACAGCAGAGTATGTTATAAAATCTCTATCTTTCATGAGAAAAAGTTTTCTGTAAAGAGAGGGACCTTGGGTGCCAAGCCCTTCCTCAGTCCCAAGACCTGTTTTATCATTTATACATCGAGTTAGCGCCTCTGATTTTTCCTGATCACTATATTCTCCATCACCGTCTGTGTCTTCAAGATAATAATAATAGTCAGCTGTGTCATATATGCCTTCTGAATATTGGCATTTTTTTCTTGCTTGGTTTATCTGTTCTCCTTGTTCTCCCTCTCCTGTCTCCTCCCACAGAAGTGGCCAGAGGGGAAGAGGTGTTATTGGAATGGGGATTCCCCATACATAAATAGTGCATGTGTAGAAGAAATACATTCCATTTTCTATTCTGTATTTGTCCATATTGTCTGTGTCCTCCCAGCCGAGTTTGTAATTCAGGTCAAAATCATGAATCGGAATTGCAATTGAGTTTTTCATATTTTTATCTGCTACATACTGCATGACAAGAGGAGTTCCTATTCCAGCATACGCTGCGAGCTTATCCTGGATAGGCTCGAGAACATCAAGAGCTATTTCTTTAATTAAAGGTTGATAAACTTCTTCATAAGGTTCATAACCAGTGAAATCCCAGTTCCATAAAAGTGGCATTGCCATCAGTACCTGTGCAATCACATACAATTTTGATATCATATCATTTATATCTCCAATTATATCAAGTATTTTTGCCTGATACACTGCACCTGTCAAGGCGCAGGCATCTGCTGTTGTCTGGAGTTTCATTTTGTAAAGGGAAATAACTGCTGAATTGAGAAATACACATACAAAAAGGGCAATAAAGAAAATAAGAGCGAGAGTGACCACAAATATTTGCCCGGATTCACCTTTTATTGAAAATTTTAAAATTTTAATTTTAAATTTTACATTTTTCATTTTCTCTCCTTTGCCGTTTTAATTGACTTTCCAATAAAAGCAATTATTTGCTGAGTTTCATTTATAGCTTCTTTAATCTCTTCTCCATCTAAAATATTGGACTCTTGAATTAACTTTAACCAATACATTGCTTCTCTTATTTCTTTTAATACAATTTGTAATTTATGTATAAAATCTGCTTTGCTCACCACATGCTTCTTCATAATTTGCTCCTACAGATGTTCCCGAAGAAAGCAATTGATTTCTGATATACTTTCCAATCGGGGTTCTATTAAGTTTATTGCAATTTTTGATAATTTTGACTCCATAGCCAACCAATGTTCTGATAGTTGAGTAGCTTTTGCTTTCATTTTAAAATTTCAAATTTAAAATATTCAATTCATATTTAATGAATTTACTTTTAATCTTCTGGTGCATTGTCTCCCGTCCATACATTAATTCCGTAGGCAGGGACTCTTGCAACTCCATGGTAATTTTTTAGCTCAATATAATTTTTACCGATTATTCCGGGTATAAAGGCTGGCATTCTATAAATAACCTGAAATCTAACTGTTCCCAATTTTGCAGATTTTTCGCCGTTCAAATCACTATCCTCTGAACTTCCATCATCAATCCATTTTATCTCAACCTTTTCTTTTCCACCTATTGGAATGTCAGGCCAGGGCTCATCGGAATGGTATCCAAGAGCTGAGATTGTTCCAAGAAGAACCTGTTCTGCAACTCTTTCCACCTCACCCTTCACCCTATCCTCCGCCTCATCCTCATCTTTTTCTGCAGATGCTCCAACCATAAATGCCCTTGCAGCTGCGAAGGCAGCATGATTTACCTGAATGTATCCAATTCCAATAAGAGCAATCTGGATGAATATGAAGATGTAGATTATAAGGACAAGGAACATAAATATAGCTTCAACTGTGGTCTGGCCGGAAGAGCGAGAAAGACCTTCATTGTAAAATGTGAATTTTAAATTGAAGATTTTAAATTGACTAATATTTATTCTTTCGTTCTTCATTTTAAAATTCCCAATCTACAATGTCCAATCTTCTTTCTTGCCCGTCTTGCTTAATTAAAAGTGCAGAAGAAATTTGCGTATAGTGTATTTAGAACAGCATCCTTTAAAATTTCAGCCATTTTCGGAATCATTTTTATAAAAAGGGCAGTGAAGAGGAGCAGGAATATCATAATCAGCAAGAACTCTATCGCTGTCTGACCTTCCTCACCTTTTTTGAAATTCCCAAAAACCTTTGAAAATACTCTTTTCATGAATTACCTTCTCTTCAAGATTCTATTTATTGCAGAGACAATTGGTGAAAGCTCAGGGTCGTTTGTTTCTTCAAGAAATTGTCCTTCAACTTTGAGAACAGCTTCCATGTTCTCCCTTAACTTATAAAGAGGGGAGAAGATGAATTTACAAAGGAAAAGGACCGAGACAATTGAGAGGAGAAGGAGGAAGAGCCCAAAAAGATAGCGAACAGTCTTTATACTTGAAACTGCTTTTTCAACACCTGAAACCGAATAGTCAAGTCTTGCAATCCCTATTAATTCAATTCTTTCTTTGTAAATTGGAAAATAAACTGAATACATTCCTCTACCAAGATTTACTTTTCTAATACCCTTTTCTATTGCCTCCATTGCTTTTGGGTCTTCCTCTCCCCTTCTCTGGGCTGGAGAAATTATTTTAAATGAGCTGTCAATAATGAAAGCTTCTTCGACAAAGGGGTAACTTTTCACGGATTCTGTATCAATGGAGAGATAGTCTTTATTTAAAAGAGCTCTTTCATTGGCTGCTGAAAGATACTGAACAACGAGGTCTGCTTTATCTTCAGCTTCTTTTCTTAAAGCATTTCCTGCAGTGGATGAGAGAATCCCACCATAAATCAGAAAGAACAGGAAGAGAACTATTAAAGTAGCTATCAGTAGACGCTTTTTGAGAGTTAGAAAGCCGAGTTTATCCATGAAATCTCCTTATTTATCCTGAATCTTCTCCTTTACCTTCAATTTTTTCTTCAATTTCTCCAGACTCTCCTTTTCTTTGTCAGAGCCAGCACCTGCAGGAAGAATTGTTGGAGTAAGGGTTATGTAGATCTCCTTCTGCTCACGCTGTGTTCCCTTTGACGAGAAAAATGAGCTGAGGATTGGAATTTTCGAAAGTCCTGGAAGACCCTGAACAGACTTCTGAAACTCATCGGATACAAGACCTGCAAGAACTATTGAATCTCCTGAATTCACAGTTACATTTGTATTAATCTCATTTTTAATTATTGATGGAGCACCTGCAATTTGTGGACCTATTGCAACAACCTGAGCCTTTATCGCAACATCCACTGCATCAGATGTCTTTGAAACAATAGGTGTTGCATCAACTATGAAACCATATTCTTTGTATTCAATACCTATTGCTCCCCCTGCTTGGGGAACTGGAATTGGAATTTCTCCTCCACCCATGTTCTGATGGGCAGAAGTTCCTGAACGTGTTACCATTGTTGCTGTTGAAAGTTGTTGAGCTTCTCCTTCTGTGTAAAGAAGGTCAAGTTTTGGAAGAAGACCTGAAACGATTCCTGTAATCTCTTTTAGAGGTCCCATTCCTCCACCAACCTGAATGCTTTTACTTGGATCAACTCCGAGGGTCCCTGTAGGTAGCCATCTTATTCCAATCTGTTGTGCAGCTCTTCTTGTCATAGAAACAATCTGGGTTGCGATGTGAACATGGGGAGCCTGAATAAATCCTTTTTTCTGAGGGTTTACAGTTATTGCATTAATGATAAGTCCTGGAGCATAGGTTTCCGCAATTATTTCAGCTTTTTTCATCTCAGCATCACTTATAACTTCACCCTCAAGCATTATTTTATCCCTTAAGATTTTGAATGTGATCTCATCGATTCCAATTGTCTCGGTAATTTTTTCTCCAAGTTTTTTCATGGTTTCTTCATCAAGTCTCAGTTTGTTTATAACATTTGGATTACCTGCAATTGTCTTCATTATGAAAATGTAATCATCAACATTGAATATTTTTCCTTCAAGAGTTATTTTACCTCTCTGTTCTGAAATTTTTAGCCCTTCAATATCAGCAAACAATTTTTGCATGTCACTCTTCATAATTGAAATGTCCTGGATAACCTTTATGAGATATTCTACCCTTATCTTCTCTGTCTGGTCATAAACAATTAGATTTGTTGAGCCAACTGACTTACTTGTTAAAAGAAGAGTTCTTCTCTGGTTCAGAGTTTTGAAGTCGCAAATGCTTGGATTACCAAGGATTACCTTTCCAATTGCAAATCCAGGAACCAACTCTCTGCTTTGCCCAAGATTTACTATAAGAGTCTCCTGCTCAGATTGCTGAGAAAGAAGAGCAAGAGGAAGTAGAAGGAGAAGAACTCCCAAGAACAAACTTACTTTTTTCATTTTAACCTCCAAAAAAATTTATTAGCAAGACTCTCAAGACAAGTAAGACTTGTAAGATAAGGAACTTTTTCTCGCCTGTCTTGCCATTTCGCTTTTATGCGATCATTTTTCATTTTAAAATTTCCAATCTTCAATTTCTAATTTTCTTTCTTGCCTGTCTTGCCCGTCTTGTCTTTCTTGCTTGTCTTGTATATTCATACCATTCTCTTCGTAAGTAAAAATATTCCAAAGGCTCCGAAAATGATTAACATATTTGCGGGAAGAATGAGAAACATAAGAGGGAAGAGAAGATTTGTTGTTGCCCTTGCTCCAGCCCTTTCAGCTTTGATTAACCTTTCCCTCCTCGAGTAGTCGGCTATCATTCTAAGAGTTTTTCCAATGGGGCTTCCAACTCTGTCGGACTGAATCATAAGATTTACAAAGAATGCCACCTCCTTTATCTGAGTTCTTCTCGAGAGATTTCTTAAGGCATCCTGAAGGGTAGAGCCAAGCCTGATCTCACTAAGCATTGTTGCAAGCTCATCTCTCAATGCATTGGGTTTTGACCTCTCAATTATTCTGTCCACTGCAACTATAAAATCAAGCCCTGCTTCAACTGTAAGGGTTATTATGTCAAGAAAATACGGAAGAGCAAGGGATATTTCTCCCGCCCTTTTTGCCACTGACCTTGTCAACCAGATGTAGGGTAGAGTGGATAGACCAGCGCATAAAACAAGAGAGATTATAATCCCCATAATGAATTGAAGGAGGATGAAAAGAATTACAGAGACTCCGAGCATTATTGCCCAGTAGGCGAAGAAGTCACTGGCATTGAACTTTTCTGCAGAGATTCCAGCCCTTAAAAGGAGGTTGGATACATTTTTTCTAAAACTGAAGAAGGAGTAGTGAGCAAAAATTGGAGAGAGTTTTTTTATGAGGGGAGCGAAGAACTTTATTAATTTTGAATCAACCTCAATCAACTCTTTTTTCTTTTCAATCCCCCATGTGATTTCTTTTCTCTCAGGAATGAGTGCGTAGATAATGTAGGCCACAGAACCCGCAAATACGAAAATCAAAAGATAAAAAAATATATTCATTTTTAAACCTTTATTGTTGCTATTTTTTTCATTAGAAAATAACCAAGGATGTCAAGTCCAATTGCTACACCGAGGATTATCCAGCCGGGAACAGTGTTGAGAAGACTCATTGCAATGTCAGGATTCATAAAATAGAGAAGACCGATGAAAACAATCGGGCTTAAGGCTGCTATTAGTCCCTGATATTCACCGAGGGCTGTCATTGATTTAATTTTTTCTCTCACCCTTTCTCTTTCATTTATTGTGTTTACAATTGAGTCAAAAGCCTCTGCAAGATTTCCTCCAGTCTCTGAAAGGGTTACAACTGATGTTACAAGAATTTCAACATTTTCAGTAGGAACTCTCTGGGCAAGTCTTTCAAGAGCTTCCTCCATTGGCTGTCCAAGTCTGTTTAAATTTAGAATCTGTTCAAGTTCCTCTTTCATAGGAGATGCCATATCCTCAAGAACAACCTCAAATGCCTGGGGAAGGGAAAGACCTGCTTTCAAAGCTCCTGAAAGCATTGTCAATGTATCTAAAAGCTGGTCTTCAAGTTTTTCTATTCTCTTCTTCAACCTTCTCTTCACATAAATTTTTGGTGCTTTTTTACCTATTAAGTAAAGAACAAGCATCAGTATGAGAGTCTGCCACCATTTCAGAAAAATAATTCCTACTACAAAGATAAAAATAGGAGGACCGAATGTAGAAATTGTAAGGATTTTCTGGCATTTTTCAACAGGAACATCAATGTTTATGTGGGAAAGGGATTCGTGCATCCATTCCGCATCCGTTTTCTTTCCAGGCTTTTTCTTGGGTTTTCTTAAAATCATAAAGAGAAAAACAATGTAAGCAACAAAGATTAAAAATATAATTAATGTTCTCATATTTTACCCCTGTAAAACTTTAAGTCTTTTAACCATTTTTCCTCTTTTATCGCCCATTTATCCATACGCAAAGATCTTCATTGCAAAATGCAAATTTTAAATTGAACATTTTAAATTCACTAACATTTATTCTTTCATCTTTCATTTTAAAATCTCCAATTTTCAATCTCTAGTTTTTTTCATGCTCTATCTTGCCTTTCTCGCATGTCTCGCTCATCTCTCTCCTATTGCTTTTGTAAGAAAATATCCCTTGAAAAGCTTATCCCTGCTCTCTGGAGGTCATCAAAGAATCTTGGGACAAGACCTGTTGCTTCAAACTTACCCTGAACCTTTCCATCAGGAGCAACTCCTGTCTGTTTGAATATGAAAATATCCTGGGTTGTTATCTGGTCTCCCTGAATTCCTGTAATCTCTGTTACAGCGGTGATTTTCCTGCTTCCGTCAGAGGAGAATCTTGTTATCTGGACAATTACATCAATTGCTGAGGCAATTTGTTCCCTTATTGCTTTTACAGGTAGCTCAAATCCAGTAAATAAAACAAGGGTTTCAAGTCTTTTCAGAGCATCCCTTGGAGCGTTAGCATGGATTGTTGTAAGAGACCCATCATGACCTGTGTTCATCGCTTGTAGCATATCAAGAGCTTCTCCACCTCGACACTCACCAACTACTATTCTGTCGGGTCTCATTCTCAGACAATTTCTGACAAGGTCTCTGATTGTGACCTCTCCTTTCCCTTCAATATTGGGGGGTCTTGACTCTAATCTTACAACATGCTCCTGAAGGAGTTGGAGCTCTGCAGAATCTTCAACAGTTACAATTCTTTCATGAGATGGAATAAAAGAAGAAAGGAGATTGAGAAGGGTTGTCTTCCCTGTTCCTGTTCCTCCAGAGATTATTATGTTCTTTCTTGTCACAACACAGACCCTCAAAAATTCAAGAATTTCCTTGGAAATTGAACCGAGTTTTAGAAGCTCCTCAGCGGTTAACTTTTTTGTCTTAAACTTTCTTATTGTAAGCGTTGGACCTTTCAGTGCCAGTGGTGGAATTATTGCATGAACCCTCGAGCCATCCGTAAGTCTTGCATCCTGATAGGGGGATGATTCGTCAATTCTTCTTCCAAGGGGGGACATAATCCTTTTTATTACTCCCATAAGATGCTTTTCCGATGAAAAAACATATGGAGTTTTCTGGATTCTTCCATGTTTTTCAACATAAATTTCAGAGGGTGAGTTTACCATTATTTCATCTATTTCGGAGTCTTTCAGCATCTTTTCAAGGGGACCAAGCCCAATTGCCTCATCTATAATTTCGTTTATGAACTGCTGCCTTTCCTGTCTTGAAGAGAAAGGAATTCTTTCCATGTCAATAATGTTGCTTATTATTACGCTGAGCTGGGAAATCAGCTTTTCCTTTGACTGGGTATCTCCTTCGATCTCAAGATTTATTTTCTGTCTTGTGCACTCATCTACAAGTTTTTTGTGAATCTCAAGCCTTAAATTGGAGGCTTCCTGAAATTCCTTCTTTGACGATGGGGTTATGGAAGGTTGGGATGGAAGCGATGTCTTCTTTTTCTCAAATGTCCTCATAAGATTCTGAAGAATTCCTTCCGATTTTCCCGAACCAATAATTTGGAGCATTAAAGCATCTGTTTCCTTTGTCAGTTTTGAATTGGGGTCCTTTATTACAAATGGTTCCTTTTTGTTAACAGTTTTTAAAACTGTCTCAGGACTGTAAGAAAAAACAGCGAGGAATTTCCTTTTCAGGAGAGTTTCTATTGTGGCTGGATCAGCGGACGGGTTTGAGCCATTGGAATTCAGAATTAGCTGAACATTGTTAAGGGAATATTGAAGAGATTGAAGCTGAAAGATGGTCTTTTGTGCCTGATAAACAGAGAGGAGGTCAGGGGTTAGTGTAACAATGATTAGATGAGATGAGTCGAAAACAGGAATTGTGAAGCTTTCTATTGTGTTACCTGCATCAAAAATTATAAAGTCAAAAGTATTAGATAGGAAATCTATGATTGTTTCAATCTTTTCGGGAATTATCTGGGCTGAAGATGCAGGATCATCGACATTTAAAGGGAGGAAGAAAAGACCAGCAGGATGTTTTGCAAACTGGGTTTTCACGAGGTCTAAATTCAACGTAAGATTTTTCGAGAAAATTTTGACAACAGAGACCCCACCTTTTATATCGAGAAGCTGGGAGAGGTCTGAGCCAAAAGAAGAGGAGAAATCGCAAAGGAGGACATTTTTCTTGGTTTCGACCGCGATGTCGAGAGCAAGATTTGAAGAAAGAATGGATTTTCCCACTCCTCCTTTAGCACCAAAAAATGTAATTATTCCAGCTCTTCCCATTTTATCTTCCGGTTGTTCCTCCTCTTATCTCTTCCCATCTAATAATGGGTTTTTTGATTTTTTTATCTCCTACAAGAGATGTTGCGTAATAATCTTCAACAGGTGGGACAGGTAGCTTGTCAGCGTAATTCTTTAAAACAAGAGTTAATTTTCCAACATTCTGAGCCATTATCAATCTCTGGGAATCTGTAAGGGTTGTGAGAAGAGTAACATTTGTAGGGTATCTTCTTTCTCCGCCAATGTTGATTGTGGGAGCCTCTCCCGTTGCTCTTCTTTCCCTCTGTTCAATAAGGAGGTCTTCCCTTGTCATTCTTTCCTTTCTCCATTCAACCGCAAGAACAGTAACATTTGGCATCAAAAGTTTTGTAAAGAAACCTGAAAAAGGACTTCCAGGCCCTTCGCTATATTCGACAGTCAAGAATATGTCAACATTGGACCCGGGAGAGACCTGTCCTGCAACAGATGTTATTGAATCAACAGGAATCGTAACAGCTCTCATCCCTGTTGGAATTACAAAATCGAGACCCGCCCTTTCAAGGGTATCTGTAGAAGACGAAGTTATCTGAGTCCCTGCTGGGAGAGGAACAATTGATACCCTTCCAATGACATCCTCAATTCTTTCAAAGGCTTTTGGTTGTTTGAAATTCTCAGGAACCTCTTTCAACTGGACTATGTCTTCTGTAATAATTGTTCTTGGCAGAATATCTTTTTTTGCCACAACCACATTCTTTACTGGTCCAGCAGATGGTCCCATAGAACGGGAGAGAACAATTATTAAAATAAGAGCAAATATTGCTCCCACAATTGCAAGGATTACATTTGTCCTTTTCATTCTTTCCTCCTAATCACTCGCTAACTTTTATTCCATAATAACCCCAAACTGTTCTGTCATCACTTACTTCTATCTTGTTTAACTCATACTCCTCCACTCCAAAGGATTTTGCAAAGGGGATTAAAACAGGCACCTTTACTGGTCTACTTGCATCTCCAACCCCTTCATTTCCAGTAAAGACTGATGTGAATATTCCTCCAGCAGAGCTTACAGCTGAGCCAATACTGCTGAGGTCTAAACTTCCTAAATTTGAGATGAGGTTTTTAATTAAATCTATGGTGTCCATACTTATTAGTCTGAAATCAAACTTGTGGGGTTCAACGGAAATCATTCCGTGATTTCTTGAATAGACATGACACCATTGCATTCCAGTGACAGCTACAGTGAGCTGGACTATTATGGCACCCGCTATAACAAAAAGAATTGTCATCCAGAGAAGTTCTGCAAGAGCTATTGTCCCTCTTTCTTCTCTCATCTTTCTAAGAATCATTTTTCCTTTCTCCTCTCTCATTCTCTTACTCCTTATATAATTTGCATTTCAAAATTTACAATTTCCAATCTCCAATACTCCCGTCTTGCCCATTTATCCATACTCAAAAATCAAACTACATTCACCAGCAATTATCTCATCACCATTCTTTAGCTCCGCGCTCTTTATTCTCTTTCCGTTCACAAAAGTCCCATTTTTGCTTCCAAGGTCTTCTATGGTTACCAATTCGCCCTTTACATGAATAGCAAAATGCTCTCTCGATACCCCCTTTTCATTTATGATAACACTGCAATCCGGGCTTCTTCCAACAATATTTTTTCCTTCTGTAAGAAGAAATTTTCTTTCGCTTAAGGGTGTTCTTATTATGATATAAGGAACAGAAACATAAGCAGTCTTTCCTTCCCCTGGAACCGCTTCTTTCTCTGGCTCTTTTTCCTCGGGTGTGAATCCAACTGTTTCCATTGGTGAAAATTCAAATTTTTCCTCTGATAAAGCTTTTTCAGGTTCTTTAATTTCTCCAGCTTCAATCTCAGGTTTGATCTCCTCAGCTACTTCTTCTTTCTTTTCTTCTTCAAAGGAAAATGAAGGGATTTCAAAGGCTGATTCGGGTTTCTCTTCTTTAATTTCCTCTGGAACTAACTTTTCCTCATGAATTTCTAATGGAGAAACTTCCTCCTGAATTTTGACTTGCTCTCCCTCTATCTCCATTTCTTTTGGTGGAGCGATTTTTTCAACTGGGACTTTAAAAATTTTTGATTCCTCCTTTGTCACTTCATATCCACCTTTTATTATTCTTTTAATCTTTTCCTTTTCATTCTGAAGATTAACTTCTTTGTCCTTCAATTTTTCAATCTCTTTCTGGACTGATTTTGACTTTTTCTCCTTTTCTGCTTCTTTTATTTCTCCAATTAAATATCTTATCTCAAGACCTTTCAGGGAATTCTCAAGATCCTGAAGATCTCTACTTATAAGTTCTGCTTCTCTTTCAATCTTTTCAAGCTCATCAGAAAGAAAACTGAAGTCAATTTCTAATTTAGAGGCAAGTTCCTTTATTTTTAACTTGTAGTCCTCCTCCAATTTCTTTACGACATTCTCAGGGTAATCCTTCTTTAGCTCTGAGAGCTTTTTTATCTTTTCACATATCTCTTCAATCTCTTCAACTGGGTTTTTCATAGAAAATGGACACTTAGTGATTTAGCTTCCGAAAATATTCTGTTTAAGATTGTTAAAGGCACTGGATACTGCATCCACTGCAGATTTCCACCAGCTTTGAAGTGGTCCCTTAATGAAGAAGACTATTACAGAAATCAAAATCAACGCCACGATTATCAGAAGAATGTACTCAATTGTTGTCTGACCGCTTTCTCTTCTCTTCGAAAGGTCCCAGGAAAGGAGTTTTGCCCTTACCCATACCTTTAAAACTAAATCCTTCATCTTTACCTCCTATGGGTTAAAAAACTACTTATTATAGCAAAATATTAATTAATCCTATTATAATCTATTCATAATCGACAGCGTATGATTTTATATCGTTAAAAAGTTTTTCAATTGATTCAACAGCCTTTGCAGGGAGATCTCTTATCCCATGTTCACCCACCAATCTTTTTGTTATAAGATCAGCGGCAAAAAAGAGGGAAATGGAAATTATACACAACAAGAGTATATATTCAACAGTAGCGGCTCCTTTGTTTGTCAACATTCCTTTCTGAAAATAATCCAATATTATATGTTTGTCAAGTCCTTAAATATATTCCTTAGATCGTCTTTTACAAACCATTTGAGGGGAACATCTCAGATAAGGGTTAAATTTATTTACCGAAGTCCTTTTTGTTCGAAAGGGTAAATTTTATTTTTCTGAAAGAAATAAAGTAGAAAACAACTCAGATGGGCAGTTGTGGACTTTTAGGCTCCTGTTCAAATTTTGTAGAATTGTTCTGGTTAATTGCAGTTGAAAGGACTCATAAAAAAATTTAATTAAAAATTAATTTTCATTTATATGTTTTTCTTGAAATATATACCCAAGGAGAAATGAGCCTCAATCGAAAAAAAGGAGATAAGGAACAAAATGGAGTTGACTTTAATACGAAAAATGGTTTAAATTTCCTTTATATGGAAAAAAGGAAAATCAATACGAGAAACTACTCCTTGTTACTTATTTCGTTTTTCATGATATCTATTGTGCTGATCATTGTTCTTTTCCAGCGTTTCTTTTTTATTCCGAAGATATTGATGGTCTTTTTTTATCCTTTTTACAGCCGGACTTTTGGGCAAGCTAAGAATATTTCTCCAGGACTGGTGTGTATTTATCGGGTTCCTTTATCTTTTTGATAGCTTGAGAGGGACAATTTATATAGCCACATGCAGGTTTGGTCTTCCCGTTTACACTACATATGTGATAAAGTTGGAAGAACTCCTCTTTGGATGCATTTCCTCTGTCTATCTTCAAAAATTGCTTTTGCATAATAATTCCTCAACCCAATTTTCATGGTTTGAAAAATTCGTTACAGTGATTCATGGTAGTCATTTTGTAGCTTTTCTTCTGATTGGGTTTATTATCTGGCTATATAAATCGGATTATTTTCGTTTTTTAAGATTTCTTTTTATATGGTTATTTCCTTGGGACTTTTGGGCTACTTGGTTGTTCCAACGGTCCTCCCTGGATGGCGGCAAATTTTTTGGGTCTATTCCCCCTCATTTTTCGCTTTGTCTGGTATGTTTATAACTTAGTCATCCCGGATATCAGCTCAGGTTTTGACACGAATCCCATTGCAGATATGCCTTTGTTACATGCAGCCTTCCCTGTTCTTTGTAGTTTTTTTCTTTGGCGTATATGGCGTTGGAAAGCGGCGTTCTTTTATTGTTATGCACTCTTTATGCAATTTGTCATTGTTTACTCTGGCGAGCACTATATCGTGGATATTTTAGCCGGCGCTATTCTGGTTATTATCTGTTATTTTATAGCTCACAAAATAGCCAAGATTAAATCAAAATCCGAAGAAAAACACTCAGACCCAGTAACTATACAGAAAAGCGATACTGGTAAGATGGTTCGAGTTGTAATTGACGGTATTTTGATTTTATTCATTGGCACAGTCATAGGGTCTTATAATAAGAATCAATTTATAAATCACAGAGCTGCCTATAATTTGTATAGGCCAAGATATATCGACTTTTTTAATAACGAAAAGGAATATAGCTCAAACTTTCAGATCCAGCTGTATCTCGGAGGTTACTATTTCTTTAAGGGAGAATATCAGAAAGCAATCCCTTATTTTGAAAAAGCCTTGAGTTTGAGTAAAACTTACCAGGAGAAGGAGATAGCTGAAAGTGGGCTGAATAGGTGTAAAGAATCCCTCAAGCAAAAAATTGGTAATAACTAAAGAATTCATTAATATAGTGTTTAGTGAATGTGATGTTCCACAGGACGAAAAAAGGAAATCTTATCAGAGATTTGGGTTAATTCCAGTAAAAAAAGCTCATTGTTTATTAGTTTTAAAGGAAAGTTTAACTTTTAGTTCAAAGGGTGAAAAGTTTTTGAAGGGGAAGTATAGATTTAATTTTTCTTTCAATATTTCTCCTTCATTCCATTTCTCAGTTGAATAATATCCGTAAACTGGTTTAAATTCTTTTGAGTAAAAGGTTTTTCTTTTTGAATCCAAGAATTCAATTTCAGCATTAAATACTTCTTCGAGTTTTTTCAGAGCTTTCCAGTAAAGATTTATACTGAAAATCTCCCTCTCCTCTGGTTTGCTTAAAATATCGTATCCAATTAGGACAATGCTGTCGAAAAAAGTTTGATTCAGGAAAATTTGAGGTTTTGCGTCAGATACTTTAAATCTATGAGGAGTCTTTTCAACTTTATAAATAAAGCCTTCAGGAATTAGATAATATTTTGAGCTAACCCCTTCCTCAAACCTTGAAAGATATACTTTCTTTTTTACATAAAGCTTTTCAACATATTCTATCCATTTTTCTCTGTAGTCAAAAGCTATAATTACATCCATTCTGATTTTGTATATCATCTGCCAGTATCGGTAAAGGGTGGCGTATGCCCAATCGCAGATTATAACACTATTTTTTTCAGTTGAAATTAGACCTGCCCTTGAAGTGTCAGAGAAATAAAAGGATTTCTCGATTTGAATTGGAATCTGGAGAAATTTATATGTGAAATAGTAGAAGATGAATAGAAGTGACATGGTTAAAATGAAAAGAGCTTTGAATTTTTTCTGTGGAGGTGTTCTTTTCCATAACCAGAGAATTCCAAAACCAATCCAGACGGAAAAAATTAAATAGCATGGAAGGTAGAAATGGTGAATATCTTCTACTTGATAATTTATGCCAAATAGAAAAAGAGAGAAGAACATAAGAGAAAAAAGAATGAATTCTTTTTTATATTCTTTTTTATTTCTCCAGAATCCTATTGCTCCGAAAACAGTAGCAAGGCCCGGGAATTGGATGAGGAGAAAGGATATAAATTTTAAAATGCTATTTATAAATTCTTTTATATTCTGATTTAAAAACCAAACCCTGAAATGACTTCCCGAGATAAAGAGCATAAATTCTTTTAATGATTTAACTCCAGGCCAGAAAATTGTTTCTAAAGATGAGCGTGAACGGATTGGAATGTATAGATAAGGAAGAAGTCCAAGGAGGAATAGAAAAATCATTTTTGCTAAATCCATTGGTTTTAAGGCAGTTTTTGGTTTGTTAAGGAAAAGATAGATTAGAAAAGACGGAAAGAAAATGAGAATTGTCAGATGGTTTGTGAGACTTGACCCTAAAACGAAAGAAAATAAAAAAAGAAATTTTTTCACCCCGCTCTTCCTCCATTGAATGAGAATATATATGAGAATTGAGGCAAAGAGAGCGCTAAAAGTGTAAACCTCTGCAATTGTTGAGAGGTAAGAGAAGGTAAGGGAGAATGTAAGGGTGAGTGTTGAGATGAAAGAAATAAAAAGAGATTTAGTTAATTCAGACAAAATCAGGAATATCATGGAGCAGGTCAGTGCTCCAAAAAATGCAGACATTAGATTTATTCTATAAGCAATATCTCCAATTGGAATAAAGGTAAAGAGCTTTCCTAAGAGAAGATAGAGAGGATAACCGCTTGGATGAACTATCGTAAGTTTGTAAGCTCCGATTACAAATTCTGCTGAATCACCATAAGTTACTGTCGGAGCAAGGTTAAAAAGATAGAATAGGAAAGAGGCAAAAAATATTAGAAAGAAAAACAATCTTTTTTTCTCCATTGTCTTCAATTTCAATATATAGCTATAGAAAGTAATTTTCAACGGAGGAGCTAAGTTCAAATAAACTTTAGAGAATAGAGAAATTTAAGAAACCGCATACAGAGCTTGAAAGGATAGTGTTTCTATGGTATCTCTTTTGAAGTGGACATTAAATTGAAATTTTAACAGAATGGATGTTTATATTATTGATCGTGCACGAGAAAGGGGCAAAACAAAGAGATGCTTCAGAAGAAGATTAAAGTAAGATAAAGAAATTAAAGCTAAAAAGGGAAGAAAGGCTAAAGAGTTTGTTTTTGAGAATGAATGGTCAGGTAATTTTTATTCTCATAAGAAAGTAGTAGTGATATATGTAGAGGAAGGTTTTAATGTTGTTGTAATCACTGTGTAAAAGTTTTTTCAGGCAATGGAGGCGAAAGAATGTGAATAAGTTATGACCCAAAATATGATATCCTTTATATTAAGCTAAGTGATGCTGAAAAAGTCATATGTAAGGATGTGGAAGAGGATATAACAATAGATATGGATGAAAAAGGAAGATTAGTTGGCATAGAAGTCCTTTCCGCATCAGAACATGTAGACCTTAGTTTACTTCTTCCAGTTGAAATAAAAAAAGAAGTATTTAGGTAAACAATTTGAAAGGTAGAATTTATGAGCAAAAATGATAAAATAAATCTCCCAGAATTAATTTATTGTGATACTTGTAAGAAAGAGAAGAAATGGATTAGGTATGAAAGAATTGTTGAGGAAGGGCCTCTTCAAAAACACGAGGTTTTCGTTCTTTCTTGCGGACATAGAGTATTAATACAGAAATAATCGAGGAAATTAAAATGAATGTGTTTTTGGATGGTAAAGTTAAACATCCTGGTTTTAAAAGCCCTATTTATGAGGACAAGCAAAGAGATAAAATAAGTAAGAAAGGTAGACCTGCGAAGGAAATTCTATCAATAGATAGACTCAACAATAGAAAAATTCATAAAGTTTGGGAAGAAGATGAAAATGGTAATTGGATTTTAGTTCATGATGAAGATATCCCCTTGAACTTAGAAAAGATCAAGTTAGAGGATTAAAACTAAGACAAACTCAAAGTGCAAGCGAATTTAGAGTGAAGCTTTTTACAAATTCTTGGTGGAGCTGAGGGGATTTGAACCCCCGACCTCATGACTGCCAGTCATGCGCGCTCCCAGCTGCGCCACAGCCCCAATTAATTATTAAGAATATCAGATATAAAGAAATCAGTCAACGGATAAAAAACTGCAAGCTACAGGCTTCAAGCCACAAGTTGAAAATGATTGACAGAAAAGGGAGTTGCAAAAAGCATAATGGATATGACTCTAACTGCCAAATTATAATTCTTTCTCTAAATAGAGCTTATGCTGTGTGTTCTCGTCAGAATTTTCTTATTCTATTCTCTTAGATTTAGTAAACTCACGAACTCATAAACCTTTTAATTTTTCTCGTCTTTCTCGCTTGTCTCGCACCTTTTCAGAGGACAGGAAAATACTCTTCTATTTCGTATGGACTTACTTCTTTATCATATTTTTTCCCCACGGCTTTCTCATATTTTTCCCATTCAATTTCCTTGTTTTGAATAATTTTTGTAAAAAGATGTTCTCCGAGCAAATCTTTGACAAGATTACTTTTTTTGAAAAGTTCAAGAGCTTCCTTTAAATTACTTGAGAGAACCTGAATTTTTGCCTCTCTCATTTCCTCTTCGTCCATATGATAAATATCCCTTTCCTGTGGAGGTATTAGCTCAAATTTTTCCTCTATCCCTCTAACTCCAGCAGAAATTATTGCTGAGAGAGAAAGATAGATGTTGCATGATGGATCAGGACTTCTTAATTCAATCCTTGTTGCATCCTCTTTTCCGGGTCTATATTCAGGAACTCTTATGTAAGCAGATCTGTTTTTTATTCCCCATGCCATATAAACAGGAGCTTCATAACCAGGAACGAGCCTTTTGTAAGAATTGACCCACTGATTGAGAAGAATCTGAATTTCTTTCCCATAATGTATCAGCCCCATCAGGAATTTCTTAGCATAATTGGAAAGCCCACTATTTTCAAAGAATAGGTTTTTCCCATCCTTCCAGAGGGAGAGATGGAGATGGAGACCATTTCCAGGAAGTGATGTAATGGGCTTTGGCATGAAGGAGACATAAAGTCCCAATCTCTGGGAAGTTCTTTTCAGAACATATTTAGTAATCATAAGGGAGTCTGCAATGGTGAGAGCGTCTAAAAACTTCATATCTAATTCATGTTGACTTGCACCAACCTCATGATGGTCGCACTCTATTTCAATTCCCATGTCTTTGAGAAATATTTGAGCGACTTTACGAAGCTCCCCCCACTTTCCGCCGTGAAAATAACTGCCTCTGTCAAGGAGTTTGGGAGAAATATCATTTTCAAAAATGAAGAATTCCAGTTCAGGTCCTACAAAGAGCTTGCCATAATTCTTAAATTTTTTGAGAGTCTTTTTTAATAAATATCTTGAATCTCCTGGAAAGTGTTCTCCTTTTGAGTCATAAATGTCTCCGAAGACTATTGCTTCTTTCCACTGAACACCAGCCAAATCGTATATCCAGGGAATGACTCGAAATGTTTCTGGTTCAGGAACAATATTCAGGTCAGATTCATAAATCCTTGCAAATCCTTCAACAGAACTTCCGTCAAATCCTTTCCCTTCTTCAAAAGCAGACTCTAATTCTTCAGATGGTATTGTAAAGCTCATTATTCTTCCAAGGACATCGGGAAAAAGGAGTCTAACAAATTTCACCATTTTCTCAGCTTTCAGAAATTCAAGGACTTCCTTTTCGTCTTTAAAACCAAAATTTTTCATTTTCCCTCCTATTTTTTAAGAGTCCTTCCATATTAAAAAGAAATATTTTATAAAAGATTT
This sequence comes from uncultured Clostridia bacterium, assembly GCA_964531645.1. Classification (GTDB taxonomy): domain Bacteria; phylum Acidobacteriota; class Aminicenantia; order JBFLYD01; family JBBIMS01; genus JBBIMS01. The sequence continues at coordinate 28,814 of CAZHEF010000010.1, forward strand.
GAAAAAATGACAAGCTCGGTAGAAAATTTCTGGATATAATTTTTATGACCAATATTTTGAATTTTATTAGAAATAGGTGTAAAAATTAATTTTTAAATAGCAGTGGAACAATGAAAACCGAAGGAAAATTGATACCAACTCTCAATCTTTTAGATGCAACACTTCTTGTTGTAGGAGCTGTTTTGGGTTCGGGAATATTCCTAACAACAGGAGATATTGCCCTTTCTCTTCCATCTCCAGGATGGATTTTAACTGCATGGATTTTTGGTGGTCTCATAATTCTCGCAGGAGCGCTCACTTTTGGTGAGTTAGGAGCTTCTCTTCCCCTTGCTGGCGGTCAATACATTTACCTGAGAGAAGCTTATGGTAAACTTGTGGGATTTCTTTACGGATGGACATTTTTTCTCATAATTCAGTGCGGAGGAGTTGCTGCAATTTCAGCTGGCTTCTCTGAATATCTTGGTTATTTTTTCCCTTCTCTATCTCCTCGGGAAACTATTTTAAAATTTAAAATTTTTGCAATTGAATACACACTTTTTAGTGGTCAAATTGTGGCGGTTCTTGCGATTACAATACTTACCTTTCTCAATTATTTTGGATTAAAGATTGGTAGTAAAGTTCAAAATTTCTTCACTCTATCGAAGCTGATCGGCATATTCGCCTTTGCTTTTGCAGGTTTTTTATTTGGAAAAGGGAAGGGTTTAAACTTTGAAGGATTTTTTTCAACAACTAATTTTAAAACAGGTTTATTTACCGCATTTGGGATTGCTTTATTTTCAATATACTGGACTTATGACGGATGGTATTCTGTGAATTGCACTGCCAGCGAAATAAAAAATGCAAGAAAAAATCTCTCTCTTGCTTTATCCATTGGAATTGCTATTTTGATAATTGCCTATTCAACAATGAATTTTTTGTACCTTTTTTCAATGTCTACTAATGAAATCGCTGGAGTGAGAAGGATTGCAGAGGCATCAGCGTATAATCTTTTCGGGAGTAAAGGAGCTACTATAGTTTCTGCAATAATAACCATTTCTATTTTTGGATGTTTAAGTGCCACTGTGATTTACGGTCCACGAGTCTTTTATGCAATGGCTAAGGATGGTTTTTTCTTCAGGAGCCTTTCCCGAATACATTCCAAGTATAATTCTCCTTCCAATGCAGTTATTGCACAGGGAATATGGTCTTCAATACTTGCTCTTTCAGGAAAGTTTCATGCTCTTTACGAATATGTTGTTTTTGCCCTTATTTTTTTCTTCATTCTTACAGGGCTTTCAGTGTTTATTTTGAGGAGGAGATATCCAGAGTGGGATAGACCGTACAGGGTCTGGAGTTATCCTTTTGTTCCACTTATATTTATTATTGTCAATTGCTGGCTTTTTTTAATTTCCATCCATAATAGGCTTGTCCAATTTATCCCGGGAATAATTATTATTTCTTCAGGAATTCCAGTGTATTTTCTTGTAAAGAAAGTAAAAAAGGATTTTTTGGTGTAAATAATTTCTACAAAATTGAAAAATTTTGAATGTTAGTAATCCCAAATTATAATTTAAATATTATGGAAGAGAATGTGACTGGAAAATTAGAGAAACTCGAAAAAATCTTGAAAAATATGGAAAGTGTCATTATTGCATACTCTGGAGGCGTTGACTCTACCTTTCTTCTTGCGGTAGTAAGAAAAGTTCTCAGGAAGGAGAATTTGCTTGCTGTTACTGCCAGAACTGAGGTAGAGAGCAAAGAGGAGATTGATGAAGCAAAAAGGCTTTGTTCCTATCTTGATGTCAATCAGGAAATAATTAGCTATTCTTTGCTGGAAAATAGCGATTTTTCTTCAAACCCAATTAACAGATGTTACTTTTGTAAAAAAATTCTTATTAAAAAGTTAAAGAGAATGGCTGAGGAAAGAGGCTTTGAATGTATTTTGGACGGATCACATCTTGAAGATGATGAAGATATAAGATACGGGAAGAACGCCCTTGTTGAGGAGGGTATAAGGAGTCCTCTTAGAGAAGCAGGGTTTAGAAAGGAAGAGATAAGAATTGCGTCAAGGGAAATGGGACTTCCGACCTGGAATAAGCCGTCAAGTCCGTGCCTATCCTCGAGAATTCCTATTGGAACTCCAATAACTCCTCAAGCTCTTGAGAGGATTGAAAGGGGAGAGAGAGTATTGAAAGAAGCTGGATTCCTTATTGTAAGATTGAGAGACCATTTCCCCATTGCAAGGATTGAAGTTGAAAAGGATGAGATCGGGAAATTCTTGGAGGATGGAGTTAGAGAAAGAGTTATAAAGGGATTGAGAGAAATAGGATATAAATTTGTTACAGTTGATCTTGAAGGTTATAGACCTGGTTCCTTTCATAAAAGTCAGTGAGTTTTTGTTTTAAACTCCTTTAGAAAAGGGTTTTCTTGACAAATCTGCATTATATTTATAAAATTAACCGAAATATTATTATGGATAAGAAGAAAATTTCCATTATTAGAGAAAATATAGAAAAGATAGTCGCAAATAATTATAAAGAAGATGATGTTAAGGAACTTGTCTCAAATTTTTACTATATTTTGGTTTCAATTGTCAGGAAAGTAAGAACAAGAGCAATTGAGAAAGGAGGGTATGGAAAGGAAGATGTTGTAAATATAGCACTTTCAGTCTTTTTGAGAATGACAAA
>CAZHEF010000010.1:31579-40977 GCA_964531645.1 uncultured Clostridia bacterium
GGAAGAATTTTCACGCTTTCTCTATGCAACGCTTTATCGAAGAGTTAAAGAGGCAATAGCAAAACTACTTAATGAGTTATATCCTGTTCAAACAAAAATAAGAATTTCTTTTTTTCCATGTTTTAAAAAACAATAAAGAGTTAAAGTTTGAAAAAAGAGGAGGAGATTATATTGTATGGCTTAAGGATTCAGTTCTGGAGTCCTTTAATCCTTTGAGCTATGGGACTATTTCATCAGAAAGTATTTCTAATATGTTGTGGAATAAAAAAACCGTCTGCTTTTCTTCTTGATTTGTTGAAAGTTTTAAAATCAAAAAATATTAATAATCCTGTCTTTTTAAGAGATGTTATTGATGCTTATGTTACTTTAAATCTGCCAGGAAAGTATGAGGAAGTTGTTAAAGATAGGTTTGATTTTGTAGAAAGAAAAGGTACAGAAGAGCTTATAGAGGAGCTTCTTAAAAAAGTTGAAGAAGAGAACATCAAATGATCAATTTATATATGAAGATAAGGAAAATCTTCGAGTCTCAAAAAGAGGCTTTTTTGAAGGCGGTAAATGATATAATTTATGACTGGCTTCATGTTGAAAAGGAAGGTTCCTTTTTTGATTATCTCACCTTTTATACAAATGAAATTGATTTGAATTTATATCGAAAGGACAAGCGAAAAATTCTTGAATATCTGGTTAGGAGATCAAGAAAGTTAGTGAGAGAAATGATTTTGGCGTTTTTTAACGGTTATTGAAAATAAAAAAACCGGAGAATTAAAATTTTTCTGCAAATTAAGGCTTTTTATTCCTATATATGATAGAGATTGTTTTTGCCCTTCTTTGGATAGGAGGAAGAGAAAAAGGAGGGGCAATTTCCTTAACACTTTTTTCCAAAAAGTAGCAGAAATTTCTTTAGAAACAAAGTGGCTTAAAGAAAAAGCAAATTAAAAAGCTCAGAATAAAAAATGCAAAATCAATTAAATGCAAAAGAAACAAGACAGATAAACTTTTTTAGAAAGCTATGATTGCAGAGTGCTGATTAAAAATTTACTGGACCGAAGGTTGATAATTCATTTAATTATTTTTCTTGACATTAAATTTTTCTTGTGGTAAATCTATAATCTTGATAGGAAAAGTAGAGAAATGAAAATCTCAAGAAAGGGTGAATATGCTTTGAAGGCGATGATATACTTATCATTGAATTATGGAAGGGGGGCAGTACAGATACAGGAGATATCTGAGAATGAGAAGATTCCAAAAAAATTTCTTGAACAGATTCTTCTTTCTCTTAGGAAGGCAGGACTTCTTCAGAGTAAACAAGGTATGGGTGGCGGTTATTCTCTGAGTAAGTCACCCCGGGAGATATCCCTTGCTCAGGTTATAAGAATCATAGATGGTCCTCTTGCTCCTTTAGGCTGTGTAAGTAAGTGGGCTCATGTAAAATGCCCCCTTGAGAAAAAATGCAAACTTCAGAAGGTTATGCTGGAAGTCAGAAATGTTATTGCAAAGATTCTTGAAAATATTAATTTTGAAGATATGTGCGAAAGAACAATGGAGGTGCATAAATGAAATTAGATTTTTTAATTTTTAAAAACTCTACTAAATTGATAGAGTCTGTAGGCTTATGGAGAATTATTATTTTTGCTTCATTTTCATGGGTTTTTCTCTGGAATACATATTTTTTATTTCCGCAAGAGAAAGAAATTTCTGGAACAATCTCCATATCTGGGGCGTGGGCAATATATCCCACAGCTGTAGCATGGTCAGAAAGGTTCCAACAAATTCATCCCCATGTAAAAATAAATATTTCTGCAGGAGGAGCAGGGAAAGGAGTTGCTGATGTTTTGGCTGGGTTTGTAGATATTGGAATGGTTTCAAGGGAGCCAGATAAATCAGAGATAGAGAAAGAAATCTTTCCCATATATATTCTTCATGATGCAGTATTTCCGATTGTAAGCAAAAAAAACCCCTATCTTCAGGATTTGATGAAAAAGGGAATGAAACGAGAAATATGGATAGAGATTTATATAAATGGAAAGGTTAAGAACTGGAATCAGATTTTAGGAGTAGGTTCAATCAAGCCTGTTCACATTTACACTCGATCAGATTCCTGCGGTGCAGGGGAGAGCTGGGCTAAATATTTAGGGAAGAGGCAGGAGGATTTAAAAGGGATTGGGATTTATGGAGACCCTGGAATTATTGAGGCTGTAAGAAGAGACCCTCTTTCCATAGGATATTCCAATTTCAGTTATGTCTTTGAAAGGGACGGTGCAGTTTTAAATGGTATAGAAATAGTTCCTATTGATGTGAACGGAGATGGTGTTGCAGATAAAGATGAGATAATTAAAAATAGAGAAGAAGCAGTAAGAGCAATAAATAAGAATAAATATCCTGTCAGAAGGAAAAATTATTTCTTTGTAAAGGGGAAGCCGACCGGTCTTTTAAAAAAGTTCATTCTATTTGTCCTCTCTGAAGAAGGAACAAAAATTGTTGAAAGTGTTGGAACAAGCTTACCCCTCTCTGTGGAGGAGAGGAAGAGAGTTTTAAAATCGCTAGAGTAGAAATGATTTCTCGAAGGTTAAAAGATTTAATCGCCGGCAAATTAATGTTTATAGTATCCTGCTCTATAATATCTCTATTCTTTGTAATTGGATTAGGTCTATTTTTAAGGGCAAACCCAATTATTTGGCAAAAATCTCTTAAAGATTTGCTTTTTTCTTCTTTTTGGCATCCTGCAGAAGGAGAGTTTGGGCTTGGAGTTTTTATCATGGGAACAATCTGGGTTGTTTTTATAGCTCTTCTTCTGGCTGTTCCTTTGAGTATACTAACTTCAATTTATATTTCTGAGTTTGCTCCAAAAAAGCTAAAGGAAATATCTAAACCATTAATAGATTTACTTGCAGGAATCTCTCCTGTTGTTTACGGAGTATGGGGAATACTTGTTGTTGTTCCAATTATCAGGGATTACATAATGCCTTTTTTCAGTGAGAAATTTTCTTTTTTCCCATTTCTTTCTGATAATTATACAGGTTTTAGCGCTCTTGCTGGCGGGATTGTTCTTGCAGTGATGATATTTCCAATAATTATTTCCATTGTTGAGGAGGTTATGAGCTCTGTTCCATTTGAGATGAGGGAAGCATCCCTTGCTCTTGGTGCGACAAAATGGGAGACAGTAAAATATGTTGTGATAAAGAAAGCATTCCCGGGAATCATTGCTGGAACGATTCTTGGTGTTTCAAGAGCTTTTGGAGAGACAATGGCTGTTTTGATGGTTTCAGGCTGTGCGCTCCACCAGAGTCCAAAATCTATTTTTGATCCCGCTTACCCCCTACCAGCTCTGATTGCAAATACTTATGGAGAAATGATGTCAATTCCTCTCTATGATTCCGCGATTCTGTTTGCTGCTTTTGTCCTGATGATTGTTACAACAGTATTTAATGTAATAGGGTGGGGCATACTAATTAGATTAGAGAGGTAAAATGAGAAGGAGAAAATTTGAAGAGGCAGTACTTAAGGGACTGATGATATTTTCTGTAATTATAGTTTTTGGCTCCCTTTTAATTATTTTGATTACAATATTTGTAAAAGGTTTTTCATCCCTCAGTCTTGATATTTTAGTCAAAACACCAAAAGGAGGTTATTATATTGGTAGAGAAGGAGGAATTTTAAATGCCATACTCGGTTCCCTTGTTCTCGGAATTTTAGCTACTCTTTTATCTTTACTATTTAGCCTCCCAATAGTTCTTTATCTCAATAATTTTTTGCCCAAAAGATCAAATTTTGCCCTCGCTGTTCGTTTTTCTCTTGATGTTTTATGGGGAATCCCATCCATTGTATATGGAGCTTTTGGTTTTACTTTGATGGTCTTTATTGGTCTTAAAACATCCCTCCTTGCAGGGGTTATAACTGTTGCATTTCTAATTCTTCCCATAATGGCAAGGAGTATGGATGAAGTTTTGAAAATGATTCCCCATGAGTTGAAGGAGGCATCTTATGCCCTTGGGGCCAATAAGTTAGAAACATCAATCAAAGTTGTTCTCAGACAATCTTTTCCCGGGATTTTAACTTCAATACTGCTATCTTTTGGAAGGGGAATTGGTGACGCTGCATCAGTCCTTTTTACTGCAGGCTTTACTGACAGTTTGCCAACTTCTCTCTTTAAACCAGTTGCCACCCTTCCCTTAGCCATATTCTTTCAAATTGGAACACCCTTTCCTGAAGTTCAAAAAAGAGGTTATGCCTCTGCCTTTATCCTTACTCTAATTGTTCTATTAATAAGCATTATTTCGAGAATACTATTAAAAAGATTTACAAAATATACAGTGAGGTAGCAATGGATTGGAAAGTTCACATAAGCGTGAAAAATCTATCTGTCTGGTATGGAGAACTTCAGGTTTTAAATAACATCTCTGTGGATATCCCAGAAAAGAAAATTACTGCAATAATTGGACCTTCAGGATGTGGAAAGACAACATTCCTTAAATCTTTAAATCGTATGATTGATTTGCAGGATGATGTAAAGGTGAGTGGTTCAATTTTTGTTGATGGTGAAGATATTTACGGTCCTGAAGTTGAGGTTAGTAGTTTAAGGAAAAAAATGGGGCTTCTTTTTCAGAAGCCACAGATTTTACCCATGTCCATTTATGATAATGTAGCTTATGGTCCAAGAATTCATGGGATAAAGGACAAAAAAAAGCTGGATGCTATTGTCGAACATTATTTAAAAGAAGCAAGCTTATGGGGAGATGTAAAGAATAGGCTTCATTCACCTGCAAGTAAACTTTCTGTTGGACAACAACAGAGACTTTGCCTTGCAAGAGGGCTTGCTGTAAACCCTGAGATTATTCTTGCAGATGAGCCTACATCAGCTCTTGACCCAATATCCGCAGAAAGAATTGAAAAAAGTTTGTTAGAATTGAAAAATAGATACACAATTGTTATAGTTTCCCATCTCTTGAGACAGGCGAAGAGGCTTGCGGACTATGTAATTTTTTTATATCTCGGAGAATTGATTGAATATGGTCCTGCGGATGAATTCTTTTCTAATCCAGAAGAGCCTAAAACAAGAGCTTATATAGATGGGAAATATATTGAAGAAAAATGATAATTTTTTGCTACGAGCCACAGACTGCAAGCCTCTAATCTGCCAGCTTCTCATCTCTTTTTGCTTTTAATAGTTTCATAATTCCGTTTTCTTTTCCGAGCAAAGCGTTGGATACAATTAGTGCGGAATTTAATTTTTCGTCGAGGACATCCAGAATTATTGCGTCTATTCCATTGTAAAGAATAAGGGGGAGAAGAGTTCTGTTTATCAGTTTCCTTGAAGGTAATCCATATGATACATTGCTAAGTCCACACATTGTTTTTATCTTAGGATATTTTTCTTTTATGAGTTTCAGGGAATTTAAAAATAAAATAACATTCTTGCTTTCCACTCCAATAGGTCTTAAAAGAGGGTCAAAGAGAAAATTCTCCTTTTCAAGTCCTTCCTTTTCAATTATTCCTAAAAATTTATCAAGTTTAACAAGGCACTCCTCAGGACTTGAAGGTGTGGAAGTATCCATTAGCATTACGACAACCAATGGATTTTTTTCTTTAATAATAGGAGCTATCTTTTTAACCTTTTCCTCATTAACCGTTATTGAATTTAAGATAGCTCTTCCTTTATGGATCTTTAAAGCCTCCACAAGAACATCCACATTAGGAGAGTCAATGGATATTGGAATATCTTCTTCCCTCTGAATAATTTCAATTGCCCATTTCATAAATTCAAGTTCATCTTCTAGCATTGATGCAGTATTAAGGTCTATAAAGTCTGCGCCTTTTTCTCTCTGTAATTTTGCATTATTCGAAAAGAAATTTACGTCCTTATTTAGAAGCGCCTGATGAACTTCCTTTCTTGAGGAGTTCAATCTTTCTCCAATGATTAAAATTTTCATCCCTTTATTTTTTCAACAATTTTCTTGATATATAGAGGAGTTGTCCCGCAGCATCCACCTATTCCATTCACTCCGAGATTGAAGATTTTTAAAATGTTTTCTGTGAAATACTCAGGAGATTCTTCATAGCAAATTGTCCCATCTTCAGCAAGTATCGGTTTTCCCGCATTGGGTTCCACAAAAATTGGTAAGTTAGTAAGAGCCCTCATCTCTTCCACAAGATTGACCATGTCGGCACTTCCTATATTACAGTTAGCACCTATTACATCTGCGCCTTCATCTTCAAGAGTTCTGATGCATTCTGCCACTGGATTCCCCATTAATGTAAAGAAACCTTTTGGTGTTTTTTGAAAGGCAAGAGAAACAAAAGTAGGTAAAGAGGTTACCTTCTTGGAAGCTTTAAGGGCTGAAAGAGCTTCTCTTAAATCTGACATTGTTTCTATAATTATAAAATCAACCCCACCATCTCCAAGGGCTTTTGCTTGCTTTTCAAAAGATGAATATGCTTCTTTTTCATCCAATGGACCATAAGGTTTTAAAATTTTTCCTGTTGGTCCAATATCTCCTCCAACGAATTTTCCTTCAGGTTTTACCTCAATGGCAATTCTTGCACCCGCAATATTTATCTCCCTTGCTTTATTCTGAAGATTGTAATAACTTAGTCTTATTGAATTTCCACCAAATGTGTTTGTTAAAACTGCATTTGCTCCAGCCTCAAAATATTTCCTGTGAATTTCTTTTATAATTTCTGGCTTTTCAATATTCCAAAGCTCAGGACACTCTCCCTTCTTTAAACCTCTCTCTATTAACTGAGTCCCCATCGCACCATCGAGAATAAGAATGTCTTTCTTCATAAATTCAATTATATTCATCGGAACCTCCATAATTAATGGCTAACAGCTCACAGCTTTAAGCTGTCTCGCCTTTCTCGTTTTTTTATCCAATTGCCCTCAGTTCTTTTACCATCTTTTCAAAAATCCTTAAAAATTCATCTACAGAATCGGGAGTGTTAAATTTTCCAAGGGAAATTCTAACTGTTGATTCTGCGAGCTCGTCTGGCAATCCTATTGCCTTCAGAACATGGGATGGCCCTTCTTTTGCTTCACTACAGGCAGAACCTGTTGAAACATATATATCTTTTGTTGCAAGAGCCATTAGAAGAGCCTCTCCGTCAATTCCTTCTATTGAAACACTAATCGTTGAATTGAGTCTATTTTCAGGATGTCCATTGAAATGAACTCCATCTATTTTCTTCAAACTGTCCACTATTTTCTGGGAAAGTTCCTGTATGGTTTTGTTAGTCTTTTCCATCTCTTCTTTCAATATGCTAACTGCTTTTCCCATAGCAATTATTCCAATTACATTCTCTGTTCCGCCCCTCATTTTCTTTTCCTGTTCTCCGTGAATTATTGGATGGATTGGTGTTCCTTTTCTTATATAAAGAAATCCAACACCCTTTAGCCCGTATATTTTATGGGCAGAACCACTCAGCAAATCAACTCCTAAATCATCTACACTCACTTTTATCTTTCCAAGGGTTTGAACTGCATCCGAATGAAAAATTATTCCTTTCTTTTTACATATTTTAGAGATTTCCTTGATCGGTTGTATTGTTCCAATTTCATTGTTTGCATGCATAACAGAAACAATTACAGTTCTTTCATCTATGTTTTTTTCAATAAAGTCAATGTCCACAACACCATATCTGTCGACAGCGATGTAAAGGATTTTTCTAAATTTCTTCTCCAGATATTTGCAGAGGTCAATGATTGAGGGATGTTCAATGGATGAGACTAAAATTGAATCTTTATCAGGGTTTGCCTCAAGGAGTCCTTTTATTGCCCAGTTGTTAGCCTCTGAACCAGAGGAAGTAAAGAAAATCTCTTCTCTTTTCGCTCCAATAAATTTTGCAATCTCCTCCCTTGCCTCCTCAATCATATCCCTCACCTTCTTTCCTATCGGGTAGAGAGAGGATGGGTTTCCAAATAACTCAAGAACCTCTTTTGTCTTTTCTTGAACTCTCGGGTCAATGGGGGTTGTGGCATTGTTGTCCAGATAAATCATTTTATTTAAATTTCATCCAAGGGAAACATAAGGATACCAGATTTCAGTTTTGGATAAAAGTCTGTTGATTTCTCGGGCATTAATTCTCCATTTTCAACTACTTTTTTAATCTCATCAAGACTGACGGGATTAAGAATGAAAATTCCCTGATATCTTCCCTCCTTTACCTGTCTTATTCCATCTAAAATGTTTCTTACATAACTAATGTTCTTTTCAACATTAAAGCCACCCTCGAAAAGAGGCTCTATTTTTTTGAGAATAATGGAATGAAGAATTGAAACATCGAGGCTCTTCCATCCATGAGATTTTTCCTTTTCCATATAATCCATCCAGTTGCTCTTCTCTTTGAGTTTTAATTTAAAAATATTTTTGAAAGATGGGAAATAAGCAATAAAGGAATGTTTCTCTCCCTTCATCAATTCTCTTACTTTCAGCCATTCTTCATCCCTTTCAGGCTCTTTTTCTTTCTTAACCTCAAAATAGGGAGAGAGAATCTCTTCAAAGGAGAAATCAAGGCTCCTAAGCCCCTTTACGAGTCTGTGGGTGGGGAGGATTACAAGGTTTTCGTCCTGAATGGCGAAAAGAGTCATCATTATATAATCGAAAGGTTCTTCTTCAGATTTTCTATTCTTTTCATTTTCTCTTTTGTAAAGGAGAGAAGTCTCGTATCTATGATGCCCATCAGCAATTATAAGTGTTTTTGGAGCAAGGAGTTTTTTGATTTCATTGATAAGGTCGTTTTCTTTGATCACAAATAGAGTATGAATAATTCCGTCTTCATCTTCAACTGAAAATACTTTCTCTTTTTTTCGAATAGCTGAGTCTATAACTTTTCTTATTTTTTCATCTTCATCGTCGTATAAAAGAAATATTTGTTCGGTATTGGTGTTTGTGGCAGTTAAAAGATTAAATCTATCCTCCTTTGGCTTGGGGAAAGTTTTCTCGTGGGGCAAAACTTTTTTGGATGAAAATTCTTCCAATTTAACCGCTCCAATGAGTCCATTTCTCACTTTCTCATTTCCATCCACCTTGAATTTTTGCTGGTAAATATAGAGAGCTTTTTTATCTTCCCTTATAAAAATTCCATTCTTTAGCCATTCATCAATGTAAATTTTAGCTCTCCTATATTTGTTTTTTTCAAAATGGGGTTCGTCATCTTTACCGAGAATAATTCTAACTATGTTGTATGGGGTCCTGTTGTAGTAATCTTCCTGCATTGCGGGAGTTATCCTGTCGTAAGGTTCTGTTATTACATCTTTTAAATTTACCTTTTCTGGATTGTATCTTATTGCTCGAAATTCTTTTATAATTGCCATAATTCCTCCTCTTATGAAAATTTAAAATTTTAAATTCTCATTTATTACCTATATTAAACTTTTAGATTTTGACTTTTAAATTTTGACTTTT
>CAZHEF010000010.1:41077-65014 GCA_964531645.1 uncultured Clostridia bacterium
ATTTTGACTTTTAAATTTTGACTTTTGAAACTTATTTCTCTCCAAAGAATTCTTGAAGTATTTTTACAACTTCGAAGCCAGCTCTTTCCTGTCCTTCTTCTGCAGCAGCACCAATATGGGGCGTGCACACAACATTGGGATGGTCTATTAGCGTGAAGTCTTCAGGAGGCTCCTTTTCAAACACATCGAGTCCAGCTCCTTTAACCTTGCCAGAGTTTAATGCTTCAAGGAGGGCTTTCTCATCAACAACTCCACCCCTTGCAATGTTTACGATATAGACTCCATCTTTCATAATTTCAAACTCTTTCTTACCAATCATTCCTTTTGTCTGCTCTGTTAATGGGACATGGATTGTTATATAGTCTGCATTTCTCAAAAATTCTTCCTTTTCAACCTGTTTAACATCGGGATCTGAAATTTTTACAATATCATAGGCAATGATTTCCATTCCAAAAGCTTTTGCCCTTTTCGCTACCTCTTTTCCAATTCTTCCGTAGCCGATTATTCCGAGAGTTTTGCCATAGAGCTCAGTCCCCTCAAGAGTCTTCTTCTCCCATCTGTGTTCCTTCATTGACCTGTCTGCATAAGGAATTCTCCTTGCGAGGGATAGCATTAATCCAAGAGTTAATTCTGCTACTGAGATTGATGTGGCAGTTGGGGTGTTAGCTACTTTTATCCTTTTTTCTTCCGCAGATTTAACATCTATATTGTCAAGACCAATTCCAGCCCTTACTATAATTTTTAGATTTTCTGCGGAATCTATAACTTTCTTTGTAACCTTTGTAGCAGAACGAACCACAATAGCTTCAAAGGGAGGAATTGTCTGAGAAAGCTCCTCTTCCTTCATTCCAGTTTTCACTGTGACTTCAAAATTTTTTATGCTTTCCAGCTCCTCCATCGCTTTTTTATTAAGAAGGTCTGCAACAAGTATTTTCCTCATTTCCATGCCTCCTTAAAAACTTTTTCAGCAGCAGAAATTGATGCACCAAATTCAACGGAATAGTTAAGCTCTGCGAGGGTCATCTCAAGGGCTGATAGAGCTGTAATAATTTCAAAGGCTCCCATATATCCAAGGTGGGCAATTCTGAAAATTTTTCCTTTGTAAGGTTCCTGGCCTTCTGCAATGTAGGCAAGATACTTGTTTCTCATTGTTTTGACAATTTTTTCTCCATCAATTCCTGCGGGAGCTTTTACTGCAGTGCAGATATTGCCAGGGATTTTAGAGAGAAGTTCAAGTTTGAGAGCTTTAACACCTTCTCTTGTTCCTTCTGCAAGAATCCTGTGATGTTCGAAAAGAGCCTCAAGCCCTATTTTCTTTATGAGCTCAAGGGATTTTTTCTGCTGAATTATAAGAGAGATTGCAGGAGTAAAAGGTGTTGTCTGCTTTTCGAGGTTTTTCTTATATTTTTTGATATCAAAATAGAACTTGGGAAGTTTTGAAGTTTCAACCATTTTCCAGGCTTTCTCAGAGAATGCAATGTAGGCAAGACCTGGAGGAACCATTAGAGCTTTCTGGGATGCGGAGACGAGAACATCAATTCCCCACTCATCCATCGGGCATGGAGTTGCTCCAAGACCAGAAATGGCATCAACTATTAGAATTGCCTCGTAATTCTTGCAGACATCTCCATATCCTTTAATGTCATAAACCGAACCAGAGGAAGTTTCTGAAAGGGTTGCAAGAATTGCCTTTGTATCAGGGTTTTCTTTTAGTTTCGCTTCAAGCTGTTCTTTTGTAAATGGCTCTCCCCATTCAAGGACAATCTCAACAGCATTTAAGCCGTAAGCCTTTGCTATCTGTCCCCATCTTTCACCAAATTTTCCTCCGTTGAGCACAATAACTTTTTCTCCTGGAGAAAGAGTGTTTGTAACAGCTGCCTCCATTCCTCCTGTTCCTGAAGAAAGAAGGATATAAACTTCTCTCTTCGTCTGGTAAACATACTTTAAATCCTCTGAAACCTCCATGAATATCTTTGAAAATTCTGCAGTTCTGTGATGAATTATTGGCTCAGCAGCCACTGATAGAGTTTCAAATGGTATTGGAACGGGCCCGGGTGATAAAAGATAGTACTTTTTAATCATAATACCTCCTTTTAAAAAGTTAAAATTAATAAGTTAAAAGTAAATAATAAATATAATTTTCTTTGTTTTTTTACCATCACCTTTTGACTTTTTCCTTTTCATAATATTTGGTATCAGATTCTAAGATAACCAAAAGATTTTTTAATGTCAAATTTTTTATCGGAAATTTGAATTATCAATCGGGAGATAAATTGTTACCTTAGTCCCCTTACCTTTTTCGCTTTCTATGGCTATATTCCCTCCATGTTTTTTTATGCAGTTGTAAGAAATTGTCAAACCAAAACCAGTACCAATAGTTCCTTTTGTTGTAAAGAAGGGATCAAAGACCTTAACAGTATTTTCTTGGTCTATTCCTTTGCCTGTGTCCTTTATCTCAATGCAAACATTTGGTTTCTGAAAGTAAGTTGTTATTTCTATAACACCTTCTTTTTCAATTGCTTCTATGGAATTATATATAACATTTAATAATGCACTTTCGAGCTCACCTCTATTACCTTTTATAATAGGAATATCTCCTAACCTTGTTTTTATTTGTATTTCCTTCCCTTCTTCCTTTGCCTTATCTTTCCACTTCGGCCTTGTAAGATCAATAGCATCAAAAATCAAAGAATTAATGTCTACCTTCTGCGTCCCAATTCCATATTCTTTTGCCTGGGCAAACTCTATGAGTTTACCTGTAATTCTAACCCCCTCTTTCACCATATTTTCGATTGTTTCAGCACTTTTTAATATCCTTTCATTTTTTGTAGTTTCTTTTATTAAACGAGTTCTCCCTGAAATAATTGTAAGTATGTTGTTGAAATTATGGACAAGCCCTTCGGAAAGCTCTGCCATTGCTTTCCACCTTTCTGTTTCTATGATTAATCGTTCAAATCTCTCCCTCTCTGTTATGTCACGGAATATTACATGAATCAAATACCCTCCTATGAGTTTTGTGCTTATCTCAACGGGGACAATCGTTCCATCGCTTTTTTTCAATTCTATTCTGGGGCTATATGTAGAGGTTTTTTCAGAAGTATCTTGAACAAGCTCTTTAAGGGAGCTCTTTTCTATGTCGAGAGAAAGGATAGATTTACCTTCAAGTTTTTCAGAATATCCTAAAATCCTCTCTGCCATCTCATTGGCGGCTTCAATTTTCATTGTTGATGTATTAATTATGAGAATTGCCTCTCCCGCCCTTTCAAAGAAATCCCTGTATTTTTCCTCTGATTTTCTTAGTTCCTCTGTCCTCTCTTTAACCTTTTCTTCAAGGAAATCTTTTGCCTCCCTGAGCTCTCTCTCTCTTCTGGCAAGATTTTCAGCCATTGAATTAATGCTTTGGACGAGCTCCTCAAACTCTTCCATTTCGATTGAAGGAATTCTCTTTTCGTAATTCCCGCGAGAGATTTCTGTTAAATGATTGGACAAGGTTCCTATGGGTTTAGCAATTAGATTTGCGATCTGGCTATTTAAAAAGGACATTGCAAGAAATAGCAAAACTCCAAGAATTATAAATGAAAATCTTGCCTTTGCCAATCCTTTATTGATATTCTCTGTGGAAAAGGTGAGAAGAATTATTCCCCATGGCTTTGAGGAGCCCTCCACTTTTACAGGGACATAAACATCGATAACAGGAATTTTTCCTCTTTCTAAGTATAAAGTATAGGGCTTTGAGATTTCGATTTTGAATGATGAAAAATCAGGAAAAGAAATAAGGAATTTTTTTCCGATCAAGTGTTCTTCTTGGCTGGCTACTCTAACAACTTTTTCTCTATCAAGGATTATAATGGAAGTTAGCTCTGGATGTTTTATATTTTTTGCAAGCCTTTGAAGTTCTTCCCAGTCATAGTAAAGAAAGAAGAGAAGTGAGGATTCAACAAAAGTATTGGCTAAGAGCTCAGCACGGTTTATGAGGTTTCTTTTAAACGAACTTCTCATAAATATTTCAGCAGTCAAGAGTATAAGAATAACCAGGAGCAAAATAGTGATTGTCATAAACAAAAAGATCTTCTGTCTGTATGAAATTTTCATTTCTTTATCTTTATAACTCTAAAATCAGTATCTATTAAGCCATTGTAGGAAACTCTAAGTCCCTCAATATTTTTTCGAACAATCAGAACAACCTTATTTGTAAAAAGAGGAATAATAGGAACGTCTTCATAGATATGTTTTTCAATTTCTTGATAGATCTTAATTCTCTTACTGTAATTATTTTCCTCGAGGACTTTAAGGATTAATCTGTCTACTTCTGAACTTGAATAATTAGAGCAATTGACTGGAGATTTTGAATAAAATAAAGGATACAGGATTCCAAATGCTTCAGGCATATCAGCATGATATGTTTGGATAAACATCTGAAATTTTTTTGTGTTAAGAATGCTCCAGTATTCTTCTTGAGAAACTTTTTTCGGTCTCAAATCAAGTCCCAATTTAGCAAATTCGTCTCTTATTAAAGAGATAAATTTATTGTTGTAAGGTGTCTCGGAATAGTAAGGAAGATGGATAGGATCAATTTTTTTCTCTCTTATGATATCATCAATAATTTTTTTTGCCTCAGAAAAGTTATACTCTCCATAAGGAAAAGAAACCTCATATCTGTGAAGTTTTCGGGGGACAGCGTATGGAAAATATATACAATGGTTACCCAGCTCCTCTGCAATCCTTTTTCTGTTTATACCTAAAAAAAGAGCTTTCACAAAATCTTTATTATTGAAAGGATAAATTGAAAGGTTGACAGTAAGAAAAGTTACTGCATGGAGCTCTTCCTCTATTTCTATTGCATCAGCGTCGGGAGGGAGCTTAAAAAAAATGCTTCCTGGGGAGAAGAATATATCAACCTCCCCTTTTTTAAAGCGAGAAAACCTCTCTTCCACAGGAATTCCTAAATAATCAATTAGAATGATTCTTTCTATTGATGGAGCACCAGCAAAGTGATCGGGGTTTTTCGCAAGAGTCACTTTTTTCCTTTCTATTTTTTCGATGAAAAAGGGGCCTGAACCTATGAGTTTTCCATCCTTATCTTCATAAACTATTTTAAAGGCAGGGTTTGCAAGAATGTAAAGAAAAAATGGATATTTCTGCGATAAACTTATTTCAATGTCATATTTCGACTTTAAAGAAATTCTCCTTCTTGCTTCTTCCCAGGAACCATTCTCTTTTCCGACTAAAATTCTAAAAAATTCTTTTACAATAGGATCTCTTTCGAGAGCTTGGTTATATAACCTTTCCAGGGATTTTAGGAAATCCCCAGCCTCAACATTTTTTCCATTTTGAAATTTTACATTTTTCTTAAGTTTAAACTCATATATAAGACCGTCAGGAGAAATCTTCCAGAAGTCTGCAATGTCAGGGAGAATTCTTTGATAACTATCAAGTTTTAATAGGCCGTTATAGACATTATTCAAAACAAGCCAATCTTCCAAAAAGGAATATCCAGCTGGGTCATAGAATTTACTGGAGCTAATTTCAGAGATAGGCCAGAAGATTTTTAATGTGTTTTCTGAAGAGAAAGAGAGGATTGGAAGAAAGATAAAAAAAAGCAAGGTTAAAAGTTTTACTTTCATAATTAAATTTATACCAGAATTTTTCAAAAATTAAAAGATAGAGTGAGAAGTCTGACAAATTATGTGCTATAGATCACATTATTTAGCTTCTATCTTCTTTCTCGACAGTCTTGCCTTAGTTGATTTGTTCGTGTTGAAAATAATATCAAGCGAGTAAATCCTTATAAAAACTGGTAATTTATTACTCTTTGATTTTGCTTTCCGATATTAATATAATAGTTTTCTTAATTAGATTTTTTAAAAGGAGTCATTTATGGAAAAGGATGAAATCCTTGAAAATGAGGAGGCAAAGAAAAGGAGGAAAAATCCTTCAAAAACTCCTCATTCTGTAATCATTGTTCCTGAACTATGTAAGGGGTGTGATATATGTGTTTCGGTTTGTCCCACAGGGGTTCTCCTTCTCGAAGATGACGAAAGTTCAGTCCATGGTGTAATTGCCAAGGTGGATGCTCAGGAATATTGCACCGGTTGTATGCTCTGTGAATTGAGATGTCCCGATTTTGCAATCTATGTTGATCTTGAAAAAAGAGGAGAAGGAGAACTCAGATTTTATAGGGAGGCTAAAATTGAGAAAGAAGGTTATACTGCCAGGTAATTATACAGTAGCGGAAGCAGCTGTTGCTGCAGGGTGCAGGTTTTATGCAGGCTATCCAATAACTCCGTCTTCCGAGCTTGCAGCGAGGATATCTGAACTTCTTCCTGAAGTTGGAGGAGTATTTATTCAAATGGAAGATGAAATTGCCAGTATGGGTGCAGTTATAGGAGCTTCTCTTTGCGGGCTTAAATCAATGACTGCTACATCTGGACCTGGTTTTTCCCTGAAACAGGAACATATTGGAATGGCATGTATTGCTGAGGTTCCATGTGTAATTGTAAATGTAATGAGGGGTGGACCTTCAACAGGATTACCAACCAAGCCTTCCCAGGGAGATGTTATGCAGGCAAGATGGGGAACACATGGAGATCACTATTTGATTGTTCTTGCTCCTACTTTTCCCAATGAAGTTTTTATTACAACAATAAATGCCTTCAATTTTTCTGAAAAATTCAGAACTTCTGTTATTATCCTTCTTGACGAGGTTCTTGCTCACTCCCATGAAGTTATAGAGATTCCAGATCCTTCTGAGTACAAAATAATTGACAGGGAGCCTCCTTCCAATGACAAGAAAGATTTGAAAATTTATGAAAGGGAGATGGGGAAACCCCCTGTCTATCCCAATTTCTTTTCAGGATGGACAATTCATATAGAAAGTCTCGAACATGATGAAAAAGGTTATCCCACAACAGTTCCTTCTAAGGTGGAGAAACTTCAGCTTTTAAGAAAGAGGAAAATAGAAGATAATCTCGATGAGATAATTCTCTGGAAGGAGCACATGCTTGAAGATGCTGAAGTAATGGTCTTTGCTTTTGGAACATCAGGTCGTTCGGGACTCTCAGCAGTTAATATGGCAAGAAAGGAAGGGATAAAAGCAGGTCTTTTTCAGCCATTAACCATTTGGCCCTTCCCTGAGAAAATTTTGAAAGAAAAATTTAAGAAAATAAAAAAAGTAATTGTGGCAGAGATGAACTTTGGACAGATAATTTATGAGATTGAAAGGGTTGCAGATGATAGTGTAAGGGTTGAGGGTGTTTTAAAAATGGATGGGACCCCTGTCTCTCCTTTTCTAATCCTTTCAAAAATTAAGGAGGTTCTCAAATGATAGGATACGAGAGATATCTTAGATATGAGACTTTTCCAACATACTGGTGTCCTGGATGTGGAATTGGAATTGCATTTAAAGCTATGGCAATGACATTTGATAAATTGGGCTGGGATCCCAATGACATTGCTGTGATTTCTGGAATAGGTTGTACAAGCAGAATTACTACCTATGTCAATGCCAACACCTTGCACACAACCCACGGAAGAGCATTAACCTTTGCTACAGGGATAAAGCTTGCAAGACCTGACAAAAAAGTTGTTGTTTTTTCTGGTGATGGCGATACCCTTGCCATAGGAGGGAATCATTTCCTTCATGCATGCAGAAGAAATCTTGATATAAAGTTGATAATTGTGAATAACTCTGTATATGGGATGACTGGGGGACAGGTATCTCCAACCACTCCTGTAGGATTTCTTACAGAGACAACACCCTATGGAAATATAGAACCCGCTCTTGATTCTGTGAAGGTGGCAATAGCTGCAGGGGCTACTTATGTTGCAAGGGAAGCTGTTACAAGACCCTTCTTTCTACAGAAGGTTATAGAAAAAGCTTTTTCCCATAAAGGTTTTTCAGTGGTGGAAGTGATTTCTAACTGTCACATAAATTTAGGTAGGAAAAATAAGTTAAGAACACCATTGAGGATGCTTAAGTGGCTGGAGAGTAGAATGGTTCCCCTTTCAAAGGCTCAAACAATGAAACCTGAAGAGCTTGAAGGTAAAATTATTGTTGGTGAGTTTGTTGAAATTGAAAGACCGGAGTATACAGAACTTTATTTCAATGAGATAGTGAAAAAGGCCATGGAAATGAAAAGAGAAAAGGAAGAGCTTGAGGAGGAGTCAAGAGGAGACTGAAGGAGGAAATTATGAAAGACCATTTTGAAATTAGATATAGCGCAATTGGAGGTCAGGGAATAATTACAGCAGGAGCAATTCTTGCCGAAGCTATTGTCCATTATGAAAATAAATATGCTACCCAGAGCCCAACTTATACTTCTCAGGTGAGGGGTGGACCTACAAAGGTTGATGTGATAATTGATAAGAATGAGATTATTTATCCATATGCTACAGCCATTGATTTTTATCTCAGCACAGGAAACAGCCCCTTTCATCTGTATTTAAAAGATATAAAGGAAGATGCAATTGTGGTGGTAGATTCTAATCTTGTTGAGGAATTTGACCCAAAGAAATGGAAGGTTTACAAGGTTCCAATAATTGAAGCCACTAAAAGCCAGATTGGAAACATTGTTGTTACATCCGTAGTTGCCCTTGCAATTACTGTTAAACTAACTGGAATAATCTCTGAGGATTCTCTGAAAAAAGCAGTTTTAAGAATGGCTCCAAAAGGAACAGAGTCAATGAATCTTGATGCAATAAGGCTTGGATACGAGCTTATTGAGGGGAAAAAATAAAAGAGCGAGAAAAGTGAGAAGGAAAATTTAAAATTGAAGATTGTGAATTTTAAAATACAAAATAAAAGAACTTTAATCAATTTATTAAGCCGCAAGGAGTGCAAGACAAGTTATAAATTTGTTAATTATATTAGGTAAAAGAAAGGTTCAGGAGTAAAGAATATTGCTCAAAGCTCCTGGCTATCAGCTGTGAGCTATGAGCCTGAATTTTAAAGATGGATTTAGTTTTACTCACAGGGCTTCAAAAGCAGTTTTACGCTAATTTAACTGTTTTAAAAAAAATCCATGGATTGAAGCCTGATGAGATTTTATCCTTTCATTCAAAGGATTTTCTAAATTTAGGATTAAATGAGAAGGAGGCAGATTTAATAGTTTCAAAGGAAGTTTTTAAAAAAGGGGAGGAGGAGTTAAAAAGAGCAGAAAAAGCAAATGTTTCGATAGTTCCAAATCACTCAAAAGATTTTCCCCTTCTTCTAAAAGAAATTCAATATTGCCCTTTTGTAATTTATCTAAAGGGGAAAAAAGATGTTCTTTCAAAGCCTGCAGTTTCAATAGTGGGGACAAGGAATTGTTCATCTTATGGAAGAGTAGTGACAGAGAATCTATCTTCAGAGCTGTCTAAAAGAGGATTGGTAATTGTTAGCGGTCTTGCAAGAGGAATTGATACAATTGCTCATTCCTCCGCTATTGAGAAAGGAGAAACCATTGCAGTCCTTGGCTCAGGAGTTGATAGGATTTATCCACCCGAAAATAGAAAGCTTGCCTCAAAAATTGAAGAAAGAGGAGCATTAATTTCAGAATTTCCTCTTGGAACAAAATCGCTCCCCTTTCACTTCCCTATGAGAAATAGAATAATAAGTGGGCTTTCTTATATTACAGTTGTTGTGGAAGCCTCGGAGAAGAGCGGTGCTCTCATAACGGCAAAGTGGGCTCTGGAACAAGGAAAGGATATTCTTTCTGTTCCAGGCCCCGTAACCTCTAAGGAGAGTAAAGGAAGTAACCTCCTGATTAAACAGGGCGCAAAGCCAGTTCTCTCATGGGAAGATGTGTGGGAGGAAATTCCCCCTTACATCAAAAGTGGGCTTTCGGAGGAGATGGAAGAATCCAAACCCAATCTTACTTCAGAAGAGGAGAGAATCCTTTCTCTAATACCCTTAGATTATGAAATAACCATTGATGAACTTTCCCTTTCTTCAGGATTCCCAGTTTATGAAATTTTTCCAATTCTATTTCAACTTGAATTGAAAGGACTGATAATTGAAAACCCTGGCAAGTCTTATCAAAGAAGGATAAGGTGAAACCGTATAAGGCTTCTTCCTTTTCTTTCAAATACAAAAGAGGAGAGGGGAAAGCCCTTGATAGTATTAATCTTCAAATTGAGGAAGGAGAATTTTTGGGAATAATCGGAAAAACAGGGGTAGGAAAAACAAGCCTTACTCTAACCATGAATGGAATAATACCCCATTTTTTAAAGGGATATCTGGAAGGGTCAGTTTATATATTTGGAAAAGATTTAAAAACCAACAAAATCAATGATTTTTTCAAAGATGTGGGAATTGTTTTTCAGGATTTTGAAACCCAGATTTTTTCTTCCTCCGTAGAAAGAGAAATATTGTTCGGGCTTGAAAATCTCGGTATAAAAAGGAAAGAAATGGAGGAAAGACTTGGATTTTTCTCCAGAAAAATGGGGATTTGTCACCTATTGAAAAGGAATCCTTTACTTTTGTCGGGAGGTGAAAAGCAGAGGGTGGTTGTTACAGCAATTCTTGCAATGCAACCTTCCCTTCTTGTTTTTGATGAGCCCACAACGGATATGGACCCAGAGAGTAGAGAAGAGCTTTACTCTCTTTATAAAGAATTAAAGGGAAAGAAGACAATAGTGGTTGTTGACCACGAAATTGAAAGATTACTGGATACCGACAGAATTATTTTCCTTGATGGAGGAAAGATTGTTGAATCAGGAAAGCCTGAAGAAATTTTTTCTAATCCACAATTGTTTGAAAAATATTCAATGAAGCCTCCTGATATACCAGTTTTGTTCAGGAAGTTAGGAAGTGATGAGATCCCTGTTTCTGTTGAAAGGGCAAAGGAAATTTTTGATAAAAAAGGATACAGAATTCTTCCATGGGAAGAAAGGGAAAGACCTTCTAAAAAAATAATTGAAGTTTCCAACCTCTCTTTTTCTTATGGCTCTAATTCTGTTCTTGAGGATATAAATATTGAAATCATGGAAGGCGAACTTGTGAGCATAATTGGACCAAATGGGAGTGGAAAATCAACCCTTCTGAAATTAATCTCAGGAATTCTTCCTTTGAAGGAAGGGAAAATTTTTATAAAGGGAAAAAAGATAAGAGAGTTAAAGGAGCAAATAGATCAAATGGTTGGATTTGGGTTTCAGAATCCCGATTACCAAATTTTTAAAGAGAGTGTCTTAGAAGAAGTTGGATTTTCCCTGGAGCTTTCGGGGATAAATGGCAATGAAAAAGAAAGAAGAAGCGAGGAGATTCTTTACCTTCTGGGTTTGCTGGATAAAAAAGATAAAGACCCCTTTACCCTCTCAAAGGGAGAGAGGCAGAAGCTTGTTGTGGCTTCAATTCTTGCAACAGAGAAGGAGATAATAATCCTTGATGAGCCTACCACTGGACTTGACCCCTTTGAAGTGGAGAAAGTAGTTGAGATAATTAAAACTTTAAAGAAGAAAGGAGTTACAGTTATCTTTGTGACCCATTCCCTTGAACTTGCCTTTGCTTTTTCTGATTGGATAATAGTTCTTAAAAATGGAAAAATCTTCATGCAGGGGAGATCGAGAGAAATCCTTGCCAAAAGAGAAGAGTTTGAATCCGTCTTTCCCCGAATTCCATCCTTTTTAAGATTCTCCCAGATAACAAGCGGGTACTTCCTTTCCCTTGAGGAAGCTTTAAAGAGGATAAATAAATGATTTTTGAGGAAAGTTTAGCACCAAAATTAGACCCGAGAGTAAAGCTTCTTGCACTCATATTTTTCTTTTTAATATGTCTTCTCCCGTCTAAACTTTATGCGTCTTTTGCTCTCTTCTTTTTCTCTCTTCTTCTTTCTTTTTCTTTGAAAGTAATAAAAAATGTTTACAAAGCAAGAGTACTTCTATTGACTGTTTTATTTTTCACCGTCATCCTCTGGTTAATTTCAAAGGGTTTAGAATTCTTAGAAACCTCCATCTCCATTGGTTTTAAACTTAATTCCATGATTGTTGGTGGCATTATGTTTATTTCAATTACAAGGCAGGAAGAACTTTTTTTTGCATTAAGAAAATTTTTCGTTCCATTCCGACCCGCATTTGCCATTTCTCTATCCATGAGATTTGTCCCGATTATTTTAAATTTGATAGAAATTGTTGTTCAGGCTCAAAAGGTAAGAGGTTATAAAATAAGCGGTAATCCTCTGAACAAAATTAAAAAGACCATTCCGCTTATTGGTCCTGTCCTCCTTTATGTTCTAAGATGGACGGACAAACTTTCCATTGCTCTTGAGGCAAGAGGGTTTTCATCCACCAGCAGGGTTGGTTATTATGAGTGGAAGATGAGTTTAAAGGATTTTTTGTTTCTTCTCCTCTTTCTATTTTTCTTTTCGTTCTTTCTTTTCCTGAGAATGAAAAAGCTGATTTAAAGTAGATAACCTGATACGGATAGACAAAAGAACGAAAGAGCTGAGGTTTTTAATTAAAGCCTGCACACTTCAGAGCTTTGTCTTTTTTAATATCGTCAGTCACAAACCATTGGTCTTAATTTTTTCATAAAGACTTTACAATCTTTCAAGTTTGTAATATTCTTTTTCATTAAATTCATTTTTGGAGGAATTAAAATGAAGTTTTCATCAATTCGTGAAATAATTGAATATGCAAAAGAAAAAGAGGAAGAAGCAAGATATTACTACAGTGAAACTGCCAAATACACTAACAGTCAAAGGATAAAGGAACTTTTTGAAAGACTTGCGAAGGAAGAAGAAAATCACAAAAAGGTTCTTGAAGAGCTGAAGATTGAGGAGATAAGCAAACAAGTTGAAGGAGTCACACTGCCAAAGATTAAAAGTGAGGAAATAAAAGTAGGTATGAAATATTCGCCAGATATGAGTCCGAAGGAACTGCTTGAGTTTGCAATTGAAGAAGAGAAGAAAGCATTTTATCTTTACACAGAGATGGAAGAGATTTCGGAAAGTAAAAAAGTGAAAGACCTTTTTCGTTTTCTTGCAATGCAGGAAGCTTATCACAAAGCAAAGCTTGAGAATGAACTGGAAAATCTTAAGAAATGAAAGTTGAATTAATATCCATAACACCTGATGCAGAAAAAGTCATAGAGCTTGCAGGAAGAACATCCTATCTCTCCTTTGACAGAATGACATCTCTTCCTCTTTTAGAAGCCATTTCAGAAAACAATGAGATAATGGTATTCAGGGTAGAGGATAATCTTTCTTTTGAGAGTCTTTCTGAGGGTGATTCTTTTGAATATGGTGGAAAAAGATGGAAAATAAGAAAAAAATGGAGAAATTCAGCCCATAAATTCATAGAAATGCTTATAAGGACAGGGCATCTTTCGGTTCTTGAGCATGCAATGGCAACATTCAGACTTGAAGGTGGTTCTCGCTCATTCACCCATCAACTTGTCCGACACAGAATAGCCTCATTTACCCAGCAATCCCAGAGGTATGTTGAGGAAGCGGGCTTTAAATATGTTGTCCCACCTTCAATTGAAAAGAACCAGGAGGCAAAAGAGATTTTTAATGATTTCATTGAATCCGCAAAGAAAACTTATAAAAAGCTAAGATACCTGGGTATACAAAAAGAAGATGCAAGGTTTGTTCTTCCCAATGCTGTTTGCAGCGAAATAGTAATCTCAGCTAATTTCAGGGAATGGCGTCATATTATTGAGCTCAGGGGTCATCCAACAGCCCAGTGGGAAATCAGGAAGATGGCAATAGAAATCTTAAAAATCCTGAAAGAAAAAGCTCCATCAGTGTTTTTTGATTTTGAGTTTAATGATGAAAGAGGGTGTGTGGTAAAGATGATTGAATGACCTTAAATTGAAAAACTAAATTTGTATTATGAAAGATGATTTAGAATTACTCGCCATTGACAAAAAATTAGAGCAGAAAGCTTTGTTTTATTTCAAATTCTTTTCAATAATTTTTTTTTGTGGGTTTATCTGGCTTATTATACAAAAAAACAATTTGGTAATAAAGTATTTTAGAAAAGAGTTTTTATTATACAATTTAATTTTAGCTATTCTTTTAACCTTGTTATATTTTGCATTTTTGAAATTTAAAAAGGAAGTTCTAAGAATTCTTTTGATTTTTCTTCTATCCATCCTTTTCTTTTTAGTGCCTTTTAAAAAAGATATTTCTCAGTGTGGAGATGCACCTGAATGGATAGAGTTATCTACAAAAAATATTATTACAGGTTCGGAAATGCTTTCTAATTTTACACATTATATTTTCCAAAAATTAATGCTTTTATTCGGAGTTGTTCCAGTGAGGTCTTTTGGTTATCTTTCTTCTTTTTTCGGGATCTTACATCTTCTTGCCCTGTATAACTTAGCAAAAACTCTTTGGGAAAAAGCTCCTCAACAAGCTTTATTCTTTTCATTATCCCTTTCCATATCTGCAACTGGCTTTTTTATTCGTTATCCTGAAAATGCCTTTTTGGCTCTTCCCTTTCTTGTTTTTGCGTTGAACTATGCGATTAAATACATAAAATTTAAAAATGAAAGTCTAAAATATTTATTTCTGTATTCATTGTTTTTTACAATAGCCTGTCTTTTTCATGGCTTTGCCCTATTTGCTTTTTCTTTTTTCGCCATTTTACCTTTTCTTAAAAAGAACTACAAAAATGCATTTTTTTGCTTGGTGATTGTTTTAGCGCTGTTTGCTTTTTTAGTTTTTTTTACATGGCATCTTCTTAAATTTTCAGGATTTCTGGTGCATTTACACCATGGAAGGGTTTTCATGGGTTCAACATATCCCTTTGTGGATGCTTTTAATCAAACAAAATTCTATGATTTGAAAATACCTTTTTTCTCTAAAATTCATATTTCAAGCATTTTATTTTCCCTTTTTATTTCGTTTCCTTTTTCCATTTTTGTCTTCCCTCTAACTTTATTAGTTAAAGAAATTAGCAACACTGAAATTCTCCTCTTGTTAATGTCTTTTTTTCAGTTGATTTTCATAGTTTTCTGGAATCCTGATCTTGGAATATGGAGGGATATAGATTTATTTCTTACCCCTTCTTTTTTCATTTCCTTAGTTTATACTAACTTTATAATTAAATTTACAGACAGAAATTACAAATTAATGCCTCCATTTCTTTTTTGGGCATATTTGTTCAGTGGAATTCCTTATGTAATTTTTAAATGAAATATGCTTATTTTAGTAATTCTATCTTATGCTCTCTTCTTGCCCCAATGGGAGATAAATAAGCCTGTTTTTAATTTTAAAACAGAATTTGAGCTTGATCTTGACAGAGATGGTTTCACTGATTTTCTATCCCTCTCTTCAGGTAAGTTAGCCCTTAGCTCTAATAAATTGAGAATAACAAGGATTCAGAGATTCAACCCTTTATATGCCATCGTTAAAGATAATGAGATCTGGCTTTCAAATTTGGCAAAAGCATTGACCTATGAAAAGGGAACAGTTATTTTAAGGAGACTTAGTTTAAAGGAACAGATCTGGCTGAGAATGTATAGACTTGAAACTTGGAGAGCAAATATTCTTACATTTAATCTTCTTCTTACTTTAATCACTATTCTTATTTCGCTTGAAAAAATTTATAGATTTACTAATACTATTATTTTCAGAAATTTTAACAAAAAAGAAACTAAAATTCCTTTTGAAAACATTTTTTGGCTTATTACATTTTTACTTTTTGTCCTTTTACTTGCTCTAACTAAAAATTTTCTCTATGTATCATGGATATGGGGGATCTCATTAATTCAATATTCTTTTCTGCATTTTCTTCCAAGCAAAAAATTATTACTGAAAATTATTGGATTATTTCTAATAGTGTTTGTTTTCTTTTTCATTTACCTCTCATATTTTGGATTCTGGATACCAATCTTTTGATCTCCGCAGAATTTCTGCATGGCTTCAAAAGGTTCCATTGGAATTCTCATCTTAAATGTTTTTAATGCAACTAAAATATTTCTCGTGAACTTCTTTAATGTCAATTTTCCCCTAATTGATTCAAGATACTCACTTAAATCACCACATTCCATGGCTCTTTTGGCATAATTTACTTTCATGTTGTCAGAATTTTCTTCGATTCTTGCTAAAATCCACTCCAAAGGCATGTACTTCTCATGCCCGGGTCTTCCCCTTTTATCTATGTAAAATCTACTTGCAATTGGGTCCGCTAACCCTAACATATCAAAAACATGAACTTTTGAACCAGCGACGAAACCAGAAATTCCGATATTTTCATGATAAAGGAAAGACCTTTTTTTCGATCGAATTGCTTTTACTCTTGCATTCATTCCTAGACCATAAAGTCCACATTTTTTGTAATCTACTATTTTTACAGGATTTCTAATGCTTGCACAGGCTATATAATGCGCTCTTTCATTAGTAATTCCATATCTATTGGTGTTTTTATAGGGAATTCTTAACAATATTCCACAAATAATACACCATGTCACTGCTGAACCGATTAAGAAATTATAAAAATGGGTTTTATTTAGGGGAATTGAAGGAATTGATATAAATATAGAGAAGAAACTTGGCAGAAGAAATCTTCCATGCATGAAATCTCCGCCGATAAAAACAACATAAGTTATGTGAAATAATCCAAGAATAAAAAAGGATGTATAAACAATTGATTCCTTTCTCGAAATTCTTAGACTCTTATAAGCTAAAATAATCAAGATGCAAAGAATGGTTGGAATGTAGAGAGCATAAGGAGAAATGAAATCCCAAAGATATATTAGCCCCTGTCTCATGTTTAGTTTGAAAGCCTCCTTTGCAAAAGTGGGATTTGGGAAAATAGATGCAAAATACCCCATTCTGAATATTTGGTAGAAAAGAGGAAAAAGAAAAGAAAAAATTAGAAATTTAAGGATTCTTCGCAAATCAATTTTTTCCTGATGAAAGAAGGCTAAGATTATTATTGTTACAATCATGAAACCAACCCAGAATATTCCCAAGTCAGGTCTTATAAGAGTTCCTAAGCTAAACCATAGAAGAACAAAATTTAATTTTTTGGGTTTTTCCAAAAAATAAATCCGTAAAAAGAAAGAGACACCCAGCCATAAAAAGGCAAGTCCTGTCTCCAATCCTGAAGTAGCAAAGTCCCAGAAAGTGGGAAGAGAAGCAATTACAAAAGCTCCCAAGGGGATATGTAAGCTATTTCTTTCATTTTTTATTATTTTAATCCCTCCAATTATTCCAAATAAGAGCCCAAGGCAAGAAAATGTTAGTCCAAGCCAAACTGCACTAAGTTCTATTGATTTTGTAATTATTGCTGACAGAGAAAGGATTGCCACCCACAAAGGGTGTGTATAAGCTTCTACCCTTTCATCAATGTTATAGACAGGTCCATAGCCTGAAATCAAATTGTCTACCACTCTAAAACTTATAAATGCATCTTCAGAATTCCATCTATGGATATATCCCTCACAGAATAAAAATAAAACTGGGGTCAGAATTATAAGGATTTGAACCAGTTTTTTCCACTTCATTTCTTAACCCTCCCTCAAAGCTCCATTTCCCATTATAAGTTTTCTATCACATTCATTGGCAATTTTTTCATTGTGGGTTACAACGATTGTAGTTAAATTTTCAGATTGATGGAGTTCTTTTATCAAAGAAAATACCTCGCTTGCTGTTTTTGGGTCTAAATTTCCTGTAGGTTCATCAGCAAAAAGAATTTTCGGCTTGTGGACAATTGCCCTTGCTACTGCTACCCTCTGACATTCACCTCCTGAAAGCATTGACGGCTTATGTTCAACTCTTTTTTCAAGACCAACTTTCTTTAAAATTTCATAAGAGATTTCTAAGGCTTTTCTCTTTTTTATTCCTCTTATTAATAAAGGAATTGCGACATTCTCAAGGGCTGTAAACTCCTGAAGGAGAAAATGAAACTGGAAAACAAATCCAAGATATTCTCTCCTGAATTTTATTAACTTTTCAAAGGAAAGACTTGTAATTTCGATATTTTCGCAGAAAATCCTTCCTGATGTTGGTCTGTCAATTGTCCCCAATAAGTTTAGAAGAGTTGTTTTTCCAACTCCTGATACTCCCATTATGCACAAAAGTTCTCCTTTTTTAACGGAAAAATTTAGATCTGAAAAGACTTCAAGTTCGCCCGCTGGTGCAGTGTAAACCTTTCTTAAGTTTTCTACCTTTATGAGATCATTCATATTTCAAAGCTTCAGCAGGATTTACTCGGGATGCCCTTGTAGAAGGGAAAAGGGTAGAGGAGAAAGATATGGCAAGGGAAATCAGAACTATTAAAATAATATCTTTTAATTCAGGCTTGAATGGAACATAGGAGATTTGGTAAATATCTATGGGAACTTTTATCAATTGAAACCTATTAGCAATGAAACACCAAATTAGTCCAAGAATAATTCCTGATATTGCTCCGAAAATTCCAATAACAGCTCCCTGTAAGAAAAAAATTCTTCTTATCATCCCCTTTGAGGCTCCCATGGAAATTAAAATTCCAATATCCTTTGTCTTCTCCATCACCATTAGAATAAGTGATGCAATTATGTTCAAAGATGCAACAAGAACAATAAGAGAGATTGTAAAGAAGATTACTTTCTTTTCGAGTTTGAGGGCTGAGAAAAGAGATCTGTTAAGTTCCATCCAGGATGTTACAAGAAATGAGTAATCAAGATTTTTTCTTATTCTGTCTGAAAATTCTCCCGCTTTGAAAATATCCTTTATAGTTATATGAAGAAAAGAAACCCTGTCCTTCATTTTGAAAAAAAGCTGAGCATCTTGAATTGGAATTATTGCTGTTGTAGAGTCGTATTCGTGAAGCCCTGTGGAGAAAATACCGCTTACTTTAAAACTTTTACTTCTTGGAATAAGACCGAAGGGGGAAAGGGTAAATGAGGTTGATATAACATTTATAGAATCCTCTATGTTAACTCCAATACTTCTGGCAAGTTCCTTTCCAATGATTACCTCTCCTTTCCCCGGAATTCTCCCCTTTTCAATTTTTTTTAACCAACCCCTTTTTTCCAGCTCAAAATTGAGACCTCTTATCCCCGCTGGAACAGCCCTCCACTCAGATGAGACAAGTCCCATCCCGTAAACAATAGGGGTTATGGAGACTATCTCTCCTTTTTTGTCCATTTCTTTTATTTTATTTGAAAGAGATTCCCAGTCTCTTATCCCCTCTCCACCAATATCGGAAATAATAATATGGGATGTGGCGCTCAAAATTTTTGATTGAATATCTTTGTGGAAACCTGTCATTAACGCAAGGGCAATAACGAGAGCCATCACACCAATTGTTATTCCAATTATAGAGACAAGAGAAATCACAGAAATAAAAGCCTGTTTTCTTTTTGCTATAAGATATCTTTTGGCAACAAAGAGTTCAAATTTCATTGATTCAGTCTTTTGGCTTCAGAAGCGGAAATAGAATAACCTCTTTTATTGACCTTTTATTTGTAAATAGCATTGTAAGCCTGTCTATTCCAATACCTTCTCCTGCAGTTGGTGGCATTCCATATTCAAGAGCTTTTAAGAAATCCTCATCTATTCTGTGAGCTTCTTCATCCCCTTTTCCTGCAAGCTCTGCCTGCCTCAGAAATCTTTCTCTCTGATCAAAGGGGTCATTCAATTCTGAAAAGGCATTTGCAATTTCCATTCCTCCTATAATTAACTCAAATCTTTCTACCTCATCGGTATTTTCAGGTTTTAATTTTGCAAGGGGAGAAATCTCCTTTGGAAAATCTATTACAAATGTAGGTTGTATTAAGTTTGGCTTTACAAACTCGTCAAAAAGAGCGTCGAGAGCTTTGCCATAATTAGCGATTTTTTCAGACTTTTCCTTTGTGCATATTTCCTTTGCTTTTTTTATCAACTCATCAGGATTATTTATTATCTCATAACTCAATCCTATAAAATCTTTTAGAGAGTCTTTGTATCTGATTTTTTTAAAAGGTTTTTTTAATGAGATTATATTCTGATTGAATTCAAGTTCTTCCTTTCCAAGAATATTTTTTGCAAGTCTTCCTAAAAGTTCCTCGGTCAATTCTATGAAATCGTTATAGTCCTTGTATGCTTCGTAAAATTCGAGCATTGTAAACTCAGGATTATGCTCAAAGGAGATACCCTCATTTCTGAAATTTCTGTTTATTTCATAGACCTTCTCATATCCTCCAACAAGTAGTCTTTTTAAATAAAGTTCAGGAGCAATTCTGAGATAAAGTTCGAGGTCAAGGGCATTGTGATAAGTTTTGAAAGGTTTTGCGAGAGCACCTCCTGGAATTACATGCATCATGGGAGTTTCCACCTCAACATAACCTCTTTCGTCAAAGAATTTTCTTATTTCCTTTACTATCTGGCTCCTTATTTCGAAAATTTTTCTAACCTCGCTGTTGACCATTAGATCCAAATATCTTCCTCTGAATCTTATTTCAACTTCCTTCAGTCCATGCCATTTCTCAGGAAGAGGGCAGAAAGATTTGCAGAGAAATGTAAGAGATTCAAGAAGAACAGTGAGTTCTCTAGTCTTTGTCCTGAAAAGTCTTCCCGAAACTCCTACAATGTCTCCTATATCAAGCAAGTCAAAAAGCTCCCACTCCTTCTCAGAAATCATGTCCTTTTTTATATAGCACTGGACTTTGCTCTTTCCATCAGAAATATGGAAAAAGGAAGCCCCACCCATTCTCCTTATTGTCATTATTCTTCCAGATGTTTTAACCTCGATTTTCTCCTTTTCTAACTCCTCACGGGTTTTTGATTCGAAAATTTCTTTTATTTCAGATACAGAATGGGTTCTTTCAAACTTTCTCGGATATGGGTCTATACCCAGTTCAACTATTTTTTTTAGTTTTTCAATTCTAATTCTTTCCTGTTCACTTCTTTCCATTTTCTTCCAGGGACCTCCTTATTGCATCGAGGATTCCATTTATAAATTTTGCACTATCTTCTGTCCCAAACTTTTTTGCAACCTCGATTGCTTCATTAATTACAACTGGGGGAGGCACTTCTTTCAAGAATAAAAGTTCATAGGTAGCAATCCTGAGAACATTTCTGTCAACAGTAGACATTCTTTCCAATTTCCAGTTCATGGAATGATGAGAAATGCATTTATCAATCTCGTTAATATTTTCAATTGTTCCATTCACAAGCTGGGAACAGAAGGATACTATTTTATTATTTGCTTTCTTTTCCTTCCAGAAATTTTCCACAATTTCAGACATGTTTCCGTTAGCAAGATCATACTGGAAAAGGATTTGCAGGGCGTATTCCCTCGCCTTTCTCCTTAGATTCATAAACTGGAGGACCTCATGAGATTTACAATTTCAACTGCAGTCATTGCAGCATCCCATCCTTTGTTCCCCATTTTTGTCCCTGCTCTCTCAATTCCCTGTTCGATTGTATCTACTGTTAGAATCCCGAAGGAAAGTGCAACGCCTTCTTCAAGTCCTATCTGGGAAAGAGCTTTTGTTACCTCCGCAGCAAGAAAATCAAAATGGGGAGTGTCGCCCCTTATCAGTGTAGAAAGACAGATTATGCAATCAAATTTCTTTGATTTTGCAAGTTTTTTAGCTATTATTGGGATTTCAAAAGAACCAGGAACTTTGAAAATGCTTATAGAATCATCCTTTGCACCAAGTTTCTTTAATGCATCAAGAGCGCCATTAAGAAGTCTCTCAGTTATAAATTCGTTAAACCTTGAAATAATGATCCCAACCTTAAGGTCCTTTGCATCAAGTTTTCCTTCATAAATATTCGCCATTTTCACTCTCCTTTAAAGTTTGGTTGTCTTTTCTCAAGAAATGCCTTTGTTCCCTCCTTAGCATCTTCTGATGCAAAACAAAGAGAAAAAAGATTCGCTTCAAGAGCAAGACCCTCATCAAGGCTCATATCCACTCCTTTATGAATTGCGTGGAGGGAAAGTTTTATAGCTACTGGACTGTTTGCCATTATCTTTTTTGCAATGGTAATGCATGCTGGCATAAGCTCCGATGGTTCAACAACTTTATTTACAAGTCCAATTTTCAAAGCTTCTTCAGCATCAATCATATCTCCTGTAAGAATAAGTTCTGTAGCTAATCCTTTTCCAACGAGTCTCGTCAGCCGCTGAGTTCCTCCGTACCCAGGAATAAGACCGAGCTTTACCTCTGGTTGTCCGAATTTGGCATTTTTTGAAGCAATCCTTATGTGGCACGCAAGAGCAAGTTCACAGCCTCCTCCAAGAGCGAACCCATTGACAGCACAAATAACAGGCTTTTTAATTTTTTCAATCATTGAAAATATTGTCTGTCCTTTTTCTGAGAATTCTTTAGCCTTCAGGGGTTTTAACTCGGAAAGTTCCTTTATATCTGCTCCAGCAACAAATGCCTTCTCGCCAGCACCAGTGATAATGAGGACTTTCACCTCCTCGTCCTTCTCAATTTCGTAAAGAAGACATTCAAGTTCATCCATTGTCTCCCTGTTCAGAGCATTCAACTTATCAGGTCTGTTAATCGTTATAAAACCAATACCTTCTTTCTTTTCATATAAAATATTTTTACCCATCAATCCTCCTAACTCTTTCGGTCTTCATTTATAGCAAATTTAGAAAAAAAAATCAATTTTTTGTAAAATTTCTATATGTTAGTTTGAGGAGGAGTCATGCATTTTTTTAAATACAAAGGTAAAAAGCTTTATGCAGAGGACATTCCTGTGGAAATTATCGCAGAGGAAGTAGGAACCCCTCTTTATCTTTACAGCCACAGGACAGTTATTCATCATTTTCAAAGGCTTAAGGAAGCTTTTTCAGAGTTTGACACTCTCATTTGCTTTTCTGTTAAGTCCAATGACCACCTCACAATTCTCAAAATTCTCTCCGATGCAGGAAGCGGATTTGATATTGTATCTGGTGGAGAACTTTTCAAGATTTTGAAAGCAGGGGGTGACCCTGAAAAAACTGTTTTTGCAGGTGTTGGAAAGAGAGAGGATGAGATTAGATTTGCTCTTGAAAACAAGATTTTTCTCTTCAATGTTGAATCCTATGAGGAGGCTGAGCTTATAAATAGAATTGCAGGAGAGATGGATATTATTCAGGAAATTGCATTCAGGGTGAATCCAGCTGTTTCGGTTGAAACTCACAAATATGACATAACTGGAAGTAAAGGTACAAAATTTGGAATTCCTGAAGAGAAGACTCTTGAGATATTTGAGAAGGCAAAGAATCTAAAAAATTTAAGAGTTTGCGGGCTACATTTTCACATTGGTTCTCAGATACTTGATGTTAGACCATATATTGAAGCATTAGAGAAAATTATAAATTTATGCCTTGAGTTGAGGAAGAAAAAATTTGAGATAAAATATCTAAACATTGGAGGCGGACTTGGTGTAATTTATGATAAAGAGAAACCTCTAACAGCAATGCAATTTTATAAAAAAATAAAAAAATATTTGAAAATGGTTCAGCCCTGCAAAATAATTCTTGAGCCAGGAAGATTCATAATAGGAAATTCAGGAATACTTGTTACAAAAGTTTTATACAGAAAAAAGAGTGGTGGAAGGAATTTTTTAATTGTCGATGCAGGAATGAATGACCTTATAAGACCTGCTCTTTACAATGCCTATCACAAAATCGTTCCTTTAAATTTGAAAAATAGAAAAAGATTGAAATTTGATGTTGTTGGTCCTGTCTGTGAATCTGGTGATTTTTTGGGTCTTGGAAGAAAGATTCAAAATGTTGAGCCTGGGGAATATTTAGCAGTTATGACAGCTGGAGCCTATGGAGCAACAATGGGTTCTAATTATAACTCAAGACCTAAACCAGCAGCAGTTATTGTAAAAGGGAAGGATTTTTTCATCATAAGAAAAAGAGAGACCTTAGATGAACTCATAAGAAATGAAATCCTGATTGATTTAGGTTAACTCATAGCCAAAAGCTTTAAGAATTTTTTTCATTAATTGTTTCAGATTTATGTTTAATTTTTCTCAACCAAAGAATCAAAGATACTTTGCTTGACATAATAATTTTTAATTTAATCCCTAACTC
>CAZHEF010000011.1:0-63318 GCA_964531645.1 uncultured Clostridia bacterium
GAGCTCATGTCTGTCATTCCTTTCATATCCTTCAGAAATTCAGGAAACTCCAGTACTATCAATATTTATTCCACTATCTCCTTTATTTCCTCAATTGATGGAAGTTCATCGAGACTGTTTATATTAAAGTATCTGAAAAAATTTTCTGAAAGTGCAAAAAGGGTTGAGCTTTTACCCTGAACCTTCTTTTTCCCATTTATTTTAACCAATCCCTTTTCAAGGAGGTATTTAAGTGGAGCAAAGGAGTTTGTCCCCCTGTAAAATGAGATTTCAGCCATTGTGAGAGGTCCTTTGTAGGCAAGAAGCCCGAGAATTTCAAGGGAAGCATGAGAAAGTTTTCTCAGATTCTTAGGAGAGAGGAATTTTTTCACCTCTTCAAAATAGAGAGGATTCGTAACAAACTCATACCCCTGATTTGACTTTTTAAGCACTATCCCTTTATTGTTGGCGAACTCCTCAGAAATTTCGTTGAGGATTTTATCAATAGTAGCCTCATCCACATCTTTCAGGAATTCCTTTAACTTGTTCATGGAAACGGGTAAAGGAGAAGCAAAAATAATGCTTTCAATCAATCCTTTAGGCGTAAACTCTTCTTTCATTTGCCCCTTTCCTGTAAAGTCTTATTTCAATCTCTCCAAACTCTTTTTTCTGTCTTGCCAGAATGAAGCCACTTCTTATCATTTCTAAGACTGCGAGAAAAGTTACAATGATCTCCTCAATAGATTTTGAATTTTCAATATATTCAAGAAGTCTCATACTTCTTTCATTTTTTAGTGTGTTTAAAAGTTCTGAGATTTTCTCTTCAATGGAGATTTTCCTTTCCCTATAAGGAATACTTTCATCCCTTTCCTTTCTTTTGGCAACTTCTATAAATGCCTTTGCTATTTCATAAAGGGAGGGAATCTCCCATAATGTTCCCTCTTCAATTTCTTCAAATTTCCCTTTTCTCAAAATATTTACAGATTCCTCAAGTCTTTTCAGAGCTTCAGCAAAATTCTTTATAACTCCGTAAGTCTCTATCCTTTCCCTGAGCGCATATTCCTCATCTTCTTCCCCTTCCTCCAATTTTATCTTAGGAAGAAGACGGGATGACTTTAAATGGATTAAAATTGAAGCCATGAGAAGAAAATCCGCTTCCCTCGATGGATTTATGAATTCTTTATCTTCAAGGTATCTTAAATATTCATCGGTTATTTTTGTTAGAGAAATTTCCCAAATGCTCAGTTCTTCTTTTTTAACAAGGAAAAGGAGAAGATCTAATGGACCATCAAAAAAACCAAGGTCTATTCTAAATCCATCTTCCATATTTATAAACCAATGTTTCTGTAAACTTCCTCCATTGTTTGACTTGCCTTTTTCTTAGCCTTTTGAGCTCCGTTAAGTAAGATCTCCTCCACAAGTCCAGTGGTTCTGAGCAGATTATCTCTTCTTTCCCGTATAGGGTCCATAAATATTTTTAAATTTTTAATTAAAATTTTTTTACAATCAATGCAACCAATCCCAGCACTTCTGCAACCGGTTTCAATCTCCTTCCTATCTTCCTGTGAGGAAAAAACTTTGTGATAATCATAGACAGGGCAATCCTCTGGCTCGCCGGGATCGCTTCTTCTTTTCCTTCTTGTATCTGTAACCATGGGAAGGATTTTTCTTTCAACCTCTTCAGGATGGTCTTTAAGGAGAATTGCATTCCCATAACTTTTTGACATCTTCCTTCCGTCTATACCTGAGAGCCTTGGAACAGGTGTGAGATAAGCCTGGGGCTCAGGGAATGTCTCACCATAAAAGTTGTTGAATCTCCTCACAATCTCCCTGGCAAGCTCGACATGGGGAACCTGATCCTCTCCCACTGGAACCCAGTTGGCTTTGTAAATTATTATGTCTGCAGTTTGTAGGACAGGATAGCCAAGAAAACCGTAAGTTGAAAGGTCTCTATTTGTAATCTCTCTTTGCTGCTCTTTATAAGTTGGAACCCTTTCCAGCCATGAAACTGGAATGAGCATTGAAAGAAGCAAATGAAGTTCAGCATGTTCTTTGACATCGCTCTGGTTGAACATTACACATTTCTGTGGATCAAGCCCCACTGAAATCCAGTCAACGAGCATGTCCTTAATCCAATCCTTTAGCTCATAAGGGTTTTCATACTCAGTTGTAAGAGCATGCCATGTTGCTATTTCATAATAGCACTCATACTGATCCTGAAGTTTTACCCAGTTGGATAAAGCTCCGACCCAGTGCCCCAGATGGAGGGGACCACTTGGTCTCATTCCTGAAAGAACAATATCTCTCATATTCTATAACCCCATAAGAAATCTTAAAATAAATCTCTGAAGAGGGAATAAAAATATTCTAAAAAGAAGATCAATGATACCAAGGTAAAGAAGGATAAGCAGAATGAAAAACCCGTAAGGTTGAAGCATGCGATATTTCAGAGAAAGAGGATATGGAAGAAATCTGTAGAGGACATTGCTGCCGTCAAGGGGTGGAACAGGGAGAAGATTGAAGAATGCAAGAAGGAGATTTACTATAATTCCATAATAAAGAAATAGGGAGACTCCTTTAATTGGAAGGGCAATTGTTCCTGGTGTCGGATTTTGTTCAGAGTGATAGCCTATAAGAAAAACAGGAACCCAATTAAAGTTTAAAGTCAAGAGAATTAAAAGCAAGAAAAATATCATTGCAATACCTATGTTGGAAAGGGGACCAGCTAAAGAAATCCACATCATATCCTTTTTAGGATTGCGAAGATAAGCTGGGTTAACAGGAACAGGATTTGCCCAACCAAATACTGGCAATCTCAAAAGTATAAGAATGAGGGGGAAAAGGATTGTCCCAACCAGGCTAATGTGATTTATTGGATTAAGAGAAATTCTTCTCATAAGTTTTCCAGTAGGATCTCCCAATCTGTAAGCAATGTATGCGTGCATACATTCATGAACAGAGAGGGAAAAGAGAATGATTATTAAATAAAGTATACCATCTAAAATTCTTGCCATATTACATTTTAAAATAACATATTTTTTTTTAAAAGCCAATAATTTAAGATTTTACTGAAGTTAGCAATTCAGCCCTTGTGGCTTTTTATTTACCCATTACTTTTTCTCTGTTATATGTCCAATTCAGGAAATCATTCTAAGATTCTTTCTTACACGGCTCTCATTTCTTGCTTTTTATATTCTCCACCAGTATGAGAACTTGATGAAAATATTTCCAGAGGATTTTTTATAACTTCCTTCCATTTTTGCATATTTTGAGTCATATCCTGCAAAGAAAACAATGCCGGGTTTTAATATCCAGCTCAGGAGAAAGCTTCCGTAAATCTCTTTGTAGTAGTGATTGTAGTCAACTATGACTCGGGTTGACAGATTTTTATGAAGCTGATACTCTGCCTTTCCTCTCCAGACATTGTAATCAAGAACCACATCTCCTCCTCTCTCTTTCCAGAACTCATATTTCTGATAGGAAATCCCAAGGCGGAGTCTGTCCATCGGTTTGAATTGCATCCATAGATAACTTAAGAAATTCCAGCCCAGATATGGGTCTTCAGGGTCATATAGAATTGCCTCTCCCAATCTCATCCCACCTTCAATCTCAACCCACTTCAAAAGATAGCTGGAAAGTTCAAAGCCTCCGTATTTCTTTCTGAAATCTATTTCCTGATATCTTTCCATTGAATTTGTAAAGTAAAGAGAGAGTCTATTGAAATTACCTATTCTAAAATTTAGTTGAGTCTTGAGAGCATCCTCAATTGGAAGATTCGTTTCATAATCATAATATTTTTGATAACTGATAGATGCAGAAGCTTGATTAAGGTATTTCTTCTGGGGATAAACTGAAAAGGAAAGCCATCCTCCCCCTTTCTGATAATCATTTCTGTTTACAAAACCAGCAAGGGCTTCGAATTCAGGATGGATTGCTTGATAGAAAAGACCAGCTGAAATATATCTTGAATTGTAGAAAGTGTTGAAATAATATGCGGGTTTATAATCGCTCTTTTCATCGCCAAGTAAGGTTTTAGAGAGAGAGGCTTGATAGACAAAATAGAAGTTCTTTTTAAATTTCAACTGTCCATCAAGTCCAAAGACTCTATTGAACGAACCATCGATCTCTTTGTCAGTAAATGTTAAACCGAGATAAGATTCATTGTAGAGGTCCATTTTCACTCGGAAAATATTGAAAAACGCTTTCTCTTCACCACCAATAGCATCTGTAATTTCCCAGAGGGACTCTGTAGGTTTGCTGTCCAATGCAGTCATATAACCTATTGTGAATCTTCCAGCCTTCCCTGTTATCTTCCCTCCCAGGCGGGGGTCAATTATCCTTCTTGTATAAACTATATCAATGGAAGGATGATTAAAAATTTCATACCCTTCAAGGAAGAATGGTCTTTTTTCTGGCCAGTAAAGAGCGTATCTCTGGTTTACATCTATTTGGGGTGCGTCTGCTTCTATGTGGCTGAAATCTGGGTTAAATGTAAAGTCTAAAATCATGTTTGAGCTTAACCCATATTTGAAGTTTACCCCTGCCTCAGGGTCTATTTTCTTACCGTTCCTTTTTATAGATGTAAAAACAGGCATTATTTCTATATTTCTACCCCTTTCAATTTCGCCTTCAATCAAAATTTCTGCAGCTTGAGTTAGTAAGGAGGGAATGTCTCTTGAGATTGCAGGATATGAAATAAGTTCAGATTTTCTCGATATATTCCTTCCTACAAAAAGTCCCCAGCGATGTTCTTTTTTGTTGGGAAACCTAATACTCTTGAAGGGTATGTTTATCTCAACCTCATAACCTTCATTGGTTATTCTTCCATTTGAATAGAATACCGTATCCCAGGAAGGGTCGGTGTTGTCACTCCCACCTTCTTCTGTTCTTATTCCATCCATTTGAATGCCAAGGGGATTGACAAATAGAGCGAATGCTCTTCTTTTTTCGTTAAATGTGTCAAGGAAAATTATAACCCAATCGTCTGAGAATATCTGGTCCCTCTGGGCAAGGGTAGCTCTTATCTTGCCTGGTTCAGAATCGAAACATTTAAAAGCCATGTAAAGATTTTCTCTGTCATATCCCATGTAAAGAATTGTTTTTTCTGAAGGAACTCCTTTCTCCTTTGGAGTGAACTGTACAAAATATTCTATCTTTAAAGCTTCACTCCATTCTGGACTCTCTTCAATAATGCCGTTAATTTTCGGTGGATTTGAAATTCTTGGAATTTTCAAATTCTCTGAAGGATAAATTGTTAAAAAGAGTAAAAATATCGACATAACTGTACAGCTTAATCTCTTCATCTTCCTCTCTCCTCAAAAAACTTCATATAATAGAAACGAATTAAAAGAAAAAAAGTTCCTCAAAAAATTTTTGCTTTAAAATTTTTATTTAGTAAAATAGGAGTGTATGAAGAAAGTGTATCATCTTGACATTGACAGAAATATAATTGAAGGAGCTGAATATGCTCTTCTTCCTGGAGACCCTTTCAGAACAGAAAAAATTTCCAATTATATTTCTGAAAAATACAGAACATTCTCAAAAAGACTTGCATGGAATCGGGAATTTTGCTCCCATTTAACAGAAATAGATGGAGAGAAAGTTTTAGTGGTTTCATCAGGTATTGGAGGTCCATCCACATCAATTGCTGTAGAGGAACTCGCTATGATTGGACTAAAAACAGTAATAAGGGTTGGAACAACAGGTGCAATACAACCCTATATTGAAATTGGAGATGTTATTATAACTTCTGCCTCTGTTCGACTTGATGGAGCCTCTACCCATTATGCTCCAATTGAGTATCCTGCATCTGCAAATTATGAAATAATTAACTCTCTTGTTGAAGGTGCTATTTCTCTGGGCTTTAAAGATGGAAAAAATAGAAACAAAGGAGAGAAAGCATTCTATGTAGGAATTACCGTTTCCTCAGATACATTTTATCCTGGACAGGAAAGATACGACTCTTACTCAGGATATGTTATAAGAAGATTCCAAGGAAGTAAGAAGGAATGGGAAAATTTAAAATGTTTAAATTATGAGATGGAGAGTGCAACCCTTTTGACATTGTGTAATGTTTTTGGACTTAGAGGAGGAGCTGTAACAGGAATCATAAATTTGAGAGATGAAGGAGAGAAAATTTCAGAGGAGGCTTTGAAAATTGGTGTTGAAAATGCTATTTCTGTAGCTGTTGAGGGAACAAGAATTCTCATAGAGAGAGATAGAGGGAAAAAATGAAAACAGCAATTATTTATTCTGAGCACTTTCTTCATCATAAAACTGGAGCTGGACATCCCGAATCACCTGAAAGATTAATGAAAATAATTGAATACCTCAAGAATAACCCTCAGTTTATAGGGCTTGAATTTATTGAACCAAGACCCGCTTCAATTCAAGAAATAGAGTATGTCCACAAAAGGGATTACATTCAAAGGGTAATAAATATCTGTAAAAGAGGTGGGGGTAATCTTGACCCGGACACTGTTCTATCAAGGGAGTCCTTAAATACCGCTCTCCTTTCTGCAGGAGCAGGACTTGCAGGTTCTGATCTGATAATGGAGGGAAAAATAAGAAATGCTTTCTGTGCGGTCAGACCTCCTGGACATCATGCAGAAGCGGATAGGGGGATGGGGTTCTGTATATTTAACAATGTAGCAATAACTGCTCGTTATCTCCAGAAAAAATATGGAATTGAAAGGATTTTAATAATTGACTGGGATGTTCATCATGGGAATGGAACTCAACATATCTTTGAAGAGGACGATTCTGTATTTTATTTCAGCATTCATCAGTATCCTCATTATCCAATGACCGGAAATGCAGAAGAGAGAGGAATTGGAAAGGGGGAAGGATTTACATTAAATATTCCCCTCGGTCTAGGAGCTGATGATAAAATTTATCTTCTTGTTTTCAGAGAAATTCTTAATCCTGTGGTGGAAAGATTTAAACCTCAATTCATTCTTATATCAGCGGGCTTTGACTGTCACAGGGAAGACCCCCTTGGAAATATTTTTCTATCAGATTCTTGTTTTTACGAGATGACTAAGATAGTAGTTGAATGGGGAAGGAAATTTGCAAAGGATAGAATTCTGAGCTTCCTTGAGGGTGGTTATTCCTTAAATCATCTTCCCCTTTCAGTGGGAGCCCATATACTTGCTCTCATGGAAAAACTAATCAGTTGATCACTCTTTAAACTTTAAAGGCAGACCCCCTGTAATTGAGAGAGAAAGATTCAAGAAAAGACCAATAATTAGAGTGACAATAAAAGCAATAATTGAGTAAACGATTGGAGCTACAATAACAAGAAGAAAACCAAGTCCAGCAAAAGGAAGAGTTTTTGCGCCGATGGGGAAGAAGGCACTCCCTAAAAGGAATATCAGAAGAAAGACTATAAAAGATACAATCAGATAAAGCACAGCCATGAGAAGAGCAAGCTTCAAAACATCTACACTTCTTAGCGCTAATTCTTTCATGTTAACCTCCATCGTTTAAGCTTAACACATGAAATATAAAAATCAAATATTTTACAACAAAATTATAGCTTTTAGCTAACAGCTAAAGGGAGCAAAAGAACTTAAGTGTAGAAGGTTTATAGCTTAAAGTTTGTTAGTATGTAGCTCTTTTGAAATTTGCTTTTTTCAAAAGGAGAAAGAGCACCTGGATTTCAGCTCTTCCATATTCTTTCACAAGAAGAATCTCAGCCTCATATAAAAGTTGAACTCTCAAAAATTTTGTGTTAATAAGTTATATTTCCAATGAATTTTTAAGGAGGAAAGTATGGATTTTTCTTTAACCGAAGAGCAACAGGCTTTACAGGCTCTCGCCAGAGAGTTTGCCCAGAAGGAGATAAGACCAAATGCAGCAAAATATGATGAGGAAGAATCTTTCCCATGGGAAATCATGCAGAAAGCTTTTGAAGCTGGATTTCTAAGCTCTTCAATTCCAGCAGAATTTGGTGGAGGGGGATTAGGAACATTAGAGACAGTTATAGTTTGCGAAGAACTTGCCTGGGGTTGCGCTGGAATGTACACATCAATAATGGCAAATTCCCTTGCCCTCACCCCTATTATTCTTTTTGGAACTGATGAACAGAAAAAGAAATTTTTGACCCCCCTTACAAAGGAAATGAAATTTGCAGCCTTTGCTCTCACAGAGAGGGAAGCTGGCTCAGATGCTGGAGCATTGAAGACAACAGCCAAGAAAGTTGATGGTGGATATGTAATAAATGGTTCTAAATGTTTCATAACCAATGGTGGAGTCGCTTCTCTTGTGACAGTTTTTGCAAATGTTGATATATCAAAAGGTCCAAGAGGTATAACAGCATTTATAGTTCCAACTGATTCTCCTGGATTTAAAGTAGGAAAAATCGAGAAGAAAATGGGGCACAGGGCATCAAATACTGTTGAGCTTTACTTTGATGATGTTTTTATCCCTGAAGAAAATCTTCTTTCCAAGGAAGGGATGGGATTTTTGGTTGCATTGAAAACTCTTGATAAAGCAAGGCCTTCTGTTGGAGCGGGAGGAGTTGGAGTTGCAAGAGCCGCCTATGAGCAGGCACTGGAATATGCAAAGGTGAGGAAACAGTTCGGTCAACCAATAGCTTCCTTTCAGCATATAGCTTTTAAGCTGGCTGAGATGGCTACAGAAATTCAGGCAGCTCGCCATCTTGTTTATCATGCAGCATGGCTTCTTGACAGGGGAGAAAAGGCTACAAAGGAAGCA
This sequence comes from uncultured Clostridia bacterium, assembly GCA_964531645.1. Taxonomy (GTDB): domain Bacteria; phylum Acidobacteriota; class Aminicenantia; order JBFLYD01; family JBBIMS01; genus JBBIMS01. Next base: position 8,698 of record CAZHEF010000011.1, read on the forward strand.
GCAATGGCAAAGGCTTATGCCACAGATGTTGCAATGAGAATAACTATAGAAGCTCTTCAGATTTTTGGTGGATATGGATATATGAAAGATTATCCAATGGAAAAGTTTATGAGAGATGCAAAGCTCCTCCAGATTTATGAAGGAACAAACGAAATTCAGAAATATGTAATTTCAAGGGAGATACTGGGTCCTATAAAATAGTAATTTTTCAATTCTGAAAATTTATTTAAAACTCTAAAATCCACTTGAAGATTTTGACAAAAAAGAGAACATATGCAAAAATTAAAAAGATGAAAAAGTTAGAACAAAATATTTCCGCCAGTCAAAAAGGTTAAAACTGAAAGATAAGATAAAAATTATTCCGTTAGACAAGAGAATTGAAGAGGCTATAACTCTTTCAGAACTCTGTCAAGACTTAAAAAGAGAGCTTGAAAATGCGAAAATCCTTCCAAAGAATAATTGAGTTATTGAATAACCTAATCAATGAGAAGCTTATAAGAGATTGCGTTTGGAGGTCTTGCTGTTTCTTCCTGGAGTATCCCAAGAGCCACAAAGGATATAGACTTCCTCGTCCATCTTGCTGACAAATTGACCATGAAAAATATGGAGAGATTAAAGGAAAGGATAAAAACAGAATTTCCAAATACTGAGTTGATGATTGACAACATCCAGCGAATGTATATTATAAGAATAGATGATGGGGTAACTATAATTGATCTCATAATTGCTTCAAAAAACTGGCATTTACAAATTTTAAGGGATGCCATTAAAATCGACTCATCCATTTTTAAAGTCAGAATAAATATCGCTAAACCCGAAGGTTTGATAGTAATGAAATTAAAAGCAGGTAGTCCTCAGGATATAATTGATGCTAAGAATTTATACGAATTGGAAATTATTGATAAAGAGAAATTGTTTTTATTGGCAAAGTCCGCAGGAGTTGACAAAAAATTTAAAAAACTCATTACTAATAAAAAATCCAATGTTTGATTTGGCTTTCAAATCTATTTAAAATTATCTTAGGAGGAAACAATGAAGACAAATATGGGAGTGCTGGACAGAATTTTAAGAATAATAATTGCTGTTATTCTTGCCATTCTTTATCTCACGAAAATAGCTACAGGAACATTGGGGATAATATTTCTGGTGATTGCTCTGGTATTTCTTATAACCAGTATCTTAGGTTACTGTCCCCTTTACACAATTATTGGAATTACGACAAAAAAGGAAAAAGCGTAGGCTGAAAAAAGAAATTGCAAAATAGAAATTGAAGGACAAAAAATTGCGGAAAGTAATTATCATTGCTTCTATTTTTATTTTCAGCGGTTCCTGTTCCTATAACAAATATCTAACAGGGATAAGTTTTGAAGTTTTCCCTCTCCATTCAATTGCTCCCTCTCACATAAATGTCATGTTCATGGTCAAAAAGGAGAATCTTCCTGAAGAAATTCAGGAGAATATAAAGGGAACTCTCAGAATTGACCTTTATCTTTACTGGGCTGAGCTTGTTCCTCCTTCAATGCCCCTTGAGATGGAAAAGATTTTAGGATGGATTCCAGTTGACACAGCTTCCTTCATGATAAAAGAAGAGGAGCTGGAAAAAGGTTTTTTTAATGAATTCTTAATAAGAGAACCAGGAATGTATAAGCTCATGCTTGTTCTTGTTAATTCGGAAGGTGATAAAATTTTTATATCAGAAAGAACTTTCAGGGTTTCTACTGAACTTAAATTCTTCTGAAACTATTTTCTTTTTTCCCAGCTTGACAGAGCCATTTCAGCAGATTTTCTTCTTGGATCATCAGGTCTTGCTGAATTCAAAAAAAGCTTTAAATAATTTGAAGCCATTTCAGTTTTCCCAGCTTGTGCAAGCATTACAGCCATATTGTAAAAAGTTTCAGGAGAAGGATTCAGCTGGACAGCTTTGTAAAGATTTTCGTATGCTTTTTCAAAATTTCTCATGGCAGAATAAGTTATTCCTAACTCCTGATAAATTTTATAATCCTCAGGATATTTTTCTTTCAGTCTGTTGTAAATCTCAAGAGCTCTTTGGATTTGTCCTGAAAGGAGTAATGAGTATGCATAGTCAATGTTTAAAAGTTTATTTTCAGGTTCAATCTTAAGCGCCTTTTCATAATAGTAAAGACTTTCTTGAGGTCTGTTGGAATGGCTCAAAATCCAGCCAGCTGCTACAAGAGCTTCAAAAAAGTCAGGCTTTATTTCAAGAGCTTTTTTTGCAGTTTCGAGAGCCTCGTCCATTTTCCCCATTACTGTGTATATAGCAGAAAGTTGACTGAGAAGCTGATATGATTCGGGATTTATTTCCAGTCCCTTTTTAATTACCTGAACTGCTTTTTCATATTCCCCAAGTCTGTGATAAATCCTTCCAAGATAATGATATGAAAGGGAAATCTCAGGGTCAATTCTTATCAATTCTTCATATTTATCAATGGCGCACCTAATATTTTTTCTGTATTCGCATTCCTTTGCATCGAGAAGAAGCTTTAAAGATTCCAATTTATCCTTTGGATCAGGCAGAGTCCCACCCTTTTCAAAGGAGAGATCTCCGCCAATATATCCAAGGGACCTCAGTTTTTCTTCGTCTTCTCTTGTCAATACCATCTTTCCCGAAATTCCAGAAGAATATTTCCTCTCCATGCTCTTCATTAGGAGCTTCAAACTTTCCGCTTTCTCTTTTTCTTCCTGGAAAAGATTAATATTTTCGTGGGGATCCTTTCTTATGTTATAAAGCTCTTCCTTTGGTGCAAAGATATACTTCCATTCTCCATCCACCACTCCCCTCAATTCAGCCCAGTTAAAACTTTCCTTTGGATAAACCGTTTCAATGTAAAAGGAGAGGTCTTTCTTTTTTCTTCCAGTAATGTAAGGGGATAGACTTTCACCTTGAGAACTATAAGAATTTCCAATTTTTAAAAAGTCAAGGACTGTAGCAAATATATCTACTAATCTAACATTTGCCTTTACAATTTTATTCGCTGGAAATTTCCCTGGAGCAACTGTAATCAGGGGGACTCTCATACTGACCTCGTAGAGGAAGATTCCATGGTCTCTTTCTCCATGTTCCCCTAAGGATTCTCCATGGTCTCCAACTATCACTATCAATGTTCTCTCTTTCTCATCCCCAAGCTCTTCTACTACCTTACCTACATACTCATCCATATATGCTATCTCCCCATCATACCTGTCCTCTATCTCAGACCTCCATGGCTCTGGAGGTTCATAGGGTAAATGAGGATCATAAAAATGAACCCAGCTAAACCACTTCCCATCCCCCTTACCTTTGAACCATTTCCTGAATGCAGAATATACCTCCTCTGCCCTCCTCTCAGAGATAAATGTCTTTATCCTCTCCTCTCCCATGTCATCATCGTAAACTTCAAACCCCTGGTCAAGGCCAAACCTCGAGTCTAAACTGAAAGAACCTATGAATGCTGATGTCTTCCATCCCCTTGATTTCAGTATCTCTGCAAGGGTCTCTACCTTGTCAGAAAGTTTGTAGTTTCCATTGTTTCTAACTCCATGATATAGCGGATATGTCCCTGTGAAGATTGTGCAGTGGGAGGGAAGAGTTAGAGGAATCTGACAGTAAGCATTTTCAAATTTAACTCCCATCTGAGCAAGTCTATCGAGGTTAGGAGTTTTTGCTTTTCCATATCCGTAGCAACCGATTCTATCAGCCCTTGTCGTGTCAAGGGTTATTACAAGAACATTCCAGTTATCACCACCTTTTATGTCTTTGAATAGCAGACGGTAAATAAAGAAAGAAATGATTAAGAGAACTATGAAAGGAATTAAATTAACAATCCTTAATTTTCTCTTTTTTTCTGGAACTATTTCATTCTCAATCTTAAGCTTACTTCTGGTTTTCTTTTTATTTTTACTCATATAAAAATTATTACTCAAATAGATAAATCAGTCAAAAATTATTTTAAATCAATTATTTTCTTTTTGAGAATTGCTTTTAACTTTTAGCTTTTCACTTTTTACTTTTTCATTGTATTCTTTTGCCTTTTCTTTATAGCCCATTTCTTCAAAAATCAATGCAAGTGTCTGGTATAACTCATCACTTTCCTTTATTCTTAAACCTTTTTCAGCTATCAGAATTGCATTATTGTAGTCCTTTGAAAAAAGATAGGCAAGAGCAATGTCCCTGTAAATAGTTGAATCATCTGGAAACTTTTTTAAGAGTTCATTCAGAATTGAAAGAGCTTTTTCAGTTTTACCATTTTCTGCAAGGGTTACCGCATAATCCTGCTGAAGTTTTCTATTTTCAGGTTCAATCTTGAGGGCTTTCTCAAACTTTGTTAAGGCCTTCTCTTTTTCCCCTAATCGGTTAAAAATCCATCCTGAAAAATATAGAGAATCAAAATCATCAGGATTCAATTCAAGAGATTTTTCGAAGGAGAAAAGGGAATCTTTCAAATTATCAGTCTCAAAATAAATTTTTCCAAGGGTGCTCCAGAGAAGATATGATTCTGGCATCAATGAGAGTCCTTTTTTTATGGTTTCTATGGCACTATTTACCTCACCGAGATTCATATATCCTTCAGCTAAAGATGTATATCCGAAAGTGCAATAAGGTTCAAACTTAATGAGTTTTTTATAAAGCTCTACAACTACCATTTCTCTCTTTTCAAATTCTGAAATCTGAGCATTCTCAATTATTTTTATAACCTCTATTCTTCTCTTAGGGTCTGGTAAATTTTCGGATGGAACATTACTTCTATCAGAAAGAATGTAACCCAGTGATCGAAGTTTCTCAATTTCTTCCTGAGAGAGTTTATGAGTTTTAAACTCTGAAGAGGGGTAGCTGGAGATTAATTCATTTAAAGAAGTTCTGAGTTCTTCTCTTTTCTCAACCATAGAATTATAAAGATTTATCTTTTCTTCAGGGTCAAAGGATAATCTGTATAATTCAGGCTCAGGAGCTATTATCAACTTCCATTCTTCCTTTATTAAACCTACCAACCTTGACCATCTCATCGCCTCTTCGGGATAGAAAGTTTCAATGTAAGAGGGGAGATCATCCATTCTTTCCCCTTTTATGTAAGGCTTTAGATTTATACCTTCAATTTTTTGCGGAGCAGGAATTCTAAGAAAAGAAAGGATTGTGGACATTATATCTGTCAACCTTACCCTTGCCTTAATTGATTTTCCTTGAGGTATTTCTCCTTTTTTTACTATGAGAAAAGGAACTTTCAAAACTGATTCATAAAGAAAGAATCCATGCTGGATTTCTCCATGTTCCCCTAAGGATTCTCCATGGTCTCCAACTATCACTATCAATGTTCTCTCTTTCTCATCCCCAAGCTCTTCTACTACCTTACCTACATACTCATCCATATATGCTATCTCCCCATCATACCTGTCCTCTATCTCAGACCTCCATGGCTCTGGAGGTTCATAGGGTAAATGAGGATCATAAAAATGAACCCAGCTAAACCACTTCCCATCCCCCTTACCTTTGAACCATTTCCTGAATGCAGAATATACCTCCTCTGCCCTCCTCTCAGAGATAAATGTCTTTATCCTCTCCTCTCCCATGTCATCATCGTAAACTTCAAACCCCTGGTCAAGGCCAAACCTCGAGTCTAAACTGAAAGAACCTATGAATGCTGATGTCTTCCATCCCCTTGATTTCAGTATCTCTGCAAGGGTCTCTACCTTGTCAGAAAGTTTGTAGTTTCCATTGTTTCTAACTCCATGATATAGCGGATATGTCCCTGTGAAGATTGTGCAGTGGGAGGGAAGAGTTAGAGGAATCTGACAGTAAGCATTTTCAAATTTAACTCCCATCTGAGCAAGTCTATCGAGGTTAGGAGTTTTTGCTTTTCCATATCCGTAGCAACCGATTCTATCAGCCCTTGTCGTGTCAAGGGTTATTACAAGAACATTCCAGTCTTCTGCTCCATGTTTGCAATTATTGAGAAGCAAAAGAGTAAAAATAATCAATAAAAGTTTAAATTTCATAAATAAATTTTATTTCATAATTTCATTTTTGGAAATAAAAAAGGGATGGGGCAAAGCCCCATCCCTTTTTTTATTCAGGTTCAGCTTAGAACAGGTACCTGATTGACAGCTGAATTATTCTTCTTCCATCCTTTCTTGCTGTTGTTCCGAATACACCACTTGCAAGGTTCCTTTGTGGGAATTGCCATATGTGGTGGTTTAGAGCATTGATAAATTCACCTCTGAGCTGGAGAGTTGTATCTCTTCCACCAAGAGGAATTGTGAAGTTCTTCATTAGTGAGATGTCAAGATTATAGTTCCAGAGCCATTCAAAGGTGTTTCTTCCAAGAAGATTCTGCTTGTAATAGTCTAAGTCACCAGGTCCTTTGGGGTATGACGGGAATGGGAATTTGGATTTATCAAGGGAAGGGGCCTTAGAGCCACCAAATGGAGAATAATCCTTTATCGCATCCTGGAAATTTCCTCCATTCCAAAGAGGTCTGTCGTATCCGTTCCAGTCTCTGTTCCAGTCACGCGAACCATCAAACACCGTGAATGGTCTTCCTGAGAGAATCTGGAATATACCATTAATCTGCCATCCTCCAAATAGAGTCTTCAGGAATTTATTCTCTGATTCCTTGAAGAAAGGAAGTTCGTAAATAAAGGAACCAACGAGGTTATGTCTATAGTCAAAAGCTGCTCTTCCATACTCCATTTCTCTGACTTCATGACCAACTGCGGTAAGGGAACCAGTCATTGCATCTCCGAAATAATCGGAGTTCATATCAATTGCTTTTCCAAGGGTGTAAGAAGTCTGGAACTGAAGTCCTTTAGAAAATCTCTTTGTCAGAATAATCTGGAGACCATGATAACGGGAATTGGCGTCCTGTGCACGGAAATTAACCTGGGTAACTGCAAAGTAAGGGTTGATGTAATCTCTTTTACCATCAAGTCTGTCGCCAGTGAATCTATTAAGCCTGTGAATCCATCCAAGGTGCATTCCAATTGAGCCTACATAGTTTACTTCAAGCCCTAAGTCAGTCGCAATCTCCCTCTGGATTCCGAGGAGCCAGTTGTAAGCCATTCCAGGTTTTAGTTTTGGATCCATCCATCTGAGACTGTAAACGCCTCTAACATTATCTTTTGGAAGTCCTGTTGGAATACTATAGTAATAGCTATCGTAGAAACTTGAGAAGCAGAAATCTGGAAAGTTGAATCTGTCATTCTCATAAATGTTATTGAATGTTCTGTCATAGGATACACCTGCTCCAGCTCTTAAGGATGTTTTGCCGTCGCCAGTGAGGTCATAGGCAACCGAAAGTTTTGGAGCAAAATTAAGATAGTAAGGATCCCAGAGAGCTTTCCCTTCCTTCTGTCTTCCATCTGCTATGAGATATTTAATTCCACTCACATAATCACCAGGTCCAAAGGATGGCATAGCTATTTTATCGTGCATCTCAGAAGGAACACCATAATACTCCCATCTAAGACCAGCGGAAAGGGTCAATCTTGGGGTTATTCTCCAGTCATCCTGGATGAATATTCCTCCTTCAAGTCCATGGAAGTTTCTGTATGTGTCACCTCTTTTCCAAGAACCAACTGCTGTTGTATAATCATCGTTTCCACCAACTCCAGGGGGTGGGTCAGCTCCAATGGTAAATCTAAAAGCAGGAGCATTTCTGATCCAGTCCATTCCATAAAACCAATAATAGGACCCATAAACATATGCATCGAATGTTGAATATGACCTCCAGTATCTTGCCTCAAATCCAGCTTTAATAGAGTGGTTTCCTACCTGGAAGGATAGAGTATCTGCCAGCTGGAATGTATTGTTTTTAAATAATTGTGGAAGATTTGTAGCATCACCAATTCCTACAACTCCGTCATAGAAGTAGGCAAGAGGAACCTCTGCAATTGTTCTTGGATAATCATCATAGTCCCTGTGGAATCCAAGTCGGACTTCATTATAAATTGTTGGAGAGAATATATGGAGCCAGGTGATTCCACCAGTGTGATAGTGGAAGTAGTTATTTGCCATTTCAGGGAGAAGGGTATTGTAGCCACCATTGTAATTCCAGTGGGACTCTCCAAAATCATATACCCATCTGAAGGAGATTCTGTCCTTTTCAGAAAAGATATGGTCTATTTTTATACCAACATTATATTCACTAAATCTGTTTATACTGTTGAACTGAGCTCTTCCGTAATCGGGTATTCCATCTCCATTAACATCTACAAAGTCATGGGTTGGAACAGGGTATTTATTCCCTGCTTGCTCCACATAATTGTTTCTGTATTTGTCAAAATACCATTTCTGAGCAGTTCCAGCAGGAATTCTGTCAAGCGCCTGAGGAGTAAAGAATAAGCCAATAGGAGCTGATGTCTCATCATGGTTGATTCCTTCAAACATAACAAAGAAGAATGTCTTATCCTTTACAATTGGACCACCGAGGGTGAACCCATACTGCCATCTGGAAAGAGGTTCTTTTTCATGGGTGTACCAGTCTGTAGCTGCAAGGTCATTGTCTCTGTTAAATACCCATGCGCTTCCGTGAAGTTCGTTGGTTCCTGACTTCATTGAAACATTAAGAATTCCTCCAGTATTCCTTCCATACTCTGCTGAGAAGTTATTGGAAATTAGTCGGAACTCCTGAATTGCTTCTGGAGGAAGGGTCAGTGTGTCATTGGCTGCAGTTCCAATGTCATCATTTGTAATACCGTCAATTGTGACCTGGTTGGATGAGCCCCTCTGACCAGTTATTGAGTATCCAGCTCTTCCAGCTCCAGGAGTTGCACCCGGGGAGATATAAACAAGCTGGAAGAAGTTTCTGTTAAGCATTGGCAGATCCATTACCTGCTTCTCTGTTATGACATTGGAAACAGCCGCTCTTGTCGTCTCAACAAGAGGAGTTGTTGCAACAACTGTTATTGCCTCTTCTATCTTTCCAATTTTTAGCTTGAAGTTAAGGCTTACTTCAGCTCCTGTCGCAACTTCAATCCCTTCCTGAGTAACTGTCTGAAATCCTTCGAGTTCTGCAGTGACATTGTAAATTCCTCGAGGTAACCTTTCAAGCCTGAAGAATCCTCTTTCATTGGTTACAGTTGACTGGGTTAGACCTGTCTGGACATTTTTTGCTGTTACACTTGCTCCAGGGATTGCATTCCCTTCTTCATCTGTTACCTGACCTACAATTGTTCCAGTGGGCTGTGCCCAGACAGTAACCCCAACCAATAAAAGAACCAAAAGTAAATACTTAAAATGTCTCATATTACCTCCTTAAAAATTTTTTTTAACCCATAGCCCTTTGCCAACACAGAATTAAAAATTCTTACTTTTTTATTCTCCACCCCCTTTCTTAAAAGTTTAAATTTAAGAGGCAAAAATTGAAGGATATTTTTTTCATTCATACTCATAAAATTTACATCAAATTTCATGCCAGAATTGGATCCTTTATTCATTCGGGTTTAAAGGAACTAAAGAACGAAAAATATTCAAATTTTTGAATATTGTTCAATTTTTTGAACATCAGATAATCTTAAAAGGAATGATTTTCTCAAACTTTTTACCTGACCCACCTTCTGTTGCTTTAACCCTGAGAACATATTCCCCTTTTTCGAAATTTGCAACAGGCATTTTTGCCCCATTATTTATTGGATTTAAATCTTTTGCCTCAAATATTTGAGGTTCACCCGCCATTGCTATTTTCTTTCCATCCTTTTCTATTATGTTTTCAATCTTTATCTTAGAACCTACGGATTCAGGGTATATCTGATAGAAGAAAATAAGCTCACCATTTCTCCTCACAAGATTTTTTACACTGGGAACGACAAACAAATTTTGAAATACAAAGGGGGCTTCGTTTTCTCTCAAGTTTATTTTTTCAGGAATTTTAAGTTTTGGAACAGTCTTCAGGGCATCAAGCTTAGTCACATTTATTTTCTCCTCCTTTCGCTCCACTCTTTTTACTGACTCAGCAATTAAAATATCGCTAAGCAAATCTCCTTTCTCTATTGGAGGTAGTTTTAAAAGTTCTTCAGAATACCCCACAGAACTTGAATTCCCATCCATTAAAATTATTTTAAGAAGATAGTCGCCCGATGGAAGGGATATTGAATGATGATACTGATAGGTCTGCCCTTTCAGTTGCTTGTAAGTATTTTCAGAGAGATTCATTTCCAATCTGTCCGAACCCTCGTATACAGAATTTCCACCCTTCAAGATGCTGATGTAGAAATTTAATTCGTTAGTATATTTATTTTCTTTTCTTGTGAAGGAAAGCTGGCTAAGTTCTACCTGAATGGCAATTGGAATATAATATTCTTCTTTTTCTGATCTGAAAACAGGCTTTATAAAATCAAATTTTATTGTTGAAAGAGAATCCTTTGTGAAAACGACCCCCTTCAACTTTCTTAAGCGATTAGCCCTTTCAATTTCTTCAAGGATTTCCCCCCTTGACCTTGTAAGTTCTGAAAATAAAGACAGTTGCCCAAGAATAGAGTCTCCGGTTCCTATAACTTTATCTTGAGAAATTTTTTGAGCCTCGAGGTCTGAAATATTCCTGGGAACTCCCTCCTTCGGTCTCGGGTCATCATTGTATCCCACAAATCTTGCATCTGTAGAAATATTTCTTAAAGCATTAGCAAGAGATGGGGAAGTAGTTAATTTGTAGGCTCCTGAATTATAATAATTTACAAAAATAAACTCAATGTTTTGACTTCTTGTTTTTATTCCCGGTAAATAACGATATGTCCACACTTCAGAGGGGAACTCTGCAGTATCTGCTTTTGGACCAAAAAGAAATCCCCTCAATCCCCCAGGATTTGTTTGTATGAAATCTGGCGGACCGAACATTATATAAATCCTCCCTCTATCCGTCCTCCATCCTGGCATTCCTTCAAAAAAGTTCTTATTCGCATATTCAATTCTTCTATAATGTTCCTCTCTGAACTCATTATACTCAGTTTCTGGTGTCGGATCTCTTCTTTTCCATAAGATTTTTATGAAGTTATCCCTTTCATCATCGGTTTTTAAACTTAGAAAAACCTCCCTCTCCTGGGATGAAATTATGTAAACAACCTCTTCATTAAGCCATTTAAGATATTTTTGTGGAATCTCTTCCCTGTTCTCTTTGGAATTCAGAATCAAGAAAATACTAAAAAATAAAAAAAGAAAAAGGATAAATCCAGCTTTTTTCATTATTCCCTCCCTCAATTGAAAAAACAAAATATCTCATACTATAATCTTATGAAATTAAAAGAGTGAAAGTCAATTTCTTGAAAATTTTTGACCTTGGTTAACTTGACGGACATAAATTTTTAATGTATTAAAAAAAGTAAGGTCAAAATGGTTGAGAACGCAACAACAAAAATTCTTGTAGTAGATGATGAAAAAGATGTTAGGGACCTTCTTTATGAAGTTCTTTCAGCAGAAGGATTCGAGGTTTCAACTGCAAATGATGGAGTGGATGCCTTCGAACTTTTCAAGAAGGAGAATTTTCCAATAGTTATTACCGATATTAGAATGGCAAAAATGGATGGGATTGCTCTTCTTAAGAAGATAAAAGAACTTTTTCCGTTAACAACTGTGATAATTATCACGGCTTATCCATCTATTGAATCGGTAAAAGAAGCAATTTTTGCTGGTGCCTATGACTACATCGCAAAACCCTTTGATGTGGATGCAATTAAAATAGTTGTTCAAAGAGCTGTTGAAAGGCAGCATCTTATCGAGGAGGCAAAGCAGAAAGAGTTTTACAAAGATTTATCCATAAGGGATGGGCTGACAGGGCTTTTTAATTACAGATATTTTAAAGAAATGCTTCAGAGGGAAATAGAAAAGAGTAAAAGATACGGTCATCCTTTTTCCTTAATAATGTTTGACATAGATGATTTTAAAAAGTTTAATGATAAATTTGGGCATCTTGAAGGAGACATGATTTTAAGGAAATTTTCCCATTTAATATCAGACTCTGTAAGGAAAATTGATTTGGTTTTCCGTTATGGAGGAGAGGAATTTTTTGTCCTGTTGCCCGAGCTTCCTAAGGATAGGGCAAAGAATGTAGCTGAGAGATTGGAAAAACTTGTGAGGGAAAATCTACCCATTACAGTGAGTGTCGGGATTTCAGAGTTTCCAGAAGATGGCAAAGATGTTGAAACACTCATTAAAAAAGCTGACCTCGATATGTTTGAAAATAAGAAAATGTCGAAAAGTAAGAGCTGAAAGCCAACAGCTCACAGCCTACAGGGTATTCTATGCTAAATTTTTTTTAAAGAATTTTTTTATTTTAATTTTAACAAAAACAAAGAACATTACTGTATATCTTAAAAAATCTGAAAATGAACTGATGGTTTTGATTACATCAAGAATTTTTCTTATGTAGCTTTTCCCACCTTGTGCTTCTGTCCATCGAAAGATTAGTTCAGATATTTGAATCCATGTTAGTTTATCTTTAAATAATGGAACATGCCCTTGAGCAGCGGGAAGAACAATAACCCTTCTGTCTCTTTTTTTTGTCCATGTAAAATCTTCCGGCAAATTGCCGTGATCCTTAGCCCATTTCTCAAGGGGAGTTCCTGGATAGATGTGGAGAATAGAGGTTGAAATTTCACAATATTCTTTTAAATTCTCTATTATTTCAATTGTCTCTTTTGCTTCTTCCCATGTTTCAGTTGGATGGCTGAATATAAAAAAACAGTTGGCTTTAATTTCCAGCTCCTTGCACCATTCAACAGTATTTTTTAGGTGTTTCAAATCTATATTTTTTCCTATTATTTCCTTCCTTACTCTTTCAGAGCCTGCCTCAAGTCCAAAGGAGGCGTAATAAAGCCCTGCTTCTTTCATTTTCTTAAGAAGTTCTTTTTGCAGAATATCTATTCTTAACTCACATGTCCATTTTATATTTAAACCTCTTTTTATTATCCCATTACATATTGCTTCCACCCTCTCAGGATTATAGTTGAATGTATCGTCGTAGAACCATATTGCCCTTGCTCCATATTTATCCATACATAACTCAATTTCTTCAATTACTCTCTCAGGACTCATCCCTCTAACTGCTCTTCCCCAGTTGATTGGTGTAGCACAAAAGTTACAGTTAAAAGGGCAACCCCTTGATGTCATCAAGTTGCACGCTGGGAGTCTTCCTTCTCCTGGAACGTCCATAAAGAAATTATATTTTTCAAAAGGAATTAGATGACGGGCAGGGAAAGGAAGCTCATCAAGATTCTTTATGGAAGCTCTTGGAGGAGTGTGAATTATGTTACCATCCTCTCTAAATGATATCCCTGAAACTTTTTTTAAATAATCTCTTCCACCCTCCTTTATAGCCCTGGAGAGCTCAACCATTGTTTTTTCACCTTCTCCCCTCACAACAACATCAACATATGGTAAATTCTTCAGAGTGTCATCTGGAGCCATTGATACATGTGGACCCCCGAGAACCGTAATATCTGAAGGGAAAACTTTTTTAGCTCTCCTTGCAAGTTCAAAACTCTGGAATCTATTCTCAGTTGTAGTTGTTATTCCTACTATTTCAGGCTTTTTTTCAATAATTATTTTTTCAATATCTTTCCATTTAAGATTTAGAATCTCTGAAGGAATTATCTCCACATCAAAACCTTCCCTTTCAAGAACCGCTCCAATATACAAGAGTCCGAGGGGTGGCATAAGTGAGCCCTTTCTCCATCTCTCTGCAAAATATCCACCAGGAGGAACGAACAAAAGTACTTTCATGGATTCAGTTCCATATTACTCTTTTAATTTTTTTTGCCTTTTCTGTCAAATTTGATAATTGAAAAGGAGCTTTTTATTTCTTTTTTTCAATCTTTATGAAGCCAGCACTTTCAAGAACTTTCAAATAATTTAAAACATCTTTTATTTCAAGAGGATAATATTCCACACTTACTGCATTTCTTATATCGAGAACACTCCTTTTACCATCGATAAAATTCCTCACCTCGAATTCAGCTGGACCAAGATTATACTGGGGTATGTCCTTCTTATCCCTCAGAAACTCCCTAAATTCAAAAGAATTAAAGAAACCTTTCATCTTTTCTGTTCTAACAGGGATGAGTTTTGATGCTTCAAGTTCCTCTTTTGAGAGCTTAATATCAGCTGGTTTTATAGAATTTTTAGAACATAAATAATTGTAGAACTCCTGCATTTCTGCAAGAAGATTCCTCTCTATTAGAGAAATCGAGTCAGTATGCTTTAAAAGAATCTTCAAAAGGCTTTGGTCTGAGCGGATGAAATAAGAGATAGATCTCAAAGTTTCCTTCTCTCTGATTGCTCCACGCGAAATTATATTCTTTGCTTCTTTGTAAGCTTTATGAATATTCTTCGGCTCAGAGTCTCTAAGAATCTGCCATGCTTTTATTTTGTCATCCCCTAATCTTTTCAATCCTTTGCTTAGAGATAAATTTATCATTTCACATATTTCATTTTCTCCCGCATTGGATAGAAAGATTGCGGAAGCAACCGAAAGAACCACCACTCTTTTCAGCTGTGTAGGGTCTGATTTATCAGGGGTGTCCCTGTCTGTGTGATACCACATGTCAGGCCAACAAATCAACATCACAGCAGGTATTTTTACACCACCGTCAACAAAAACAATATGGTCACTCCCGCCATCGTAGGAGTCAATTGCATAATAAAATGGGTCTCTTGTTCCTGTAGGAGCATAAATTGAAAGGGGAGGGGTCCTTTTGAGATTTATTCTGTTAACCTCTCCAATCCATTCAACAAGAGATGCAACAACATCATTCAAATAACTTGGGAGAGAGTGGGGAGTCCTTTTAATTTGAAATATTGAATTGTTTTTAATCAGGGCTTCTCCAACCATATCCTCATTAATGTTGGCATAAATTTTCTCTTTTATTTCAGGAAATTTTTCAAGAAAACTTGCAGTTCCAGAAATTTCTGGAACAAACAAAAATCTTATTGATCTTTTAAGTTTTATCTTTCCCGAATCTTTAAAGTTCTGTATAACTCTTGCAGTTTCCATAAGGGCAACGCACCCACTAGCGTTGTCATTTGCGCCCTGTTTTGCAAATCCTTCAAAAACATGGGCAGTGAATATAAGCTCTTCATCAGGTCTTTCATCTCCTTTAATAAGAGCGGTCACACACTCTTCTTTATAGGGAACCATTTGAGTTTTACAGGAGGCTCTCAAAACAATTTTTTCATTTCTTTCAAGAATGTCTCTAAGCTCATTACCCATCCTGGTTGAAATCATAAAAGCAAATGTCTCTTTATCCTTTTCAGTAACTCTTATTGAATTCCATCCAACCTGGTCAAGGTCAAACTCAGGATGACTCGAAGAATATGCAACAATCCCTATTGCTCCAAATTTTTCAACTCCAATTCTTCTTGCTAATTCAGGTGGACCATTCACAAGAATTATTTTATCTTTTACATCCTTCTCTTTGTAATAATTTTCATTGTTCCCAGGACCAACATAGATGAGTTCTGCCTCTCCTTCAAAAGAAATAGAACCCTGACATAATGTTGCGGGGATTTCCCTTAAATCTGTTAATTTTATTTTTTGAGGCTTTACCATCCAGAGTTCAGCAGAAATCGCATCCCAGGTTTTATCCTGACGGGAAAAGAAAGATTTCGGAAGCTCAACAATTGAAACATCTTTTATTCCATACTCTTTCAATTTTTTCTCAATGAACTGTGTTTCAAAATATCCATTTTTATATTCTTCAAGCTCCCTGTTTCTGTTAACTCCTGTAAGAATAATTTCATTCTGGAAAGCCATTTCCCCCGATGATTCATTAATTATATCGCTCAAGAGCTCAAAAGGAAGAATTGTTTTTGGAATGTCAGAACGAGGGGGAACAGGTTGTTCTTGAGAAAAAACATAAAAAAATAATAAAAATGTTAAATTGATTAGCAAAAGCCTCTTCATTCCAAGCCTCCTAAAACTTTTACGCTGAGAAGTAAAAGAAGTTTTTATTAAAAAATTCCAGATGATATAATTAAATATGAATATCAATGATAACATTCAGTGGATGAAAATTGCAATTAAAGAGGCAAAAAAGGCTTATAAGAAAGGAGAAGTTCCTGTTGGAGCAGTAATTGTTATGAATGGGAAGTTAATTGCAAAGGCTCACAACTCGCCAATTTCTTCCAATGACCCAACAGCCCACGCAGAGATTCTCGCACTGAGAAAAGCAAGCAAAAAGATTGGGAATTACAGGTTGGAGGATGCAACAATTTTTTCAACCCTTGAGCCATGTTTAATGTGTATTGGTGCAATGGTTCATGCAAGGGTAAAAAAGCTTGTTTATGGTGCATCAGACCCAAAAGGTGGATTTACAGTTTTTTCAATTGATAATAAAAAAATCAATCATAGAATTATTATTGAGTCAGGTTTACTCTCAGAAGATTGTTCAGAAATATTGAGTAAATTTTTTAAAGAGAGGAGAGGTACCGAAGTGGTCATAACGGGGCCGACTCGAAATCGGCTGTCCTGAGCGATCAGGACCGTGGGTTCGAATCCCACCCTCTCCGCCAATTTTTAACTTTGGAATTTATTGAAAATTGAGTTAAGAAAACAATGAGAATCTACTTTGCTGTTTTTTTGTTCTTAGTTCTTTCAATTTATTTCCTTATGCACTTCTATGTTTATATAAGACTTGTTAGTGATTTCTCAATACCTTTCTTATTAAGGAGGACAATAATTGCTCTCTTTATTCTGGGAGCAATGTCTTTCATAGGTGGAGAGAGCCTTGCGCGTCAATTCTCCATTCGCTCAAATTTTCTTTTAATATTCGGTCTTGTTTGGCTCGGAGCAATATCCATAACCCTATCCTTTTTCTTATTTTCAGAACTTTTCAGATTGATTTTTCCTTCCCATAAGACTTTAATCACATCCGTAAGTCTTTTTCTATCTTTTGTAGCAATTGTATTTTCCATTATCAATGCGTCAGCTCTTCCAAGGGTGAAGGAATTAAAATTAACCTATAAATCTCTTCCCTCTTCATTGAGAGGATTTAAGATTGTCCACCTTTCCGACCTTCATCTTGGAATGGTTTCCAAGGAGAAATGGCTTGAAAAAGTTGTTGAAAAGGTGAATTTTCTTGAGCCTGATCTTATCGTCATAACAGGAGACCTTATTGATAGTGATATTAAGGGTATAGAAAAGCTTTTAAACCCATTGAAAAACCTGAATTCTCGATATGGGGTCTTCTCTGTCCCTGGAAACCATGAGTTTTATGCAGGACTTGATAGATTTTATGCACTTGCAGAAAAAACAGGTATTAAAATTTTAAGAAATGAAAAATTTGTATTGAATGAACATGTGGAAATTATAGGAATAGATGACGATACAAACAGAAGATTCGAAAGAGAAAATTATAATCCCCACGAATTATTCAAGAAAATAGAACCTCGAAAATTTACAATCTTTCTTTCCCACAAACCAAAATATTTTGAATCTGCAGTTTCTTCCGGAGCCGATTTGCAACTTTCTGGTCATACCCATGCAGGTCAGATTCCTCCAATGGATTTAATAATTTTCCTCACTTTTAAATATCCCTATGGACTTTATAATTTGAGGGATTCATTTCTTTACACGACTTCTGGAACAGGTGTATGGGGTCCACCCATGAGGCTCTTTTCTTCCTCTGAGATTGTAAAAATTGTGCTGGAAAGTTATTAGAAAAGGCAAAACAAGCGTGAAAAGCAGGACTGGTAAGACTTTCAAGACGAGTTCAGGAGCTGGCTCGTAGCTCATTGCCATTTAGCCATTTGGCTGTTTAGCAGAATGGAGCGAGAAAAGCGAGACGAGCGAGAAAAGTCCGAAGGTTTTGCGTGGAGTCTAAAGCCTGTAGCCCTTGTGCCTCTGTTCCTTTGTCCCTTTCTGATTCAGATTGAAAAAAGTGTCGAGAAGAGAGGTTCTCGCTGATTGCTATCAGCTGTAGGCTGTGAGCTTGAAGCATTAGTTATTGAAATTTGGTTATTGGTTATTCAAGATCTTCTGGTCTCAGTTTGTCGATTATTTCTTTATCTTCTTAAGAAGACCTATTAAAATTCAGGAAACTTCAGGGACCAAAAAGTTGACTTTATCCCCAAATTAATATAAGGATTATAATTACGGAGTTTTAAAATGAAGGAAAAGATAAAAGCAAAAATTATGGATAACAAAAAAATTCAAAGAGCATTGAACAGATTGGCAATGGAAATTATTGAGAGGAACAGAGATCTTGGGAACATTGTTATAATAGGGATCAGAACAAGAGGAGTTCATCTTGCTTATCGTCTTGCTAAAATAATGAAGGATCTTGAAGGTGTTGATATTCCAGTGGGGATTCTTGACATAACTCTTTACAGAGATGACCTCTCTCTCCTTGGACCTCAACCAATAGTGAAGAAGACAGAGGTAAATTTTTCCGTTGATGAAAAAGATATTGTTCTTGTGGATGATGTTCTTTTTACAGGAAGAACTGTTAGAGCTGCAATGGACTGCATAATTGACCTTGGAAGGCCTAAAACTATTCAACTTGCTGTTCTCATTGACAGGGGCCACAGAGAACTTCCAATAAGAGCTGATTATGTTGGCAAAATACTTCCCACTTCAAGAAGGGAACTTGTGAATGTTATGCTTAAAGAAGAAGATGGGTTAGATCAAGTATTAATAACCGAACCCATGGAGTAAAATGATTTTCAAGAGAAGACATTTGCTCGGTATAGAGGAACTGAAAAGGGAAGAAGTAGAACTCATTCTTGAGGAAGCAAAATCTTTCTCGGAAATTTCTCTAAGAGAGATTAAAAAAGTTCCAACCCTCAGGGGAAAAACTGTAATAAATCTTTTCTTTGAACCAAGCACAAGGACTCGTTCATCCTTTGAGATTGCAGCAAAAAGACTGAGCGCTGACATAATAAACTTCTCTGCTTCAACTTCGTCCCTTCTAAAGGGAGAGACTTTGAGAGATACTGTAAGGAATCTTGAGGCAATGAGGTCTGATATAATTGTTGTAAGACATCCTTCCTCATATGCACCTCATTTTATTACCTCCTTCTCAAAATCCTCGGTGATAAATGCAGGAGATGGGACTCACGAACATCCAACGCAGGCTCTTCTTGACGCTTTTACAATCCTTGACAGGAAGAAAAAAATTGAGGATTTAAGAATTGTAATTGTAGGAGATATTCTTCACAGTAGAGTTGCAAGATCCAATATTTTCCTTCTCACAAAATTAGGCGCAAAGGTTTTTCTATCGGGACCTCCAACTCTCCTTCCAAAAGAAATGGGAAAGCTGGGAGCTGTTGTTGAACATAATCTTGACAGGGCTGTTGAGGATGCAGATGTGATTATGATGCTGAGAATTCAATTAGAAAGAATGTCAAAGAATTTCTTTCCCTCCCTCAGAGAGTATAGAATGCTTTATTCCCTTGATCTTAAAAGATTAAAGAGGGCAAAGAAAGATGTAATAATTATGCATCCTGGTCCTATAAACCGAGGTATAGAGCTTTCAGCAGAGATTGCAGACTCAGAATACTCTGTGATTCTTGACCAGGTTGCCAATGGAATTGCAGTTAGAATGGCTGTTCTATACCTTCTTTCAGGTTCTTCGGAGGCTTAAAATGGGCGAGAGATTACTTTTAAAAAATGGTAGAGTTGTAGACCCGTCATCTAAACTTGATTCTACAATGGATATTTTGATTAAAAACGGGAAAATAAAAGAAATCAAAGAAAAGATTGATTTAAAAGATGCTGAAATAATAGATTGCTCAAAATATATAGTAGCTCCAGGATTTATCGATTTGCATACTCATCTGAGAGAGCCAGGGAGAGAAGACGAAGAGACAATAGAAAGTGGTTCCCTCTCAGCTGTTGCAGGTGGTTTTACCTCCATTTGCTGTATGCCCAATACTGACCCTCCCAATGATTGCAAGGAGGTTACAGAATTCATCATTAAAAGGGCAAAGGAAGTAGGGATAGTCAATGTTTTTCCTATTGCATCAGTTACAAAGGGAAGAAAAGGTGAGGAAATTGTTGAAATGGCAGAACTTTCCCGCTCTGGTGCTGTCGGATTCTCTGAAGACGGGAGTTCAGTAAAAAGCAGTTACATAATGAGAAGGGCAATGGAATGGGCAAAATTTCTTGAAAGACCAGTTATGGAACATGCCCAGGATCCAGAGCTTTCTTCAGATGGGGTGATGAATGAGGGTTTCTATTCATATATTCATGGGTTGAGAGGGATTCCTAAGGAGTCAGAACAAATAATTGTAGCGAGGGATGTAATTCTTTCTAAGATGACAGGTGCTCACATCCACATTTTGCATATCTCATCTGCAGGCTCCCTTGAAATGATAAAGAGGGCTAAAAAGGAAGGAGTAAAAATCACAGCAGAAGTTACCCCCCATCATTTAGTTGTTTCCGATAAGGATCTAATTCCATGGGACTCAAATTACAAAATGAATCCACCCCTCTGTTCAGAAGATGACAGAAAGGCTCTTATTGAAGGTATAAAGGATGGGACTATAGATTGTATTGCAACTGATCATGCTCCCCATACAATTGATGAAAAAATGGTTGAGTTCGATCAGGCTCCCTTCGGAATTATTGGGCTTGAGACCGCAGTCCCTTTAATTATGGATAACTTGGTAAGCACCGGAGTAATTCCAGTCAATAGATTTGTTTCTTTATTTTCATGCAATCCAGCAAAGATTTTAGGTCTAAAGAGCAAGGGCTCTTTGAGATCAGAGTTTGATGCGGACATAACAATTATAAATCCCGCAAAAGTTAAAGTTGTTGATAAAACAAAATTTAAGTCCCTTTCAAGGAATACTCCCTTTCATGGCAAAAAGTTGAGGGGATGGCCTGTAATTACTATTGTGGCCGGGAAAGTTGTATGGAGGGAAGAGTAATTCTCTCTCAGCTTCAAGAAAAGATTGGTATAAATTTTTCCGATGAGAAAATACTTTTAAAAGCAATTACCCATAAATCTTATGCCTATGAAAAAGGAACAGAAAGTAACGAAAGACTTGAGTTTCTCGGCGATGCTATATTGAACTTAATTGTTACTGAGTTTCTTTACGGAAATTTTCCTGAGCTTGAGGAAGGAGATATGTCAAAATTAAAGTCTCGTCTGGTGGGGATAGAAATCCTTTACAAAATCGGGAAAAAATTAAACATTGGTGAATTCCTCCTTCTTGGAAGAGGAGAGGAAAAAACAGCTGGAAGAGAAAAGAAGAGACTGATTGGTAGCGCGGTTGAGGCAGTTATTGCAAGCATCTACATTGAAAAAGGTTTCGAGCAGGCAGAGGAGATAGTAATTCGCTGGATAAAACCTTTTATCAAAAATATTAGAAAGGGAGAAGAGGTTTCAAAGGATTGGAAGAGCATTCTTCAGGAGTTTGTTCAAAAAAGTAAATGGAGTCTTCCTGAGTATAGAGTTGCTAAAGAGATAGGTCCTCCCCATAATAGAAAATTTAAGATTGAACTCTGGATTGGGGAAAGGAAGATAAGTTCTGGCACAGGGAATTCAAAGAAAGAGGCACAGCAAAAAGCTGCAAGAAATGCCCTGAAAAGAATGCAGGTTATTTAAATGAAAAAGTTAGTAATATTTCTCTTGATTTTAATGCTCCTTTCATTTCAATCATTGTTTACTCAGGATGTTGATATAAATGGACTCAAAAGAAAAGTTGTTGAAATTGGGAAACTTCCATTTGTAAATGAAGTTCCTTTAAAAGAGATAGACAGGGTATATCTTGAAAATTTCCTTGAATCCTATTTCAGAAAGGAGTATCCAGAAGAGAAGGCTGAAAAGGAGGAGAAATTATTACGGTATTTAGGGCTATGGAATTCCGATAAAAAATTAAATGCTTTAAGGAAAAAAATCCTTTTCAACCAAGTTGTTGCCTTTTATGATGAATTGGACTCAAAATCTGTTTATTTTATCTCGTTTAAGAAAGGTCCTCTTTCGGAATTGAATGCAATGGTTATTGCCCATGAGCTAAGACATGCAATTCAGGATCAGCATTTCAACATAGCTAAACACCTACAAGGACAAAGTGATTTTGATGATAGGCGATTGGCAATTCTTTCTGTAATTGAAGGAGATGCGAATCTTTTAATGCTCCAGTTTTCAGGTCTAGACCCCTCCCTATTCATCTCCTTTTCTGAAAAGATTCCTTTAAATGCTCTGAAATTAACTCCTGACTCTGAAAATATTCCTTTAATCCTCAAGAATTCACTTATTTTTCCCTACTTTTCCGGTTTAAAATTTGTCTATGAAATTTTTACAAAAGGAGGATGGGAAGATGTCAATAAGTTGCTCCTTTCCCCTCCCTCGTCAACAGAACAAATAATTCATCCCGAAAAATATATTGAAATAAGGGATGAGCCATCGGAGTTAAAAACTTTTTATTCCCCGGGAACGGGATGGAAACTCTCTGCTTCCTTTGTAGGAGGTGAACTTTTTGTTTCGACATTTTTTGAAAATCTTAATATAGATCAGAACAAGATTACTTCTGAGGGCTGGGGAAACGATCTCTTAAATTTCTGGGAGAAGGGAGAAATGAAGTTCATTCACTGGTCAACGAGATGGGATAGCAAAGAAGATGCAATAGAATTCATAAATGCTCTAGCCAAATATCTTCAAAAGTCTGGTTTTAGCAAAAAGGAAGAATCAAAATATTATCTACTTTTCTCAGGCATTGATGAGAATACTTTACTCACGTTTTCAAGGGAGAGGATTGAATTTTTTAAGTCTCATGATAAAATATTAATTGATAAGATTTTAAAGGAGAGGAAAGAGTGATAAACGCAACCCAGATAAGAAAAGGAATGACAATTAAACTTGAGGATGTTCTTTACAGGGTCTTAGATGTTCAACATCTTACCCCTGGAAATAAACATGGAATGATTATTACAAAACTTCGTAATTTGAAAGACGGAACCCAAATGGAATACAAGTTCCGCTCAAAGGACAGGGTTGAAAGACCCTACCTGGAAAAGGTGGAAATGGAATATCTTTATGAAAAGGACAGACTTTATGTCTTTGTAAATACTGAAACATGGGAGGAAATCTATATTGACAGGGAAGTTCTTGGGGACTCAATTTACTATCTTGTTCCCAATGTTAAATTTTCTGTTGAGACACTGGATGGAAAACCTATAGGTATTGAACCTCCAAGAACTGTTGATTTAAGGGTTGTATCCACAGAGCCTTATCTGAAGGGAGCAACCCAGGCTTCCAACAACAAACCTGCAACCCTTGAAACAGGACTTGTAGTCTCGGTTCCCTTCTTCATTGAAGAGGGGGATATTGTCAGAATAGACACTGAAAAGAACTCTTACATAGAGAGGGTTTGAGGGAGTAAGTCAACTAAATAAAATTCTGGAGCCAGTTCTAACATCGGTTGCATCTGATAAAGAAGAATGGTGGAAAATACTAAATAAACATAATTAAAGACCAATATATCTATTTTTTTGACAGAAAGAAATTTATCAAATAATATAAAAACTTTAAGGAAGGAATTATGAAAAGATTTATTTTATTTTTTAGTATCCTTTTATTTTTTATGGCTCCTGTTTTCACTCAGCAGAAAGAGGATTTAAAGCCAATCCTGGAAGAGATTGAGAAAGCTGGAGGACTGGAGAAATATCCCGATGCAAATGCTCTCATAGTTTTTGACAAAATTAAGGTAAGATTTGAAGAGAATGGAGAATTTGTGGCAAAGGAGCATGCCCTCGTTAAAATACTTACGGATAAAGGAAAGCAAAATTATTCCATAAAGAAGATTCCCTATTACAGAAGATACTCTGAGGTAAAAGTTTCTATTGCAAGGGTTATAAAGAAGGATGGGAGAGTTCTTGATGTTCCAATGAATATGATAAAGGATGGAACCCTTGAGGAAGTCCAGCAGATGAACATTTTTGAGGAGAATTTCAGAAGATTGAGTATAACCTTTCCATCTCTTGAAATTGGAGATTCTATTGAGACCATTATTGAAGAGAAATCAAAACCATTGATAAAGGGGCACTACAACAACATTATTCTCTTCCAGGAACTTGAACCTGTTATAAAAAGGGAAGCTGAAATTGATTCTCCCTCATCAAAACCATTGAAATTTGTTGTTAAAAATGGAGTTCTACAGTTTGAAAAGAAGAATGCAGGGAATAGAACCATTTACAAATGGACGAAGAGAAATTCTCCCAAAATAATTGTGGAACTCGGTATGGTCCCCGTCACTGATGTAGCACTGAAACTTGTTGTTAGCACTTTCAAAAACTGGAAGGAACTTTCAAGATACGGAGATAGTCTCAATGCAGGAAAGATTGATTCCAGCGAGAAAATAAAGGAGAAGGTTTTGGAACTTACAAAGGATCTGAAAACAGAGGAGGAGAAGATTCTTGCTATTTTCAGAT
This sequence comes from uncultured Clostridia bacterium, assembly GCA_964531645.1. Classification (GTDB taxonomy): domain Bacteria; phylum Acidobacteriota; class Aminicenantia; order JBFLYD01; family JBBIMS01; genus JBBIMS01. The sequence continues at coordinate 33,048 of CAZHEF010000011.1, forward strand.
ACATATCACAAAAAATCCGCTATATGGGCTCTTCCATGGATGTGGGAGCATTTATTGAACCCCATCCTGCCTCCTACACCTTTGAAAAACAGTATGGAGTTTGTAGAGATAAATCCATCCTCATGATTGCAATGTTAAAAGAAATTGGAGTAAGAAGCTATGATGCTTTAATAAACATGTCTCAAAATATTGAGAAGGAAATTCCCATAATATTTTTAGAGCATGCTATTGTAGCAGTTGTTCTTAAAGATGGGAGAATGGTTTTCATGGATCCTACCCTTGAGCTGAGCTCTTCTTTCGGTGAAACATATGTTGGAGGAAAATATGTTCTCCTTCTTGATAAGAAAGGGAAAGACCTTATTAAAGTCCCTCTTGTTCCAGCTGAAAAAAGTATGGGGCTGATAAAGGTGAAAACAAAGGTTAATTCTGATGGAAGTATTGAGGGAGAGGTAAAAATATCAGGAAAGGGATTTTATGACTTAATTTTAAGAACAGTAGCAAAGCGGGTCCCATCATACCAGTTCTCAATGGTCTGGCAACAGCTTTCCCAATTCCTTTCCCCTGGAACAAAGGTGGAAAATGTTAAAGCCACTGATTTCACAGACCTTTCAAAACCCTATGAGATTGAATTTAATTTCAAAGCAAAAGACTATATTGTTGATGCTGGAAAACTCAAGCTTTTGTCCATTCCTTTATCTTCCTGTTCCTTTGATGTAATACTGAGCAGCATTCTTAGAAGCTTAACAAATTTAGACGAGAGAAGATATTCCATGAATTTTGGTTCTTCTTTTGGAAGTATAATTGAGGAAGAAATTAGTTTTCCTGATGAGTTTTTGATTAAAGCTATACCAGATCCAGTAGAGATTAGAAATGAACCTGTAACTTTGAAGGTAGATACAGCAAAAAAAGAAAATAAGGTGATTTTTAGATGTGATTTCAGAATTGAGAAGGCTAAAATATCTCCTGAAGAATATAAGTGTTTAAGAGAAGTTGTCAAGGCGATAAAGAGATTTCAGCGTTCAATGGTAATTCTTGAGAAAAAATAAAATTCGGAGGTAAAAGTGAAGAAAATTAATCAATTAATTTTACTTGTATTAATAATTTGTTTACCGATTTTTTCTCAGCAAAACATTGAGGACATTATAAAAAATGCACCTTCCAGCGGAAAATATCCCGATGCCACTGGAGCAATCCTTTATTACTTTCAATCATTCAAACTTAGCCCTGAAACAGGACGAACCGAAGAAAACTTAAGAGTTTTGAAAATTTTCAATGTTCAAGGTAGAGAAAAATTCAGCGATTTCAGGATTCCCTTTGACAGGGAAAAGGAAAAGGTAGAACTTAAAATGGGAAGAACCTACAAGTCAGACCTTTCTTATATAGAGGTTGAAAAAGGTGCTATTAATGATGTTACTCCTGTCCATCTTTCTGAAGCAGATATCTATTCCAATCTTGTCCACAGGGTTGTCTCATTTCCTGGTGTTGAGCCTTTAAAATCCCTTGTAATTCATTATAAAAAAGAGGGGATAGAGAAAGAAGAGAATATTGATGGGATTGCCTATTTTCAGAGTGATGAGCCTGTTCTAAAAAAAGAATTGAGAATAGAAATCCCCAGAGAAAAAGAGTTAAAATACAAGCTCATAAATTTAAATTTAGATTTGAAAGAGAAAATAGAGGATAATTCAAAGCTTTACACAATAACAGTGACTGATTCAGCTCAGATAAAACCTGAGGAGTTCATGCCTCCTGAAGGAGAGATTTCATCAAGAATTATTTTCAGCACATACAGGGACTGGTCTGAAGCAACATCATTTTTTTCCCGTTCTTTCTACGATGCTATTCAACCTTCCGAGGAATTAAAAAAATTCACCCTTGATCTAATTAAAGAAGTCAGAAGCAAAGAGGAAAAGATAAAGAAAATTTTTTATTTTGTTGCAAATGAGATAAGAAATGTTCAGCTTGATTTTGGAGAGGGAGGGTATGATATTCACAGTGCGGAGAAAGTTCTTCAAAACAGATATGGGGACTGGAAGGACAAATCAGCTCTCCTCGTTTCAATGCTAAAAATTGCAGGAATTGATTCTTTCTCTGTTCTCGCAAATAAAGAAAGGATTCAGATAGTAAAGGATGTTCCTACAATGAAACAGTTTGATTCTGTCCTTGTTGCGATACCCGATGGAGAAGATTATATTTTCCTGAGTCCCTTTGCGAATGATTCCCATTTTGGATATTTTCAGGAAGGTAAAGATTCCGACGGTCTGATCGTAAAACCTCAAAGTTCAGAATTTGTTAAAATTCGTTGTTTAGCAGAAGCAAAAAGCGTTTCAAAGCATATAATCTCGGGAAAAATAGATAAAAGCGGAAATCTGAATGGGAAAATTTCCGTTGAGTTATCTGGATTTTTTGACAAAATCGCAAGAAAGGAGCTGAAGGATAGGACGAATAAAGAGCTGGAAATATTTTTTAAAGAGTCAATAAACAGACTGTTTGAGGAAGGTAAAAGTTTAAGTTTTAAGCTCAGTAATTTAAAGGACATATTTGAAAAAGCCTCGGTTTCTCAGGAATTTTTTGCTGAAAAATTTGCTCTATTTCAGGGGAATGTAATTCTTTTAAACATCCCTGGGACACCATATCCCTTTGCAGGGCTTCCTGTTGCACCAAGACTCTCAAAGAGGAATTATCTCTTCCAGATTCCCGATAAATCTGAGATTATTGGAGAAATAAAACTCACAATTCCTGAAGGCTTTGAGCCAATTTACCTTCCTGAGGCAATTAACACAAAAAAAGATTTTGGAGAATTTGAGTTTTCAGTTTATTTTGATAAAGAAAAATCTGAAATAATAATAAAGGAAAGGTTTATAATCGCAAAAAGGGAAATATCTGTGAAGGAATACGAAGAATTTAAAAACATAATTGATTCCTTAGGAATTGTAAAAAATAAATTGATACTTCTTGATAAAAAATAGGTTTATTGTTCCTTTGTCCTTACTGGTCTGATTCTTGTTAATGTAATTGAGATTCTCTCCATGCTTTCCTCTTCTTCCTCTCTGTGGAAAAGGATTTTCGAGTTTTTTAAAAAATCAAGATGAGCTTTTACAAAGTATAAACCTTCAAGACATACAAAATTGAGCCATCCATTCTGGGCAGTCTCGTCCATTCCCTCAGTTACTGCTTCCCAGAAGGTTAAATCCCTTCTTGAAGAAGGTTTTGAAGCTCTTGAACTTCTTCTATCAAAATATAGATTTGTCTCACCATGAACTTCAAGGAAATGGATGTGGGGTTGCCATCTCTCAGCCCATCTAACATATCTCTGATACTGATTTTTGTTTATAAAGATTTCTTCCAAAGAGTTAATCTCTTTGTTTATATATTCAAGGAGAACCTTTGATGCCTCGCTGTGAAAAGGATAACCAGGATGCTCGAGATGGGTTATAAAGGCATACCACCCTCTTGGAATCCAGTATTGTCTGAAAAGATAGGGAGTATAACCTGAAAATTGCTGGACCCATTCATGGGATGGATAGCCGTGGAGGTTCAAATAAATATCGGGTTTCCATCTCTCATAAAGAAAATTTCTGAAAAGAGCTTCTGTTATAAGAGTCTCAGGATTTCTAATCTGAGTGCTAACATCAGCTCCGAGGGATGTATATCTTCCCGCATGAAGACAAAAATGAGGCGTGATTTTCTGAAGCTCATAGGCAAGAGCTGCTCCATCAGGATTTTCCATGGGATGGATGACAACATTGATTTTTTTCAAATACTCCTTCCATTTCTCATCCGTGGCAAGGAGCTCAGCAAGTTTTATGAGATAACTTGTTGATGAAACCTCATTTCCATGCTGCCTTCCAGTGAAAAGAATCGTGGGTTTTCTGAGAATAAATTTGTTTCTTGAAGCGACCTCAGAAGGGGACGGAAGGTTAATTTCCATGACTGGAATATCCCTTCCTTCGTAAGATTTCCAAAGTTTATAAGTGTAGATTCCGGGAAGAGTCCCAAGAATTTCTGAAATCCCAGATACTTCTTCAGGACTTGTGACGTGGTCAAATTTTATAAGATTCTTTTTGAACTCATGAGGTATTTTTCCTTCTAAAGGGAAAATTTTAAAGGAATTTGACGATTGAAGAAATTCAAAATGAAAATTTAGAACTATTTCTTCAAGATTGTTGGAGGCACAGAAATCTCTCAAAAACCCTTTTTCTCTAAGCCTTTTTAAAGACTCTATCATATCAAAAGCAACAGCATTTTCTTCTTTTGAGAATTTCAAATAAATTTCAAGGGAGGATACCTCATCCTCTCTGATTTTTGTTCCCCTTCCTTTACACAACTCTAATGACAAAGGTTGAAGAATTACCTCCTCTTCCCTGTCAATCCCTTTAAGATCTTTCCATTTAAAGTGAACTTTGGGCTTTGGAGCTGGATAGTCGGTGAGAAGAATCTTTGCCTTTGCAGGTTTTCCAGGCGCTGAAGGATAAATCACTGGAAAAATTTTTCCAGAAGCATTAAATCTTTTCTGAATTTCTTTTTCATCAAGAATTAGTTTTTCTTTGTAAAGTGTGGCTTCAAGAAAATCAAGAGTGCCAAAATATATCTCATCGTGAATTGATTCAAGGGAAGTGATCATCTCCTCGTCAATTCCCAGTCTATAATCTGGCTCAGATGCAAAGAGTTCCACCTTCAATGTGTGAAAGAAGGGTTGTTTTTCAATGGTTGGTTTATTGCCTGCTTTCTTCATTATATGCTCGTGCAATTTTTCAAGAATTTCTCTTTGATAAAATTCCCAAAACTGTTGAAGGTCACTTTTTATAATTTTTCTGAAAATCTCCTTCCCATCCTCTTCAATTAAAAGACCTCCCTGGGTTATGGTCACTTCACCCCATGATGGGAATTTATCAAGATAATGTCTTTTTGCAATAAAGGGAGAGAAGGAGTCTTTGAAGATAATTCCCTCATTTTCATAGACTGTAATTCTATAAACAGGCTCTTCCATCTCCTCCCTTTCAAAATTTATTGAGTTCATAGGCAAATTCAACTCCCTTGATATTATTTCATCAACAGGATAAAGCTCAGAAAGCCATCTTGTTGGTTCTTCTTGAAATTTTGCAGGAGCAATTTGCACTTTCTTATAAGGAAATGTTATTTGAATAGATTTAACATCTTTCCCTTTGAGCTTTGGAATCACATCATCCACAATCCATGAAAATCCCTGCTTGTAAGAGCAAAGGACATTAAGGGAAATATCATCTTTTTTAAACCTCCTGTTTTCAAGCTCTTTGAGGATTTTCTCTTTAATTGACTCTCTAATTTCTGGAGGCTCCGATAACCTGATGTCAATTTTAATTTTTTTACCAGGATTTAACTTTTCAAGAGCTTCCTCTTTCCAAACCTTCCAGAACTCATCCACTTCATAGGAAATCTCCTTTTCAATCTCAAAAACTTTTTTCCCTTCCTTCCTTGAAACAAAATCTATTTTGACATCCTTCCCTTTAAAAAGTTCGTCAAATAATTTCTCAGGCTGAGAGACCATTCCATCTACAAAGATATCAATTTTCAAAGACTCTATATTCTTTAGAGGATTTTTTTGAACGAAATCCCTTAAATGCTTTCCTACAAGAGACAATTGACCTTCAATGTTCTTTAATTTGAAGAAAGAGTTTATATCATCTTCAATTTTGAAAATTTCTACTCCATCTTTACCCTTCCGCCAGAGAAATGGGAGATTTTTGACAAAATAGAGGGAAGCATTTTTTATATTCCCTGTAAAAACAATGGCAGTGAAATCATTAAAAGCCTTTGGAACAATTGCTATATATCCTTCATTTTTCTTTAGTTCTGGCATTCTGAGCTTTCCACTTTTTAAAAGATACTTGGTAAGTCTGTTCTTCTCACCAATTATGACAGGATTAAAATCTATCTCATCAAAATTTTTTATTTCTTCATCAATAATTGTAATCGGCATGGTAATTCCGATTGATTCGAGCCCGAGTCTGAAGGCAATCTCTGCTGCTGATGGAGAAAAATCTTCCTCAGAAAGGACAATTCTTGAATCTAATTTCTCAACCCCCTTTTCCTCCTCTTTTATCAACCCTTCTTTTGTAAAGAGATTTGAAAAGCTCATCTCTTTTGCCTTTGGCTTAGGTTTCTGCTTTACCAGTTCTGGAGAGAGCCTTCTTGAAAGCATTCTTTCTGGAAACCCAATTCTTTCGAGGATAATTTTTTTATTCTGGTTTAAAAATGATAAATTCAACTCCAATCTTGAAATTCCTGGATAGACTAGAGTTTTTGTTCCCTCACCCCATTTCTGACTTTCCTTCAAACTATTTAGAGAATCGATCCCCTTCTCAAAATTTTCTTTATTTTTAAAATAAATTTCAATGTCTAAAAGCTTCACCTCTCCTGTGTCAGCTTCGTAGAATTCAAGTTCTTTGCCAGTTTTCTCCATTTTTCGAATTGCATCTTTATTTTCGTAAACTGCTTTTCTGAACAAGATTTTTTCGGGCTCAATCCCAATTTCTTTGAAATATTTTTCAATATCATTTTTTATACTTTCAAAAGTTGTTCCTGTTTTTCTACCGTAAATCTCCCATAAATAGGGAAAACGGGAGAAAAAATTCTTAACTGCATAGAGAATTGATTCATCATTCGAACCTCTTATTGATAGAATATCTCCATCTTTACTTTCTATAAATTCCAGAACACCTGAGTTTTCAGGACAATCATAGGATTTTCCAATTTTTTCAAGAAATTTTCTGTGAATTTTCGAATCACCAAGAAAGATTAAATTGCAAAAATAAAATTTCTTTCCGAGCTCACTTTCAGTAAAAAGAATTGGAGGGGTTATTCCTTCAGATTCAAAGGATATTCTGAAGGCAATTTCAGAGGCAGAGCGAACAATTTCTACAGAGGGATTATCAGAAATAACTATTTTGCAATCAATAAAATCAACAAAGCCGTCCTGATTTTTGTCCTGAAGGAGCCACCCCTTCTCCAGGACTGAAGATAGGTCATAGCAGAAAATCAAATTTTTCAGGATAAAAATTGAAGCAAGATATGTAAAGACCTTTAACGATCTCATTTTTACCTCCAGATAGAATTTTACTAAGAGAATGGGAAAAATGGAATTGCCTTATTTTTGCCTTCTACAATAAATCTGATTTTATCTGCATTTGACCTTCTTTTCTGTCCCTTCTTTTTCTGATTCTTCAATGGAAATGGTTATCTTATATTCCCTTAATCCCGAAAAACAAAAGGAGAAGCGTTAATATAATTAGTGCAATTGCAGTAGTATAAGAAATCAAATTCTGGGAGAAATTATTCTTATACTCACCCATTATTTTTTTGTCGTTAATCAGAATTAGCATAAAAATAAGTATTAGAGGAAGGAGAATACCATTCGTCGTCTGGGATATAACCATAACCTTAATCAAATTTAAACGTGGGATAAGAACAATTCCAGAGCCTATGATAATAACTCCTGCCAAAATTGAGAAAAACAAGGGAGCATCCTTGAATTTTTTGTCAAGTCCTGATTCCCAGCCAAATGCTTCGCATATTGCATAGGATGTTGAGAGGGGAACAATTGCAGAAGCAAGAATTGATGCATTTATCAAGCCAAGAGCAAAAAGGAGGGAGCAGTATTTTCCAGCAAGAGGAGCTAAAGCGAGTGCCGCCTCTTCTGCTGAATTTATTTTTATCCCATTTTTGAAAAGAGTTACAGAGGTAGCAACGATTATGAAGAATGCAATAAAATCTGTGAAAAAAGAGCCAATGTAGACTTCTGTTGAGGAGTATTTTAGATACGAAAGTTTAACACGCTTGTCAACAATGGAGCCTTGAAGGTAGAATTGCATCCATGGTGTTATGGTTGTGCCTATCATCGCAATCATTATAACTATATATTCAGTTGATGCTTTAAAACTTGGAATAAAACCGCTCCAAATCTCTTTCCATTCAGGTTTTGCAAGAAACCCTGAAACAACATAGGAAATATAGAAAAGGGCAGAAAAAAGGAAAATTTTTTCAATTTTGCTGTATTTTCCTATTGTAATGATACGAAATATGAAAAAAGCAGATATTGGAACAGCTATATATCTTGGAATTCCAAAAAGTTCAAATCCTGCAGCAACTCCGGAAAAGTTCGAGATTGTTACAAAAATATTGGCAATCAAAAGGAAAAAGAGAGCAATAAGGGTTAGTTTTACGCCAAATTTTTCTCTAATCAAGCCTCCAAGCCCCTGCCCGGTTACTATTCCCATTCTTGATGACATTTCCTGAACAATCGCAAGGCTTATTGTTATCAGGAACAATGCCCAGAGAAGCCCATATCCTTCCTGGGCACCCGCTGTAGCATAAGTTGCAATTCCTCCTGCATCGTTGTCAGCAGTAGAGGTTATAAAAGCGGGTCCCATAACAGAGAAGAAAATAAAAACTTTTTTCAACCATCTTTTAACATCGAACTCCATTAAAACTTCTTCCTTTTTTTAATAGAAGGAAGCATAAACTCGAGGACATCGTCAACTGTTATTATTCCTATTAATTTCTTCTCTTCATCAACAACAGGGAGACTCAGGAGATTGTACTTAGCCATTGTCTTTGCAACTTCCATTCCCTCGGATTCAGGAGTTACACTCTTGACTTTTTGGTTCATAATGGAGGAGAGGGGGGACTCAGGGGGATTAATAAATAAATCCCTTATTGAAACGAATCCCATCAGATAGTCATTTTCATCAGTTATATAAATCGTGTTTATATTCTCCACATCCGGAGCTGTCAATCTAAGAAAGGATAAAGTTTCGTCTACTGTCATATACGGTCTTAGAGCAATAAAATCTGTCGTCATGAGTCCTCCTGCAGTATCGTCCTCATGCTGGAGTAGCTCTCTAACCTCCTCTACCACTTCTTTTTCCATCTCTCCCAAAAGTTCCTCTGCCTTTTCTTCTGATAAATCACCGAGAAGATCAGCAGCCTCATCAGGTGGCATAGCTTTAAGAATATCTACAGCTTTATCTTTTTCCAGTCTTTCCATTATCTCAACCTGACGCTTATCATCTAATTCTGGCAAAGTCTCTGCTATTTTTTCCACGCCAATTGACTTTATAAGAGATTCTTGTTCATCAGGAGGAAGTTTTGCGAGAATATTTGCAAGGTCGTAAGGATGTTGCTGAGAAAGAACATCTTTTGGAATAGATAAAACAAGTTTTGTCACCTTTGGTTCAAGGGGCTGGATAAACCCCCAGCTGATAAGGTCATATGGTAACCCTCTTACCAGAGCTTTCCAAAATTTTCCTCCTTTTCCCTTCAATCCTAATCTTCTCAAAAGCCCCCTGAATCCAACATCAACAGCAATTATACAGAGTTTTTCTCCTACTTCCCTGATTTTTAAATCATTGACCCGCAAAAGTTTTGCACCATTTATGTCTACTATCTGTTTATCCATTATGTCCTTTACAACGAAGATATCTTCCTCTCCTGGTTCTTTAACTTTTAAATCTTCTGCATTTGATTTGCAAAGAGTAAATTCCCGGTTAAAGAATTCTATCTCATTCCATGGAAGGAGGAATAATTTTCCGCCTTTTTTAATGACAAAATTGTCAATTAAAGGGAAAATGTCCCCCCTTACCGCAGTAAAGTCTTTTATAAATCCGATAGTCTCCCCTATTCTGTCGACAACTTTTTTACCCATCAGCTCGCTTACAAAAATTTCGCCTTCAAATTTCATATCAAATTCTCAAGACTTACTTTTAATAAAACATTTTAAACTTACTGGATAGAATGGTCAAGAGGGGTATTAAGTTTGATTTTTTCTCTTATGGATTAAATAGACAGGGGAAGAAGTAATTGTCAAAGGATTGGTAATATTGATTCTCTCTCCATCTCTTGAAATTGCCTCTTCAAGCTCAAAATCTATGGTTAATTTTTTCGCTCCCATTAAATTCCATGCAACTGTTATTAATTCCTCCCTTGAGTTTTCCAGAGTAAATGAGTAGAAGGATTTTTCCTTTTTCTTTTTTATAAAACGAAAGGATCCGAGAACTTTAGTCATTGTTTTGAAAGAATTCCAGGCAGTCCTTCTTATCCATTTTCCATTAATATCATCTATAATTCCATAGCCATGGGCTACTAACTGCCACCAGTAAACTCTTTCAGCACCTGAGGATAGGGATAAGATGTAATATCTTACAAGATAATCAGCATAAGTTTCCTCATCAACGCTCTCCTTCAAAGATGTGGGAACATATTCGCTTTTTGCCATGAGAGGCCAGTTTGTTTCAGTAATCCAGAATGGGGTCTCTACTCCGTAGACAGAATTAATTATAGCTCTCATAAGGAGAGTTTTGTGATACAAATCAAATCCTATATGCTTATTTTCAGGTGCTCCCTGCCTGTCAACATATAAAAGAGCATTTACAACATCGAATTTCGGCTTCCTTCTCGGATGATTCAGAACCCCCATAGTGCATATATATTCAAAATCTATCACAGAGGGACCAAAAAATTTAATACCTGGATAATCCTTTCTAACTTTTTCTGCTTCTACAACTAAGTCAAGATAATGGAGAAAGGAGCGGACACCCCATTTATATCTGTTCCATGCGTGTCCGATACCGAAATAATTTGAAACTCCATATAATTCTTTCAAAATTTTCTCAACTCCATTTCTCCAGTAATTCAGGTCAGCTGTTGAATTGTAGTCCTGAAGAATAGACACAACCGGCTCCACACTGGAATTTTTCAATTCAAGAAGAAAGTCCCTGCATAAACTTAAATTTTCAAGGTCCCATACTGGAATTCTTAAAACTACTGAATTTGCTCCCATCTCTCTAATCTCATCTATGAGTCTATCGAATCGAGAGTGGTCATTATCTGTCCCAATACAGAATCCCTTTTCTACTCTTTCTGGGAGATAATTTTTCAGTAAAAAGGAATATTCAGGAATCAATTTTGGCAATAACTTAATGCTATACCACAGCATTTTCAAATGGTCTCTACCAAATTTTAAGTATTCAATGTTCCTCTGCCATTTTGAATATGGAATGTTAGGTTGTTGGGTAAGGGGATTCCAGTGGAATTTTATCTTATTATCCTTAGAGTAATTAATTACTTCATTGTTGTTTCTTGAGTTCATTTTTCTCAATCTCCCAGAGAGCTTTTGGATATGTAATCAAATAAAGGAAAAGCATTTTTACCTCTGAATCGCCAAAATTGAACTCGAAAAGACCTGCGATAAAGAAAGATATTATTACCCCAGTTCCAGCAAGACCTGAAAGTTTTGTAAATTCATTCTTGGAAAATCTCCAGACTCTGTAATTGTCAAGAAAAGAAGAAATAACAAAAAGAAGCCAGACAAATAGAGCTAAAATGCCAAGTTCACTCCCTATCTGAAAGATATTGCTGTGAAGATGAGGAATTTCTCTTACAGCTTCTGGAGGTTTAAATTTCCTGTATGCAATCTTTGCAGTATCAAGACCGGTTCCAAAAATAGGATATTTTGAAATTATCCTTAGAAATGCTTTTGCCATATAAATTCTTTCCTTCACGGTCTCGTCCTGAGGGTCAAAGATGCTGATAAACCTTTTTTTGACAGTGTCCGGAGAAAGAAAAGCGATTATAATAGTGAGGATAAAAAAGAAAATAAGAAGTTTTGGTCTGTAAAGGATGGTTATAAAGATTATACCGAAGATAACTCCAATCCATGCGCTCCTTGTCATAGTGAGAACAAGAGAAAAAAGGGAGACGAAGAAGAGGAAAACCCATATAAACTTTTTCTTCCCTCTTTCGAAGAAAACCATTGAAAGGGAAAGAATAGAGAAAAGCATTAGAATCCCTGACTGTGTCATGTAGTGACTCAAGAATCCGCTTGCTCTCTCCCTTCCGGTTATTATTCCTGAATATTCAAGAACAGATAGAATGAATGAGAGAAAAATAGCAAAAGAAAGGGCATAATTGAAAATTTTAAAGTCATCCCTTTTATGTGTTAGATTAAAAGTAACCGGGACAATTAGAAATAAGAGTATCTCCTTCAAATCGCCCACACTTGTTTTAAAATCAATTGAGAAAAATATTGAAATTATTTCAAAAATTGCAAAGATTATGAGAAGAATGAAGGTCTTATGAATTTTTACTCTTTTTTTTCTTATAAAAGATAGATAAATAAAGCAAAGGATTGAAAGAGAAAGGAAAATGTGGGAGAAAGAGACTGAAACAGGAATGAAGAATAAAAAGAGTAAAAATGAAAAAACGAGAAAAAGCTCAGAAAATTTGCTCTCTTTAAAATTCATTTTAAAATCTTTTCAATTTCTCCAAAAACGATTTCCGGCTTTATTTTATTTATACAGCGAAAGTTATAATCACATTTTTTCTGATTACAGGGTCTACAATTGGTCGAACCCTCAATAATTATTGCATTCTTTTTCCAGGGACCAAAAACAGAAGGAATTGTTGGACCGAAAATAGCGATTAAAGGAGTTTCTGTTGTTGAGGCTATGTGCATTGGTCCACTGTCCGGTCCAACAAATAAAAGACTTCTCTTTATAAGTTCCCTTACCTCTCTCAGGTTGAGATTTCCAATAAAGGAGACCACATTTGGAAATTTTAAATGGTCTTCATATATCAAATCTTTCTCTGAGCCAATAAGAGCAATTTTTAAGTCATTTTTTCTGCAGGAGATCATTTCTATAAGAATTTTCCAGTTCTCAATACCCCACTCCCGGTATTGATTTCCAGCAGAGACATGCATCACAACGAAATTTTTGTTTTCAAGCCCTTTTTCTTCAAGAGAATCATTGAATTTCTTTCTTTCCCAATCTTCCATTTCTGGCATAAAAAGAGGAGGGATCTCCTCACTTTCAATTCCCAAGCCTCTCAGAAGATTGAACTGATTAATAACGCTGTGAATATAACCTTCTTTAACTCCTCTTTCAATTCTTAGATGATAGAAAACTCTTCTTGGAGAATAATTATATCCAACCCTGAATTTTGCTCCAGAGAATAAAGTTAAAAAGGATGCCCTCGGACCTCCGTGAAAATCTATTGCAATATCGAATTTCTCTTTTCTTATTTTTTTAATGATGTTTAAAAGTTCTCTAAGGGAAGCATCCCTTTTTACAATCATTAATTCATTAATATCAGGATTCCCCTTCAGAAGCTCATCCTGAGGAGGTTCGACAAGATAGTAAATTTCTGCATCTGGAAGGGCATTTCTCAAAATTCTCAAAGATGGGGTGGTCATTAAAACATCTCCAATAAGCCGTAGTCTTACAATAAGAATTTTTTTTGCCTCTTTTAATTTTAAAGGTAAATTAGAAGAACTACAATCTTTCATATTTTCAGAGCCTCGCAGTGGAAAAGAGGGCAAAACTACTCGGACTCCTTCTTTTCCTCTTTAAAATATGCCTCTTCAACCAACATGACAGGTATTCCATCTCTTATGGGATAAATTCTGCCACATTTCACACATTCCAGTCCCGACCCATCTTTCACAAGTTTTACACTTTCTTTACACAAAGGACAAGCAAGAATTTCAAGAAGTTCAGGGTCAATACTCATAATTCCTCCTGAAATTTTAATTATAACTAAAACTTGGAAAGTTTAAAATGAAAGGAGAGGGACGGGCAAGAAATGAAAAACGGGTTACAAATTCTGTAATAGAGATTAGGACATGGATATAAGCAATGCTTAGGAAAATTTTAAAAGTTCGTTAGTTTGTGAGTTCAATAAACTCCAAATGATTAAAAGCTGGGCGTATCTTAAATATTTTTGACATTTCCTTTCCTTAAAAAATTTTCTATGGTATTATACTTTATCTAAAATTTTGAATCGCGGAGGTTGGAATGCTTTCGCAAACTGAAATTGCTTTATTTATATTTTTTCTAACAATAGCTTTATATGCTTTTTTTGAGCCATTTCTTTTAAGACTTAAACTTCTCTTAAAAGGGAAAAAAATTGAAAGGTTCGATAGAATAGGGGAAAGGCTCGCGGGAGGAATATTTAGAGTTTTTTCCCAGAAATGTTCCCTTGAGGAAAGGCTTTTTACAGGAATTATGCACACAGTGGTATTCTGGGGATTCGTACTTTTCCTTTTAGTAACAACTAATCATTTAATAGAAGGATTTGTAAAGGGATTTTTCATATTTGGTGATACAAAAATTGGATGGATATTCACTTTTGTAACAGATATGCTTGCCTTCTGGATTATTTTGAGCTGTATCTACTTCTTTTTTCGAAGATTTGTTTTCAGGGCATCAGGTCTCACAGTTCCATCCCCAGAATCAGCAACTGTTCTCGGATTCCTTGTTACAGCAATGATAACTTTCATAATTTATGAGGCATTGAAAATTTCTGCTGGAGAGCCCGTAATGGGTGCTTTCCTTGGCGGAATAATATCCCCTTTATTTGAACCGAAAGAGGTCCTCATCCATCTCTTCTGGTGGGCTCACATTTTGACAATAATGGGGTTTGGAATTTACATTCCAAGATCAAAACACATGCACCTTCTTGCAGGCCCAATAAATCTATTTTTCAGAAATCTTGAACCTTTTGGTGCTTTAAAACCCATTGACCTCGAAAATTCAGAAAGATTCGGTATTTCAACCATAGAAGACTTCTCATGGAAAGACCTCCTTGATTCCTTTGCCTGTGCGGAGTGTGGAAGATGCGACGATTTCTGTCCCGCTCTAAATTCGGGCAAACCTTTATCTCCAAAGGAGATAATAATAAAAGTAAAAAAGGAATTCTTAGAACAGGCTGAAGGACTTTTAAAAGATAAAAAGGAGAAAATAAAACCTTTGATGGGAAAAGCTTATTTCGAAGATGAGATATGGACATGCACAACCTGTGGTGCCTGCGAAGTAACATGTCCCATGAGAAATGAGCATATCCCAAAAATAGTAGGACTGAGGCAGAGTGAGGTTCTAATGGAAGGGAGATTTCCCTCAGAGCTGACCCAGGCATTCAAAAATGTTGAGACGAATTACAATCCCTGGGGAATAGGGTTCCAGAGTAGAGGAGAATGGATAAAGGAGATGGGAGTTCCTAGTGCTTCAGAAAAGGAGACAGAGTATCTTCTTTTTGTAGGATGCGCTGGGTCTTTTGAGGAGAATGGACAGAAAATTATCTCTTCTTTAATCAATTTACTTAAAAAAGCAAATGTTGATTTTTCAATCCTTGGAATAGAGGAAAAATGTTGTGGAGACCCTGTTAGAAGAGCTGGTAATGAATATTTATTTCAATCCCTTGCCCTTGAGAATATTGAAACCTTTAAGAAATACAATGTTAAAAAAATAATAACTATTTGCCCCCATGGATATCACACATTTAAAAATGAATATCCCACTCTTGGATTTAAAGGAGAGGTATATCATCATGTTGAATTTATAGAAAAACTTATTAAAGAAGGAAAATTATTTCTTGGCTCCCAGTTTGACTCAGGTGCTTTCCATGACCCCTGTTATCTCGGAAGGCACAATGATATTTATGATGAACCGAGAAAATTGCTTTCAATTTCAGGAGTTAAAGTTAGGGAGCTAAAGCATAGTAAAGCCCATTCTCTCTGCTGTGGGGCGGGAGGAGGGCTTTTCTGGACAGAAGAGAAAATAGGAAAAAGAATCAATCATATGAGGGGAGATGAGGTAATATCCTCAAAGGAAGAAGTAGTTTTCACAGCTTGTCCATTTTGCAAAATTATGCTCTCCGACGCTCTTAAAGATAAGGGTAGGGAAGATGTGAAAGTTATTGATATAGTGGAGACATTATTCTGAAAAATGCTTTGGAGAAAATAAAAAAAGATAGATACTATAGCTTTTTTACAAAAAATAATTTAAAATAGACTAAAATTTATTTAGGAGGTCAATATGCAAAAAGGTTCAATTTTTTGTCCTATTTTCTTAATTTTTATTTTTATTCTATGCTTCATTTCTCAATTACCAGCAGAAGAAAAAGAAGTTGTAAAGCTTCCTCCTCCACAGACCGATGGAGGGAAGCCCCTTATGCAATGTCTTAAAGCAAGACAGAGTAGCAGAGAATTCAGCCTTGAAAAAATCCCTCTCCAGACTCTATCCAATCTTCTCTGGGCAGGATATGGAATCAATCGTCCAGAATCAGGAAAAAGAACTGCTCCTTCAGCAGTAAACTGGCAGAATATCGATATTCATGTAGCAACTGTAGATGGGTTTTTCCTCTATGATGCTAAGGAACATGCTCTTGTCCAGATTTCAAAGGAAGACATTAGAGCCCTTACAGGAACCCAGGATTTTGTAAAAACAGCACCAGTGAATCTTGTTTATGTTGCAGATTTTTCAAAAATTCCAAGGGGAACATATGAAGATAAAAGATTTTACTCATCAGCTCATGCAGGTTTTATCTCCCAGAATGTATATCTTTTCTGTGCCTCAGAAGGTCTTGCAACAGTAGTGAGGGCATCTATAAATAGAGAGGAACTCTCAAAGAAGATGAATCTTAGACCTGATCAGCATATAATTTTTGCCCAGACAGTAGGATATCCGAAAAAGTAAATTTTTATTTTTTCCTGAAAAGCCAGACAGACATTTTGTTTGAGCCTCTATTAGCCCATAAAAAATAAGGAATTAGCGTGATTTTTTGTTCTTTAATTTCATTCCCTTTTTCATCCATTAAAGCTCCCTTACCTTCAATAACCGAAACACCACCCAAAAGGTCTTTTTTAAAGTAACACCTCAGCTCTGAACTATCAGGGAGTTCCAATCTGATTGCATTTCCGCCATTATCCACACCCTCAGCACAGAATACGATCGGTCCACGCTCAACAGCTACTTTTCCCCTGTCCTCGACAACATTGTCATAGGCTAAAACTCTTCTAACTGGCATTGGAAAATAAATGTCTAAAATATCCCCTCTCTTCCATTGTCTCTTAATCTTTAAAAACCCCTTTTCTAAATCAAGAGAAATGTTTCTTCCGTTTAGTTTTGCCGAGACATTTCCTTTTTTCTGATCAAAATATCTGTAAAGGTCACCGGGGATTGGATTTCCAAGAACCCATCCAGGGATTCTAACACAAAGGGTAAATTTCATTTTTTCTGAGGGATTTACTCCAATTTTAACAGAGCCCTCCCATGGATAATTTGTTCCCTGATAAATTTCAATTTTGCGATTTTCAAATTCAAAATCAGCCCTTGAGCTTACAAAAAGATTTATGAATATTTCATTATCAGAAAAAGCATAGATGAACTGGGGAAACTGCGCGAGGAATCTTGCTACATTGGCAGGACAGCAGGCAACCTGAAACCAGCTACTTCTTTCATAATCTCCCTTTGAAGCCAGCGGGTTCTGGTAGAAAAATCTATCTCCTGAAAGGGAAACTCCTGAAAGGAGCCCGTTGTAAATTATTCTTTCAAAGACATCTATATATTTTCCATCCCCTTCAAGCTGGAGAAGCTTGTAATTCCAGAGAGCATTTCCCACAGAAGCGCAGGTTTCAGCGTAGGCATCTTCATTTGGAAGTTCATAATTTGCTCCAAAAGCTTCATATTCTCCTTTGGAGCCAATTCCACCTGTTAGATAAATCTTTTTACCGACAACATTTTCCCATAATCTCTTACTTGTTTTTGCATATTCCATCCATCCGCCAAGAACACCAACATCAATCATACCACTATACATATAAGTTGCCCTGACTGCATGACCGACAGCCTCATCTTGCTCTAAAACCGGCTTATGATTCTGACAGTATTCTCTTAAATTGTAAATTCTAAAGGGAGAGACCTCAGGATAAATCTCTCCCCCATGGTAGTGACCTCTTTCATCAAGGAAAAATTTGGCAAGTTTCAAATAATCTTCGTTTCCTGTAACTCTGTAGAGTTTTGCAAGACCAATTTCAATTTCCTGATGCCCTGGAAAGCCCCTTAATTTATCAGGTCCGAATGTGTTCAAAAGGAGATTTGCGCTCTTGAGGGCAATGTTCAACAGGGTTTTTTCACTGGTTGCTTGAAAGTGAGCCAATGCTGCTTCGTAAAGATGACCGAGATTGTATAGTTCATGACTTACAAGAAGATTTGACCATCTTTCTTTTCCAGAGCCATCCGCAGGATTTTGCGGGTCTATCGTTCGTGCTGTAAATAAATATCCATCAGGTTCCTGGGCTTTTCCGATTATCTCTATTAACTCGTCTATTTGTCTTTTCAATTCAGGATCGGGGGAAGCTTTCAGAGAATAGCATGCAGATTCAATTGCCTTGAAAACATCTGAATCATTGTATCTTTTACCTGTGTGCTTTCCCTTTTTAAGTCCACCTGCAATTCTAAAATTGTCAACCCTCCCTGTTTCCTCATTCATCCGGAAAAGGTATGGAATTGTAACCTTTCTGTTAGTTTCAAGTTTTGGCCTCCAGAATCCGTCTTCAATTTTGACATTCCAGAAATTAACAGGGCGAATTGGATAGTCATATTTCAATTTAACTTCCCCGTCAAAATCATAAGTTATAAAAAATAAAGATAACAACAAAAATCTTTTTTTCATACAAACCTCCGTATTGAAAATTTATATAAAAAAGAGACAATTTTCAATTTAAGAGGAGAATTTTTTAAGACTCAATTCCTCACTATTTTTCTAAAATAGCTAAAATTAAGTGTATCTAAAAAATAAAATCTTCTTTTTATGCTGGTTTGTTGAATATTTCAGGATTGCTTTTTTCAATCCCTAATTTTGCATTTTTCAGTCTCATCTGTAAATCATATCCATACTGGTCAAATTTGTTTCTATGAGTTTTTTCTTCCATCGTCCTTAGTCCAACTCTGTTCCATGCATATCTGTACTTCATAATCTGATTCCCTGACTTACTATATACCATATCCAGAACTCGTTTTCCAGAATCAAGCTGTGAAAGCATTGAGATGCCATTCCCATAGTTTCTTCCAACATGTGCTAATCCCTGATAGGCAAAAGTGATCAGAGGATTTCCATTCTCCTTTATCGCAGAGAGCCTGTTCAATATGTCAAACTCTCTTTCAATGATTCTCTGATTTGGATATTTGATGGATCTAAGATTGCCTATCGTGTCATAGGAGTATTGGATGAGCTTGCCGTTTTGATTCTCTGAAAGAACTCTATTCAATTCATCATAGGTAAGAGCAACTATAGAATCATCATCTTGAGATTGAATGATTCTTCCAAAGAATTATAGGCGAAGCTTTCAAATGTCGTTCCTTCTACTCCTTGCGACTTTTCAATATCCCTTCTTATTAATTTGTTCAGCAAATCAAACTGATTCTTTATCAATGTCCCATTCGGGTCTTTGATTTGAGTGGGATTGGATGCTTCATCGTAAGCAATCTCGTAGCTCTTTTCATCTGGATAAGCTGTCCTGACAAGTCTTCCCAATGAGTCATATTCATATCTTGTGATATTTCCATTGGTGTCCTTGATTGAGACTAAATTGTTTGATAGATCATAGCTAAACTCTGTCCTTATAACTCTTCCATCTTCAAGAAATCTCTTCTCTTTTATCTTAAATTTTATTTTTTATTATAGCTCTGAAATTTCTTTTCCTTTTAAATGCTCTCTATCTCTTTTAAAACTTTTTCTATCCCTGGATGCTCTGCACTCATTACCAACTCTCCTATATGTTTATGCTCTGGATGTGTAGCTATTTCAGGATGATGAGGAGTATTATCATAACGGAAAATAGTATTCCCATCAGAACTTTGATAGTGATAACGGTAACTCAACCGCAACCAGTCGAAGGATTATTCACTGGATTGGGTTTATCTGAATCAATCAACTCTGTCCTTATTGATTTTTTCTTATCAGAGGCAGCGAGAAAATCTTTGGACTTTAGATAACTCAAAACCTGTGTTAAATCAGCTGAAAGATTCGCTCTTATCCAATCTCCTGAAAGAATCTTCTTTCCTGCCATCTGTCTGTCTTCATCAGGTTTTACTGTTACAAGTATCGGCTCTGAGAGATAAATGTTAAATTTTTCATCCTCTGGGTCATCGGATTGCCTGGTTAAGACTAAATCATCAATATAGGGCGAAACTCGCGAGAAAGGTATTATCGGCTCTCCTTCATTGTTAACTGACCAGACCTCTCCCTTTACAGAAGAACCAGCTCCTCCAGGCAAAAATGCCATCACATAAATTGTGTCAGGAAGCTTTGAAGGATTGTCCTATGAAGATATACCAGATGGACAGATTCCTTCAACATCTTCAAATATTCCATCATTGTCAATATCAGAAACAATCCTGACTTCAGGACTCCCGAGCTTCAAAGCTTCCATCCTCACTGGCTATTATTACTGCGGAATGCTCTTTCTTCTTTGTTAGATTATAAATTCTGTCCTCCTGAAATTGTTGCTCCTGGTTTACCTTTCACTGTAATGGAGTCTCCATCGTGAAGTCCATCTCCATTGGAATCTGTGCTAGCAATGTTTATACCTCTTGATGAAATAGTTGATGTTGTAATCTCTACAGACAGAAAGTTTACTCCAATTGTCCTTATTAACGAGGGAGCTTCCCTATCGTTTGTAAGGTTCTCCCTGAATTCATAAATTTGCGAGGGCATTGTGGGTCCCGCTGTTTTCCCTTCAAAGAGGGTTTCTCCTGTTGTTAAATCCTTTACTTTAAGAGTTATTTCTTTGTTCAGGGGAACGGACATGGATTTTTTGAACACTTGAGTAATCAGAGAGATAGGCAAACTCCCATGCAAAGTATGCAAGTCCTAACTGGGCAACAGAGAATGAGAGAAAGCCAAGGGGTGTGGTTGTGAAAAGAAAGGTATAGGTTCCTGCGGAAAGGAGACCAGGAAATGGAGGAGAATTGACTTCTATTCTTCCATCTTTTAAAGATGCGGACTCAACAATCATGAGTTTTCTTTGACCGAAGGTGAAGAGCTCTTTTGCAACGAAAATTTGATCGTTCTGACCTCCGATGTTGGAGGGAATTGAGAGTTTGAAGGGTTTTGCAGGAGTCATGCCACTGAAATCCACATTGACTGACTTGAGTCTCTGGTAGCCTTCTGGAACGGGAGCAAGAAGATTTCCGTTTTTCTCCTCTTCTATTCTAACCTGAACAGCTCCAGAGAATGTCCCTTCTTCAATCTTTATTCCTATTCCTTCTAAGTTTATGAACTCTGAAGCCTTTGAACCAACCACTATGGATTTTCCATCCTCATCAGTCACACGCCCTGAGATCGAGCCATAAATTGTTGAGAAGAGAGGATTAAGGGAAGAAAATAAAAGAAAAACAAACCCAATTGTCAATAAAAGAATTCACCTTCTCATTTGCTATTCCTATCAATGGATTTTAAAAAATCTATATTAAAATCAATCATTGTTTCCCTCTTTATTCTCAAATCTTTCAAAAAGACACTGATGGTGAAGTTTCCGTATTTAAGAAACATCTTACACTCCCACTCTTCTGCTTCCATTTTCCCCATGAAATTATATTATTTAAGCTTGATTTCAATATCAAGTGTTTGTATTTTCAAAAAACTTTTTTAGAGTCGTTGAGTATTTTTAAATCAATTTATATGAGCCAGCTTATTTCGAACCTGCAAGAATTTGTTTCTCCTCTTTATAGAGATAAATTAAAGTGATAGAATTTTTTATTGTAAATATGAGCTTGGAAATCTTTCAGATAATTTTTCTATCTCTTTTTGTCTCTTTATCTGCAACCTTCTTTGCTATTGTTTCAGGGATTCCTCTTGGAACCTTTATTGCCCTGAAAGATTTTCCCGGGAAAAAATTATTAGTTGTTTTATTTCACACCCTGATGGGCTCTCCTCCAGTTGTGGTTGGGTTATTTCTCATGATTCTTTTATGGAGAAATGGACCCCTTGGAATCCTTCATCTTCTTTACACTCCCTATGCAATAGTTATTGCTCAGGCGATTCTTTCATTTCCAATAATTGTAGGTTTTACAATAAGTTCAATACAGAGCCTTGACCCCTTGATAATTTCACAGCTAAGAACTCTTGGATTCTCTCCTCTACAATCCCTTCTTCTGGTATGGAAGGAAGCTAAAATTCCAATTTTTTCAGCTATTATGGCAGGATTTGGTGCAGCAATATCTGAAGTTGGCGCCTCCTTAATGGTTGGAGGAAATATTGCGAGAAAAACAAGAATAATGACAACTGCCATTGTTCTTGAGAGCAGTAGAGGAAATTTTGAAAAGGCAATTTTCTTGGCAGTAGCTCTTTTTGTGATTGCGTTTTTTGTAAACTTCCTATTGACAATTATCCAGCAGAAGAGGTAGAAAATGAGGGAAATTATAAAGTTAGAAGGGGTTAAATTTTACCGAGATAATTTCGAACTGAGCATAAATGAGTTCTCAATTAGAGAAGGAGAAATATTTTGCCTTCTTGGTGAAAATGGCTCAGGAAAGACAACTTTCCTCTCCATAATTGCCTTTCTTCTAAAACCAAGCTCAGGTGCTATCTTCTTGATGGAGGAAAAATCAAAGAGTTTGAAAGAGGAAAGAAATTTTATCACAATGGTTTTTCAGAGACCTGTTCTTTTCAAAGGCTCAGTCTTTGAAAATCTTACCTTTCCTTTAAAATGGAAGAGAAGAAGACCTGATGGGAGAAGGCTTGAATTTTTAATGGATAAATTCGGAATAAGCAGAATAAAAGATAAAAAAGGAGAGGAAATCTCAGGAGGGGAGGCCCAGAGAGTATGCCTTGTCAGAGCTCTTCTCCTCAATCCGAAAATTCTTGTTCTGGATGAACCTTTTTCCTCTATTGACCCGATTTCTTCTCATGAAATTATTTCTGAAGTCATAAAAATTGCTAAAGAGGAAGGAATGACGGTTATTTTTTCAACCCACAATCCTGAAGAAGCTGTCCATGCAGAAAGAGTAGGAATAATGATTGAGGGAAAGATTGTTCAGAGCGGAAGTTTTAAAGATGTTTTGTATAAACCTTTAAATGAGAAGGTTGCAAAAATTTTTGGCTCGGTGAATATCATAGAGGGAAGTATAATGAACTGGAAAGATGGGATTGGAAGAGTAAAAAGTGGCGACAAAGAGATTGAATTTTTAACTGAAATTAAAGAAGGAGAAGTTGCTCTATTTTTAAGACCTGAAAATGTAATAATCTCAAAGGAGATACATCATAGCTCTGCAAGAAATAATTTCAAATGTGAGGCGAGAGGAATTTTGTTCAAGGAAGTTGGAGTTGAGATTTTCCTTGACTGTGGATTCTCACTAATTTCTTTCATCACAAGACCATCCTTTGATAATTTAAATTTAAAAATAGGAGATTCAGTCTATGCATCTTTCAAAGCCTCTTCAATTCATGGGGTAAGAAAGTAGGTGAATAATCGTAAATGTAAAATAAAGATTGCAAGTGAAAAATTGTCTAATCTAACTAAAGAATATAGGATTTTGGTAAGAGAGGAAGAATTTGAATGGAGCTTTTTTAGATTGACGCATAAGCTATTTTTTAAATTTCATTTTAAAATTTAATTTCATTCCAGTTTTCAATCTTGTATCGAACAATCTTGATTTGTCCTGTTTCTTTATTTGTTAACATTGTGTAAACAAATCCATTTTTTATAAGCTCTATTTTGAAGTCCAAAGTTAGATGGTAAAGATATTCTCCCTTTTTATTAAAAATCTCATAAGTGTAAGGTCCTCCCTTTTCAGTGACTGGCTTAAATCTCTCAACATATATTCTTTTTTCATCGGAAAGAAGATTTGAGCAGTAGGGTCTTATCTCTGAAAAGGTTACATATTTATGCAAATGCTTGGGAACTGCTTCTTTTAAATACTCCGAGAAAACTGCATCCTTTTCTTCCTTTGTTACTTTTGCGGGCTTTTCATCCTCTACAATCTTAGATAAAATTATCTCCATTATCATAGAATTCATAAGCACGAAAATATTTTCTGGAATACTTACAAAATATAAACGGGTAAGGGTGGTCATAGAATAGATTTCTTTTAAGCCATTTTTCCTCAAAATAAATCAGAGATAAGTAAATTGTATTGTAGAAAATTTTCTTTAACTTCCTTAGAGGATAAAATTTTGCAAATTTAAAATACCCATTCAAACTCTTTTCTGGTTAAAACATGTTAAAAATAAGATAGGGATAATTATTTTCATCTACATACATATTAAGTATACCCTTTTCAAAGACAGTGTCATATTTATAGTTCCCTTCGGCATTAAAGACTGAGATCCTACTTGTCATAGGATCTACAACATAAATGTCTCCATTGGCAGTTAAGCAAAAATTTGCAGACTACATGAACTCTCCCGGTACCTGACCTTTTCTTCCGATATCCCGAATAAATTTTCCTTTAAGGTCATAAACTTTAACTTTTATCATTTTTGAATCAAGGACATAGATATATTTGTCGCTGACTTCAATTCCACTAATGGATGCCAATAGATATGGACCAGGAGCTTCCTCTCCTAAGATCAAATCCTTTTTAAGTTTGAGAATGAGATTGCCATGAATTGGATTATTCTAACTCTTCTAAATTTGTGGATTTTCAGAAAATACAAATTGGCTTATTTGAAGGACAAACCATGCAATAACTAATTTTTTAATCTTAAACCCCATCTTAACTTCCTCCATTAAAGATTAATTATATCATATATCCAGAAAAGCTCTTTCCAAAAGGTTTTGTAAAAGATTTATGGAAAATTAGTTTTTTCCCCTCTCCCTTTCTATACCAATTCCACTTACGAAGTAGAATTGGCTCACAATACCCAGCTAAAAGCTCACAGCCTACAGCTTACAGCTATTTTACTTTTGCCTTTTTACTTTTGTCTTTTCAATGTCTCTTTTCTGCCGACACAATAAATACTTCATTCTTTTTTATTTTTATATTTTTAAATTTAGCTCTTATTAGCATTTGGGTAATTTCCTCGTCTTTGGGTATTAAATCTTCAGCTATTATCCCTCCATGACTTTTGTGCAAAGAGTTTACTTTCTCCCTTGGAGATGTGTGGAGGATAAAAAGTTTTCCCCCATCTTTTAAAATTCTAAAACTTTCCTTAAGGACATTCTCTTTGTTTCTGAAATGGGGGAATGCATTCAGAAAAATGACAGTTTTGAATGAGGATGGTGCAAGGGGCATGTTTTCAGCATCTCCCTGAATGAGAAATTTTGCCATCTTCTTTTTTACATTAAGAAGCATCTGGAAGGAGATATCCATCTCAAAGACCGTTCTCTTTGAATCAATTTTTTTGATAAGAAAAGGATAAAGAATCCCTGTCCCGCACCCACAATCAAGGATATTTCCATTCTCAATTTCAATTTCATCCAGAATTTTTTCTATTTTCTCAAGGTCCTCCCTTTCTATTTTTTCATCCCATTGTGAGGCAAGGGAATCAAAAAATTCTCTGTGATTCATGGAAACACCTTCTTGAAAATTTAAAATTTAAAAGTAAAAAGTTAAAAGTTAGATATATTTGCTCCCTTAAATTTTGCCTTTTCCCTTTTGCCTTTTTAATTTTCATTTCCTTTTTTTTGGTGAAAATAAAATTGTTATTCCGAGAAGAACTCCACTTCCGAGAACAATCAAGGCTCCTGGAGAAACAGGTAAAATCATGGAGAGAAAAAGTCCTGAAGCTGAGATTATGATTCCGAAAATTGAGGAAAGAAGATACATCTTTTTCAGATTGTAGGTGAGCTGGTATGCAGAGGCGGGTGGGCCAATTATAAGGCTGAAAATAAGGAGACCACCAACAGAGTTCAGGGAAAATGTAACAGTTGCTCCAATTAGAAAGAGAATTGAGTAAAATAAAGTTTTTTCAGGAATCCCTGAAATCTCGGCAAGTTTTCGGTTAAAAAGTATGCATTGAATCTCCCTATAAAAAAATACCAGAAAAGTTATCACAATAAGGAGAAGAATTGAGAGAAGATAGATATCTTCATTTGAAAGGGTAAGAATATTTCCCCATAAAAATCTCAATCCTTTTTCCGTCTCACCTTTTAAAAATCCTAAACCTGCAAAGGCAATTCCAAGAATAACAGAAAATAAAACACCGAGGGAAAGATCAGGTTCAATGTCAGCTCTATCGGAGAGGGGACCGATGAGGAGAGAGGAAAGGAGACAGAAGAGGAGGGAAAGGAAAATTGGATTTATGTGGAAGATAAGTCCAAGAATAGCTCCCGCGAATGCTGAATGAGACATCAAAACTCCAACAAAAGGAATCCTCATGAGAAAAACCCAGACTCCTGCAATACCGCAACCCGCTCCTGTAAGTAAGGAGGCAATTATTGCCCTCTGGACAAACTTATACTGAAAAAATTCCATCATTTTCTCGCTCTCAGAATTTCTGAGAAATTTTTCAGACCTTCTTCCGGCCTACCTTGAAATATCAAGCTTCCATCTTTAATAAAAATAGATTCATTGCATGATTCTGGGATGTGGGAAATTAATTGGGTGACAAAAATTGTTGTGATTTTATTTTCATGATAGAGCTCCTCAATGAGATTTAAAATATTTTCACTGGAAGAAGGGTCGAGATGAGAAGTTGGCTCATCAAGTAAAAGGATTTTTGGATTCTGGCATAAAGCTCTTGCAATAAAAACCTTTTTCAGCTCTCCTCCTGAAAGAGCACCTATTGGTCTTTTCTTTAATCCAATTATTCTCACCCTTTCCATTGCCCATTCAGCAATTTCTTTATCCTCTTTCTTTACTCCCCTTAGGAATCTTACGCCAAGCCTTCCTGTAAGAACAGTTTCATATACATTGATAGGAAATTTGGAATCAATAAAGATGTTCTGGGGAACATACCCTATTTCTTTTCTCCATTTTAAAATGTTTTTTGAATTAACTTCCTCATCAAAGATTTTGACCTTTCCAGTGTCAATCTTTTTAACTCCAAGAATTACTGAAAGGAGGGTGGTTTTCCCCGCTCCATTGGGACCAAGAATTAAAAAAAACAAGCCCTCTATTACATTTATGGAAATGTTTTTAATAACTAAATTATTTCCGTAAGAAACATATAAATTTTCTATTGATATCGCATTCATTTTATCCCTTCCAAAATCTTCTTTACATTTACCATTAAAGAATTCCTGTAGGAGCCTTGAGGAAAATTGGTAAGAACAATGTATTTCACACCCATCTCACTGGCAATCCTCTTCCCATAATCTGACTCTCTCTGCAAATTATCAACAACAATTCTCACATTATTTTCTTTCCCCTTTTCTATAATCTCTTTTAATTCCTTTACGCTCATTTCATTGTCATCAAACTCAGAAACCACATTCATCCCTAACCATTGAAGAAACGCTTTCTGTCGAGTTGAGGAGATTACTTTTATTCCCGCAATCCCTTTCTTCAACTTTTCTATATCCTTTTTCAAATTTTCAAGCTCTTTTTTGTAAATAAAATAATTTGTCCGGAAAATCTTCTCTCCCAAAGGGTCTATCTTCAAAAGTATATTTAAAATTTTCTCTGATGCCTTCAAATTAATATCTGGAATCATCCAGTTCCCATCCACTCCTACACGAATTTTTTCGGGCCCTTCCTTCAAATTCTCCATCCATCTTTCCCATCCATGGAATAATATTGCTTTCCCTTTTTGAATCTCAATCAAGTCTTTCACCTTCAGTTCAAAATGTCCAGGGCAAAGGAAAGGAGGAACTATGTTAAAGACCTTAATCCTTCCTTTCCCTATTGTTTTTACAATAAATTCAATATCGGAAGTTGTAGTAATCACTCTAATCTTTTCAGAAGAGAAAAGTAACGAGAATAGAAGGAGAAAAACAAAGGATAGAAATTTTTTCTTCATTAAATACCCCAGTTAATTCCAAAATTTATGTTCCTTCCTGGCATCCTGTAAATTCCAGCTTTTCCACCAGGTATATCTACATAAATGTAATAGTTCCTGTTAAAGATATTTTCCAATTTGAGAAAAACCTGAAAATTGTTTAAAACTTTGAATCCAGCAAATAAATTGGTGATAGAGTGGTTTTCAATCCTTGATTTCTTGTAATTATCAGCGAAGTATCTTCCTGCATACTGGGCATTTGCTGAGAGGAGGAATCTTTTACTCTTATATTTTAGAATTAGATTTGCCCTGTCCATTGCCTTTCCAAGGGTGAGTTCTTCTGGGTCGAGGAAACTATAGTTAAAGTCGATGAATAAGCATTTAGAAATTTTTGGACTTAAAGAAACTTCAACGCCTTTAAACTCAAATTTTCCTGTGTTATCAAACCTGAATAGAGGAGGTGGCACAGCAACTCTTGTCAGCTGGATCATATTCTCTCCTTTCATGAGAAATGCTGAAATATCAATATTCAGGAAATCCCCAAAATTATGATTTAATCCGAGCTCATAATTCCATACTTCCTCGGCTTTCAAATTTTTATTGGATGAGCGAAAAATGTAAAGCTCATTGATTTTGGGGGTTCTAAAACCTTTGCTGAAAGTGCCTCTCAAATTTGTCTTTTCTTTTATTCTAAAAACAATTCCTGCATGAGGAGATATTTCATTTCCAGATATCTCATCTATGTGATATCTTGCACCCAAATTTAAAATCAATTTATTGGAAAAAACATGTTGATCCTGAACAAAAAATGAATATTCTTTTCTTTCCCATTCTCCCTTTGGAGAGTTTAAGGATTTGCCTCCCTCACTTTTAAATTCTGAGCCAGCTGTTATTTCATTCCCAGGAAAAATTTTAATGGAGCCCTGAATTATTGCCCCATCAGTTAAATCTTTGGAATGCCATCCATCAGAGAAAACATGCTCTCCAAAATTTCTGTAAAATTTTAAAAATAGAGAGCTCCTTTCCCACTTCCCTTCCAGATTTACATCAACGCTCCCTCTTTCGTAATCATTCCAGAGATCTGACAAAAGATTGGAAGGGTCAGTAGCCCTGAGTGGCTCCTCTTTATATCCATCAAAATATTTTCCTGAAATATAAAAATTTATATTATTTGTGATTCTATATCCCAATCTCACTGAAAAATCCTTTCCTTTGTAAGAAGAGTTGGGAAGATGTCCATCAGAGCTTCTGCTGTCAAAGGTTAGATAATAGTTTAATCTTTTAAAATCTCCTCCATGTCGAATTCTAAAGACCTTTGTATCAAAACTTCCGTATGAAGTGAGAACATCGCTTTCAAATCCATTCTCAATCTTTCTTGTTATTATATTCACAACTCCTCCAATGGCATCTGTTCCGTAAAAAACTGAAAGGGGGCCCCTTATAACTTCTATCTTATTAACATTGTCGAGGGGGAGGGAATGGGTTATTGTGCAACCGAAAAGTCCCATTTTCTCAGGTCTTCCATCCACAAGGATTAAAATCCTTCTTCCATTATCTCCAAGCCCCCTGATTATCAAATCGCTTCTTCCAAATTGTCCTGTTTTCTGAACCATTATACCTGGAAGAATGCTCAGAACTTCTGTTGCAGAATTTGCCACAACAAACTCTATCTCTTCTCTCGTAAGAACACTTACTGACAAAGAAAGATCCTTCACTTCCTTTTCAGACCTTGTAGCAGTTACAACTATTGAATGGGATTCTCTCCATACTTCCTTCTTTTCCTCTGAAAGGACAAACGAACAAAAAACCATAAGAAAAATTAGAGAGAAAGTTGCTTTTTTCATAAGACCTCCTTATTAAAAGTTAAAAGTAGAATATGCATGCCATTTTTTTAAAAAATGTGCCACCATAATTTTAAAAATTTTTTGAAATATTCAGGTGTAAGCAGATAGCTGTAAGCCGAAAGACTTTTCCCTTTGTCAGTCTTATTTTTCTCATTTTTAATTAATTTCATCATTTCCATCGCAGACCTTTTCGCATTCTCTCTTCTACACAATTTCCTTTCCTATTGAAGTTCTTGCAAGGGAGCAATGTTTGACTCCTTTTGTTGAATACAATTTGTTGTAAAGCTCCCTCACAATACCTGCTTCTCCTCTTACAACTACCACTTCAAGGCAATTGGAATGGTCAAGATGAATGTGAAGGGATGATTGAATCAGTTTGTTGTAATCGTGCTGGATATCAAGGATTCTATCTGCAAGCTCTCTTTTATGATGGTTGTAAACAAAAACAATCGCTCCCGCAATTTCCTTCCCTTTCTCCCATTCCTCTTCCACAAGGCTATTCCTTATCAGATCCCTTATCGCCTCTGAACGACTTGAATATTCCTTCTTTGACAAAAGTCTATCAAAACTCTTCACAAGTTCTTCATCCATAGAAACTCCAAACCTCACAACCTTTCCTTTCATAGCACCATTTTTAAATTTATAACACTCATATTAATATGTCAAGTATATAAATAAGTTATCAGAAATTCCGTAAATTGGGTTTGTGGAAGGGGGTAGGGGTTGAGAAATCT
>CAZHEF010000012.1:0-60455 GCA_964531645.1 uncultured Clostridia bacterium
GATGAGCTCATAGACCAGCAGATATTAAGGGATTTAAAACCGGGAGAGGAAAGAGTTTTTGAAACATCTCTCTTCAATTCATCTCCAGAAACGAAGAAGTTTTATATAACACTTTACAATATCACTGAAAAACCTGCCCGACTAATCCTTTTAAAACAGTTTAATATTTTTTCAGAAAGATGAGGCAGAGCGAAAGATTGGTAAAAATAAGAATTCAAAAACCATTCTTAATCCCAATCCCTATATTAGATTAATTAGAATATTTACATCAGAGCCTTTTTAAAACACAGTTTTGGAATTTAGTTTTTATGCTTGACACAACTGATTTTCATTTGATAAAATGAGTTTGTTTTATGGGATTAAGCAATGAAAAAGAAAATTTTGTTAGTTTTTTTTGAGGCTTTTAAGTTAAAAGAAATAAAAGATTTACTTGAAAAACAGGATTTCCAGGTTGTGATAGCCTTTGATGGTGCAGAAGGATACGAAATGTTCAAAGAGGAAAAGCCAGATCTTGTAGTTACAGAAGCTCTTCTGCCGAAAGTTCATGGATTTGAGCTTTGTAAGAGGATAAGAACAGACTCAGAGATGAAAACCCCCGTGCTAATTGTTACGGGGACCTATAAGGGGATAAAGTTCAAAACTGAAGCTATATCGAAGTATTATGCCAATGAGTTTGTTGAGTATCCTTTTGATGAGAATGAATTCCTGAACACAGTAAAGAATATTCTCTATCCGAAGGAGGAGGAATTCTTTAAGACTATTCCCATAAAAGCTGATACAAAAGAATTTTTAAAGGATAAAACGGAAGGAAAAAAGGTTACTTCTGAGGAGCTATTTGGCAACATTTTAAAGGAGCTTGAAATACCTCCCAAGAAAGAGAAGAAACTTGAATTCCAATTTTTCCAGAAAAAAGAAGAAGAGAAGGTTGAGAAAAAAATCGAAAAAAAAGGTATTGAAAAAGAAACAATTGAGGAGAGTGAAGAAGACCTTGAAAAGAAGCTTGAGGAAACCCTTTCTGGGCTCGGAATAAGGGTCAAGGTAAAACCTTCAAGCGAACTGAAAAAAGAAGAAAAACCTAAGGCGGAAATCCCAGAAAAGGAAAAATCTCTTGATTTTTTGGAAGAAAAACCTTTAGTTGAGGTGCCAGAAAAACCCCCAGCCCCACAGGCGAGGGAATATGTTGAAGAGTTGAAACTAGAGATAGAGGAACATATCGAAGAGGTAAAGGAAGAGATGGAAGAGAAAATAAAAGAGGAGATAAGAGAGGATGTCCCCACTGCCGAAATTCCATCGATTCTTCCCATAGAAGAAAAGGTTGAGACAATAAAGGTGGAAATTCCAGCTAAAGAAACAATAGGAGATTACATTCTTGAAGAGAAAATTGCTTCAGGAGGCATGGCAGAGCTGTTTAAGGCAAAAAGAAAGGGTGTTGAAGGATTTGAGAAAACAGTTGTTGTGAAAAGAATTTTGCCCCATGTTGCTGAGGACAGAGAATTTATTGATATGCTCATTGATGAGGCGAAAATAGCAAGCCAGCTAAGTCATCCCAACATAGTTCAGATATTTGACCTTGGGAAAAAAGAAGGTTCATATTTTATTGCAATGGAATACATTCATGGAAAAGATCTGAGGACTATACTGAAAACTCTTAATTCAAAAGGGAGGCTTCTTCCCTATGAACTTTCAGCTTATATAGCAATGAAAATTTGTGATGCTCTTTATTACGCCCACAATAAGAAAGATAGTCTGGGAAGACCCTTAAAAATTGTTCACAGGGATGTTTCCCCCCAGAATATTCTTATTTCTTATGAGGGAGATGTAAAACTTACAGATTTCGGTGTGGCTAAGGCTTCTACAAAACTTCATCAAACGGTAGCAGGGCAGATTAAGGGAAAGATGCTTTATATGTCACCTGAACAGAGTAAAGGGAGTAAAGAAATCGATTTTAGGGCAGATTTATACTCTCTTGGTTGTGTCCTTTTTGAGATAATCACAGGGAAAAAATTGTTTATGGCTGATTCTGAGATGGCAGTTCTTGAGAAAGTGCAAAAAGGGAAAATAGTAAAGCCCACTAAGTTGAATCCAGAAGTTCCAGCTCAACTGGAAAGCATTGTTTTGAAAGCTTTGAAGCCAAAACCCTCCGATAGGTATCAGAGCGCTCTCGAAATGAGAAAGGAACTGGAGAAGTTTATTTTGAGCACGAGGAAGACACTCCCTGACAATCATGAACTCTCTTTGATTATGGCAGAGCTTTTTCCTGGTGAATTTGAATTTCTCCCTTCTGTTAGGGAAAGGGGTGGAATTCCAGAATTGGAAAGAAAGGAAGCTCCTCAGATATTTAAAGCCTTTCTGGAAGAAAAGAAAAAAGGGAAAGTTTCGAAAACTCTTATTTTTCCTCTAATTTTAACAATTTTATTGGCAATAGGGTTTTTAGCATATAATTTTCTTTATCTCTCCCATTCAAGAAAGTTATCTGAAACCGACATTGCCAAAAGGAGTAAAGTTATTCAGCCCCAACCTGTAGAGAAAAAGGAAGTGACCCCATCAGAAGAGGTTAAAGAAGCTCTGGAGACTCCCGAAGTAAAGAAGCAAGAAGTTAACGAAGAAGCAAAAGAGATTTCCCCAGTTGCTGAGAGGGTACCTGCAAAAGAATTTCAAAAACAACTTTTGAAAACAGAAATTCAGAGAAGAATTGAACCCCAGAAGATAGAAAGAGAAACCGCTCCTCCTGTTCAACCTTACAAAGAAGAGGAAAAAATGGAGAATAGACCTGTGGAAATCGTAAAGCAGGAGGAGCCTGTTAGAGAAGTTGTTCCACCCACAGAACCTTCAAAAAAAGAACCAGCTGTAGAGGAGAAAGTAGAAGAACCAAAAACTCAAAAAGTTGAAAAAGTTAAGCCCCAGCCCCCTCCATTAAAAGAGGGAGATCTTTTATCCCTGGAGGAAGTGGATGTGAGACCGTCACTTATTAAAAGGATTCAGCCAAGACTGACAATTACTGCTGAGAGGGCATCTGCTCATGGTGAGATCATTCTCAATGTGTTAATTTCTGAGGTAGGAGAGGTAATTGATGTGAAATTGGTAAAAGGCGTTTCGAAGACTCTTGGCATGAATGAGGAAGCCATTAAGGCTGTAAAGCAATGGAGATTTTCTCCTGCTATGAAATCAGGGAAAAGAGTCAGGGTCTGGATTCTTGTGCTTGTAAAATTTTAAAGGAAATGATTAAATCAACATATGATAGAAAGAGAGGCTTTCGCCTCAATTAATCTATAGGAGGTATCATGAAGGAAACATTAAGTGATGATCAAATTAATTTTTACAAAAAGACATTAGAACACACGAGAAGACAGATTAAAGAGATTGATACGATGATCGAAGAGGAGCTCAAAAGGGTAAGGGAAAAACTTGCAGAACTTCAAAATACAAAGAAATCTATAAGGCAGATTTACGATGCAGCATGCACTCTTTTAGGTGTTGAGAACGAATTTGAAAAGGAAGAAGGCGAAGCCCAGGAGAGCTGAATAGAATAATTTTTGGAAAAAAATCTAATGACGGAATTATGGGTTAGATGTAATTTTTGTAAAAAGATCCTTTACCGAAAAGAGATAGAGACAAATTTGAATGTTTGCCCCTCATGTAATGCTCATTATAGAATTCCAGCAACTAAATGGGTTGAAATCCTTTCCGATGGTGAAATAAAAATTGAGCATGAAGATGTAAGACCTGTAGACCCTCTCAATTTTTTTGATACAAAGTCTTACAAAGACAGATTAAAGGAAAGCACTGAAAAGTCAGGAGTTACTGAGGCTGTTATCAATGTTTCTACAAAAATAGATGGAATTCCTGTTATAATTTCCACAATGGAGTATAATTTTATTGGCGGGAGCATGGGCTCAGTTGTGGGAGAGAGAATTTCAAGGGCAATAGAGAAAGCGCTGGAAAGAAAGGTTCCCTATGTAACAATTTCATGTTCTGGCGGAGCAAGGATGCAGGAAGGGATTCTTTCTCTCATGCAAATGGCAAAAATCTCAGCACTACTTGCTCTTCTCGATGAAGCCGGGATCCCATTTATATCTATTCTTACAGATCCTACCACAGGAGGAGTTACAGCATCCTTTGCTATGTTGGGAGATTTAAACATAGCTGAGCCGAATGCCCTTATCGGTTTTGCAGGACCGAGAGTGATTGAACAGACAATAAGGGAGAAACTTCCAAAGGGATTCCAGAAAGCAGAATTTCTTCTCGAGCATGGAATGCTTGATATGGTTGTTCCCAGGAATAAAATTAAATCCATTGTCTCTCTTGTTTTGAGATTACTTTTAAAGAAATATCCTGAAAAGGGGGGATAGTGAGAATTGTC
This sequence comes from uncultured Clostridia bacterium, assembly GCA_964531645.1. GTDB lineage: Bacteria > Acidobacteriota > Aminicenantia > JBFLYD01 > JBBIMS01 > JBBIMS01. The sequence continues at coordinate 4,361 of CAZHEF010000012.1, forward strand.
TATAAATGAGGCAATTTCATTTCTTGACTCCCTCGGAAAGTTCAAAATAAAACTTTCTCTTGAAAGGATAGAAAAGTTATTGAATTTTTTCGACAATCCTCAGAATTCCTTCAAATCAATACATGTTGCGGGAACAAATGGCAAGGGGTCTGTTTGTGCATTCCTCTCTGAGATACTTCAGAGGGCAGGTTATCGTGTGGGTGTGTATACATCTCCTCATTTATTGGATATCAGAGAGAGGATTAAAATCGGGAAAGAGTTTATAGAAGAGAATGATTTTGTCTATCTACTCAATTTAATTCGAGAAAGATTTAAAGACTTTAGTGAGGAAGATACCCCTACCTATTTTGAAGTTCTTACCTGCCTTGCCTTTCAGTATTTCAGGAAGATAAAGATAGATCTTGGGGTTGTTGAGGTCGGGCTCGGAGGAAGATTTGATGCAACAAATTTGATAACCCCTGAAATAAGCCTGATAACAAGTATTTCCTATGACCACACTGAATATTTAGGAAAGAGAATAGAAAATATTGCCTTTGAGAAAGGAGGAATAATAAAGGAGATGATTCCTGTTTGCTTTAGCGGCAAAAGCCCGACCGCCTGGAGAGTAATAAGAAAAATCGCTAAGGAGAAGCGTTCTGAGGCGTTCTGGCTTTATGACAGAGATTTCTGTTTTAAAAGGATTGATGATGGCAAAAGGAAAGGTTTCTACATCAAATCTTTAAAGGACACTTACGAGGTTTTTCCAATTGTAAATGGTCTTTTTCAGGGAGAAAATATTGCTTTATCTATATTGGCCTCAGAGCTAATTAGAGAGAAGGGGTTTGATATAAAAAAAGAGTCCATTGTTAAGGGTATAGAGAACACGATTGTGGAAGGAAGGATGGAAATCTTGGAGGGTAGCCCTAAAATAATCATTGATGGAGCACACAATCCTGATGCGATAAAAAAACTTTTATTTTCCCTGGAGGAGCTGGGGATTAAATCCTTTGTTCTTTTGTATGCTTCTATGAAAGATAAAGAGATTGAAAAGATTTTAAAAATTTTATTCCCACATACTAAAAAAATTATCCTTACAAAAGTTGAGGAAAAAAGAGGTGAGGAACCGGAGAACATTGCGAGGAGAGTCTCTTTGAAAAGTGATTTTATAATTGAAAAAAATTTTGAGAAAGCATTCGAAAAAGCAAAGTTTTTCTGTTCTCCATCCGATTCCCTTGTCATCACTGGAAGCCTTTATCTCGCCGGAGCTATCAAGAAAATTTTGAGGGATTGAAAGTGATAAAAAAGATAGTAATATTCTTCATGCCTCTTTTACTCCTTGCAAATGATCAAGAAATTGAGAAGATCAAAAAAAGGCTTGATGAACTCAGGGGAAAGGAACTTAGTGTTCTTGAGGAAATTGAAAAAATAGACTATGAAATTATCTTGATGGAGAAGGAGATAGAAGATTTAAAGGACAAAGGAAGGCTATTTTCTGAACTCTTAGAAAAGAAAAAGAGAGAACTTAATAAGGTCAAGAAAGAATTTGAAGAAGAGAAGGGAAGGTTAAAGAATCTTCTTTCTGCTATTTATATGTTCAAATATTTCAATCCCCTGGAAATGCTCATTAGAAAACCTAAAGATTTAACATTTACAGATATTTCAAGGATTTTTTATATCTCCAGACTCAGTAAGGAAAAAATTAATAAGCTGGAGTCGATAAACAAAAAACTTCGTGAGGGAGAGGAGAAATTAAGAAAAGCAAGAGGAGATTACCAGAGGGCAATTAGGTTAAAGGAATCTAAGATGTTCGAATTAAATGGGAAGAAAAAGGAAAAGAGAAAACTAATTGAGAATATAGGGGTTGAAAAGAATAGATACTTATCTCTTTTTGAAGAGATGAAAAAGGCTTCAGAGTTAATCTCTGAGACCATTTCCAAAGTGGAACCCTCAAAATTTTCAGTTGCTTATGTTTCTATCCGTGATAATAAAGGTCTACTTCCATGGCCTGTAGAAGGGAGTGTAGTTCAGAAATTCGGTCTTGTAAAGAATAAAAAATACAACACATTTGTCAAAAACATAGGTGTAGTTTTATCACCCAAAGAAGAAGAAGTGAAAGCAATCTGGTGGGGGAAAGTGATATTTGCAGATTATTTTGAAGGTTATGGAAATGTTGTAATAATTGAACATCAGGATAGAGTTTATTCTATCTATGGTTATCTCGGAACAATTCTTGTGAAAAAAGGGGAACAGATAAATACTGGACAGGTTATAGCTAAAATAGGAAGTTCAGGACTTGCAAGCGAAGGAGCTCTTTATTTCGAGATAAGGGAAGGAAATGAGCCTAAAAATCCTTTACTATGGCTTTCAAAAAAATAATTCTTAACGGAGGCGAAAAATGAGTGTTAAAGAAACAATTGAAAAAAGAAGAGCATATCGTTCCCTCGATCCCGTTGAGATAAATGAGGAATTAGTAAAAGATCTTGCCGAGTGTGCCCGTCTTGCTCCGTCATGCTTCAATTATCAACCCTGGAGATTTGTTTTTGTTTACGAAAAATCGTTGCTTGAAGAACTGCGTTCTGCTCTTTCCAAAGGAAATGAATGGGTTTACAATGCCTCAATGATAATTGCAGTTTTCAGCAGAAAAGATATGGACTGTGTGATAAGGGATAGAGAATATTATCTTTTTGATGTTGGAATTGCATGTGCATTCATGATTCTCAGGGCTACAGAACTTGGTCTCGTTGCTCATCCTATTGCCGGGTTTCATCCCGATGAAGTAAAAAAGTTTCTTGGTATTCCCGGTGATATGACTCTTGTTACATTGATTGTAGTAGGAAAACACTCGGGAGCTATTTCCTATTATTTGAGCGAAAAACAGATCGAAGCTGAGAATGAGAGACCACCAAGGATTCCTCTGGAAGAGTTTGCATTCATAAACAGATTCAGAAAATAGTGTTAGAGCAGAATCCTTTATTAAGTACTCTTTTAGGAACTACTTTCACATGGGGTATGACAGCAGCAGGAGCCTTTATTGTCTATTTCTTTAAAGAATCAAGTAAAAAGCTCATTGGTGGAATGCTTGGCTTTTCGGCAGGGATAATGATTTCAGCTTCCTTCTTTTCTCTACTTTCGCCTGCCATTGAAATGACAAAGGGTCTAAGAAATTTCTGGCTAATCCCATCATTAGGATTTTTACTTGGAAGTTTCTTCCTCTTTCTTCTCGATAGAATTCTTCCCCATTTGCACCTTGGTTTACCCGTAGAGAGTGCTGAAGGCATTAAAACTCATTTTCAAAGAAACATTCTTCTTTTTATTGCAGTAACCCTTCATAATATTACTGAGGGACTGGCTGTGGGAGTTGCATTTGGAGCTCTTGCCAGTGGAGAGAGTTCCATTACTTTTCAGTCTGCTTTGATTCTAACTCTTGGAATCGGAATTCAGAATTTTCCAGAAGGAGTTGCGATTTCAGTGCCCTTTAGAGCTGGAGGTTTTTCTAATTTTAAAAGCTTCTTCTTCGGACAACTTTCAGCAGTAGTTGAGCCAATTTCAGGTATTCTTGGAGTCCTGACAGTTTCTCTTTTTAAGCCCATTTTACCATATGCTCTTTCCTTTGCAGCTGGAGCGATGATATTTGTTGTAATCGAAGAGCTGATCCCTGAATCGCAAAGTTCGGGAAACACTGACATTTCTACAATATCCGCCATATTGGGCTTTGTAATAATGATGGTGCTTGACATTTCCTTTTCATAAGTGTAAAAATAATATATGTCAAAAGGAGAGAAGAATGGACCTTTCCAATTATGCTCTTGAAGATTTAATTTTAATAGCTTTGAAAAGTGAAGTAGAAGCGAGGGATTTTTATAAAGGTATTGCTGAAAGAATCAGCAATTTTTTATTGAAGGATAGAATTTTATTCCTCTCAGGTGAAGAAGAAAAACACAGAATGATTTTTGAAAAAATTTTCAATGAAAAGTTTCCCAACAAGGCAATTGTCTATCCTGACAAGAGTCCTGTTCCTTTGCCAGAGCTAGAGATTGAGAGTGAGAAAATCCCTATAAGTGAGATTTTCTGGATAGCCATGCAATCGGAAAAGAGTGCCCATGATTTCTACATTTCTCTTTCCAATGTGTTTCCGCCCGAATCAACCGAAAGGAAAATGCTTCTATATATCGCTTCCATGGAAATGGGTCATTATCAGCTCTTACAGACAGAAAGGGAAAATGTTTTAAAATTCGAGGATTACGATATTATATTCTCAATGACACATATTGGACCGTAAATCATGAAAAGGCAAAATGAAAAAGTCAAAGGGTTAAAAAAATGAATGTTCTTGAAATGGAGAAAGAAAATTTCTGCTTCTCAATTTTAAATTTTACTTTTAACTTTTTACTTTTGATTTTTAAATTTTTTTAAGGAGGTTCCTATGGCATCAAAGGGTCTTTTGAGCTTGTTGAATGAGGCGATCGCAAGGGAAATGCAGGTCTCCATACAGTATATGTGGCAACATGTTCTTTGGAAAGGAGTTTCAGCCTTCGCAGTCCAGGAAGAATTGAAAAAAATAGCCGTTCAGGAAATGAAACATGCCGAATTAATAGCTGAGAGATTGAACTACCTTGGGGGCATCCCCACAACAAAGCCTGCTCCCATATTTGTTGGAGAAAATTTAAAGGAAATGTTGCAACAGGATGTTAAAGATGAAGAAGGGGCAATAGAGCTATACAAGAAGATTATAAAAGTTGCAAGGGATGAAGGAGATATTACAACCGCACGCCTTTTTGAAGAAATATTAGAAGACGAAGAAGAACATCATGATTTCTTCACAACTGTTCTTGAAAAGTAAAGCTGGGAAAACTCACCAGAGAAAATTTTGAGCTGAGAAGGAGAATAATGTAAAATTAAAAAGGAATGTTTATTAATAATGTTTCAAAAGAAATAAGTGTAAAAATTGTTTATTATGGTCCAGGCTTAAGTGGGAAAACTACAAATCTTCAGTATATATATAAGAATACAGATCCTTCTACAAGAGGGGAGATAGTAACCATTGAAACTGAAACGGACAGGACATTCTTCTTTGACCTTCTTCCTCTAAATGTTGGAAAGATTGAAGGATACAGGGTAAGGATACATCTCACAACAGTTCCTGGACAAGTTTTTTACAATATTTTGAGAAAGCTTGTTTTGAAAGGTTTGGACGGAATAGTTTTTGTTGCCGACTCCCAGAGACCTTTACTTGATTCCAATCTTGAGAGTTTTGACAACTTAAAAGAGAATCTTAGCGAATACAAGCTTGACTTATATTCAATTCCTCTTGTATTTCAGTTCAACAAGCGGGATCTCACCAATATTCTTTCCATAGAAGAGATGAATCAATATTTGAATCCAGATGGATTTCCATACATAGAAGCCTCTGCGATTAACGGAATAGGAGTTTTCGAGACACTACGGGAAATATCGAGATTAATCTTGAAAGATTTGAGGGAAAAAATTACTAAAACTGCAGAAAAAATAGTTGAGGTAAAAAAGGAAAGCCCGGCGCCCGAGGCTTCTGATGCCTTTGAGAGAACCCAAATATACCCGCAGTTTTCAAAAAAGGAGGAGTTAGAGTTAAGCACTTCTCTGAGTAGCACTGTAGGTGAAATTAGTGTAAATAAACAAGTTCATGTTTCAAAAATTCAATTTATTGATAATGAACTTGAAAAACTTGAGAAAAGGTATTTAATGGAAGAAATAGGAAAGCCAAGGGGTGATTTGAAAGGTAGAATTCCCACTGTGGATCTTCTAAAGCCTGTTGAGATAAGGAAGAAGTGGAGGAAAAGAATCAAACTTGAAGAGCTTAAAAAATTTGATAGTAAAATAATTATTGTAACCGGAAACGGTAATATATTGGATTCGATTAATCTCCCCACCTCTCTTTCCCAAGGGCAAAAGTTGGAGCTTAGAATTGAGCTTGAAATAGACCTTGAATGAGTTGCTGAGGATTTCTAATGGGGAAGAAGTTTTTGCTTTTTCTTATCGTAATTTTCTTTATTACTTGTTCTCAAAAGATTGAAGAGGTAAAGGTAACCCCTACCCCTCAATTAAAAGAAAAAGAAGAAAGTCAAATTTTATCTGACGAAGAAAAGATAATCAAGAGAGCAGAAGAATTGTTCAAAGAAGGAGTTGTTGAAATTGAGAAGGGACATTTGCTAAAAGCAAGAAATTTCTTTGATTCAGCTATAGATGCGTTTTTAACATCCCCTGTCTCCATGAACAAATCTTCTAATTTAAGAAAAGTCTATGAGGAGCTATTAAGCAAAATTTATGAGATTGAGATGAGAAGTATTTCTGAAGGCGATGGATTTGTAGAGCAGGGAACCGAAATTTCCTTTATTGATGAGCTTGAAAATATTGAGACATTCCCGCTACCTCCAGAAAAGGCTAAAGAGCTTATGGAAATAGTAAAGGCAGAAATGTCAGGAAGGATATTTTCAATCCCTGTTGAGTTAAATGATAAGGTGCTTTCATTTATAGAATTATTTAAAGGAGAAAGGAGAGATAAATTTGAAAAAGCTCTCATAAACTCTGGTAAATTTATAGGGAAAATTAAAGAGATTTTTAAAGAAGAAGATGTTCCGGATGACCTTGCTTACCTACCTTTAATAGAAAGTGAATTTAAAATAAAGGCAAAGAGCAGGGCAAGAGCTAAGGGAATCTGGCAGTTTATAGATGGAACAGGGAAATTGTATTCTCTTGATTATAACTGGTGGTTTGATGAAAAATATGATTTTCTAAAATCAACAAGAGCAGCAGCAAGACATCTTAAAGATTTATATAATAGATACAATGATTGGTATTTAGCCTTGGCTGCATACAATGCAGGGGCAGGAAAAATAGACAGAGCAGTTGCAAAGACAGGTAAGGCTGATTTCTGGGAAATATCAAAGACAAAATATATAAAGGCAGAGACAAAAAATTATGTTCCAGCTTTTCTCGCATCCCTTATCATAGCTAAGAATTTTGCAGAACATGGATTCGATATTGTTCCTGCGCAAGAACTTCAATGGGAGGTTTGTAGAATCCCAAGTCCCACTGACCTGAGAATAATAGCCGAATGCGCCGAGACCACTCTTCAAGAAATACAGGAGCTCAATCCTGAACTGAGAAGATTAACAACACCAGGGAATGTTCCTTATTATGAGATAAGATTACCTGCGGGGAAAGGAGGGATATTCAAGCAGAATTTTGCAAAAATCCCTGAGGATAAAAGGGTTTTCTGGAGATGGCACATTGTTCAAAAAGGTGAGACGCTTTCATCCATAGGGAGAAAGTATGGAGTTTCTGTCCATGTTCTCAAAGAGGTGAATTCTTTAACCACAAGCAGGATAAAACCTGATATGAAACTTCTGATTCCCTCCCGGAGAGATGTAAGTTCTTCTACAGAAAGAATTGTTCATGTTGTAACGAGAGGAGAAACTCTTTACAGGATAGCTTTAAAATACAATACTTCGGTGGAAAAAATTAAGGAATGGAACAATTTAAAGGATAATCTAATCTCTCCAGGGAAAAGATTGGTTATTTACATACAATAATGGCATCAAAAGTTTTTTCAGCTTCCCTTTCTGGAATAGATGCTTTTCTTGTGGAAGTGGAAGTTGATATCCTTCCCGGGATTCCATCCTTTTCTACTGTTGGGCTGCCTGATACAGCAGTTAAAGAGAGTAAAGAGAGGGTAAGGTCAGCATTGAGAAGTTGTGGTTTTGAGTTGCCCGCAAGGAAGATCACAATAAATCTTGCTCCAGCAGATAGAAAAAAGGAGGGTTCATCCTTTGATCTTCCTATTGCCATTGGTCTTCTTTCGTTCCATCAAATTTTTCCATCAGAAAGATTAATGGATTTTATAATTTCAGGAGAATTATCCCTTGACGGAAAAGTTAGAGGGATAAAAGGTTCTCTGGCAATGACCTTCCTTGCGAAAGAGCGTGGCTTGAAAGGAATTATTTTACCAAAGGAAAATGTGAGAGAGGCTTCTCTGGTAGAAAATATACCCATATATGGAGTTGAGAATCTTGGAGAACTGGTAGATTTTCTAAGGGGAGAAATAGAAATAAAGCCGGAACCCCCTGCTTCAAAAAATGATTATCAGCCGGAATATCCTGTGGATTTCTCAGAGATTAAAGGACAATATTATGGAAAGAGGGCAGTTGAGATAGCTGTTGCTGGTGGACATAATATCCTGATGGTAGGACCTCCAGGCACAGGGAAAACAATGCTTGCAAGAAGGATTCCTACTGTCCTGCCACCTCTAACCTTCGAGGAGATGATAGAACTCACAAAGATTTATTCATCAGCGGGTTTGATTGATCCAAAGGATGGAGTTATAAAGGAAAGACCCTTCCGTTCTCCCCATCACACAACAACTGAGATAGCCCTTGTAGGTGGTGGACATGTGCCAAAACCAGGAGAAATAAGCCTTGCTCATAATGGAGTTCTATTCCTCGATGAATTGCCCCTTTTTGATAAGGGCACTCTTGAGGCTTTGAGGCAACCCCTTGAAGATGGTAGGATTACAATTTCGAGAGCTGGAATTTCAGTGACATTTCCGGCAAGATTTATGCTTGTTACTGCTATGAATCCATGTGAAGATTCAACAGGTATAATGGACGGCGATTGCTCTCCAGCCCAGAAAATGAGATATTACTCAAAAATCACACTTCCCCTCCTTGACAGGATTGATATTCACATAGAAATTCCGAAAGTGAAGTTTGAAGATATGGTCTCAGAAAGAGAAGAGGAGCCATCTTCAAGTATAAGGAGCAGGGTTTGCAAAACAAGGGAGGTTCAGTGGAACAGATTTAAAGGGAGAAAAATTTTCTGCAATGGACAGATGGAAACAAAAGAATTGAAAAAATTCTGTAAATTGGATTCAAAATCCCTTGAGCTTATGGAAATAGCCATGCAAAGGTATGGTATGTCAGCGAGGGCGTTTGATAGAATATTAAAAGTGGCAAGAACAATTGCTGACATTGAAGGAAGAGAGAACATAGAGGCTTATCATATATCAGAGGCGATTCAATATCGAATACTTGACAGAGGGAGATTATAGTATTTTAATTTTATAAAAGGAGTTTTTCGGAAGATTATGAAAGAAAATGATCCTTCCAAGACGCAGTGCATGGGAAAGAATATAGGATACTTTTTGATTATATTAAAAGGAACGGATAGGGATTTTGGAAGGGAATTTTGCATAGAAAAGGAGAAGGTGATAATTGGAAGGGGTATAGATGTCGATTTTCAGATCTGGGATTCAAAAGTATCGAGAGATCATCTCGCTATATACCTTGTTCCAACTGAGAGTGGTGATAAGAAAGTAATTTATGAAGATCTTATGAGCACAAATGGAACTTATGTTAATGAAAAATTTTCGACAAAGGGTGAATTGAAAAATGGTGACAGGATAAGGATTGGAGACACTGTCCTTAAGTTTGAGATTATGGATGAACTTGAACAGGAATTCAGCAAAAGGCTTTACAGAATGGCTGTTACAGACCCATTAACAGGGCTTTACAACAAGGAATATTTTTACGATGAATTGAGGAGGCAATTTCATATTGCAACGAGGTATGGGAGGGAATTGTCCCTTATAATGCTCGACATAGATAATTTCAAGTATGTAAATGATGATTATGGACATCTTGCAGGGGATGAGGCTTTAAAGAGTGTAGCTTATGCAATCCTTGAGACTGTTAGGTTCCAAGATATTGTGTCAAGATTTGGAGGAGATGAGTTCTGTGTCCTTCTTCCAGAAACTTCTATCTCAGGAGCAAGGTTTCTTGGATACAGAATCAAAAGGACAATAGAAAAGCTTGTTTTACCTTCAGATAAAGGCACCTTTAAAATTACAGTTTCAATGGGTGTTGTATCGACAAAAGGAGTAATGAATTTTATTGATTTTATTAAAAAAGTTGATGATGCTCTTCTTGAAGTTAAGAGGAGCGAAAGGAGTAGAATAAGTGTTAAGGAATGAGAGAGGGCGTGGGTTAATTAAAATTCTAATTTATCTTCTAATTGTTGCTTATATTGGATTACTTATATTCAGATTCGCTTCAATTTCCATAAGGTATAAGGATTTAGATGTAAAGATAATGGATTCTATAAGAAACTCTGTTGAATGTAATCGGGATAAGCTTATGGAGCAGATCTACAATTTGTTAGATGAGATGGGAATCCTTCCAATTGATGAGGAAATATTTGTTGAGTGCAAAGGGAACAGGGCAATAGTGAAGTTTTCCTATGAGGAGCTTTTTGATGGAATCTTTTTCAAGAAAAAAATGTTAAAGAGGGTTGAGATTGAAGGGGCTATAGGTTGATTTTTAGAAAAGTTCTGTTATACTTTGAAAGGGTGTTGAAATGGTTTTAATAAATCCTGCAATCAAAGAAGTTGTTGTAAAAATTGTTTACTACGGACCTGGACTTGGAGGAAAAACCACCAATCTTAAATTTATCTACGACCATATTGATCCTTACACAAGAGGCAAGATGATTTCTCTGTCCACAGAAGGGGACAGAACACTATTTTTTGATTTTCTCCCCATAAGACTTGGAGAGCTAGGGGGGTATAATGTAAGAGTTCAACTTTACACAGTTCCAGGACAGGTTTTTTACGAAGCTACAAGAAAACTTGTCCTTAATGGCGCTGATGCAGTCGTTTTTGTTGCTGATTCTCAGAAGCATGTCTTTGATTCAAATCTTGAAAGCCTGGACAGTCTCAAGAACAACCTCAGAGAAAAGGGTATAAGATTTGAAGATATTCCTCTGGTTTTTCAGTTCAATAAGCGAGATTTAAAAGAAATTTATGATTTGACTTTCCTCAACAAGGAGCTTAATGAGCTTAAAGTACCGTTTTTCCCTGCAATTGCGATAAGAGGTGACGGGGTGATGGAGACATTTAACATGATCTCTGAAATGGCAATAAAGAGCATTTCCCAGAGAATAGATAAGAATGGCTCCTTTAAAACAGCTCCTATCTCAACTCCCAAGGTTTCAGCACCTTATGAGAAAACAGTCGCGGAAGCAAAACCTGTGGAAGAGAAATTTCTTGAGGGATTTTCTTCGCTGGAGGGTTCAATTAGTGAAGAAGATACCATCCCAACATTACAACCTATGGGGGGCACAGGAACTGTTGAAGAGAAAAATAAGGAAGTAAGTATTCCAATTGAGATTGAGCTAAAAGGAAAAGAAACTGCAAAATTTGAAATTAAGATTACTGTAACTGTAAAAAGAAAAGATTAGCTGGTTTATCTTGAAATGTAAAAATCTTTCCCTTCAAAATTTTCTTTTTTAATCTTCCTTTTTTTCAGAAGAGAATTCAAAATTTCTGAAATTTCTTCCTTATCAACACTGAATATATTTAAGAGCTCCTCTAAGGTCACAGGTCTTCTTTTTGCCATCTCCTCAATTTTCTCTTCAATGTCTGTTTTTTCAATTTTCTTCTCTCTTTCTTTTTTCGGCATTATTATCTCTGCTTTCCCTCCTAAAATTTCTCTTGTTTTTTCCATTTCTTCGTAGGAAAGAGGTCTTGCCCAATCCTCTGAAGGAGGTCTCACAACTGTGTTTAGATGAATTTTGTCAGGATTTATTTTTTCAATAACTTCTTTTAGTTTCAGAATCTCTTCAGGTGAGTCGTTCAGTCCCTTTACAATTACAACCTCAAGCCATATTTTCCCTTTATAATCATTTCTTAAGGCAATCAAACCTTCAATTATTTTTTGTGAAGTAAGGGCATGAAAGGGTCTATTTATAGCTTTGAAAACTTTTTCTGAGACAGCATTTAAGGTGGGTAGAATCACATCAGCTTTTTTCAATGCTTCTCTCACTTCTTTCCTGTAAAGAAGAGAACCGTTCGTTAAAACTGCAACAGGTATTGATGTTGTCTTCTTAATTCCTTCTATAATAAACCCGATTTTACTGTGAAGGGTTGGCTCTCCAGAGCCTGTTAAAGTAATAAAATCGATGGAAGAATTTTCTTCAAGATAATCTTCAATCTCCTTTATAACCTCATCCGCAGGAACCCACTCTTTTATCTCTTCAGTTTTCAAAACAGTCCTTCCACATTCACAATAAATGCAATCATAGGTGCAGATCTTATCTGGAAGAAGATCAACACCAAGGGATAATCCCAACCTTCTTGAGAAAACAGGCCCAAAAATATACTTCATTATTTAATTTTTTCCTTCACGGATTCAACTTTCCTTTTCGCAGTTGAAATCTTATCTCTTCTGTCGTCTATTGTGATCGACATGTAAACCCTCTTTGCTCCCGCCTTTATCTGTGAAAGATGCATTAATTTTAAAGCTTCGAAAATATGATCGATTTCTCCCTCAATAATTGTTCCCATTCCTGTTATTTTAAAATTTATTTCTTTCATTTCCTTTATAGCCTTTACACTTTCTGCAACAAAGCGACTCAAACTTGTTCCTTCACCAATTGGAAAAACACTTACAAGGGCAATTGCCATTTTTACCTCCAGATTAAATTATAAATTTTTGTTTCAGATTTATCCAGTTCTAATACTCCTTTCTGGCACTGACAATAATAGTTGCCCCCATTATTAGTGTTCCACCAAGAATAGTCCTTAAAGATGGGATTTCTCTGAGTAAAATAAAGGCGAGGAGAATGCCATAAACAGGTTCGAGAGTGGCAATAATGCTTGCAATCTGAGTTTTTACATTCCTCATTCCTTTTACAAAGAGAGTGTGGGCAAGAGCTGTGCAAAAAATTCCGAGAAAGACAAGGAGTAAAATCTCTTGTCTGCTTATTATCACAGATTTTTGAAAGATGACTATTGGAAAAAGAATCAGGGAAGCGGACCAGTCTTCGTAAAATGTTATTAATAAACTTGAGTATTTCTGGGAGAGTTTCCTGTTAAAAATTGAAAGAATGGAAAATGTTAGACCTGAGATGAGCCCCAAAATAATTCCCTGAGTGACTTTATTTTTAATTTCCAATTCAGGAATTAAAATTCCGATTCCTGAAAAAGCAAGAACGGAGAGCAAAAAGTTTGTCTTGCTAAACTTTTCCCTGAAAAAAAGAGGTTCAAGGAGTACTGTGAAGATGGGGAAGGAGGAGTAAGAGAGAAGACCTATTGCTACTGTAGAGATCTGAATGGAACGAAAGAAAGTTGCCCAGTGAGTGGCAAGGATAGAGCCGAGAAGAAAAAGTAGTAAAAATGGAATTCCATCAGGAAATAGAGATATTTTTAAAAACTTAAGGGTTAAAAATAGAGCAACACTGGCTAAAATTACCCTTCCAAAGACGATTATTATGGGGCTGAGAGAGATAAATTTTCCAAAAAGCCCTGCAAGTCCGAATAGGAATACTGCTATATGAATTTCAATCAATTTTCTTTAAATTTTTTCAGAACAAATAAAGGGAATTGAAGAGAAGCTTGAAGGTCTGGTGAGTCTGACCTCTGTGGATAACACTCAATCCATACAAAACCGCTTTCCCTTTTTTGCAATCAGCCTCTACAAGAGTAGATTTATTGAAGATCATCTTTTCTCCATGGATATAACCACTCAATAATATTGAGTCTTCAGGATATTTTACAACTGATTTTGCTGTTCCATCCTTTCCATAAGATGGTATAACTGTAAAGGCAGGAGAATACTCAAAAAATGATGAACTCTCATTTTCCATTCCATAGGCAATTGGATTGCTTGTGTCGCATTCTACTCTCAAAATAGAGCCTGAACAGTAAAAATCATCAGGTTTTACATCTTTCAGGATATTTATCACAGGGAGTTTTAAAATATCTATTGCAAAGTCACAGGAATCTCCAATTGCAATAAGTTTACCTCCTCTCTCTACAAAATCTTTCAAGTTTATAATCCCAATTTCTCCAATCCCTCCAACAAATTCAGGAGGCATTGTTCCTGGTTTGTGTCCTTCAATTATTGAGTTGGGATCCTCGGATGGAATTATTATAATATCGAATCTGTCATTGAGACTTCCAGCTTTAACATCACTGTTGTGAATACTCTCATATGGAAATTCAAACTGTTCAATAACCCAGCGTGTCCATCCCTCATCAATATTTGCCGTCCATGATTGATAGAGCCCAATCCTTCCCTTCCTGATTTTCATGGTGGAGTTTCCATTCACTCTTTCCTTTGTTGTTTCTATGTTTAAAGATAACTCCTTTGCAATCTCTTCCATCAAACTTCTTTTTACTGAGCCCGATGGAATTAGAATTGTCCCTTCTGGGTATTTTTTTTCGTTCAATTGAATTTCTTTTTTAGTCCAGAGAACCTCTCCGCCTTTTTTAAGTATTCTATTCATAGCTTTAAAAGAGTTATTTACAGAATGATTTAATATATAGAAATTTCCTGGTTCACCCACCTTTCCTGATCTTGGAGTAACTTCCTTGACAGGAGACATATTTACTTTTAAAGGAGTATTCACAGCAACTGCTTTAACTCCCATGTGGAGGCTCAGTGTCCATCCTGTGACATCATAACTTCTGAGAGGGGAACCATCGAATTTTTTGGGTTCCACAATACCCTGCCAGAGGGAAGGATATTTCTTTAAATCAGGATATTTTTGAATTTCAAGAATGTTTTTTACATATAGACCGTAGGGTTGAGAAGATGATATGATGAATGTTCCAGATGGATATTTAATCCCATCGGAAACAAATGGTTCGTTAGCTCTGTAGATTTTAACTCCCAAGAGCTGAAGCCTTTGAAGCATAAGAATCGCAGTTGGATAATCCCTTTGCTCCTCTGGAACAATCCAGCCATAAGGAGGTTCTTTCTTGAATTTTTCAATTACATCTTTACCCATTTTATATATGTTATACAAAAGTTCCTCTTTATGGTCTCTTGCTGTTTTCAAAACTGCTCTGGATGACGTTAGAACATATTCTACCGCATCCCTTAGCCTCCACCATCCTCCCTTCCATGGAGACGGGTAAAAGGCAGATATTGTGAGATCCTTGTATTCTTCAGGAAAATCTTTGACTGTATAGAAACGAGGGGTAGCATATCTGTATAAAGCTGTCTCGGTTAATAGTGAAATTATATTGTGGGAATCAACTACTTGAGTGACATAGCCTGGATACCATGTGTCAAAATGAACCCTTGAAATTGCCCCATCCTTTCCTTCCTTATCAAACTCAGCGCCCATTCTTGAACCAATTAAATTTTGCCATCTTATTATGAGAGGATGAACATTGGGATTTGTGGGTTCAGAGTTGGGCGGGATCCATATCCTTGCTGGAAAGGGAGCAGTCTGATGATGATTTAAAAGAATTTGGGGGAACCATTCATGGTGAAGGATTTTGCTTAGATTCTGAATCTCGATGGTGTTTGCCATGTAGGAGTCTCGATTGTTGTCATGACCGACATATTTGTGATAAAGCCAAGGTAGAGGAGAGACCTCAAAGGGCGTTCCAAGATTCCTCCTGTACCAGTCTGCAACTATTGTCATTCCGTCAGGATTCGGAAATACAACAAGAGTAATTACATTATCTCTTATGGATGAAATTTCAGGATCTTCTGAGCTCACAAGCTGGTAAATCAATTCTATATTATGCTGGGCTGGGGCACATTCGGTGGCGTGGAGACCTCCATCTATGTAAACAATAGCCTTCCCTTCCTTTGCGAGTTTTTTTGCCTCTTCAGGAGAAACTTCACAAAGGGAAAGTTTTCTTGCAATATCTTTATATCGATTAAGATTTTTAATATTTTCTTCCGATGAAATTACAGCATAAAGCATGTCTCTTCCGAGAGTTGATTTTCCCATATTTAGAAGGACCATTCTATCAGTTGCTTCATCGAGGACTTTTAAATATTTTATCGCTTCCTCGTAAGACGCAAGAAAATAATCCTCTCCTATTTCATGTCCAAGAATATCTTTTGGCTTTGGGACTGTTATGGAAAATAACTGAAAGTAGAAAACAAAAATTGAAAGAAGTAAAATCCAAAATAAAATTTTTAAACCCTTTTTCATCTTGTCCTCCAACATTTTCTACGACTAATTTCAAATCAAAGTTATAGACCTTTATTCTCTTAAAGTCAAATTTTTTTTATTCTCAAAAAACTGGTAAAATTAAAGAATGGAAAAGAGAATATGCCCGATTTGCGAGGGCTTTCTGGAAAAGATTGAAGTTCCTAATAAATATGGAATTATCATAAGGATAGACAGATGTCCCTCTGGTTGTGAATTATGGTTTGACCAGTTTGAGCTTTATCAGATCAATTTTAAGGAGTCTGAAAGGGTTGTAGCTGATTTGTCTTCAAAGGTTTCTGAGGAAAAAGATAAAATCCTTTGTCCTGTCTGCAGAATTCCAATGGTAAAAATGAAAACTTCATATTTTTCAGAAGAGATTTTACTTGATTACTGTAATGGATGTTCTGGAATCTGGGTTGATAGAGATAAGCTATTAATGTATAAAAGTCTTCAAGAAAAGAAAACAAAAAGAGTATTTAAAGAATTTGAAAGGGATGTTAACTACCTTTCTGCAGGTTTAATAAATGAGGAGAATAAAGGGGAGACACTCCTTGACCTTTTGCTAAAGCTATTTTAGCTCCAATTACCAATTTTTAAATACTCGAGGAAAGAGCATTGGAAATTGAAGATTTTAAAATGCAAAATGAAAGAATTTCATCTTCCGAAGCCAGTATTTTGTAGTGTGAAGCATTGGTTCTTGGACTTTGGTCATTGGTTACCCAGTATTTATTTGCTTTTTTAAGGTTAACTCATTAAAATTTAGGAAAATCAACACTTTATAAGATTGTTGAAAAATTTCCACAATTGTGATAAAAATTAATTTATGAGGTTATCAAAGAGTGAAATAGATTTTTTGGCATTCGAAATAGTAAAAACTTTATTAAAAGAGAACAGGATTACAACCCTCGATAAAGAAGCACTTGTAGAAAGTATTTCTAAGATTCTTACCGATGATTTCTCTCAAGAAGACAAGCTAGATGAAGAGGTGAGGGAGATACTGAACAGGTATTCGGAGGAAATCCGAAAAGGAAACATTGAGTATCAGACAATTTTCAGAATGATCAAACAAAGACTTGCTAAGGAAAGGAAGATAGTCCTATGATGCAAAGACTCTCAAAAGAAAAAATAAACTACCTTGCAAAGGTTATAACTAATTTTCTTCTTGCTGACAATAATGTTGATTTTCTTGAAGATGCGGGAGAAATAAGGCATACAATAGTGAGGACAATAGAAACAGTACTCAGTGAATTTGATAAAATTTCCAAATCTGCAATTAAAAAGATCGAATCTCAGAAAAAAGCAGTTGTTGAGGGAAGCAGGGAATGGGAAATTCTTTATAGAAAATATTACAATGAGGAGCTTTCAAAACTACCGAGAATCTGGGATTAATTGATGGACTCTGTTGCTGTAGAAGAGAGGGTTAGATATGCAGAAACAGACCAGATGGGTGTAGCCCATCACTCCTCCTATTTCCTCTGGTTTGAAATTGGAAGAACTGAATTCTGCAGAAGGAAAGGACTTCCCTATTCAGAGATTGAAAAGAAGGGTTTTTATCTTGTTGTGGTAGAGGTCTACTGTAGGTACAGAAAGCCATTATTTTATGACCAGAAATTTAAAATCAGGACCAAACTTGAGGAGATAAACGGGAAAAAAGTTAAATTTTCTTACCAGCTCATCGCTGAGGATGGAAATCTACACGCTGAAGGGTATTCTCTTCATGTTGCCACTGATAAAAATGGAAAAGTAGCTACTATTCCAGAAGATATAATCTCACTACTAACAAGTTGAGATTTTCGTAAAGTTTATAAGTTTTTGAGAAGCTAAACTTTTTAAAAGCTATACTTTGCCTTTACAAGAATTTCATCCATATCCTTCAATCTTCCAAAATTTGTTGAACCTTTACTACTTATTGTCCTTAAGCCAAGAGTTATTGATATATTATCGAATGGCTTGTATTCGAAAGATGGATAATAAATTATTGCATAGTTATTTTTATCTTTAAATTCAATTGCTCCAGAGAGGGGAACAAGCTTTAGTTTTTCGTGGAATAGTTTCCATTCAAGTTGCATGGTCAGATAATCTTCAAGATTTTTTCTTCCCCTTTCGTGGACAAAGCCGTGAACAAACTGCGTGTTAATATAAATACCGTTTTTGAAAGTGTAATCCATTCCGAGGGTATATTTTAGATAAGGACTATCGCTTAAAGCAGTTGATTCAATTGTGTAAAGTCCTAAATAAGAAGTCTTAAGCATAACTTCCTCGGGGAAAAAGAATCCCGCTTCTCCCCAGATCCCTATATCTCCGATTGAGCCAGAAAAATCAGCACCTAAAACTTTCATCCTTGGATATATCAGATTCGTAACAACATCTATTTCCTTTGCAAATGTTATATTCTCTATTTTGAGATAGTTTATAATGGGGAGATCATCTCTTCCGTAAAGATAACTCAATGAAAAATCGTATCCTGCAAGGTTTGTTGAAACTTTGATTCCCGCAATCATATTCTCTTTTATATTATTTTTTGGCATTATTATCCTGTCCTGAACATTTCTCAGTTTGAATTCTGCGCCAGCATCCATTATTTGGACAGGAAGGATTAAAACAGAGGACCATTGTGGAAGTGGAAGAACTGCGGGAGTAAAATTTGGAACAAAAACTCCCTGAATTGTAAAGTTTCCGAGATAATAAGTTGCTTTTATTCCATCTGAGCCAATATGTCTTCCTATATCCCATATGTCCTCAAAATCATCTGGATTTATATTATCAGTTGGGTTTATTTTATCCGCTGTTCCCCATGCGATCCTCTGTCTTCCGATTCTTATGTCAAGATTTTTTGTAAGAAATCCATAAATATCCAGATAAGCCTCCCTTATCTCAAAATCAACAGGAGATATTTTTTCTTTGAAAAAAAGGTCAGAGCTTGAAGAAACTGAATGGAATCCGAGGGATTTTACCCAGATATCGCTGAAGAATTTGGAATTCTCAGATGTTTCGTATTCGCTCTGTAAATCGAGCCTGTACTCTTTGAAAGAGAAATCTCCATTTTTTGTGAAAAATCTGTGATCAATTTGTAAATATCCACTCCACTTTAAGCCATTTCCTGATTCTTCAGCAAAATTTAAGGTTAGAAGGAAAAAGCTCATAAATGGGATTAAAAACCTTCTCATAATTCTCCTCCTATCTCATCAGATATCTTTCTGTGAAAAGTTCATCTGATAAATTTGAATCAAGCTTTATTTCAATTGTTTCCATAATTGATTTTCTTCCCTCCTTTAAATCCTCCATTTGAAGTTCCTTACTTATCCAGTAGTTTCCAATTTTTTCTATTCTCCCCATTTTAATTACTTTATAAAGTTTATCTCCTTTATCGTAAAGTTCAACCTTTGAAGGATAGAAATTTTCACTCCTTACCCACATAATCATTTTTGAATACTGAGTTTTAGTTTCTGGCTTTGGTTTTAGAAGAAGGACATATTGATTATCCTCGGTTCTCAAGAATTCTGGAACCCATCCCTCAGAGTATCTTTTAGCTTCCATATCTTCATATGTAAAATCAGTTCCCGCAAACTTTGTGTTCTTTACATGGGATGCAATTCTTCTTGTTTTTGCGAAAGCAGGTAAATAAAGATACATTACCTCATTGGGAAGGGAAAGGAAGCCGATCCCTTTGTGCTCAGCAGGAGAGAGAAATTTCACAAGCCTTTTGTTGCTCCCCTTCTGGAGCATTATCATTTCCCTTTCCTCTTTTCTTCCTTTTTTATCAATAATCGTTAGCTTGGTTTTTACATCCTTATCTTTTGGAGCATTCAGAGTGTCATCGACCTTTTCAAGAATCTGGGAAGGGGTTAGTTCGGTCTCTTGAGACAAAACTAAAAAGTTAACCATCAAAATTCCCAGTAAAATAAATTTAAGAAGCTTCATTTTTACCTCCTGACATGGAATTTTTATTTTTAATAATTTTTGCCTTTGTAAGAAGAATAACAGCGGGTAGAAGAGTTAAAGCTCCCACCCCTGAACTTAACATTGTTATTGCCACAAGAAGGCCGAATCTTCTTAAAGGAATTAAATTTGCAAATATAAGAACAAGAAATCCAAAGGCAACTGTTATCATGTTTGTTGTGATAGCTTTTCCTGTCGTTGTTAGGGTTGAATGGAGAGCTTCAATTTTCGATGATTTTTTTTGAATTTCGAATCTGTATCTGTTTAAAAAATGAATTGAGTAGTCAATCCCAATTCCTATGGAAACACTTCCTACAAGAACAGTTGCAATGTCGAGGGGTATGCTTGCAAATCCCATAACACCGAAAATAATGAAGAGGGTAAAGATAATAGGTATCAAACCTATGAGCCCCCCACTGGCGGAGCTTAATAAAGCAACAAGGCAAAGAAAAACAAGAACTAATGCAATGGAGAGGCTTGTAATCTGACTTTTTAAAAGGGAACTGTCGAGATGACTGTAAATCAAAGGCATGCCAGTGAAAGAGAAATTTATTTCAGAACCATTCATCTTTGCAATATAATCATCTATAATTTTTATAAGTTTATTCATCTCATCAATATCAAGATTCGGTATTGTTGCCTGTATGAGAGCTTCTGTCTTATCATGATTTAAAAGCTGTTCCACAATCTCCTCTCCTTCGATAAGGAAAAGAAGATTCTGAACCTTTTCCTTTGTGTCCGGAATTCTCTTGCCCTCACCCATCAAGTCATTCATCTCTTCAATGTAGTCAACAATAGAGTGAGAATTGGAAACATAACTGATGCCATTTAGAAAATTCTGCATATCCTTTATCTTTTTCAGAATCTCTGGTGATTGAATGTCTCCTTTAACAAGAATGTGAATTGGAATAGAGCCTCCAAACTTTCTTTCAAGAATTTTTTCACTTTTCTGTATATGGCTTTCTTTATCAAAATAGCTAACAATATTTGATTTTCTGTGGATTAGAGAAGTTCCGATGACCGAGGCGATGATTATGAGTAAAAAGAGAGCGACGGTGATTTTTTCTTTTTTTAATATCCATAAAGAGACCCCTTCAAGTTTATCAAGAATTTTAAATTTTTCAGTGAAGGAATATTTTTTGACCTTTATTAGTGAAAGTAGAACAGGAACCAGTGTTATTGATAGCAAAAGGGAAATTATAACTCCCAGGGAAGAAAAAAGGCCGAATTCTCTTATCGCTGTCAGATAGGAACCACCTATGAAAGAGAGGAACCCTGCAACAGTGGTAAGTCCTGCAAGAATTATTGAAATGGAGACCTCTTTAAATGCATCACCAAAATTTAAGCCCTTTTTTATACTCTCATCGAATTTACTAACCATATGAATACTGTAGGCACTTCCAATGGCAAGAAGGAGGACAGGTATAGCATCGGAAATTACTGTCAAGGGAACTTTAAATAAACTCATCAAACCAAGGGTCCAGATAGTGCTTATGAGAACAGAAATCAATGGAAGGGAGACTCCCCTTAAAGTCAAGAAGTTTAAATAGAGAGTAATTATTATAATCAGTCCGACAAGGGGTGTCAGAAGCTTTAAGTCTTTTATGATGAAATCGCCAATCTCAGCCAGCTGGAAAGGAAGACCACCAAAGTAAACATCTCCTTTTACCTCTGATTTTGAAATTATTTCTCTGACCTCCTTTGTTACCTTTCTTCTGTCTACTTCCTTTGAAATAGAGACAATTATAAGGGTTGACTTTCCATCGCTGGATACAATCCTGCCCCTGTACCTTTTCTTTGAAAAGGTGTAATCTCTTAACTTTTTAAGTTCCTCCTGTGTAGCAGGAAGATTGTATTCATCTATCAATTTTCCAATTTCAATTCCCTCTTCACTCTTTTTTATGTCAATAATGTCTGTTAAACTTATAACAAACTCGACTCCATCAAGTAATTTCAACTTGCTGGTCAACTCGTTAATTTTCTCAATATTCTCCTTTATGAAAACATTCTCAGTTTCTATGGCAGAAATAGCAAGAAAACTTCCTCCGAACTCCTCTCCGATGTAGTCTGCAAGTTTTACTGCTGGATCCGATTTCGGAAGATATGTTACTAAATCAGGATTAATTTTGAGATTTTTAATCTGATAGCCGAAAAATAATGTTACACCAAGAATAACTATTATTACTACCCATCTGAACTTAATAAGAAAATTATAAAACCTTTCCACTTTCTATCTCCTTAAAATCATCTTTTCAAAATACCATGGAAAAGAACACCGAGAAGGGCATCGATATCTCTATCAATTTTTGAAGGGTCCTCAGATACAGCCCAGGGATACTCAAGCCCCTTCATGGCAGTAATAATTGCCCAAGAAGTTAGTTCCGGGTCTTCAACTCTGAAAACTCCTTTTCTATTTCCATCCTCTAAGATACCTTTAATGGTCTCAAACTCAAACCTATCATAATCCCTTCTCAGCTTCTGAACAAAACCATAATTCTCAAGGTAATCGTCCTTAAAGGCAGTATAAAAATTTGCCAGAGCATTAAAGGTTTTCATTCTTGTTTTAGAGTAGAGGACAAGTTTTTCCTTTGGGTCTTCAGTGTTATTTAAAACCTCCTCAAGTTTTTTCTTGAAAATCTCTCCTTCCTTCTCCACAACAGCTTTAAGGATTTCCTCTTTACTTCTGAAATAATGATAAAGGGAACTTTTTGCTTTGTAGAGAGCCTTTGCAATATCAATCATTGTTGTTTTTCTGAAACCAATTTTTGAAAAAATACCTCTTGCTGTCTCAATTATCTTTTCTCTTACAATATCTTTTTTGTTTATTTTGACCATTTTGTTCGAATAGTCAATTTTAAAAAAATTTTTCCCTTTTGTCAAGTCCAAAAATAAAATGCCATGAATTCCTCCTCCGCTCAGCGAAAAAACTTGACTTTTACTGAAGGGATGATAAATTTTAATATGATTCTTAAAGAGTTTTCTTTTTTGGAAGTTTTTCTTGAGGATTCGCAATGAGAAGAGATTATCTGCCGATTCTTTTTATATCTTTCGGAATTTTAATCTTCTCCCTCACAAGCGATATGGCAAGGATGAGAAGAGGCGGGTTTATGTCTGATGAGGCTACCTATTTTACAATGGCTATGAGCATTGCCCATGATGGTGATTTACTCTACACAAAAGATGATCTCGTAAGGGTATATGAGAAATTTCCTGTTGGTCCCCAGGGTTTGTTTCTTAAAAAGGGTAAAGAGGGTAGATTATTCTATGCTAAATCCTTTGCATATCCCCTTTTTGTCTCTCCATTTTTTGCAATTTTTGGATACAAAGGGTTCTTTGTCTTTCATTCCCTTCTTATTTTTCTTGCTCTTACAGCAGGATACCTTTTCCTTAAAGATTTTGGCTCATCCTCCCTCATCTCTATAACATTTGTATTTGCATCTGTTTGCTGGATATATTTCTGGTGGATGACATCCGAACTCTTTTTGTTTTCCCTCATATTCCTTGCTTTATTTTTCTGGCTTTATAAATTCACAAATCCCCAGTTCCTCCCTTACAAATTTTTAGTGGACAAAAGCTCTGATTTTATATCAGCCATTATTTTTGGTATTGCTACATTTGCAAAGCCTCCATTGGTAATTTTTGCAGGATTCTTCGCTCTTTTTTATTTTTTCAAGAAAGAGTTTTTTTACTCAATCCTTTTATTTTTGATAGTTGCTTTAACTGCTTTTTCCTTCTTTGGAATAAATTTTCTTCTCACTGGTGACCCCAACTACATGGGAGGGGATAGGAAATCTTTCTATTTCCATTGGCCCTATGAAAAGAAGGAATATACTTTTGAAAATATGGGTTATTTAATGACCTCAGAGAATTACTGGAAGAGATTTCATCTTACACCTCAAATGTTTTTCTCCAATATTTTTTATTACTTTTTTGGAAGATATTCTGGAATGGCATGGTATTATTTTCCCGCTTTTCTTTCTCTAATTATCTTTATTTTTAGAAAAAACAAAGAACTATGGGAGTATTTTGTCCTTGGAGGAGCTATCTTTATAATCCTTGTAATGATAGCTTTATCCCCTGACGCCTACTATGGGGGCGGAGGGGCTATCGGAAATAGATATTTTATGGGTCTTTATCCTGCTTTTTTCTTTATTGGAAGGGGAAAGGGATTTAAGAGTATTATTCTTGAATGGTTCATGGCTCTATTCTTTCTCTCCTCTATCTTTTTCAATCCCCTTTATGCATCTTCTTTTCCAGGAACCCATGTAAAAACTTTTCCTTTCAAAGTTATTCCACCTGAATACACATTGGTGGAAAATTACTCTACCAACACAAATCCCAATGCCTTCAGAATACCCTTTGGAGAGGGACCCTTATATTATATCTATTTTATGGATGATAATTTTTACAAAAGGGAAGGTATGGGTTTCTGGACAGTTGGTAAAGGGACATGCGAGATGATGGTGGAGGTTACAAAGAAATGCATGGGAATCCAGCTGAAAATTACAAATAATCCAGGAAGAACCCCCAATAAAATAGTTGTTAAAGTGAATGGAAAGAGAGAGAAGCTTTCAATGTTATCCTCAGAGACAAAATTTCTTAAATTTTATGGAAAAGGTTTCCGTTTCAAAAGACATTTTCTCTTCCATTTAAAGGTTTACTCGAAAAATTTCTACAACCCTTATTTTTCTGAAGAGGGAAACCCTGACAACAGAAATCTTGGAGTTTTTGTTGAGATAATGCCTATTCTTGAGTGAGCGAGAAGAGCGTGAAAAACAGGGAAAACAAGAGAAATAAGCCAGTTTTTTGGAACTAACCCATATTCCGCATCATGACTACGATTTCCATTTAAAAATTGTTTCTCTAAGCCCATAGGCATAAAGTGCAGAATTGTAAAATGCAAATTTTAAATTGTAGATTTCAAATTGATTAACTGCACTTTTCAAAGATTCCACAATAATATGAACGGATTTCTTTTTTTTCTGCAATTTTACATTTTAAAATTTCCAATTTTCAATTTCCAATAACCCCTAATTTTGGGCAATTTTACAAAAATCGTGCGGAATTTGGGCTAGCGATTTTCCCTTTTCTCAATAATTTTTTGGGCTAACCAATCAGCCCACTCTTTAATACCTTCCCCTGTTTTTGCAGATGTCATGAATATTTTTAACTTAGGATTTATTTCCATTGCATTGTTGATAAGAGCATTTATGTCAGTATCTATGTGAGGAATTAGGTCCATTTTATTTATTATTAAAGCAGAAGATTCCATGAACATTAATGGATATTTTTTGGGTTTGTCCTCTCCTTCTGGTGCAGAAAGAATCATTACTTTAATGTCTTCTCCAACTTTGAATTCAGCAGGACAAACGAGGTTCCCAACATTTTCAATTATTATGATGTCAAGATCGTTAAAATCAAAATTTTCGATTGCCTGGGAGACCATATTTGCATCGAGATGACATTCTCCACCTGTGTTTAACTGAATAACCGGGATTCCTTTTTTTTCCAATTTTTCAGCATCAATGGATGAAGTTATATCTCCCTCAATCACTCCAAACCTGAATTTTTCTTTAAGGGCATCTATCGTCCTTTCAATTAAGGTTGTCTTACCTGAACCAGGTGCACTCATTAAATTTACAACGAATAAACTGGAAGAGTCGAAAAATTCGCGATTTTTCATTGCAATTCTATTGTTTTCCTCAAAGACACTCTGTCTTACATTTATAACCTTTACCATCATTCAACCTCCAGAGTTTCTATTATAACATCTTTTCCCGTTAATATTTCTGAATTTATGTCTCCGCAGTAAGGGCATATGAGAACTCTTTCCTGAATGCTGTAAACCTTTCCACAATTGGAGCATTTTGCTGAGCTCGGAACGATTTCCATTTTAAGCTCTGCATTCTCTGCTATTGTCCCTTTGGAAATAATCGAAAAATAAAATTGAATGCTTTCAGGGTTAAATCCTGTTATCTCTCCAATTTTTATGTGTATTCTTAAAATTCTATTTGCTTTTTCACAATGGGCATTCTCAAGCGATACTCTAAGTATCTCTTCAGTTATTGAAAGTTCGTGAATCCTAACCTCCTATATAAAAGTAAAAAGTTAAAAGTAGAGAGTGAAAAGTTACTTCTTTTCTAACTTTTAAATTTTGCATATTGCCTTTTAACTTTTCATTTTATATTTCCCAAGGCTTCTTCAAGAACATTCCAGGAAAGAACAGCGCATTTTATCCTTATTGGAATCACTCTAACCCCTTTAAACGCTTCAAGATCTCCCAGCTCCTCATTCTCCTTTCCTTCAAATAGCATCCCTTTGAATTTTTCTGCAATTTTCTTCACATCTTCTATCTTTTTTCCTTTTATTACTTCTGTCATCATTGAGGCTGAAGCTCTGCTTATTGAGCAACCCGCCCCATGAAATTTTATGTCTTCTATAATTCCATTTTTTACAATAAACTCAAGATGGATTTCATCTCCACAAAGAGGATTTGCACCTTCAGCGGAGGCATTGGCATCTGAAAGTCTTCCGAAATTCCTTGGATTGTTGTAATGGTCAATTATTATTTCCTTATAAAGCTCTTCTAATTCCACGGAAAATCTCCTTAGCTTTTTTCAAAGCATCTATCATTATATCAATTTCTTCTTCATTATTGTAAATGTAGAAACTTGCCCTTACCATTGAAGATGTATTAAATCTTGCCATAAGGGGTTGAGCACAGTGGGCGCCAACTCTCACAGCTATCCCTTCATAATCAAGGATTGTTCCAACATCGTGGGGGTGAATATTTTCAATGTTAAAGGATATTACCCCACTTTTTATTTCAGTATTTTGTGGCCCGTAAATTTTTATTCCATCAATTTCCTTTAATCTCTCCATAGCATATCCTGTCAATTTCCTCTCCTCTTCCTGAATTTTCTCCAACCTTATATTGTTAAGGTAGTCAATTGCTTTTCCAAGTCCTACAGCTCCTTCAACATTAGGAGTCCCTGCTTCAAATTTCCATGGAATTTCATTCCATTCTGCTCTGTCAAGCCAGACCTGGGAAATCATCTCACCTCCACCAAGGAATGGCTCCATTTTCTCGAGAATTCTCTCTTTTCCATATAAAACACCTATACCCATTGGTCCGAGCATCTTGTGTCCTGAGAAAGCAATAAAATCGCAATCGAGCTCCTTCACATCTACAGGAATGTGGGGAACAGATTGAGCACCATCTACAAGAACTATTGTGCCATTTTTATGAGCTATATCAATAATTTCCTTTATCGGGTTTATTGTTCCCAGAACATTTGAGACATGAGTTATTGCAAGGACCTTTGTTTCTGGAGTTAGAAGCTCGTTAAGTTTTTCAAGTTGGAGGGTTCCATCTTCTTTTACTGGAATAAATTTCAATCTTGCACTCTTTTCCTTTGCAAGAAGTTGCCAGGGGATTAAGTTGCTGTGATGTTCCATAACTGTTAGAAGGATCTCACTCCCTTCTTTTATATTTTTCCTTCCCCATGAATGAGCCACAAGATTTATTGCCTCTGTCGTATTTCTTGTGAAGACAATTGTTTTGGGACTTCCTGAATTTATAAATCTTGCCACTTTCACTCTTGCTTCCTCATAGAGCCTTGTTGCTTCCTCTGATATATAATAAACACCTCTGTGAACATTAGAGTTAAAATTCTTATAATAATTATTTATAGCTTCAATTACCTGGATTGGCTTCTGGGTTGTTGCAGCACTGTCAAGATAGATAAATCTCTTACCTCTTACTTTAATTTTTAAAATGGGGAAATCCTCTCTTAATTTTTTAAAATCCATTCTTACACCCCTTTTACTCCTTTAACTTTTCCTCAATTATTTCTTCAATCTCGTCTTTTTTAAAATATAGATTGTTCAAAACAGACATTAGAAACCCTTTACCTATAATATTTTTAGCAATGGAAGGCTCTATTCCTCTACTTTCAAGATAAAATATTTTTTCAAGATTTAGCGGAAAAACCGAGGCTCCGTGGGAAGCTCTACAATCATTTTCATCTATCCATAGAGAGGGAATAGCATCTGCTTTTGCTTCCTTTCCTGTGAAAAGAATTTCTCCTTTTTGGAAGACTTTTGCTCCAGTTGCGCCTTTCTTCACATGGGTCAAACCTCTCCATACGCCCTTTCCTTTCTCTCCAACAATCCCCCTTGAAAAAATTGAGCTTTTTGTTTCGGGAGAATTGTGAACAATTTCGAACAAAAGGTCAAATTTTTGCTGGTTCGTAGCAGTAATTATTGAGCGGATTTCAGCAATGGAATTTTTTTCGTTCATGGACAGGGAGAAATTTCCGATGGTATTTCCATTTCCAAGTTCTATGGTGATGTCGTAAAGATGAGAATTAGCTCCAAGATAAGCTTTTTTAAAAAAGAAATCCCAACCCTTTGCTTTTCTTCTGTTTAGAGTAATTATCTTTGCCGATGCTCCCTCTTCAAGATATATTTCGAGAAGGGATGTTTTTAGAGAGTTTTCATCCATTTCCTCAGATTGGAAATCTTCAATGAATGTAAATTCAGAGTTATTTTCAGCATAAATAATTGTCTTGTTTATAAGAGTTTTGTCTTTAATAGAGAGATTTTTTCCTGTGATGGGTTTCTCAATTTTTGAGCCACTTTTTACATGAAGGTAAAATCCGTTTTTCCAGAGAGAATTCCCGAGAGACTGGAACTTTCCATCCTCGCCTTTTATGAGATTTCTTTCAAATAATTTTTTGAGAATTTCAGGGTAAAGTTTTACTGCGGAAGAAAGGTCAGTAAGGAGGTAAGCGGATTCTTGGAAAACTTTATTTTTTAAATTTTTTGAATCTACAAGGACAATTCCCTCATCATAATCAAAAAATTGTTCTGCTCCTTTAGCAGAAAAATCAAGATCCTCAAGCCTGAGGGAAGAGATGTTCACCCTTTTCCATTGGGGAAAAGGTTGATTGTAGAATAAGTTTAAATTTTTCTTTCTCAGACTTTTCAGCCAGTCGGGCTCAGAGAGATTGTCAATAATTTTCTCAAGGTTCATCCTATAGCTCCTTCCATTTCAAGTTTTACAAGTCTGTTTAGTTCAACGGCATATTCCATTGGAAGTTCTTTGGAAATCGGTTCAATAAAGCCTCTCACAACAAGTGCCATTGCATCCTGTTCAGAGAGTCCTCTACTCATAATATAGAAAAGTTTCTCCTCAGAAATTTTCCCTGCGGTTGCCTCATGGGTTACTGTTGCACTTTCCTCGTGGATTTCCATTATTGGAATTGTGTCAGCTTTTGAATTTTCATCAAGGATAAGACTTTGACACGATACAGAAACTTTTGAATTTGAAGCTCCCTTAACAATTTTTACAAGACCTCTGTATGTTGATTTTCCTCCATCCTTTGAAATACTTTTTGATATAATTACTGAGCTTGTATTGGGCGCAAGATGAATTACCTTTGAACCAGTGTCCTTTATCTGTCCTTTCCCTGCAAAGGTCAGGTTTAAATGTTCAGCTCTTGCTCCTTCTCCTATAAGAACCGATGCAGGGTAGAGCATGGTAACACCGCTTCCCATGGAACCTCCGACCCATTCCATCACTCCATCCTTTTCAACAATTGCTCTTTTGGTATTTAAATTTAAAACATTCTTACTCCAGTTCTGTATTGTTGTGTATCTTACCCTTGCCCCTTCTTTGACAAAAATTTCAACTGCTGCAGAGTGAAGGGAGTGTTCTGAATAGACTGGAGCAGTGCACCCTTCAACATAGTGAACAAAACTACCTTTGTCCGCAATAATCAAAGTATGTTCAAATTGCCCGACAAGGGCAGAGCTTATTCGGAAGTAACTCTGGAGAGGGAAGGGAACATGAACCCCAGGAGGGACATAAACAAAGCTTCCACCACTCCAGACAGCTCCGTGAAGAGCTGAGAACTTATTGTCAGAGAGAGGGATGCACTTTGTCATAAAATATTCCTTTACAAGCTCTGGATACTCCTTTACTGCTGTATCCATATCGCAAAAGATAATTCCCAGTTTTTCCAGCTGTTCTTTAAGACTTGCATAAACTACCTCTGACTGATACTGGGCCACAACTCCTGCAAGATACTTCTTCTCAGCCTCAGGAATTCCAAGTTTTTCATAGGTCTGGCGTATATTTTCAGGCAGATCTTCCCATTTCCTTCTTTTTTCTTGAATAGGTTTTACATAATAGGTTATTTCATCAAAATTTAATGCAGACAGGTCAGGACCAAATGAGGGCATAGGTTTTTGCAGGAAGATTTCGAGGGAATGAAGTCTTTTTTCCCTCATCCATTCAGGTTCATTTTTTATATAAGAAATAGCTTCAACTACTTTTTTGGAAAGCCCTTTTTCTACTCTGAAAAATTCTTCTTCTTTATAAAGTTCTTCCATTCTCCTCCCTCCTTCCAGCTTCCCTGACCCAATCATAACCTTTTGCTTCCAGTTCTTTGGCCAGTTCTTTCTCTCCTGAAAGAAGGATTTTTCCATCAATTATTACATGGACAAAGTCAGGCTCGATGTAATGAAGTATTCTCTGATAATGAGTTATTATGAGGATGCTCATTGGAGGTTCTTTTATTTTCTTTATGCCATCTGCGACAATTTTTAAAGCATCAATATCAAGACCAGAATCAGGTTCATCAAGTATTGAAAGGGAAGGTTTGAGGATTGCCATCTGGAGTATTTCACTCCTCTTTTTCTCCCCTCCAGAAAAATTCACATTTACATATCTTGTAAGGAATGGCATATCCATTTCAAGGGTTTTCATTTTCTCTAAGAGCCCTTTTCTGAACTGGGTTATTGAAACATCTGATCCATTCAAGGAGTTGTAGGAAGTTCTCAGGAAGTTTTCGAGGGATACTCCATCTATCTCCTCAGGATACTGAAATGCAAGAAACATTCCCATTCTCGCCCTTTTAAATGGAGGGAGCTCATTTATCTCTTCTCCCTTGAAAAGAATCCTTCCCTTAGTGATTTTATAGTTGGGTCTTCCCATAAGGGCATAGGCGAGGGTGCTTTTTCCAGTCCCATTTGGCCCCATTAAAGCATGGATCTCCCCTTCTTTGATTGAGAGATTTATACCTTTCAAAATCTCCTTTTCTCCTACAGATATATGAAGATTTTCGATTTTTAATATTTCTTTCATGCTCTCTCCTTTCCTTACTATGAAACTTTTCAGTTGAATCCTTCCATGAGGACAGAGTTTTGGTTTGCTCAATGAGAAACAAATTGACTTATCTGTCCTTGATTTGCAGGCATTGTATCTTTTTAGATCCTGAATCGCTGATAAATCTTTCTGGAATTCCTTCAGAACCACCTCTAATATCTCTTTTTTCAATTCACCCAAACCTTCAAGATTGAGGGAAAAATAGCTCCAGTAGCCAATTTTTCTGCTTTTTATCATTCCTGATTTTTTTAGAACAGAGAGATGATGGGAGATTAAAGGTTGAGAGGTTCTCAGAACTCCAGTAAGTTCGCAAACACACATCTCGTTTTCTTTAAGAAGATTTAAAATCCTTAGTCTCCTTTTGTCAGTCAAAATCTTTATGAAATTTATTAAATTCATATAAACCAAGATTTATATGATAGCATTTAAATTTTACTTTGTCAAATTTTTAGAGATTCTGTTATAATTTACCTATGAAAGAGATTAGAAATGGGATCGCTGTGATAGTTTACCTTCAGAATCCCAGGGAAAAGTTCTGGGGGACTCTGATTTCCCTTGACGAGAGAGGAGCTATGATAAGAGGTGGAAATCTTGAGTCAATTCAATTATTTCTTGAGAATCCTCAAAAACAGACTTCTTCTCTTTTCTCGACAGTATTCTTTCCCTCTCACAGGATCGAAAAGATCCTTCTTGACGAAGGCTCGGAGGAAACATTGTCCATAAAAGATATGCTTGTAGAGAAACTAAAAAAGCATTTGGAAGAAATCCTTCAGTAGAAAGCAAGCTTTTAGCCCGCCATTATGAATTTTGCCTTTTAACTTTCAAGTTTATTTTTGATAAATGAGGGAGGATTATATCCGATTAATGCAGTAAAAGAGGCTAAGAGAATTAAAAATCTTCCAGGCATCCCAACTGTCCCCCAGTAATCGAGAAGAACAACAATTGCAATTATAATAATAGAGATTGATGTTGTTAAAGCTCTGAATCTTGCAACTTTTGCTTTCAGTCTAAAGGAGAGAATTCCTATCCCTATTGCAGAAAGAAATCCAGGGATGAACAATCCAACACCATTTACTATTTTTGCTATGTGGCTGTTTGGTGTCCATTCTGATTGCCAGTAGGAGATATGAGGTCCGCTCACTCCACCTGTGACATTCAAGTACATCCAGACAATCCATATTAAAAGAAAAGCTGAGCCTCCAGCTATGGATTTTTTTGTATTTTCTGTCCAGAAATAAAGGAATAAGGGAATAATAAGCGGAGCCATTAGACCGCCAAAAGCATTATCTATAAAGAAAAATATTCTGTCCATTTCAGGATTGGAAAGATAGGCAAAAAGTGTTCTCAGGCCCACGAAGAAATATAGAAGACCAATACAAAGCCAGAAAAGAGAATATCCAAAAGTTACATATTCAGCTCCCTTTTTTTTTCTACTTAAAAGGAAAAATGAAGTGAGGAGAGAGACTACAAATACTCCGAATCCAATAATTGAATTTATAAGGAGCCCGCTTTGCATATTCCCTCCTTTTATCCGAAAAATTTTTCAGTGGCACTCTCGACGAAGGGCTTTACTATTACTGGATCTCCAAGTTTCAGGTCAAGCAAGTTTAGCGCCTGTTCGGAGATCAAAATCTTATCTCGAAGCTCTTTTCCTTTTTTAAGTTCAAATATCCATGATTTTCCAGAAAGATTTCCTATCTCCACTTTTTTCAAATGAATTTTGTAAAATTTTTCTATGTTTTTTATTGTATGCTCATCCATCTGTGCTTCATTGTGGGAGAGAGAAGCATTGGAATCGGCAAGCATTACTTTCACTCCGGGGGTCTCCTCAGCTTTCCATAAATTAGATAGTTTTAATTTAATACTTTGGGCAACTGTAAAAACTGTTTTTGCTTTAATCTTAGGGTAGTAAATTATTATTTTTCTTCCGTGGAGAAATATTAAAAGGAGTTCCCCTGTTGGATGGACAAGCTTTGCCTCATCAGAGTTAATATTTTCTCTCACAAGATTTTCAAAAAATGAATTTACAGGTTTTAGAAGAGATGTGATTTCAATGCCTTCAAAACCTCTCCTAAAGACTAAATTGTTGCCTCCATCAAAAACAGCTACACTGATCTCCCTCCCGATTTCCAGTAGGGGGAGTAAAATTCTTTCAATCATAGTTATTCCAGAATTCCTATCATTCTCTCCACATATTCAAAAGCATCTTCATCCTTGCAATGAGCAACAAAAAGTTTGTCCTTTATTAAGAATATACCGCAATAATTATGCAATTTAATGAACATCTCGGAAAATTTGACTCCTAAAATTTCCTCCATGGAGTCAATAAGTAAAATAAAGATTCCTATTCTGTCCTTTAAAGAATGACCTCCTTTTACAAGTTCAGTATTTGTCGATATTAGTCTTCTATCCCTCCCAAAAATCTCGATACCGAGCAGAGAAGGCACACCCTTTTCTACCATTTTTTTCCTTGCGGTTATGATAATACAACAAAAAAAAACCGATTTCAACAAAATTTTATGAGTCAAGGACATTTGCAACATAACTCATTCTCAGTCAAATACCGACTCCCGATCCCTGATCTCTTGTGGACACTCCTTGTGTTGTAAATATAGATTATTTCGTAAGCTTCATTCCAGATACACCCCCACTGCACCTTTTCTATGTTTCTCAATTTATCAGTTTGAACTCAAAAATTTCTAACATTAAAATACTTTCTTTATCATTATTATTCCTTATCTTTTCTTCAAGCTCCATACTTTTTGTATATTGAGAAGTTGATTAAAGAGTTCATGCGGGTAAGGATTTCGAGAGTTTCAACACATCAAAAGAAAATTATGGTGTTTCGAGACTTCCTTATTTTTTATGAAGGTTGGTAGGTGCAAAAATTGGGAAACAGCCAAAAATGAGATAGAGAGGTCTTCGACATTTTATCAACCGACCAATACATTAGCGATCTCTAAATTTAATAAAGAAAAGACCTAAATATGTTTTGTTTCAGCATTGAATTTGCTATCTTTAATGAATTAAATGCCGAACTTCTCTTGGAGTAAATTCAGGGCGCTGAAAGATGTGTTTGCCATATCCACAACGATAGACTCAGACTCTTCATAGTTAAAACCGTCAATAGGACGACTCAGAAATAGAAACAAAGGTCTTCCATCAAAACCAAGAGAGAAGTGCCCTCTTCCAGAGCTAAAATTGTTCCATATTAGAAGTTGTCTATAAAAGGCTTCTAAATTTCTCTTGGGTGGGGGAACCAACGCTACGCTTATGAATGCATGAACTTCTTCATCATCTAAAAAAAACGCCCACCTCGATCCTTAGACTCTGATAGTTCAACACACCAGAATTCAGGTGCTTTTGAGGGTCTAACACTATAAGCTCTGCTTTAATGTCTATACGATACATATATCTATTTAAAACTCTAATACTTTCTTCTAAATTCATTCTTTCCTCCTGTCATTTTTCAATTTTGAATATGCCAATAATTTGATTCTATCCATAATACTGTCCTACTGCGTCTATGTAATTGCTAATAAAGTCTAATATAGAATTGAGTTTTTAAGCAATTGAATCTGAAAATGTTACTTTTTGTTCTTTTTTTAACTTTAAAACTTTAAATATTGTATACACAATTCTCCTTAATGTCAAGCTCACTAAGACCTATATACCAAAACCATCAATTTTTTCTCCACAGAAGGAGCAAAGTCCATCTTTTACTTTATAAGTTGAAATATTAAACCCATATCTTTCGATAATAATTTTATGACACTTTGGACAGTATGTGTGTTCTCCTTCGTCTCCAGGAACATTTCCGGTGTACACATATTTTAATCCTGTATTTAGCCCTATTTCTCGAGCGACCCTAAGGGAAGAGTTTGGTGTTGGAGGGATATTTTCTATTTTGTAATGAGGATAGAATCTACTTATATGCCATGGGGTCTCAGGACCCAAATCCTTCAGTATAAAATTTGCAATATCAGAAAGTTCTTCTTTTGAATCATTCAGTCGCTGAATGAGAAGGGTTGTTACCTCAACCCATATTCCGAGCTTTTTCATCAATTTTAACGAATCGAGAACACCTTCAAATCTTGCACCAGCTATTTTGTGATAAAAGCCTTTCCTGAAGGATTTTAAATCAACATTAGCAGCATGAAGATATGGAGAAATTTCTCGAAGAGCTATCTCAGACATATATCCATTTGTTACGAAAACATTGTAAATTCCATCCTCCACAGCAAGTTTTGAGATGTCATATGCCCATTCGTAAAAAATGGTTGGTTCTGTGTAAGTGTAAGATATACTTTTGCATTTCTTTTCTTTTGTTAACCTGACAATCTCTTCAGGAAAGAAGTAGTCCTCTCTTTTATCTATTCTGTCATTTTTAAATCTGCTCTGGGAAATTTCCCAGTTCTGACAGTTTAAACAGCGAAAGTTACAACCAACAGTAGCAAGGGAAAAAGTTCTTGTGCCAGGAAGAAAATGGAACAAAGGTTTTTTCTCCATCGGGTCTACATTGAGAGCTATTGGTTTTCCCCATACAAGAGTGTAAAGGGTTGCGTTTTTGTTTATTCTAACCCCACAAACACCAAGCTTATCAGGATAAATTACGCACCTGTGCCTGCAAAGCTCACAACGCACTTTTCCATTATCCATTTTTTCCCAGAACATTGCTTCTTTCATTCAATCACTCCCGATATTACTGTTCGAGACTCTGGATGGAATTTTGAGATCATTGCTTCCGTAAAATTGAGAATTGTGTGAATTGATTCAGGAGATTCTTCACTTCTTGCAAAAATCAGTGTAAGAGAACTTTTTGTTTCCCGGCTTACTGAAGCTCTTTTAGAATCTGATGAGGGATTTCCGAAGGGGCCAAGCTGGTCACAGACTACAATTTTTCCTTCCAGTTTTATTCTACCTTTACCAATTGTTTCGTAAACATCTCCCTTTTTTCCTATCCTTACTTCAATATGATCATTTGTTTTTTCAAAATCGTAAAGACCATAGGGTAGAAGAAAGTTCAGGGAGCAGAAGTTAATTGTGTCAACAAGGGAATTTATGAATGGAAATTCATTCCTTAAAGCTCTTCTAAATAGTGCTTCGGAGGATGGTCTGTCTTTTGTGGGATCAATTCCAATTTTCTTGTAAAGAACCCTTGCTCCCTCAAGACCTCTTACTGATGAGGGAGGAGAGAGGCTATATCGACTTTTCATTTCTTCACACAGCTTTTCAATCATGAGTTTAAGTTCAGAAGATGTTTCGGAGACTTTTAAATTTTCAGTCAATAAGAATCCAATTTTTAAGATTCCTGATAGTTCCTTTCCAATCTGAATTCTCACTTTTTCTCCTTAAATTTCTTCAGTGCATTCTCGATTTTTATTATATCATCTTTTCTTAGTTTCTTTTCTCCATAACGCACTTTATAGTATAGAGCTGTTATAAAATAGAAATCTTCAATTTCAAGTAAGCTTTTTTTAATTCTCTCAATAAACTCAAAGGGGGTTTCATGCTCGTAAATAGAAAAACCCTTTGATTTTGCAATTTTTAGAAATCTGTTATAGAACCTTACTGGTGAAATCCTTTTTGGGTAATAATCCCTTTCTTCCTCTTCTTCTACTTTCTTCCCTTTCTTTTTTCTCAAAAGGATAAATAGGGAGGGAAGAAGGAGAAGGAAGAAAAGTCCTATAAAATATTTTAATTTTTCGACCTTTGATATAAATTTCTTTAAAGTCTCATATAATCCAAAATAAATTGTTATCTGTCTTTGAGGGGTATAGGTGACAAAGTTTCTGTCCCACCAGAATTGCATAGCATCCCAGGTATCCCTCAAAGCTATTAAAAAGTTTCTTTTATAACTTGTAGAAATGGATGGAGTTGGGTCAAAGGCAACCCAACCCTTTCCATCTATATAAACTTCAACCCATGAATGGGCATCCTTTTCCCTCACAACATAATAGCCACCGGTTGGATTAAAATCACCCCTTTTGAATCCATTCACAACTCTCGCAGGAATTCCGAGATGTCTGAGCACAACTGCCATTGCAGAAGAGAAATATTCGCAATGCCCTTCTCTTTTCTTAAAAAGGAAATCTTCTATTGGATTTATTGAATAGGTAAGATTTAATGAATATTTGAACTCTTTTTTGAACCAATCCTCTATTTTCTTTGAAATTACCTCATAGTCTTTTAGAGCTCCTGCTAATTCTTTTGCAAGATTAAATATTTTCTGATTGAATTCAGGGAGTTGAAGGTAAGGTTTTATATCAAGCTCAACGAAAGGTATAATTTTTTGGGGATTATCTCGGAATTCAACACTGTAGGTCCTTTTTGTAAATGAACCATAAGGAGAAGAGATTGTTCCATTGGCATCTTCCTTAACAATTCTGAGCCCTCTCACCCACTCAAGGTTATAAGGAAGA
Organism: uncultured Clostridia bacterium; assembly: GCA_964531645.1. Classification (GTDB taxonomy): domain Bacteria; phylum Acidobacteriota; class Aminicenantia; order JBFLYD01; family JBBIMS01; genus JBBIMS01. The sequence continues at coordinate 41,861 of CAZHEF010000012.1, forward strand.
AATATGACATCTGTTCCAAGTGGCTCAAGACTTATTAGAGCAATTGTCTTCTTCTCTCTGTATTTCTTTTTTATCTCTGTTCCTTTGGAAACCATAATTGTGGATGACCATCCCTTCCCATCAAAAAGATTATAACCTTTCCCTCTCCAGAGATGGTCTGATGATATTTCATTGGAACCGACCGTCTGAATTCTCATTACCACCCGATTATTTTCTATAATTGTTCCAATATCGCCAAGATTTACATTTTCAGTGAAACCTGAGACAAGGGGAGGATTTGAACCTATAAGTGTTCCAAAGCCCATCCCAAGTCTTGGAACTACAAAGAAGATAGCAGGAGAGGCAAAGAAGATTGTTAGCGTTGAAATAAAGGATATTCTTAAAAGCGATGAGAAAACTTTTTTCTTAATTCTGAAATTTCCTTTGTAAAGACTGATTAAAGTGAGAGAAAAAACGGATAAAAGAGTGAAAAAGAAAAAAAGAATTATGAATATGAAATTGGGACTTACAGAACCTGAAGAGGCCATTGTAAGCAGGGAAAAGAGAAGTATTAAAAGGTAGTCGTTTTCCCGTTTCAATGTTAAGAGCCTGTGAAAGGTCAGGAGAAGGAGGAGATGGTTTCCAGAATAGAGAAGATGTCTGCTTATTACTGAGATGTCTATAAGGAAAAATATAGTAAAAAAGATTGAGAGAACAATAGAAACAATGTGTCTGATTCTCTTTTCATTAATAAACATCCATATTCCATAGAGAATAAGGAGGGAGAAAATGAAAGAAAGAACAGGGGAATGTTCAGCTAAGAAAGTGTATGAAAATGTTGAAATTAAAACTATAGAAATAAACACATACTTAATCAGTTTTACTATCCTCATGTTTTTTTGGGGATTATTTCATAGTATCTTGAAAGATTCTTTCTTATGGGTGAATCCTTTTCCACAGAGAAAAGAATGGGTATAGAATTGTCGATGGAGATTTTCTTTGAAAACTCCTCGAGCATTGGGATTGAAGTCTTTCCGTATATTTTTAAGAGAGAAAGGACTTTGAGGTTATCCCAGAAATGCGATTCTGAGATGTCAAATTCGCTTTCATATTCCAGAGTAGTTATTTTGTAAGGAATTTTCGAATTGTAAAAGTAATATGCCAGTGAGGCACAAAGACTTATATTTTCTTCAAACTGATTCTCGCCTTGAAAACCAGAAAATTCGGAAAGATATGGATCCACAATGAGAGTTATAAAGGATTTTTTTGGCTGAGCCAGTTCTTTTATTATTATTTTTCCCTTTTTAGCAGTTAGTTTCCAGTGAATATATCTTTTGTCATCTCCATCCCTCCAATCCCTCAGACCAAAGAAATCCTCTTCGTATCCCCTTGACTTTGAAGGAATATCCCCGAGAGAATAAAGCTCATCGGGAAGATAGGGAAAGAGCTCAATTATCTTGGGATAAACAATTATCTCTTCGTTCATTTCAATGAATCTCTTTCTTTCGAATAAACTGAAGGGGAATGTTGACGAAATATAATATCCAGTTATTCTCCACAGACCTCTCCTCGGGAAATGCTTACTTGCGAGCAACTCTTCCTTGTCCCTACTACCGATGTAAAGAAGGAATTCATTACTTTCTTCCAAGCCCTGAACTTTAAGATTTATTTTTATTGAAAATGATGGGAAGACTCTTTTTTTGTTATATATTTTAATTCTGAAATAAGCTGTTTTTTGAGCGAAAATATACTGGGGAAGTTTCCATTTAAACTTTAATCTGTGGAGATTCTGGGTTGAGAAAATTCCTGATATGATTAGAAATACCATCATTGTTGAAAAGATAAAATAAAGGATGTTGTTCCCTGAGTTTAGAGCAGAGAGTCCTAATCCAATACTTACTATAATAAAAATATAGCCCGTTTTTTCAATTTTAAAAAAGAAATGTCCCGTTTTTTTGAGTGGCACAAATCAGCTCTTCTTTAAATTTTCAATATATTTTAACGCTGAATTGGTAGCTGTTGCTCCATCTCCAGCAGCAACAACAACCTGCTGGAATGAATAAGCTCTAACATTGCCTGCAGCAAAAATTCCCTTCTCAGAAGCTTCAAGGTTTTGATCTGTTTTTATATAGCCTTGTTCGTCAAACTCAACAATCCCTTTAAGAAAGGAGGTGTTTGGTACGAGACCTGCATATATAAACACTCCGCTACAAGGAACTATTTTTGTCTCCCCCGTTTTCAAGTTTTTTACTTCAACAGACTCAACTCTTTGTTTCCCATTTATGAAGGTGACAATGTGCTCAAGAAGAAATTCCACATTTTTTTTCTCCATTATTTCTTCCTGCAAAATCTTATCTGCAGTCAGGTAGGGAAGGAATTCAACAAATGTTAGCTTTGAAACATATTTTAGGAGAAAAATTCCTTCCTGAATTCCAGAATTTCCTGTCCCTATTACAATAACTTCCTTTCCTTTAAAGAATGGTCCGTCACAGGTAGCACAGAAGGACACACCTCTTCCAGTCAATTCTTCCTCTCCATGGATTCCAAGTTTTTTGTGGGTTGTCCCTGTTGCAACAATAACAGCTTTTGCAAGATACTCTTCTGTGGCGGTCTTAACCTTCCAATGATCATTTTCCTTGCTTAAACCAATTACCTCACCCTGTCTGATTTCAGCTCCGAATCTTTCCGCTTGTTTTCTCATTGTTTCCATGAGTTCAAAGGGGGAGGAGCCATTGAAACCAGGATAGTTTTCAATTCTATCCGATAAGATTATTGTCCCTCCAGGTATTCCTTTCTCAAGTATAAGAGTTGAGACCCTCGCTCTTCCAGCATAAATACCCGCGGTTAAACCAGCAGGACCAGCGCCTATTATTATTAAATCTTTAATTTCCATCATAGATTTCTCCTTAAAAAGTCCGAAAGGGAATCAATATTCTGAGAGCCTGCTACTCTTTCTACTTCTTTTCCTTCTTTAAAAATTATGATGGTTGGGATGCCGAGGATTCTTTTGGTAGAAGGAATTGCCGAATTTTTATCAACATTAAACTTGAAAAATCTTGCTTTTCCTGAGTAGATTTCTGCAACCTGTTGAAAGGCTGGCTCTATTGCCTTGCAAGGAGGGCAGGAATCGGAGTAAAAATCAACAACCGAAGGTAAATCTGAGGAATTGATATTTTGATAAAAGTTGTTATCATTCAACTCAATAATTTCTTTCATTTATTCTTCTCCCTTAAATTATTTTCTATTGCAAGTTCATAAAGTTTTATGTATTTTTTTGCAGATTTTTCCCACGAAAAATCTTCTTTCATACAATTTTTCATTAGCTTTTTCCACTTTTCTTGGTTTTTGAAAACCTTTATCGCTCTCCTCACAGCTTTTAAAAGTTCTTCTGGCTCATATTTTTCAAATCTGAAACCCGTGCCAGTTTCTTTTACTGTATTAAATTCTTTAACTGAATCGTAAAGCCCTCCAACAGCTCTTACTATTGGAACTGTTCCATATTTCATTGAATAGAGCTGATTCAAACCGCAAGGTTCATATCTGGACGGCATAAGGAACATATCCGCTCCACCCTCAATTTTATGGGCAAGACTTTCATTGAATTCAATCCTCACACATAATTTTCCTTTAAGTTTCTTTGCCTTTTCCTTCAAAGCTCTTTCGTAGAATTCCTCTCCTTTTCCGAGAATAACCATTCCAGCGCCAAGGGAAATAATCTCATCAAGAACAGGAAGGAGGATATCCAGTCCTTTCTGGTCAGCAAGTCTTGTTATTATTCCAATAAGGGGTTTTTCAAGGTCTATGTCCAGACCGCACTCTTTAATTAAATCTTCCTTGTTGATTTTCTTCCTCCCGAGAGATCTTGAACTGTATTTTGATTTTAAATAGGAATCTATAGTGGGATTCCAGACATCGTAGTCAACACCATTTAATATTCCAAATAATGAGTCTGAGCGAGATTTAAGGAAACCATCAAGCCCTTCGCCAAACTCTGGGGTCTGGATTTCGAGGGCATACCTTTCTGAGACTGTATTTATGATGTTAGAGAATTTAATCCCACCCTTTAAAAAGCAGAACTGATTGTAAAATTCAAAAAATTCAGGAGTAAAGTAATTCCATCCAAAACCTGTTAAAAGGATGGTCTCTGGAGGAAAAAGACCTTTGTAGGCAAGGTTATGAATTGTGAAAAGAGTGGCGGAGTTGTTTCCCCTTAGCTTTATAAATGCAGGTATGAGAGCTGTTTGCCAGTCGTTGCAGTGGATGAGGTCAAAATAGAGATTCTTTTTCTTTAAAAATTCGAGAAGGAGAAGGGAGAAAAAGATAAATCTCTTATGATTGTCAGGGTAGTCATTTCCACCAGCTCCATAAAGTTCTTCCCTGTAGAAGAAACTCGGGTTATCAATGAAGTAAACATTGATGGAAGTTCCTGTCGCTCCCTTCCATACAGAGCCTTTATATATCTCGTCGCCGATTTTTATCTCTATGTCCTTTGCACATATTTCCTTTGCAGTCTCGTCAATTTCAGGTCTTTTGTATTTAGGCATTGCGAGGGAGACATTTACTCCGAGATTTTCAAGATTCTTTGCAAGGGCTCCAACTACATCTCCCAGTCCACCAGTCTTTGCAAAAGGAACAATTTCCGAAGACACAATTAAAAATCTGAGATTTTCCCTCATAAGAATTAATTTATAGAATTTTAGAATGGAATAGTCAAATCCAAAATTTTATTCTTTTCTCAGCTTCAGAACTTTGCCTGCGAGTTTCTCTGTCCACTCTTCATTTTCGATGGCTATCTCTCCATTTACAAGTAAATAAACGACGCCTTTTGCAAACTGATGAGGGTTTGTTATTGTTGAGGGAGCATCCAATCTTTTTAAATCGAGAATTGCAATGTCAGCAAATTGTCCCTCTTTAATTCTTCCTCTATCTTTAAATCCCATTATTTCTGCAGGAAGAGATGTCATGGAGCGTATTGCCTGAGGAAGAGATATTACCTTCCTATTTAATGAATATTCCTTTATTTTATAAATAAATGTTGAATAGGAGCGGATATGGGGGAGACTTATTCCATAAAAAGGAGCAATTCCGTCACTTCCTGTTGCTACATAGTCCTTTTTCATAATAAACTCAATATCGCTTTCGCTCATTATTAATGGGATAGCTTTTGCACCCATTAATTCGAGCTCTATTGCGGCGTCTTCAAAGCTTTTCCTTTTCATTTTTGAAATTTCAAAAAGATTTTTACCTTCAAATCTTTTATCAACACAGATTGCAATAATGAAGTTCTCAGGTCCATATCTTTCTATGTATTTTCTAACTTCTTCTCTTATCTTCTTTCCTTCTTCAGGATTCTGCAATCTTTTCCAGAAAAGAACCCTTTCCCTTGTATTTTCAGAACCTCTCCAGATCCCAAGTTCGAAAACATTTCTTGCCACAAAGCTTACCAATCTTTTCCTTGGTAGTTTACTCAAAAAGTCAATGTGGAGGGGAGATAATGGATAGAATGGGGTTGTTTTGCTGTATAACTCTATTAATTCAATATCCCTCAGGTAATCGAGAATTCTCTCAAGATCTTCCATTGTAAGGAACTTCTCATCTCCTGCCCATACATTTCTTGGGATAAGGGGTGTGTAGGGATAATTGTTGGAAAATCGGAAAGGATACTGGTCTGCACTTATTTTCAGCCCTTTTCCCCTTGCTTTCTCAATAAATTCGCAAGCCTTTGGAGCCTTCCCCCAGTTGTCCTTTCCAATAACTTTAAAATGGGAAATATGGGAAGGAGCACCTGTTTTTTCTGAGATCTCGATTGCCTCCTGAATAGCTTCAAGGAGTTTTTCCCTTTCATTTCTTATATGAGAATGATATATCCCTCCGTAAGAGGCAACAATTTTCATTAACTCTATTATTTCATCAGTTTTAGCAAAGGAGCTCGGAGCATAGATCAAGCCTGTGGACATTCCAAAGGCACCCGCTTCCATTCCTTCTCTAACAAGAGATTTCATTTTTTCAAGTTCTTCAGGAGTTGGTTCCCTGTTTTCCCTTCCCATTACAATTTCTCTTATCGTTCCATGACCTATGAGAAGAGCAAGATTAATACCTATTCCTTCCTCTTCCCACATTTTCATTTGATTTTCAGGTTTTTCAAATATCGGCCATGCTGAAGAGCCACATTGTCCAACCACAGCAGTTGTAACTCCTTGCTTTATATAGTTTAGACATGCACGATTTTCAGGGAAATTCATGCCTTCGTCCACATGGGTGTGAAGGTCTATAAAACCAGGGGTGACAGCAAGACCATTGGCTTTAATCACTTTAGTTGCATTCCCTTTAATTGAACCCGCAATCTTTGCAATTCTTCCATCCTTAATTGCAATGTCTCCCATGAAAGGCTGGTTTAGAGAGCCGTCAAATATTAAACATCCTTTGATTATTATTTCATATTGCTCCTGCTCACTGTAAAGGGGGATAGATAAAAAAGGAATAAGACTTAAAACTAAAATTAAATAAAGTGACCTCTTCATAGTCTCCTCCTTTTCAAGATTTTTTACGAATTTCAGATATTAAAGTTTGAATCTAATTATAAAACAAACAATATCAAATTCTTTTCCGAAGGTAATTGAAAAAGCTCATTCTGCAAAAGCCTCTTTTCTAACAGACTTACAAGATGTTTCCAATTATAGTGAAAGCTATTCCTTTAACTTATCTATAAAGCTTTTAAGCTTTTGGGCAAGTTCAGGGTTTAATTTTTGCAATTTTTCATACATTTCAAGAGCACCAAATTTGTTTTTAATCAAAAGATATGTGTAACCAAGGTTATAATGGGCATAAGCATTATTCGGGTCTATAGAGATCACTTTTTTGAAGGTTTTTATTGCCTCTGTATGCAAGTCTTCCATTAGATAGGAGAGAGCAATATTGTACAGAGCGTTTGAATCATTGGGGTTTGATGAAAGATATGAGTTAAATGCGTCTATAGCGTTTTTATAATCTTTTTTATTAAAAAGAGCAAGCCCAAGATTATACTTTGCCTGCATATGCTTTGGTTCAAGTTTTATAACCTCTCTTAACTGCATAGAAGCATTTTCAAAATCTTGCATCTTTATAAACAAAAGAGCAAGATTGAAACGGGCATTTACATCACCGGGATTTATTTTAAGATAGTTTTCCATGGCATACTTAGCCTCAGAGAAATTTCCTGCCTGAAAGGATGTTATGCCTAAGTTATAAAGGGCATGGGGATCGTTGGGTTTTACTTTCAGACATTCTTTGAAACAATTCATAGCATCTTTCATCATACCGAGTTTTTCATAAGAAATTCCTAAATTGTAATGAATGGAATAATTGGAAGGATCTATTTTTGAGCCTATTGAAAGGGCATCAACAGCGCTCTGGAAATCTTCCAATTTTAAATATGCTGTTCCAAGGTTTAAGTAACCGCTTGAATTTGTAGGAAAATGCTTTGTGAATTCCTTTGAAATTTCCACTATTCTCTGATATTTTTCAGCCTTTGTGAGAGCATTCATTGCATAACTATAGTATTCAGAAGCTCTTTTAGGGTTTATTTTCATCAATTTTAAATATCCATCAACTGCTTTTTCAATTTCACCAAGTTTTTCTGCTGAAAGGGAGTAGGTGTAGTTTGCATCAATATCGTCGGAAAATTTTTCAAGGACTTTCTGAGCAGACTCCATGGCTTCTTTAAATCTTCCTGATGTCCTGTAAAGGAAAGAGAGTCTTGAGTATCCCCTGTGGGCATAATCAGGTTTTGTAGAAATATAATTTTTGTATGACTCAATAGCTTCTTCAGTTTTTCCAGTTCCTTCGTATATGAGCCCGAGATTGTAATGGGCTTCTGGAAAAGCCTTTACTTTTAAAGCATTTTTATAACTTTCGATAGCCTTCTCCTGTTCTCCAATTTTCTCATAAATTGCACCGATTTTTATGTAAGCCTCTGCAAAGTCAGACTTGAGTTGAATGGATTTCTGGAAAAAGTTAATAGCGGCGTCCCTTTGAGAAAGTTCTTTTACTGTTCCTATGTAGTAATAAACATAGGGATTGTTAGGGTCTGAATTTGAGAGTTCATTAAGTATCTGGAGAGCATTTTCGTTTTTTGAATTATGGATTAACGAAATTGCTCGGAACAATTTTAATTCAGTGGAAGAAGTGAAATTCTCGCCAGTGAAATTTTCTCCCTGCATCTTAATTAATGGAAAAATTGAGCTTGCAGAAATAGCGATGGAAGAATCTTCCTCTCCAATAGTGTTTACAATTCCTACTACATCCCCTGAACTATTAAATAGAGGGGAACCATCAAAAGTTTTTGGACATGAAAAGGGGAGGAGAAAAAGTTTTAAATCCTCAGGTAGTTCATAAATAGTTGTTATATTTCCCTGAAGAATCTGAGGGTTTTTAATATCTCTTAAAGAGATTGTATAAACCTTTTCACCTACAGATAAAGTTGTTAGGTTAGCAATTTCAAAGGAATTTACTTCTTTCCTTTTCAAATGAATTATTGCAGTGTCAGAACTCTTCGAATAGGAAAATGTTCCTGTGGGCTCTATTTTTATTCCATCTCCTGTTTCGGCAGAAAAATATAATCCTTCAGAAAGTGAGTGGAGACTGGTTACAAGAAATCTTCCTCCTTCAATGATAAAACCATTTACAACTCGAAGCTCCTCTTTCTTCTTTCCTTTCACTTTTATCTGAACTACCTTTCCTTTGTTTAAATTGATGATATTTGCTATTTCTTCACTCTGGCTGAGCAGGGTAGAGAAACTGAAAATAATTGAAATAGTTGTTATTAGAAATTTTTTCACATCCAACCTCCTCAAAATTCAAATATAAGTCCTTAAAAATTCCCTCCTTAAAATTATGGCTTTAAATATTTATCAAGAAATTTATAAATTTTTGCTAAGGAATCTCTTGCCTGGAGAGTGTCAATCCTGTTGAAAGCATGCCCACCAGGAGGGCTCTTGTATATTTCATATTCGAATTCTTTACCAGCAGCTTTGAGAGCATTGATAAGATTAATTGTCTCAAGAATATTTACATCTTCATCGTTATCTGCGGCATGTATTAGAAGTGGAGTCTTTAACTTATGGACTAAATATGCAGGTGATCTTTCTTTGTAAACATCGAGTTTTTTATCCGCAGGACCTCCAAATCCGGGTTGTTCCGCAAATATCTTTCTGTATGAATCATCTTTATAGCCCATCCTACTCACAAGGTCAGCAACTCCAACAACTTCAACTGCAACCTTGAATTTTTCAGGAGCTCTAAATATTGCATGAAGTGTTATAAATCCTCCATGGCTCCATCCAATTATACCAACTCTTTCTATATCAGCTTCAGAAACCATATTTTTCAAGTAATCTATTCCACTAATACAATCATCAACTTCTTTCCCTCCATAATCAATAAGGTCATAAAACTCTTTTCCATATCCAGTGCTTCCTCTGTATTCAGGAGCAAGGATAATATAACCTCTGTTGCAAAACTCTTCGATTATAGGAAAATAGTTGTCTGTTAAATCTCCGTGAACACCTCCATGGATGAAAAGAAGAGCAGGATACTTTTTACCTTCTTTTATTTTTAATGGTTTAAAAACATAAGCGGGAATTATCAAGCTGTCCGCACTCGATGTGTAGCGAACTTTTTGAAATTGAATTTTTCCCTGAGAAAGTTGCATGAAGGTGAGGTCTGTGAGTTTTTTCTGGATCTGGTCAAATCTGTGCTGGAGAATTTGATAGAGTCTTTCAAAATCAGCTCTTTCCTGAGAGAAAAGAAAAGATAAATTAAAAATAAAGAAAATAATAACTACTAAAATTAATTTTCTTTTTGTCATTTTTTGGCTCCACCATTAATCTTTTTCACTTTTCACTTTCTTAATCGGTTTCCACTCCCCATAATTTTCTGCTATTACCCTTGCTCTTCCCTTGAATGTCCATTTAACATTGGAATTGTAAGTCCACTCAAGATATGGTGAGCCTCCTCCACTGTAAGTTGTTATCAGGAATCTATTGGTGAGATGTCCAAAGTAAAATCCCTGCTCTCCAGGCGTTGGTCGGTCGCCTGCTTGAGGGTCAACAGGAATCCATCCATATCCAGGGAAGTAAACCTCAACCCATCTGTGGAAAACATCATCGTAGGAGGCATCGTCTCCTCTTACAACAATTGCTCCAACATACCTGGTAGGTATTCCCATTGCTCTACACATGCTCATAAAAACAAATGTATATTCAGAACATGAACCACTTCCTCTTTTTAAAACAGTTGGTGCAGTATCCCATCCTCCTGCAAGTTCATAGAAAAGCTTCTCTCCAACATATTTGAATATTTTTCTTATTATCCAGTAAGGATTTTTTTCATCTCCCACAGACTCTTTCAGAGCATTTTTAATTACAGGATTTTCGTAATCAAATTTTTCATCATTTATTAAGTATCTTTCCTTAATTTCCTTTGGAATTTCCTCAAGATTTCCCATTTTTTCCGGGGTTATGAAATAGAAAACCTCATAAATTTTTGCTCTAACCTTCATAATAATTTCAAGGTTTGAAGAGGACTTTAAAGATTTGAAATTGAAATGGGCTACTTTCATTCCGTCCATATCAGTTAGAGTCTCCTTAGGTTTTGGTTCAAAATTGACGGATTCGATGATTTGTGTATCCCTTGTTTCTGGAATTGGGATGTAGACATCTAAATCTTCAACATCTCCTGGTCCAAGATTTTTGAATTCCTGGGTGTAGATAATGTCTGCATATCTCTCATTGGTTCTTACCATCTTTTCAGAAGGAATATTTAAAGCGAAAATTTTTCCTTCCTGATAGTCACCAACATAAATTTGATTTCCAAGACAGACAATACCAACAGGATATGGACCGGGGGAAGGAAAGAACATCACAACATCACCATTCTCAGGAGAGACTACATAGATCATATCTCTGATTCTGTCTGTTACCCAGAGATATTTTCCATCAAAGGCGAGACCCGTTGGGTCTGATGCAGGAGATTTAAAGCTGTGGAGAGTTGTTCCATCAGAAGGGGAGATTTTTTGAATCTCATCTACTCTACTATCCGCAACCCATAAATATTTCCCGTCCCAAGCAAGAGCATCGGGAGATGGAGTTGGAGAGTCAAGGGATTTCAAAACAATGCCCTTTTCGATGTCTATTTGGTAAATTGTCCTTATGGAAAGGTCTGAGTTCCATAAATACTTTCCGTCCCAGGCAATTCCAGCAGGGTTGTAGCTAGGTGAGGGAATACTTTTCAGAATTTTTCCATCAGTTGTTATCTGATAGAGTATATCCTTTTTCCAGTCAGAAACCCACAAGTATTTTCCATCGGAAGCAAGTCCCCTTGGAAATGGTCCTGGTATTTGAATTGATTTCACAGGCGCAAAAGGTTTTTCAGAAGAAAAGGCAGAAATAAAAGTTCCCAAAATTAATAGGATTGAAAATAAGAACCTCATTTTACCTCCTCCAAAAAAAATTAAAATTAAAAGGGAAAAAGTTAAAAATTTTACTCAAATCCAGTATTTGAATTTTAATTCGGGAGGGAAAGTTTTTTTGAGTTTTGTTCAGTTTTATATCTTTTTCCCAATTTTGCCTTTTAACTTTTAACTTTTGACTTTTGACTTTCGTCATTGTCTTCTCAATCCAATTTTAATGAAAAAAAATAATATGTGCAAATATTGAAAAAGGGTTTTAAATGCAATGGTTTCTGCTTTTTGAAATTTGACTTATTACTTTGACAATTTTTCTAACTTTGTTTATATTTGGTGTCTTGAAAATAGGATTTGGAAAGGCTTGTTAAGCCATTGAAAGCAGATTCCAGATTCAAATCCTGTAAAAATCAGAAGGACTTGACATACATTATATTGTGGTATATCATTTTAAAGCTACAATATTTTGAGGAGGCTAAGATGGAAAAGAAGGAAGGCTTTTCTGAAAATGCTTTGAGGATTCTCAAATCAAGGTATTTTATGAAGAATGAGAAGGGAGAGCTACTTGAAAAAACTCCTTCCCAGCTTTTCAAAAGAATTTCTGATTTCATTGCCTCTGCTGAGAAGAACGAAAGGCTGAAAAAGTTATGGAGCAAGAAATTTTTCGAAATGGTGATGAGAAGAGATTTTATGCCAAATTCTCCAACTCTTACTGGTGCTGGAAGGGACATGTGTTTGAGCGCTTGTTTTGTGCTTCCCATTGAGGACTCCCTTGCTTCAATTTTTGAAACTGTAAAAAACGCTGCCCTTGTCCACAAGGAGGGTGGAGGTACCGGATTTGATTTTAGTAGGCTCAGACCAAAGGGAAGTTTTGTTAAAAAAACCCAGGGTATTGCCTCTGGTCCAATATCCTTTTTAAAAGTAATAGATGCAGCAACTGAAGCGGTTAAACAGGGCGGAACTAGAAGAGGGGCAAACATGGGGATTCTAAGAGTTGACCATCCTGATATTGAAGAGTTCGTTCTTCTTAAAAGAGATGGAAGAACACTGACAAATTTTAACATTTCAGTTGCAATAACAGAAAAGTTTATGAAAGCTTTAAAAAATAATGAAAATTATGAAATATTTAATCCATATACCCAATCAGTGGTGGGGGAAAAATCTGCATCTCAGATAATGGATATGATTGTTGACAGTGCCTGGGCAATTGGAGACCCAGGTATAGTTTTTATAGACAGAATAAATGAATTGAATCCTACAAGGGAGCTTGGCGAGATAAGGGCAACAAACCCTTGCGTTGTAGGAAGTACATTAATTTCCACAGAGAGAGGATTGGAAAGGATGAGGGATTTGGTAGAAAAACATCCTTATGGAGGAATTAGAATTGCTGTTGACAAAAGAGTCCCAATTGAGATTATGGATAGAAATGGAACAGTAAGAGTAATTAGTTCAAGTCTACCGGGTGTTAATTTTAATAGCATTTCAAAGGCATTTCTCACAGGTATAAGGGATGTATACAAGCTTAAAACAAAAGATGGCTACGAAATTATTGCAACACCTGATCACAAAATTATGACTACCGAAGGTTGGATTCCCCTGAAGGATTCTTTGCACAAAAAGATTTTACTCCAAAGTGGTGAGGGCAGATTTAATTCAGATCCTTTACTTCCTTTTAAAGTTGAAAATATGCACAGAGGTAAAAACGGTCGCAAATATGTATTTAATTTCCCAACAATCTGGTCAAAAGAACTGGGGCAAATACTTGGGTGGTTAATTGCTGACGGATGGATAATTGAGGACGGGAAAAACCGTAGAGTAGGGTTCTCCTTTGGTAATGATGATATAGAGGCGCTAAATTATCTAAAGCCAATTTTGAATAGGTATTATGGAAAAGAGATTAGGGAGATAAGAAGAAAGAACAATACCATACATCTTTCGTATCATTCTAGATATTTTGTGAATTTCTTCGAGTCTCTTGGTGTTAAAAAAGAAAAAAGAGTTCCTGAGAGTATTTTTACTGCTCCAAAATATGCAGTAATTGGATTTTTGCAGGCACTTTTCACTGCTGATGGAACTGTGAGAGATAACAGGAAGAGTTCGAGCGATCGGGTAGCCATCTCATCTAAGAATAAAGAATTGCTAAAGGATGTCCAGGTTCTCCTTCTGAATCTGGGTATAAGAAGTGTGTTATTTGATAGGTCAAGACCACCTCGAAATGGAGTTTTTGAATATGTGACAAAGAGAGGAAAAAAGAAAACTTATGTCTCTGATGGAGTTCTTTATGAGTTAGGAATATTTGGAGCAAATTTGGAGAGATTTAGAGAAGATATAGGATTTATGTGCCAGCGCAAAATGGAAAGACTTAAAAATATCCGTTTTAGAGAAAGGAGATATGAGGATTTTACCGACGAGGTTGTATCAATTGAATATGTAGGAAAGGAAGAAGTTTATGACCTCACTGAGCCGATATCCCATTCAATGATATGCAACTCATTAGTAGTTCACCAGTGTGGCGAACAACCTCTCCACGACTATGAATCGTGCAATCTCGGCTCTATAAATTTGAGCAATTTCTGGAATGAAGAAAAGAAGGAATTTGAATGGGATAAATTTGCAGAAATTATAAAATATGGGGTTAGATTTCTCGACAATGTCATTGAAGTCAATAAATTCCCTCTTCCTATGATAAAAGAGATGACAATGGCTAATAGAAGAATTGGTCTTGGAGTTATGGGCTTTGCAGATCTTCTCATAAAAATGAAGATTAAATATGATTCAGAAGAAGCCCTTGAATGGGCGGAGAAAATAGCTAAGTTTTTGAGGGAGAAGGCAGAAGAAGGGAGCAGGGAACTGGCGGAAGAGAGAGGAAATTTCCCCAATATTGAAAAGTCAATCTATAAGGGCGGGAAGATGAGAAATGCTACCCTTATAACTATTGCTCCAACAGGGACTATCTCAAGAATAGCAGGATGCTCCTCTTCCATAGAACCTGTATTTGCTTTTGAGATGATTTCAAAAATTATTGATTCAGAGATTAAAGATTTGCACCCTCTTTACAAAAAATGGAAGGATGAAAACCCTGATGCACCTCTTCCTCCATACTTTGTCACTGCCCATGAAATTGAACCCGAATGGCATTTAAGGATGCAGGCAGCGTTCCAAGCTTATACTGACAACGCAGTAAGCAAAACTATAAATTTCCCCAACTCTGCTACAAGGGAAGACATTAAAAAAGCTTATCTTCTTGCCTACGACCTTGGAGTGAAGGGAGTAACTGTTTACAGGGATGGATGCAGGGCCGAACAAGTTCTCTACAAAGTTGAGGAGAAGGAGAGACCCGCTCCTATGGAAAGACCTGATTCACTATTTTCCGTTACAGATAAAATAAAAACAGGTTTGGGTAACATGTATGTGACAATATCTTTTTATGACAATAAACCTTTTGAAGTATTTGCATCTATAGGAAAGAGTGGATATTCAACAATGGCAGATGCTGAAGCAATAGGGAGACTTATTTCCCTTTGCTTGAGAAGTGGGATTGACCCCAAGGAGGTTATAAATCAATTAAAGGGAATTGGTGGTTCAGAGCCGATTTTCCATCATGGTCATCTTGTTCAGTCAATTCCTGATGCAATAGCACAGGTTCTTGAAAGGCATGTAGGAAAAGTTAATTTGAACCAGAAAGATTTAAATTCATCAAAATGTCCTGTTTGTGGAGCACAACTACCCGATGAAAGATGCCCTGTCTGTCCTAGCTGTGGCTGGACGAAGTGTGTATAGAAGAGCGAGAAGGGCGAGAAAGGCAAGATGGGCGAGAAGAGAATTTAAGATTATAGAAGAATTCTGAATTAAAAGTTAAAAAACACTAAAAAGAACAAAAAGTGAGGAATATCAAAAAGGGTTTTTTTCTAAATTCTTAAGTCTTTTCCATACCTTCAAGGAGCATTTTCCAAAGAGAAAGAGATTGTTTCTTTTGCTTTTCAAAATTAATAACTTTTAAAATTCTTCTGCTTCTAAGGTAGCCTTAACTCTTTTATTATTTAGAATATCTATCATTCCAAAATATTTTAAGACGTTTATTGTGATATTAAAACTGTCTCCTATTAGTTGAAGTTCTTATGCTTTCTTGATAACGTTTTCAATATTTGTTTCTTTTTCTGTAACAATAAAATCCAGTAATAATTTGGTAGGAAAAGTATAAAATAGATTTAAAAAATAAAATTTATATAATTTAGCAAGATTAAACAAATATTTCCATCCTTCCAGAGCTTCTTTGTATTTTTTTTGGTGGGGGGGTTAATTCTTCCTACTGCATTGTTTTTTCTTTAATTTCTTTTTCTAGATTTAATAATTTTTCCTCTAAATATTTATTTTCTCCCATTGCAATACTTCCTTTTTCTACAATTTCTTTGTCAATTCCTTGTTGAATTGCTACATTTGCTGTAGAACTGGACGAGACTACAGTGGCTATTTGCTGTAATCTTTCTCTCATCTCTTTTATTTTTTTAATTTTTTTTTAATTTGAATAATCCAAGGATTTCAAACTCTTTTATTTCATTAAAAAATACAATAAAAATTAACAAAAGAAGCAAAATAATAATATTGGTGGTCAAAATATGCTTGATGAAAATTCTATTAATTATAAGAAATACGATAACTGTTGCGCTTACAATCCTCTTTAATAATAATAATAATAATAATAATATTCCTATAACTCTTTCCATCTTTTATTATTTTAAAAAGAGAAATGATAATGTCAACCAACGGATTCCGATAAATAAAGAAAATTTATTTACTTTTTCAGCAATTTGAAGCTTCCTTTGTAAGTTTTGATGGTGAGTAAAGGTCAACCATCATTAACTGTTCCACGGTATCCTTTTCCCTCTCTTTGGATTTTTCCTAAAAGTATATCAAAGTCGGATTCAAGACTTTCTCTTCGTCCAGTGTCTGCATCTAAATTAAATCCTTGCTCTTTTGGAATTGAGATTTTAATATCTCCCTTATAAGTCTCAAAATTGCTCCTTTCTTCCAATTTTGAAAATTCCACATTTGCATCTCCTTTGTATGTTTCCAAATAAAGAAAACCAGTAAGACCTGATATAACCACACTTCCTTTATAAGTTTCCAGCTCAAGGAAGCCATCAAGACCTGATATTGCCACATTTTCTTTGTAGGTGTTGATTTTTGCTTGAGATTTTAAATCGGAGACATCGATTTCTGACTTGTAGTCTTTAATCTCCAGTTGAGCTGTTAGAGGCATTGAGATAGTGTAATGGACAAAAGGAAGATTACAGCAAGATGATTTGAAAAATTCAAAGCAGTCCTTTTTTACTTTACTATAATCAGATACGATTTTCACAAAACTTTGAGATGAGTCGATTTTAATCTCCATTTCTTGAACCTTCTTTTCGTTATCCTCGCAGTAACTATCTGGCTCTATCTTTGCATAGATTTCAACCTGATTTTTTTCCCAGGTTTTTACTGTGATGCTTCCCTTGTAAGTGTCAATAAGGACCTTCCCATCAGGGTCAAAAGGAACTATTTTTTTCACTTCTTTAAAGTCCTGTCCCAAGAGAATATTGATGCTCAAACAACCGAGTCCAACGAATAAAAAAGGTTGCAATATTTTTTCCTTCTTTCACTCCTTTTTTGCATTTCCATAAAATAATAACGGAATTAACTGGACAAAAGTTCCTTTTTGAGGGAGCTTAAAAGAGGCGAATTAAGGTGAATTTTTGGCAATTTTTTAAAGATTTTGATATATTTTAAGAGAAGGGTTCTAATGAAGAAGGAACTGAATATGGAAGAAGATGAAAAAATAACAAAGAAGTAAAGGCAAAATATAGAATCACTAATACCAATTTATTTTATAAAATTATTTTTGAATTTCTTTATAAAAGAGAAAAGGTAGGTCAAAGTATAGGCGATATTCTCTCAGAACTTGCAGAATTTAATATAAATAGAGAGGATTTAGAAATAACAGAGACTGAATTGGAATTATTTTCCTTCTCTCCAGAAATACAAGAATTTGTTAGAAGAAACAATTTTGCTACAACCTCGGAAGAAAAATATGGGATCTCTGCTGAATACCACGCTTTTATTTGAAACTGGGAGCGAATTGGAAAATTTCGCGATATTTCCATTGGCGCATATAAAACATGTGAAAATTTAGTCCCTCAAATTCCTGATGAGCTCGATAATGTTCCTAATACTCTATATAATGAAGACAGCATAGAGGTGTATTTGGAGGATTTAAAAGAAAGTGAAAAAGTAGTTCTTGAGAGTTCTGTTATACTTATTTGCACAGTATTCGAAGCTTTTATTCTTGATGTTTTGAAAAAGTTTTATAAAATGAATTTGAGGAAATTGATAGAGATGGACGAGAAAAAAGGTAAAAAGACCGTCTCATACAGAGAAATTTTAGACTTTAAAACTCTGGAGGAACTCCATAGTTATATAATCCAGGAAGTAATTAATGACTATACATGGAGTGGAATAATAGGATTTTTCCATAAAAAACTTAATATTAATTTTGAGGATTCTGGTGTGCGGATATCTAAAATAAACGAAATTAGAGAGACAAAAAACATTCTTGTTCATAAGAAAGGGAGAATAGACGAAAGATTTCTGAAGCAGGTAAAGGGTTGTAAATATCGAGTTGGAGATAAGATATAGAGATAAGTTACAAACTTTGTGATTCTTATTTTAAAGCCTTACATATGGTTGCTTCCTTTATTGAAGTGAAATTTAGGGAGAAAATAACGCAATAATAAAAACTCGTCATGAGAGCTTGTTCCTTATCTGGTAGAGTAGAAAAGTAATTATTTTATTTCTCTATCTTTATTTTAAACCGTAACTCTGCCAATTTTAGGGAATAGGTGGGGCTTATTCACTTCAAACTTTTATATCTTTTCATCTCTATCCCTAATTTCTTCATTATCTCCCTCGTCTTCTTCGGTATCTCTGAAAGTATCCATTCCCCTCCTATCTTCAACTTCCTTACCCTAATTAGATGAGTTATTAAATCCTTCGGCGTATGCCCCTTCAAAAGCCCCTTCTCCATTAGCTCCCTGTATATCCTGTAATAATATAGGAGTGATACAAAGTTTATAAACATCCATCCTTCTACCTCCCTGTCCCCTCTTAAATATGTCCTGTCTGCATGAAGGAGATTCT
>CAZHEF010000013.1:0-59062 GCA_964531645.1 uncultured Clostridia bacterium
GTTCAGAATTTATAAAATGTTAAGATAAGAATATTTTCCCATCTTTTATTTTCCTTATTTATGTATGAAAAATTGTTAAAACTGGCTCCTCGGGAGGGACTCGAACCCCCAACCTAGTGGTTACAAGTGCCCCAAGATTTCTCCTGGGCTTGGACTATCTCTTCACCCGCCCTGAATACTCGGGGGTGGGGTGTCGGGCGCTTCCCCTGGATTATCTCCAGAGTACGAGCAAAAGCTCTAGTCTCTGCACCTTCCCAGCCCTTTCCATAAATGGAAAGAGCTCGGCTTGGCTCAGGGTTACCATTCTTTGCCTCAGGCAAAGGGTAGGCTTCCCTGAATTCACCCGATTTTTCATCCACGATTTCTCGTGGAAGCTGCAGACCCGAGTGAACTTCTCGGTGACAGTTAGCACAGAAAAGGATACATTTGTCAAGCTCTTCTTTAATTTTTTCCCAGCTTCTCGTATAACCTTTTTCGGAGATACCAAAATCTTTATCTGAGCTTTCCAAGTGGTGAAATTCCAATGCTTCAATGCACCTATTATACCCGTATCTTTGACAACGGCCACCTTTGTAATCAATTGCCGTCTCTCTAATCCTCTTTCTTCTTTTTTGAACTACTTGAATTAGATATTCTCTTCTATCTCTGTACTTCCTCTTGTCACCCATCTATTCACTCTCCTACAGCCACCCGCTCTGCCATTGAGCTACCGAGGAGTGACAATGTATTAATAACATATTCTTTTATTTCAGTCAATACCAGCTTGAACCTGTGAATTGAAAATTTCTATAATTGCTCCCTAAAGGATTTTTGATAATTCAAAGAGATTACCCTTCTACAATTTTCTGCAACTCTTCCACTATTTTTACCATTGCAAAGGTGTCGATGAAGGAGTAATTGAGTAAGGATTTTCTTATTTTTTCAACTTCTTCTGGAGAATCTGCCTTGCACATTCTATTATATGCTCCCATTGCCATTTCACCATTTTTTATTTCGAGATCTTCATATTTAAGCTCAGGAACTATAGCTGAAACAACTCTCTTAAGGGAATGGGAGCCAAGCATTTTCCAGTGATAGTATTCCTTTCTTTTGAAGGGAAGCATTAAATCTCTGAGATTTCTTATTATTTCCTCGATTTTATCGCGGTATTCCGGTAAGAATTCAGCAAGCTCTGTCAGAATTTTCTTCTCAAATTTTTCACTGTATACAATTATACAGGAGCCCGGAGGAATCTCTTTGATAAGTTTTTCTGTAAGTTCATTTCTTGGATCAATACCTGTGGGAGCAAGATAAAAAGAATGCTCAAGCTTTCCATTCTTTGTTGGAAGTATGTGGAGGGAATACTGAAAGGGTATGTGCTGATAAGGTTTTGTACCGTCAAATGGAGGGATTGCACTCTGGAATGTTTCAAAATCAAGGAAAGCCATGGGATACCATAGGGATCTGACAAACTCCTCAATCCTCTTCTTGTTAATAAAAACCCTTTTCTCTCGAAATGCTTCTATATACATTTTTGGATTCCCTTCAAACTCACCAGGATTAAGGTCATCAAGAAAAATAAAACCTTTTCTATAAATTTCGAACCTGTCATTAAGCCAATGAAAATCCATGGCAGGTATGGAATTTTCTGGAATATCTTTCCAGCATAAACTTCTGAATTCACAAATATAATTTTCAAAACATTGATTTCCAATCTCAACATCAGGCATATCTCCCATCAGAACTTCTTTAAGGGCAGAAATTTTCTCTTCGATCTCCTTTTCCTTTCCAATCACTTCATCGGTCAAATCAACTTTTTTGAAAAGCTTTTCTATTTCAAGTTCTCCTGACCTTTTGTAATCAGTGTCGATATGGAGGAGAAAGGCTTTTTTTATGTCAAGACCACTATTTTTTAAAACATAAAACTGAAGGGCTATGTCATCCAAATGCTCATCTTTTTTAGATGATGTTGATTTTACCTCGTAGATTTCCCATCCTTCCTCTCCTCTTTTGAGAATGTCAGTTTTGGCAAATACATCGTTAAAATTAAAAGAGGCTTCAAAAATACATTTTACTCCCTCATTTATGAGAAAAGTGGTATAGGCAATTTGTCGGTTTAAATCTTCTTTAAATGGGACCTCCTTTCCCTCAGGGAATAGCTTCCTTGCAAGTAAATTGATTTCATTCCCTGTTTGGAAAATCTCCTCAGTCCTCTCACTTGTTTCGTCTTTTAAATTTGAAAAATATTTGTAGAGATAAAGGAGTTTTTTACATTTCAAACCTTTCAGGAAAAGGGTTTTTGATAGAGATTGATTCTTTTCTTTTTCCATCATTCCTTCCAATTCAGAAGTTTCTGAGTTCATTTTTTTCTTGAATTTTACATTTTGATATTTTCACTTCTCAATCCGTAATTATTACTCTCCTTCCTTCAATTCTCAATTTGCCTTCTACGAAAAGTTTAACAGCTTCCGGGTATATTCTGTGTTCTTCCTTTAAAATCCTCTCGGAGAGTGTTTCAACCGTATCATTCTGGAATACTGGAACAACTGCCTGAAGAATTATCGGACCCGCATCAACTTCCTCATTTACAAAATGAACAGTGCAACCTGAATATCTAACTCCGTATTCCAGAGCTTGTCTTTGAGCTTCAAGACCAGGGAATGAAGGAAGAAGAGCAGGGTGAATGTTCATTATCCTGTTTCTGAAATTCTGGACAAATGGAGGGGTAAGGATTCTCATCCAT
This sequence comes from uncultured Clostridia bacterium, assembly GCA_964531645.1. GTDB lineage: Bacteria > Acidobacteriota > Aminicenantia > JBFLYD01 > JBBIMS01 > JBBIMS01. Next base: position 2,723 of record CAZHEF010000013.1, read on the forward strand.
CCCGCAAGGCAGATTAAGTCTATATCCCTTTTCTCAATCTCTTCCGCAAGCTTCAGGTCATACTCCTCCCTGCTACTGAATAGCTTAGGATTCAAAAATAAGGTCTCAAGTCCAAACTCTCTTGCTCTCAAAAGTCCTTTCGCATCCTCCTTGTTGGAGATTACAACTCCTATTTCCGCGTCAATTTTTCCTTCATTAATTGTTTTATAGATTGCCTCAAAATTTGAACCTCTTCCTGAAAGTAAAATTGCGATTCTTTTCTTTTTCATAATATTTCAACCCCCTTTCCCTTTTTTATTTCACCTATTAAATAGTATTTTTCTCCAATTTTATCAAAGTGGGAGAAAATCTTATCCAGAGATTCTTTATCACATATGCCAATCATTCCAATACCCATGTTGAAAGTTCTGTACGCCTCTTTTTCTGAGAGATTTGCTTCTCTGACGAGGCATTTGAAAATAGGAAGAATTTCCCAGCTCTCCTTTTTAATTACCGCCTTTAATCCTTCAGGCAATATTCTCGGAATGTTATCGTAAAAACCTCCTCCAGTTATGTGGGCAAGACCTTTTATCCATCCTTTTCCAATTATTCCCTCAAAGGCTTTGAGATAACTTCTGTGAACTTTTAGCAATTCCTCTCCCACTGTGCAATCAAACTCTTTAACAAATGTGTCAACTTTTAGCTTATTTTTTTCAAAAATAATTTTTCTTGCGAGAGAGTATCCGTTTGTGTGGAGACCTGTTGAAGGAAGTCCAAATATCAAATCCCCTTCTTTTATATTTTTTTTGGGAAGAAGATTTTCCTTCTCGACAATTCCTACAATAAAGCCAACAAGATCATACTCTCCTTCTTTGTAAAAACCGGGCATCTCAGCAGTCTCTCCTCCAACAAGTTTACATCCATTCTCCCTACATCCTTCTGCAACGCCTTCAACTATTTTCTCCACAATCTCAGGATTCATTGATGAAAGAGCTATATAGTCCATGAAAAATAGCGGTTTTGCTCCCTGAACAAGGATGTCATTCACACAATGGTTAACAAGGTCTCTTCCGACAGTGCTATGGATTCCTGTCATAAATGCTATTTTAAGTTTTGTCCCCACTCCATCAACAGAGGAAACAAGAAGGGTTTCCTTCAAGGGGTAAAGAGCACCAAATCCTCCAATCCCACCTCCTGCTGAAATATTGAACTTTTCAATTATTTTTTTTATTCTTTTTTTAGCCTCAACTGCTTTATCAATATCAATGCCGGAATCTTTGTAAGTTATTTTCTTTTTCAATCCTCTCCTCTCTCAAAGAGTCTTAACTGGACAAAATCCTCCTGGGGTATCTCAACGGGATAATTCAGGTCAAAGCATGCAGTGCAATAGAGATCATCTCCCACTGCCTTTAACATTCCCTCTTTGCTTAAATAACCGAGGGTTTCAACATCAAGGAATTCCCTTATCTCTTCAACTGAATAGCTTGATGCTATTAGTTCTCCTTTTGTTGGAGTATCTATACCGTAATAACAAGGTCCAATTATGGGAGGAGAACTTACTCTGTAATGAATTTCTTTCGCTCCCGCATCCCTTACCATTCTGATTATTCTCCGGGAGGTTGTTCCTCTGACAATTGAGTCATCGACAAGAACAACTCTTCTCCCTTCAATCAACTCTCTAACGGGATTTAGCTTTATTCTTACACCGAAAACCCTCTCCTTCTGGTGAGGCTGGATAAAGGTTCTTCCTACATAGTGATTTCTTATGAGGGCAAATTCAAGAGGTATACCTGATTGTTCAGCAAAGCCGAGAGATGCCCACATGCCCGAGTCAGGAATTGGGACTGCTATATCAGCATCAGCGGGTTGCTCCTTTGCCAGCTGTCTTCCCAATCTCTTCCTCACCTCATTTACATTCTTTCCAAAAACAAGGGAGTCAGGTCTTGAGAAATAAATATATTCAAAAATGCAATGCCTGGGCTTAACCTTTGGAAAATTATAAATTGTTTTTATTCCATCTTCATCAAGTCTTAATATCTCCCCTGGCTGGACATCCCTTACATAATCTGCCTCAATTAAATCAAAAGCTGAAGTCTCTGAGGCTATGACCCATGAGTTTTCTATTCTTCCAATGGAAAGGGGTCTGAATCCGTGAGGGTCACGGGCTGAATAAATAGCCTTTGGTGTTAAAAAGAGGAGGGAATATGCACCTTTCACCTTACTCAGAGCATCAACAATTGCATTCTCAATATCTTCAGTTTTTGACCTTGCTATTAGATGAAGAATAATCTCTGTGTCTGAGGTAGACTGGAATATAGCGCCTTCCTCTTCCAGCTTCTTCCTGAGTTCAACTGCATTTACAAGATTTCCATTATGGGCAATTGCAATTGAACCTCTATATCCTTCAATTATAAAAGGTTGAATGTTTCTCGGACTCGATTCACCATGGGTTGAATATCTGACATGTCCTATTGCATGAAAACCTCTTAATTTTTTTAGATTCTCCTCTCCAAAAATCTCTGAGACATAGCCGTAACCCTTTTCAAAAATTATCTTTTTCCCGTCAGAGACCGCTATACCTGCTCCCTCCTGACCCCTGTGTTGAAGACCGTAGAGTCCATAAAAAACATGCTCTGAGGCTTTCTCATTTCCGAATATCCCAAAAATTCCACACTCTTCTTTTATTTTTGGGAAATTAAGTCTTTCTGGCTTCAAGACTTTCATATAATCCTCATTTTTCTTTCTATACCCTTTCTCCATATCCTCTTCCCTCTATATAAGGGAAGATTTATGATTGGTTTTGATTTTTTTATTACAGCCAATCTTTTCCCTTCAGTCCATCCAATGTATTTAAAATCTATCTCCCAGTCCTTTGCAAGGTTTTCTACTTTCCATCTTGTTTTTTCTGGAAAAGTGATGACAATCCTTGTTGGGCTTTCACCAAATAGGAAAAAATCCTCCCTATCATCCCCAGTAAATATAATGAATCCTATCCCACTCAGAAAGGCACTCTCTGCAAGGCAAACTGCGAGTCCACCCTCTGAAATATCATGGGCTGAGCTGAGGAGTGAATCCTCTACTGCTTCCATCATAAAATTGTGAAGTCTTAACTCCATTGATAGGTCAACCTCAGGACATGGTCCAAGATTTTCTCCTTTGACAATTCTCAAATACTCAGAGCCTCCTATTTCATTCCTTAGCTTTCCGCAAATTGCAATGTGATCTTTTTTTCTTTTGAAAGAAGGGGTGAGAACATTTTCAATCTTATCAATTATTCCCACCAGACCAAATACTGGTGTTGGATAAATTCCCTTTCCTGATGTTTCATTGTAGAAGGATACATTCCCGCCAGTTATAGGAATTTTAAAAAATTCACATGCTTCAGCCATCCCTTCAACAACTTCCTTGAACTCCCACATTATCTCTTCCTTCTCAGGGTTTCCAAAATTAAGGCAATTGGTTGCTCCGAGGGGTCTTGCACCTACACAGGAAATGTTTCTTAGAGCTTCTGCTACCATCAACTTTGCTCCCTCTTTAGGATTCAAATAGCAGAAGTTGGAATTCCCATCAAGGGTTATGGCAATCCCTTTTCCATTATCTTTTATCCAGAGGACACATGCATCTGCTCCTGGAAGTAAGACTGTATTTGTCTGAACCATGTGGTCATACTGGGTGAAAATCCATCCTTTGTGGGAGATATTGGGAGAGCCTAAAATTTTTAGAAAGGTCTCATTTAAATCAGATGGGACTGGTAAATCATCCGGATCTAAAAATTTGTCAATTTTTCTCTTTCTGTAAGGTCTGTTGTAAACGGGAGCGTCAGATGTTAAAGCTTTAACAGGAACTTTGCATACAGTTTCTCCTTTAAATGTTGCTGTAAAAAATCCGTCACCTCTGACCTCTCCAATTTTACAGCACTCAAGGTCCCATTTTTTGAAAACCTCCTCAATTTCCTTCTCTTTCCCTTTTTTGCCGATTACAAGCATTCTCTCTTGGGACTCTGAAAGCAGGATTTCGTAAGAGGTCATCCCTTCTTCCCTCAATGGAACAAGGTCAAGATTCAAATATATTCCGGTCCCTCCTCTTGATGCTGTCTCAGAGGATGATGATGTAAGTCCTGCTGCCCCCATATCCTGAATCCCGACAATTAAATTTTTCTCCATCACTTCTAAGCAGGCTTCAATGAGAAGTTTCTCTTTAAATGGGTCTCCAACCTGAACATTCGGTCTCTTTTTCTCTGAATCCTTACTGAATTCAGCAGATGCCATTGTTGCTCCGTGAATTCCGTCCCTTCCTGTTTTAGCTCCAACATAGAATACAGGATTCCCTTCACCAATTGCTTTACCGTAAAAGATTTTCTCTTTTTTTGCAATTCCAAGACAGAATACATTTACAAGGGGATTGAGGGAATAGCATGGGTGGAAATAAGTTTCACCTCCAACTGTTGGGACTCCTATGGAGTTTCCATATCCAGCGATTCCTGATACTACTCCATTCATTATAAGGCGATTGGAAGGTTCATCCAATGGACCGAATCTTAAAGAGTCAAGAAGAGCTATGGGTCTTGCTCCCATAGTAAAAATATCTCGAACAATTCCTCCAACTCCTGTTGCAGCACCCTGATATGGCTCAATAAAGGAGGGATGATTGTGGGATTCTATTTTAAATGCAATGGCAAGTCCATCACCAATATCAATCACTCCTGCATTCTCACCAGGTCCCTGTATAACTTTTTCACCCTTTGTAGGTAATTTTTTAAGGTGAACTTTTGAACTTTTGTAAGAACAGTGCTCAGACCACATTACTGAGAACATTCCAAGTTCTACATAATTTGGCTCCCTTCCAATCAGTTCAACTATCCTTTTGTATTCTTCCTCTGTTAAATTGTGAAGAGCGAGGGTTTCTTTATCTATCATTTTTCCCTCAAATAATCAAGACAGGATAGAAAAATTTTTCTTCCATCTTCACTTCCAAGGATTGAAAAACTTGCCCTCTCAGGATGGGGCATCATTCCGAGGACATTCCCTTTTTCATTAATTATTCCAGCAATATTTTCCATTGAACCATTAGGGTTCGCCTTATCAGTTATTTTTCCTTTTTCATCACAGTATCGGAAAACAATCTGTCCATTTCTTTTTAACTTCTCAAGTTCCTCAGAAGGAAGATAATAATTCCCATCCATGTGAGCAATAGGAATCTTTAAAACTTCACCTTTTTTACAATTTTTTGTGAAAGGAGTGGAGTTATTCTCAATCCTAATCTGAACAAACTTGCATATAAATCTCAACTCTTTATTCCTGAGCATTGCACCTGGCAAAATTCCACTTTCGAGAAGGATCTGGAAACCATTGCAAATTCCAAGAACCAGCCCACCTTTCTCAGTAAACTCCTTTACTGAGTCCATAATTTTAGAAAAGGAGGCAAGAGCCCCTGATCTCAGATAATCGCCGTAGGAGAAACCACCGGGAAGAATAATCAGTTCACATCCATTCAGGTTTCTATCTTTATGCCAGAGAAAAACTGGCTCAATTCCAACGTTCTTAAGGGCATAATATGTATCCCAATCACAGTTTGAGCCAGGAAATACAACAATCCCCGCTTTCATTTTATCTCAACAATCTCGAATCTTTCTATTATTGGGTTTGCTAAAACCTTCCTTCCTATCTCTGAAATTTTCTTTTCAATGTTTTCGCCATCTTCAACAACAATGTCGAAAAACTTTCCCTGCCTGACTTCCTCTATTTCCTTATACCCCATTGTGTGGAGAACCTGCATAACAGTTAATCCCTGGGGTTCGAGGACACCATTCTTAAACATTACAAGAACTCTAAACTTTTTTTTCACGATTCCTCCAGGACTCTTTTATATATATCATTTATATGTCTTAAGAAAAAGTTAAGGTCAAAAATCTCTTCAATACTTTTATCTTTTAAAATCTCCATAATTTCAGTATCTTCCTTGATAACATCCTTAAATTGTCTTCTTTCCTTCCATGCTTTTAGGGAATTTCTCTGGACTATTGCATAAGCTTTTTCCCTTGAAAGACCTTTTTCCATTAAGACATGCAAAAGTCTCTGAGAGAAAATGAGTCCGAAACTCCTTTCTATGTTTTCCTTCATCCTTTCAGGATAAACAATTAATGTTGATACAATTTCAATCATTTCCTGAAGCATGAAGTCGATGAGGAGAAAACTTTCAGGGAAAATTATTCTTTCTACTGAGGAGTGGGAAATGTCCCTTTCATGCCAGAGATTTATGTTTTCGAGAGCCGAGATCAAATTGCTTCTCACAATTCTTGCAAGTCCGCAGACTCTTTCTGTTCTTACAGGATTTCTCTTGTGAGGCATAGATGATGAACCTTTCTGTCCTTCTGAGAAAAATTCCTCTGCTTCAAGGACCTCTGTCCTCTGAAGATGCCTGATTTCAGTTGCAATTTTTTCGAGGGTTGAGGCAGTTATTGAAAGCGCACTCATGACTTCAGCATGTCTATCCCTCTGGATTACCTGATTGGAAACAGACTCGGGTCTTAAACTTAATTTTTCGCATGCAATTTTTTCCACTTCTGTCTCAAGATGGACATATGTCCCGACAGAACCAGAAATCCTTCCAACCTCTATATTTCTTTTTGCATTTTTAAGCCTTTCGATGTTTCTTCTCATCTCATCATAGTAAATTAAAAATTTGAATCCAAAAGTTATGGGCTCAGCATGAACTCCGTGGGTTCTTCCCATCACGGGAAGGTCCTTCCATTCGATTGCCTTCTCCCTCAGGATTTCCTTTAAGTTTACTGCTTTTTCAATCGCTAAGTTTATAGAATCTCTTATTAAAATTGAAAGAGCTGTGTCGACAATATCATAGGAGGTTAGACCCATGTGGAAATATCTTGAATCATCTCCGATAAACTCAGAAACAGATATGGTAAAAGCTACCATATCGTGTTTTGTTATTTTTTCAATTTCTTTTATTCTTTCCACTGAAAATGACGCTTTAATCTTTATTCTCTCGAGAGCATCCTGCGGAATTTTTCCCAATTTAGCCCACGCCTCACAGACCGCAAGCTCCACTTCCAGCCATTTTCTGAATTTATTCTCCTCACTCCATATATTTCTCATCTCAGGGAGGGAATATCTTTCAATCATTGTTAAACTCCTTTATTTATGGATAGTTTTTCCATCTCTTTTTGTTTTGGAAGATCACCAAGGAGAAGTATGGCAGAGTTTTTAAAGTCAATAAGTTCTCTTGCAACCTCTTTTACCTCTTCCATCTCAACTTTGTCAATCTCCTCAAGGAATGAATCCGGGGAAATCTGCTCACCATGGTAAAGCTCATTTCTTGCAAGGTAAGCCATTCTGCTTGTGGAGCTTTCAAGGTTAAGAACAAACCCACCCTTTAAATGCTCTTTCCCCCTTTCAACTTCATCCTCATTTATATCACCCTCCCTCATCTTCTCAAGCTCTTCCTTCATTACTTCTACTACCTCTTTTAAATTCTTTCTGTTAGTATCGCAGAAGATTGTCCATACACCACAATCGAGGAATGTTGTAGGCGATGAACCAACACTGTAAGCAAGCCCTCTTTCCTCCCTGATTTTCTGAAAAAGTCTTGAGCTGAAACCACCCGCAAGAATTTCATTCAGAATAAAAAAAGCAAATCTCTTTTTACTCTTCTGGGAAAAGCCCGGAAATCCAAGGACAATGTGAACCTGCTCCATCTCCTTTTTGTTTTTGTAAAATAAACCTGGGTTGAATTTGGGAGAAGAAAGATTCCTTGAGTTTGGAATGTATGGGAGATTTCCAAAATTTTTTTCAACAGATTTTTTTACCTCCTCGAAATTGATTGACCCGGAAGATGAAACGAATACTTTAGATGATATAAATGTTGAGGCATGTTTATCTAATAAATTTTTCCTTTTCAGAGATTTAACTGTATCCTCAGAACCGAGAATTGACCTTCCAAGAGAGTGACTTTTCAGATAATTTCTGAAGAAGAGCTCAATGGAAAGGTCTTCAGGGTCATCCTCCACAGATTTAATCTCCTCTAAAATTACCCTTTTTTCATTTTCAATTTCCTCATCCAGGAAAAGGGGGTGAAGGAATATTTCAGAGATAAACTCAATGGCTTTCTGGAAATTTTTGTCAAGAATCTTGCAATTTATCCCCATGAATTCCTTTGAGGTAAAAGCATCAACTTCTCCTCCCAATCTATCTGTGATTTTTGCAATCTCCCTATAATTAAATTTTTCAGAGCCTTTAAAGAGCATGTGTTCTATGAAATGAAGAATTCCGCTTTTATCCTCGGGTTCATCTCTTGAGCCCTCCCTCAACCAGATTCCTATAGATACAGTTTTTGAATATGGTATATACTCATGAATTATTTTTACTGAATTGGGAAGACTCTCTTCGTAAATCATAGAAAGATTATCTGGATTCAAGATTAATTGTATCAAGGGTCAAAAATTTAGTCAAGGAAAGGTGGAACCTACTGAATTTTAAGGGGTCGAGCATAAGAAGGTATAAAAAAATACTTGGTAAATATAAAAATAGAGATTTCGAATAACCAATAACCAAGTTCCAATAACCAGATAATAAACAATAATCAAACATTGATGAGAAATAAAGTTCTTTTCTTTCTTTAGTTTGTGTATTGGAAAATTTGTAATCGGAGTTTATTTGGAGCCTGGTTATCGGTTCTTGGTAATTTTTAATTCTTGATGTGAAAGAGAGAGTATTAGCTAATTTTTTTATATTTTTATAGAAGCTCGGAGAACCCCAGGATCTTTCTTGTTGACACATACTGAAAAAGAGGAGATAATTTTTACATGAGAAAAGATTTGATAATTTTTATTCTTACAATACTTGCGATTTCCTGTAGTCAGTCAAATCTTCCCCTTCCTGAGGATGCAACAGTTGAGATAATTGCATACCCTTCAATTATTCCTGTTCAAGGCGGTGTTTCTACAATTACTGTTATTGGATACGAAAAGGATGGGAGATCATTAAGGGATGGAATCCTTGTTAATTTCAGAACCGACCTTGGAATTATTGAGCCGATGACTGCAGAGATTAAAAATGGAAAAGCTGTTTCATATCTTAAAAGTTCAGGAATTCCTGGAAATGCGACAGTGACTGCATGGTTTGTGGGAGGAGCCACTGTCTCAGTTATTGTTAAAATTCAGAACCATAAACCTGTTAAGACTCTTCTTCTTACAGCTTCAAGCTATGAGGTTGGAGTGGGTGGCGGGAGTCTCCTCTTGAATGGTTATGCCCTTGATGAAAATAATAGTCCGGTTTCAGGAGCTCCTTTAATTTTCTCTACAACAAGAGGCACACTCTCTTCCAATGGTAATCCTCTGCTCACTGATTCCAATGGGAAGGCTTCTGATATCCTTTATATTCCTCCCAACAATACCGGTTCGGAACTAACGATAAAAGTAACCCTTTATCACGGCTCAATTTCAACTACAGTCGGGATAATACAAGGAACATAAATGCCGAACATTGGTTTTCCTGAGCTTATTCTTATTCTTGTTATCGCCCTTTTGATTTTTGGACCAAAGAAACTGCCTGAGATAGGAAAGTCTATAGGCAGAGCAATTGCTGAGCTTAAGAGGGCTTCCAATGAATTAAAGGAGACAATTGAGGATGAAATTAGAGCTGAAGAGTTAAAAAAGTTTGAAGAGAGTCTGGAGAGTGAAATTGGAAGAGATGAAGAAGGAAAGGAAACACCACAATGAGATGTCTTTTTTCGAACATCTCGCTGAGCTTCGAAAGAGGATATTCTATTCATTCATAGCTTTAATTATTGCTTTCGGAGCTTCCTGGAATTTTAGCAAAGATATTTACAATTTTCTTTCAAAACCTGTTCTCAAATATCTTCCAGAGGGTGAAAAGCTTGCCTTTACATCAATAGTTGACCCATTCATGATGTATTTAAAGATTTCCTTCCTTGCAGGAATCTTCATTGCTTCACCCTTTATTTTTTTACAATTGTGGCTTTTTATCTCTCCTGGTCTTTATCCCCACGAGAAGAAATATGTAATTCCATTTGTTTTCTTTACAACAGTATTTTTTGTTTCAGGTGGAGCTTTTGGCTATTATTTTCTTTTTCCCTTTGCTTGTAAATTTTTTCTTAGCCTTGGCTCAGATTTCAGACCTGTTATTACAATAAAGCAATATTTTGACCTCATAATAAAAGTTTTGATTGGCACTGGAATTGTTTTTGAAATACCAACTGTTACTTTTCTCCTTGCAAGACTTGGACTTATAACTCCAAAGTTCTTGATTAAAAATTTAGGGATTGCAATTCTTATTATATTCGTTATTGCTGCAATAATAACACCGACCGGAGATGCAATAACTCAAACAATAATGGCAATTCCAATGATTGTCCTTTACCTTTTAAGTATTCTAATTGCCCTTATTTTCCAGAGGAAGGAAAAGAAGGAGTTGAAAGGTTGAAATGGCACTTTTCAAGCTGGCTCTTGTTCTATTTTTAATTTTTTTATTTCTGAAATTCAAATTAGATCTCGGGCTTACAATGCTCGCAGGCTCTGTCTTTTCTGCTATCCTTTTCAGAATGACTCCTTTCAATTTTTTAAAAAGTTTGGTGGATGCAATCCTCGAGCCTTCAACCATCGAGCTTGTTGGAATTGTTCTTTTAATTCTTATCCTCGGTAATATTTTGAGGAAAAAAGGAAGTATGGAAAAACTTGTTTCCTCTCTTCAGAATCTCATTCCTTTTCCAAGACTTGTTCTTGTCCTTCCTTCATCAATAATGGGGCTTCTTCCCATGCCAGGAGGAGCTCTTTTCTCAGCTCCAATGCTCGAGGCTACCTCAGAAAAATTTATTCTTTCTCCTGAGAGAAAAACATTTTTAAATTTCTGGTTCAGACATACATGGGAATATATATGGCCTCTCTATCCAGGTCTTGTAATGACTGCCGTTTTATGGAAAATGCCAGTTCAGGAACTTATAAGAGCATGGTTTCCTGCAACAATCCTTGCGATTACAATAGGTGCAATCTATATCTTTATCACCATTCCCAGAATAAGAATGGGTTGGAATAATAACAAAAAAATGGAAAGCCTCCTTTTCCTTCTCTCAAGCCTGTGGGAAATAATTATAGTGATTATTTTAACTTTTTTCCTCAATGTTCCCATTCTTCTTTCCATGGGAGTTATAACATTTATCTCTCTAATTTTGCTAAAAATAAATTTAAAAGAAAAAATTAAGCTTGTCCTGAAATCCATCTCTTTTAAAACAGCGCTTCTTTTAATATCTGTCATGGTTTTTAAAAAAATCCTCCAGAATTCAAACATATTCGACGATATCTCAGGTAGTATGAATTTTCATGGAATATTCTCTTTTCTTTCCCTCTTTCTTCTTCCCTTTATAATTGGTTTTTTAACAGGTATGAATCAGGCGTATGTTGGAATAGCATTTCCTATATTAACTCCTTTAATAGGTTCTCAATCACCTAATCTAACTTTACTTCTCTTCTCTTACATGAGCGGATTTATTGGGACTTTCTTCTCCCCTTCCCATTTCTGCCTCTCTCTCTCAGCCCAATATTTTAAAGCAAATTTCAGGGAAGTCTTAAAAATAATGTTCTTACCCGCTTTTTCTCTTCTTTTCATTGTTTTCATTTTCTGTTTGTTAAGAGTCAGATTATGAAAAAATTAAAATAACCTTGAAAAGGATTAAAATATTGAGTATCATAAAAATATGAAAAGGAAAGAAAAAAAAAGATGCGGTTAGGTTGGGGTATGCAAAAATTGCTAAAAATGAGACTTCTTGCTGTATCCCCTCTCAGTCTTGTTGTGGAAGTGGAGAAGTTGCAATAGACATAAGTAAAAAAATTGGATACACAGAAGAAGAAATCGGCTCAACTCCTGAAGGAGCAAATTTAGGTCTTGGATGCGGAAATCCTGTTGCCCATGCTTCTTTGGAAGAAGGAGAAGTCGTTCTTGATCTCGGCTCAGGTGCAGGGTTCGATTGTTTTCTTTCTGCAAAAAAAGTTGGAAAGAAAGGGAAAGTAATTGGAGTGGACATGACACCTGAGATGATTGAAAGAGCAAGGGAAAATGCGAGGAAAGGTGGATATGAGAATGTTGAATTCAGACTGGGGGAGATAGAGAATCTTCCAGTTGCAGATAATTCGGTGGATGTTGTCATTTCCAATTGCGTTATAAATCTTTCTCCTGATAAAAAGAGAGTTTTTAAAGAAATATACAGAGTTTTGAAACCTGGTGGTAGATTTATAATATCAGATATTGTTTTGTTGAAGGAGCTTCCTGATTTTATAAAAAATTCTGTAAAGGCTTATGTTGGATGCCTTTCTGGAGCAGTGATGAAAGAAGAGTATATAAAAATCATAAAATCTGCAGGATTAAGAGAAGTAAAAATAATTGATGAAATTCCTTTTCCCATTGAATTAATGGTAAATGATGCTACTGCGCAAGCGGTTATGGAGAAATTGGTTATACCAGTTGAAAAAATAAAGGAAATTGAAAATAGTGTCTTGAGTATAAAAGTTTCAGGGATAAAATTAATAGATAAATCTTAGATTTTTTACTTCATAACTTCTTTCAGTATTCTCTTAGAAAGTCTGGAAACCCCAGATTATTTTTAATGTTGACCTTCCTTTTATATTGTGATAAAAACTATTTCATGAGAGTAAAAATTTTGCTTTTAAGCCTTTTTTTGCTAATCCCTTTCTATGCAAAATCTGAAGATTTGGGAATTAAGGCGGGTGTAGCCATTGGAGACCTTGACCAGTTTTTCTTTGGTGTCTTTACTCCAATCCCTCTTGAAAGATTTCTTCTCTTCCAGCCAACTCTTGAATTTGGATTTGGAGACCATGCAACTTCTATTTTCCTTTCAATGGATTTTCTTTACAGGTTGAAAAGGAATTTCTCTGCGGGTGGAGGATTGGGAATTCTTCATAACAGTTTCTCAGGAGGAGGTTCTAAGACAGATCCATCCCTTTCTCTATTTTTCAACTTTCGATACCCTGTAAAAAGAACAGATATTTTCTGGGAGATAAGGGCACAGATTTCAGATTGTTCGCAAGTCAGATTCTCTTTTGGTTTTCTCCTTTAAAATTGGATTTAAAAATAGGTGCTCATTTATCAATTGAGGGTGGAGTTCATAGAGCGATTGAGAGGGGAATTGAGTTAGGATGCAAAACTGTTCAGCTTTTTTTAAGAAATAATAACAGATGGAAGGGGAGAGAGCTTGAGGATTGGGAGACCGAGAGATTTAAATATTTAGCGAAAGAATCAGGGATTTCTCCTCTGATTGCCCATGCGATTTATTTGATAAATCTCTCTTCTCCTGAGAGAAACCATCTATCAAAGTCGATCACTGCAGTCATTGAGGATTTAAGAAAATGTTTAATTCTACAAATTCCTTATTTAATTCTTCATCCTGGCTTCCATATTGGCTCAGGGGAAAGGGAGGGAATCAAAAGGTTTGCAAACTATTTGAGGGAAATTATTAAAGAATGTGAAGGGGTTGAAATTTTAGTTGAGAATTCTTCAGGAGGAGGAACTCAGATAGGATGGAGCATTGAACAGCTTAAAGAAATAATAGATCGAGCGGAAGGAGAGTCAGGAATATGTATTGACACATGCCATCTTTTCTCAGCTGGCTATCCAATTCACAATAGAGAAGGATTTGAAAGTACTATGGATGAGATTAAAAGAAAGATCGGATTTGAAAGGATTAAAGTTATTCATGTTAATGATTCAAAAAGAGAGTGTGGGTCAAGGATTGACAGACACGAGCATATTGGAGAGGGGAAAATCGGCGAGGATGGATTTAGATTTTTCTTAAATTTTAAGCCCTTCAGGAACCTTCCTTTTATAATAGAAACTCCGAAGGAGAAGGATGAAAGAGGACTTGATATGGATATTTTAAATATTGAGGAATTAAAAAGACTGGCAAGCAATAAGTTTTAGTTTCTTGAATAATCTTTTAAAATCCCTCTTTATTTCCATTATCCTCATTAACTCATCAATTAAATTTTTCTATCGTTAAATCAACATCTCTGATAATGCTCTTTACCTTTTACTTTCCACTATTAATATAACTTGATTTTATCCTAAAATGCTCTTCCTTTAAATTTAATTTAAAAATTCTCTCTTCTCCATTACTCTCAAAATCCTTTCCCTCCTCCTTTTGACAAATCTGCTATTGGAATGAGGAGAATATTTGAGAGGGTTTGGAAGGATTGAGGCAAGGGATGCTGATTCAAAGGGAGTGAGTTTCGAGGCACTTTTTCCAAAATAGAATTGAGAAGCTGATTCTGCTCCAAAAATTCCATTCCCCCATTCAGCAATATTTAGATAAATCTCAAGGATTCTTTTCTTGGGAAGGGTTCTTTCCAGTTTTAAAGCTAAGATTATTTCAAGGAATTTTCTGAAAACTGTTTTTTTGGGGCTTAAGTAAAGATTCTTTGCAACCTGCTGGGAGATTGTGGAGGCTCCCCTTACAAATCTTTTTTTCTTCAGATCCTTTTTTATTGACTCTCTTAATTCAACCCAATCTATTCCGTAATGGGAGTAGAATCTATCGTCCTCACTTATTAAAACAGCATTTATTAGATGAGGTGAGATTTCGCTAAGGGATTCCCATCTTTGGTTTATAAAATATTTTTTCCCCTTTTTCTGCGCTTCTTTGATTCTGAATTTCATAAGGGAAGTTATTTTAGGATTATGGTTTTTTAAAGAAGATGGATCGGGGAGAGCGAACCAGAGAATAAAGATGAAAGAAATTAGAAATAGAAAAAAGATAAGGAAGGAAAGGAAGATTTTTCGCATAAAAATTAGATGCTTTTTATTTCTGCAAGGATTTCGTTACCGTTGACAAGTCTCCCCTCTGAAACACATATTTTGGAGACGATCCCTTTTATTGGAGATAAAATAACATTTTCCATTTTCATGGATTCAATAACAAGAATGGGTCGGTTTTTATCTATCTCTTCTCCTTCCTTCACATGAATTTTTGTCACAGTTCCAGGAAGTGGTGAGGATACAACTCTGTCCCCTTTCTCCTCGTGATAGACTTCTGCCCTTCTTCCTTCCTCCTTTTCAAGGGTGTAAGTTCTTCCCTTTATGAAGATGTGGAGTTTTGAGCTGTCCTCAGCATAATAAACAGTCAAAACTTTATCTCTAATTCTGAGAAGAAAGGAATTGGGTGTCAAATTCTCTATTGATGCAGATGCTTCAAAATCAGGCGAAGAGACAGTGAAGGAGTTATCCTTAAATTCAATTTTTAATCTGTGAACCTTTTCGCCATCTCTAATTTTTAGCTCCATATTTCAGATGTTCCTCCATGGGCCTATCTCAAGCCAGGGATTGTAGACATATTTTTTTTGATCGGATGTCTTTTTTACTTTTAAGTTGTTGAATAGAATTACTGCTGATGATACAATTGCTTCAGTTCCAAACTCTTCCTTGGGCTCCTTCCAATCTTTGAAATATCTTTCCACAAAATTTGTAAATGTGTTTCCATTTTTAAATTCTGGGTGTTCCATGATAGCGATCAGGAATGGAATTGTAGTTTTTATGCCGATTATAACATAATCTTTTAGAGCTACTGCTATCCTATTTACTGCTGAGTCTCTGTCTTCTGCCCATACAATTAGCTTTGAAAGGATTGGATCATATAAAGGGGGCACTTCGCAACCTGAGTAAATTCCAGAATCGCACCTTATTCCCGCACCAGAAGGTTCCTTTACAAATAAGATTTTCCCGGGAGAGGGCAAAAAGTTATTTTCGGGATCCTCTGCATATACTCTGCATTCAATTGCGTGCCCTCTCTGTTTTATGTCACCCTGTTTATATTTGAGTTTTTCTCCCGATGCTATATAGATTTGATTTTTAACAATGTCAACCCCTGTTACCATCTCTGTAACAGGATGTTCCACCTGAACCCTTGCATTAACCTCAAGGAAGTAGAAATTCTTGTTTTTGTCAAGAAGAAATTCAACTGTTCCAGCATTGTTATATCCTGCATGTTTTATAACTTTCTTAGCAGTCTCACCCATCCTCTCCCTCAGCTCTTCATCAAGGGCAGGAGACGGGCTCTCCTCAACAATCTTTTGGTACCTTCTCTGGACAGAACACTCCCTTTCACAAAGATGGACAACATTCCCATAGTTGTCAGCAAGAACCTGAATTTCAACATGTCTTGGCTCCTCTATAAACTTCTCAAGATAAACCGAATCATCTCCGAATGCTGATTTCGATTCCCTCATGGAGGACTCAAGGGAAGGAATAAGCTCATCAGGATTTTTTATAATTCTCATTCCCTTTCCACCTCCTCCTCCAGCAGCTTTTATGAGAACAGGATAGCCAATTTTTTCAGCTTCCTTTTTAAAAAGGTCACAATCCTTCGATGAGCTTTTCATTCCTGGAATTACAGGGACTCCTGCTTTTTCCATCTCCTTTCTTGATTCTACTTTGTTGCCAAGAAGTCTCATTGCGGTTGGATTTGGTCCAATAAATATTATTCCTTCATCTTCGCATGCTTTTGCGAATTGCCAGTTCTCAGCAAGGAATCCATAGCCAGGATGGATGGCATTCGCTCCCATCTTTTTTGCAATTTCTATTATCTTCGGAATATTTAGATAACTCTCAGAAGGTGGGGGAGGTCCAATCTCCCATGCCTCATCGGCCATCTGGATATGAAGGGATTTTCTGTCAGCTTCAGAATAAACCGCCACAGATGGGATTCCAAGCTCTCTGCAAGCTCTTATAACTCTTATAGCTATCTCCCCTCTATTTGCAACAAGGACTTTTTTTATCATAATTAATTATATAAGTTTATATTTTCCGCTTCAAATAGTTTTATGTTGCAAAAATTTTTATGAGGCTGGGAATGAATTGCTATTCACCAGGTTTTCATCTCATGTCTTCCTATCCCCTGTGGGACGAAGGTCTTGGAATGACTTACCTGGACATATTAAATTCCTTTTAACTTTTCCAACGCCAGAATAATTTCTGCATTGGGGTCGAACCTAAGTTTCTTCAGTTTGTCAATGGAATCCTCTGGGAAATCAAGAAATTGCTTGTAGGAGACAGCGCCTCTTATACCTGAATTTTTTAGTGTAAAAATTAGAACATCACCAAAACAGTTCCCTGCCTGTCCTGAGGGAACTCCAACAAGAGTTGCACCAAGTTTATAGAGCGTAGAAGTCAATTTATAGCCTGAACTGTATGTCCAGGGTGAACAAATAACAAAAACCTTTTCTGGTAAATAAAATCCGCTAAAATTTTCCACTTCAAAAACTTTCATGAAAGTTGGAGTCAATTTAAGCCATTTTTCCATTTCCTTCTCTCTTTCTTTTCTGAAAGCTTCGATCCCTTGGAAATCATTGTCCTCTTTGAAATCATAATCGCTTTTTAAAAGGGGGAAGGGTCTCCCCTGATTTATTTTTTCTATGCTATCGTCTTTATACTGACTAAAATAAAGCTCAGAATATTTCTTAATTGATATGGATGTTTCTGCAACTTTAAGGGTTTTCTCTTTGCCATAGAGAAAGTACCCAAGAATATAGCTCTTAAGGGAATTGCCTCCACTGTTTTTTCGGATATCGATTATAAGTGCTCTACTTCTGGCATTTTTCATTTCTGTGACCATATTTTTAAAAATTTCAGTAGCGGATGGTATTCCTGCTATTGTTTCTTCAAGACTTTCAGGAGCTTTTTTGTTGTTATATTTTTCGTAAATTCTTTTTGCATATAGATTAACCCATTCTACACCCATCCCTTTAAAGAATTCGAAATTCTCCCTGTAACTGAACATCCCATCAATGCGAAGAATGCATATTTTTTTATTAGGGTCAAGAAAGGAGTAGTTGAAGTCAATCCTTTCGACCTATGGCAGGCAATACGAGAAGAAAGTTCGAAAGGAGAGGGTAGTTTATCAAGCAATGGGAGTATAATTTCTTTTTCCTTTCCTGAGAGGAGTCTAAAAATTGCTCTAATAGAGTTTCTTACTTTCCATTCAGGAATAAGAAGTTATAATCCATTTAATATTCCTAAATTGGGACAGAGTTTGGTCAATCTCTGATATTCATTATCCCAGCCTGAAATATTTCCTTGCCTTTGGACAATTTCAGAGAAGGGAATTCCTTCTACAGAGACAAGTTTTGCACCAATCAAATGTTTATGTTCCTGATTGTAAACCTTTGCAACATAAAGAAACTCTTCTACAATGCCGAAATCGAGAGGTATTCCTGGTTTTTCCGTCCTTTGATAGGGGAGTATAATATCTGTGTGTCCGTCTCCTATTGATGCAACAAATGGTGATAAAACTTTGTAAAAATCCTTCGTAGTAAGACCTTCTTCTGGTAAGGAAAGAATCAGCTTTTGAAGCCTGCGATGAAATTCAATTTTTCCTCCCCCTTTAATGTAAGGGTCTGGATGGCTTGACTCTAAGATGAGAACCAATTGTCTTAAATCTTCCACAAGAAGATTTTTTTTTTCTATCTTTTTGTCCTGTCCATTAAGGAAAATCGCAAAAAATAAGAAAAATAATATAATTGTAATTTTTTTATATTTATCATTGAAAACCTCCATATTTTAAAAACGAGTGATTTTTGAAATGGTTTCCAATATTATAAAAATTGTCTGTTGAATCATCTCAAAGGTTCACTTTTAAATTTTTAAAAAATCTGGTATATTCATTTTTTGGCAAAATGAATCTATTGATTGTCGGAGCACAATGGGGAGATGAAGGGAAGGGTAAAGTTGTAGACCTTCTTTCTCCAAGATTTGATATAGTCACAAGATATCAGGGTGGTCATAATGCAGGTCACACAGTTGTTTACAACAAAAAGAAATTTGTTCTTCATCTTATTCCATCAGGAGTTCTGCACAAAGATAAAATAGGGATAATAGGAAATGGAGTTGTTTTCAGTCCATCAGCATTTTTAAAAGAACTCCAGGAGCTTGAATCCCATGGACTGAGATTGAAAAACAGAATTTTTATAAGTAAAGATGCCCACATGATTTTTCCCTATCATGAAATTCTTGACAGACTTGAGGAGGAGAGAAGAGGTGCTCAAAAAATAGGGACAACATGGAGGGGAATAGGTCCCTGCTACGAGGATAAAACTGGAAGAAAAGGAATAAAGGTAGGGGCTCTTCTTTATCCTGAGATGCTTAAAGCACTTATATTTGACAGGGTCGAAAAAAAGAATTTGATTTTGAAGAATTTCGGACACCTTCCCCTCGAACCTGAAAAGATTTTTGAAGAGTATTCGGTATATGCTGAAATTCTTAAGGATATGATAATTGATACCTCCTATTATTTAAATGAGAAAATAAGAGAGGGTAAATCAATTCTTTTTGAGGGAGCTCAGGGAACCCTCCTTGATTTAGACCATGGAACCTACCCTTATGTTTCTGCATCAAATCCTACAGCTGGAGGGGTAATTACAGGGCTTGGCATTCCTCCATGTTCAATTCAGAAAGTTCTTGGAGTTTCAAAGGCTTACACTACAAGGGTCGGAGGTGGTCCATTCCCCACAGAACTCAAGGAAGAGATGGGACAGAAAATAAGGGAGGCTGGTGATGAATATGGAGCAACAACAGGAAGACCGAGAAGGTGCGGCTGGCTTGACCTTTTTGCATTGAAATACTCTGGCAGAATAAATGGAATAAACTCCATTGCTCTCATGAAAATTGATGTCCTTGACGGTCTTGAAGAGATAAAAGTTTGTATTGGTTATAAATATAAAGGCTCTCTAATGAAATCTTTTCCTACCGAGTGGTGGATTCTTGATAAGGTTGAGCCTGTTTACAGAAGTTTTAAAGGATGGAGCAAATCCTTGAAAGGCTTGAGAGACTTAAAAGAATTCCCTGATGAGGCAATAGATTATATAAGTTTTATTGAGGATTATCTGAAAATTGGAGTGGATTTCGTTTCAACTGGAGCTGAAAGGGAAGATACTGTTTTCAAAAATATAAATTTTTTGGAGGAATAAAAATGGGTGAATGGCTCAGGGGAGATGTGGTGGCCAATGAGATAAAAGAGAAGATTGGCATTGAAGTTGATGAACTTTATAGGAGAACGGGCAGGGTCCCAGGGCTTGTTGGTATTCTGATTGGAGAAAACCCATCATCAAAAATTTATTTAAATATAAAATCAAGGGAATGCGAGAAACTGAAGATAAGGTCTGAGATCAAAAAATTCCCTGCAGATGTTGAAGAGTCTGAGGTTATAAAGGAAATCAAAAGGTTGAATGAAGACGAGAATGTTGATGGAATTCTTGTCCAGTTGCCTATACCAAATCATCTTGACTCTTTGAAAATAATAGAGTTAATTTCACCTGCAAAGGATGTTGATGGGTTTCATCCTGAAAATCTTGGCAATCTTTTGCTTGGTAGAGAGGGATTGAGAGCATGCACACCTTCGGGAGTAATGGAACTTCTAAAAAGGAATTCCATCCCAATAAGAGGGAAAAGAGCAGTGGTTGTTGGAAGAAGTTTTATTGTTGGTAAGCCAATGGGGATAATGCTTCTCAATGAAGATGCAACCGTCACTTACTGCCATTCAAAAACTGAAAATCTTCCTGAGGTGACTTCAAGCGCAGATATTTTGATTGTTGCTATGGGAAAACCAAGTTTTATAAAAGAAAATTTTGTTAAAGAGGGAGCGGTTGTTGTGGATGTTGGAGTGAACTCTATAACCAGCAAAGAGGAACTTTTAACCCTTTATGGAGAGGATCTCAAAAAAATGAAAGATATTGATGAGAAAGGCTCAACTCTTGTAGGAGATGTTCATCCTGAAGTAATAAATAGAGCGAGTTATCTCACTCCAGTTCCCGGGGGTGTTGGTCCTCTAACAGTTGCTCTTCTACTTAGCAACACCCTTAAAGCTTTCAAGATGAGGATGGAGATTTTGGAGTAGTGGATTTTTTCTCTGTTAAAAAATAAACAATTAAAAGTAACGGAAGAAAAATTGTAATTTCAACTATCATTGCCTGGATATTGTTTTTTGAAAAAAGGGATTGAAAAGAGGATTTTTCAATTTTTGGAAGAATTCCAATATTAATGGTAAAGGAGGAGAAAGGAGCAAATATTGGAACTCCTATGGGAAGTTTTAAGTCCACTGAAAAAATGTCAAGAATTGAGTGAAAAAGGGTAAGGGAAGATAGAAGAAGGCTTAATTTTAAATTCTTTAAAAGAGCGAGAAGAAAGAGGAAAACTATAATTACAATGAAAATTGAATGGGAGTAAAGTTGATGATATTTCCCTCCTTCCTTAAATCCTAAAAAGAGTATAAGAGCAAGATCTATGTCGGGGAAAAGGCCGAGAAATAAACCCAGTAAAATTAAAAATTTATTTTTAAAAATTTCCTTTCCCGCAAGTCTCATTATAGACAATGTGAAGAGTGTGTGTCCAACAGGAGATGGCATCTAAATTTCCTTTTTAGGTATAAAAATAACTTCCTCTTCAAGCTCAATACCAAATTTTTCTTTTACTGCAGATTTCACCTTCTCTCCAAGGGAAAGAATTTCAGAGGATTTTGCACCACCAAGATTGATAATAAAATTAGCGTGTTTATCCCAGATTCCAGCCCTTCCCATTCTGAATCCTTTTAGCCCTGCTTTTTCAATCAACTCCCCAGCAGGAATCCTGGAGCCATCATCTCTCAAAATATTTTTAAAGAAACTTCCAGCGCAAGGATAAAGAGGAATCCTTTCTCTTCTTTTCTTCCAGCTCTCTCTAATCCTTGAGAAAATCTCTTTCTTTTTACCTTTTTTCAAATTAAATTTCGCCCTTAGTATTATATCTCCTCCTTTCTTGAATTGAGAATCTCTGTATCCAAAACTTATCCCTTCTCTTCTGAGAATTTTTCTTTCACCTTTTCCATTTAGAACCTCGACTTCCTCTAAACAATCTGAAATTGAATTTCCGTAAGCTCCCGCATTTCCAAATATTGCTCCCCCAACCGTTCCAGGTATTCCATAAAGGGATTCAAGACCTTCAAGGGAATGTTCTGCGCACTTTTTAATCAATTTTTTCAATGACGCACCCGATTGAGCCTCAACAACCCCTCCCTTTCTAACTTTTATCCATTCACATTTGTTCCTTATAACAAGCCCATCAAAACCTTTGCTGTCAAAGAGGATATTTGAACCACTGCCAATTACAATAAATCTAATTTTTTGTTCCATTGAAATTTTTACAGCCTCTATCAATTTTTCAATTTTTCTCACAGTTATAAAATATTTTGCTTTTCCTCCAATTTTGAAAGTGGAATACTTTTTAAGAGAGACATTCTTTCTAAGGCTCAATTTATTTTCTCTGAAAATGTTTTCAATCCTTTCTTTCCCTTTCAATTTCATAAAGATATATTTTACTTAAAATTGGATAAAAAATAAAAAGGGGCGATTTGTCAGCTTTTGATAATTCAAGACTTTAAGTGCTCCAAAAAAAGGATTGGCAATTCCTTGACAAACCCTGATTGTTCTGATAAAAAGCATTGATATGAAAGAAGAAAGAGTCGAATTTGTAAAAGGACTCGGAGTATTAGATGCAACAAATATTGTAATAGGTTCTATGATTGGGTCAGGGATATTTATTGCACCTTCTATTATGGCTGGCTATGTTCAGACTCCAGGAATTATAGTTCTTCTGTGGCTCATAGGAGGGATACTCACTCTTTTCGGTGCCCTGAGCTTAGGAGAGTTAGCGTCAGCTTTTCCAAAGGCTGGAGGACAGTACATCTTTCTAAAGGAAGCTTACTCCCCTCTATGGGGGTTCCTTTATGGATGGACACTGTTTTTTGTTATCCAGAGTGGTTTTATTGCTGCTGTTGTTATAGCTTTTTCTAAGTATCTTGGTGTTTTCTTTCCAATCCTTGGCGAAGAAAGCAAAATTTTTTCTTTTTTTATAAGAGGTAGAGAATTTTCCCTTTCCAGTGCTCAGATTGTTTCTATTCTATGCATAGTCCTTTTAACATATATAAACATCAGGGGAGTTAAATTGGGAGCCTTGGTTCAGAATGTCTTTACCCTTTCAAAAGTTGGCGCTGTTGCGCTTCTTATACTATTTGCATTTCTTATAGGAAAAGGAAGTTTTAGAAATTTCCTCCCTCTTTTAAAACCAAACATTCCTTCAGTTTTAAATCTTTCGCTCTTTGCTGCCCTTGCGGTTGCAATGAGTAAAGCTCTTTTTGCATATGATGCTTGGTATACAGTTACCTTTGTGGCGGAAGAGGTTAAAAATCCTCGCAGAGACACACCTCTTTCAATGTTTCTTGGGACTGGAATAGTTACATTGCTCTACACCCTTGCAACAATGGCATATCTTTACATAATTCCAGTAGATAGAATGGCTTTAGTGCAAGAAAATAGAATAGCTGCCTCTGTAGCTGAGATTGTCATGGGAAAGGCGGGTCTTATTTTTGTTACAATTGCAATCCTGATTTCCACTTTTGGATGTGTAAATGGTCTTGTCCTTTCAGGTCCAAGACTTTACTATGCCATGTCAAAAGACGGACTTTTCCTCAGGAAAGCCTCTCTACTTCATCAAAATTTTAGAACACCTCATTACTCTCTAATCTATCAAGGAGTATGGTCTTGTATTCTTACCCTTTCAGGAACATACTCAGATCTCCTTACCTATTCTGCATTTGCTTCCCTTCTTTTCAATGCAATGACTGTGGTCGGTCTTATAATTATAAGAATCAGGAAGCCTCAGCTTGAAAGACCCTACAGGGTTTTCTTATATCCTCTTCTTCCTGTTCTTTATATTGCAATTGCATCTTTCTTCATAATCTATATAATAATTGGAGATCCCTTAAACTCCTTTAAAGGATTGATACTGATCGCTATAGGAATCCCTGCTTATATTTACTGGCGAAGGAAAGGTCTTTTAGAAAAAAATAAATAAACTTTATTGGAAAGTTTAAAAAGGGGAAAGAAGAGTAATACACTCTTACCTTTTGAATTGTGAGTTGTATCAGGTAAGTTTTTCCAAAACCCTTGCCCAGGCATAAAGATCAGAATTGTAAAATGCAAATTTTAAATTGGAGATTTTAAATTGATAAACGGATTGCTTTTTCATTTTGCATTATAAAATTTCCAATTTTCATTTTTCAATCTCCGATCTTCAATTACCAATTTCCTTTCTTCACCTGTCTTGCCAGTCTTGCTTTTATCCCCCTCACTCCCCAAGGGGGAGAGAACAGAAGAGAACATTACGAATTGGATCTTTGGAAGAACTAAACTATTACTTTGACTTTTTATTTGCTTTTCTCGCCTGTCTTACTTTTCCAGTATAGATAAGCAGGTATGCCTAAAAGAATAATTGTAAGCCCTGCAATTGACCTCCAGAACTCATTGATCAATGTGTTAAAAGAGATGAAAAGAGTTGAAAGAATGAAAATAATAGTTGTTACAGGATACCCCCAGGTCTTGTAAGGTCTTGGAAGTTCAGGCTTTTTGATTCTGAGAACAATAACAGCAGTGGCGGTAAGACCAAAGAATATCCACTGACCGAAGATAACATAAGTGAAAAGCTGTTCAAATGTCCCTGTTAGACTGAGAATAGCACTCCATATTCCTATAGAAACTATAGAAATATGGGGTGTTAAAAATCTTGGATGAACATCCGCTATTTTTTTGAAAAATAGCCCATCCCTCGCCATTGCAAAAAACACTCTCGGAGCAGTCAGAACATTTCCATTGGCAGCTCCAGTTATTGAGAAGAGAATTATAAAGGCAATTATTGAAGCACCTATGGGTCCTATCGCAACATTCATTGCATCACTGGCAATTCTGTCTGATTTGGAAATAAAAGTTGTAGGATAGACATAAAGGTAAGCTATGTTGGCTATCCAATAGAGGAAAATACATATGAGAACCCCGATTAAAATTCCCAGTGGAAGATTTCTTTCAGGCTTTTTTGTCTCACCTGCACTATATGTTGCAGCCTCCCATCCCTTGTATGCCCATAGAGATGCTACGAGCGCTACACCGAAACTCCCAATCAATCCAAAGGAAAATGAATCTGGTGCAGGAGAAATAAAATTAGAAGGATTCCCTTTAGCAAAGATGAGAACGATACCAGAGACTGAAATAAGGGCTCCCAACTTTATTGCAGTGAGGAAATTCATGAGATTGGCACCCCACCTTACTCCTATGTAGTTAACAACCGTCAGAAAAGTTATAAAACCAAGAGCAACTATTTTTTTACCAACGGGCGAAAGATATAAAAAGTGAGGGAGATATTTTGTTGCAAATGCAGATGACAATGTTGCTATGGCTCCAGAATCTATAACAAGGAAAAGAGTCCAACCAAAAAGGAATGAGATAAGAGGACCATAAGCTTCCCTCAAATACACATAAATACCACCTGCATGGGGATAAGATGCTCCAAGTTCAGCAAAAGATAGGGCACCGAAGAAACTTAGAAGACCACCTACAACCCATACAGAAAGTAAAAGAATAGGCGACTTTACTTCATGGGCAATAGTAGCAGGAACAATGAAGATTCCTGATCCGATTATGCTACCTATAACAATACCTATTATATCTACGAGACCAAGAGCTCTTGGGAGTTCTAAACTTGATTTTTTACTCTCATTGAAATTATCTCTTTTTTCTAACATTTAACTAATATATACATAAAAAAAATCATAGTCAAATAGTTCTGCCTGAAGTTTCCTGAATTTTAATAGGTCTATCTTAAGAAGATATAGGAATAATCGACAAACTGAGACCAGAAGATCTTGAATAACCAATGACCAAATTCCAATAACCAATAATCAAATTCCAATAACTAATGCTTCAAGCTCACAGCCTACAGCTATCAGCAAAAACTTTTGAACCTGTCCCGCTTTTCTCGCTCCATTCTGCTAAACAGCCAAATGTCTAAATGGCAATGAGCTACAAGCCAGCTCCTTTAGTATTGGAAAATTGGTAATTGGAGCTTATTTGGTTCTTGGTTATTGGTGCCTGGTGATTTTTAACCTTTGAGGTGATAGAGCTCATGTCTGTCATTCCTTTCACATCCTTCAGAAACTCAGGAAACTCAAGTGGTTCTGCTTATTGACTTGCATCAGTTAGTTGGTTATAATTCGCCCGTGTCAGGGATGATGGAGAAAAGTGTTTTAATTTTCTCTATATTAATCCTTCTTTTTAAAACCATGTTATTAAAGATTCCGTATAAATTTATAAGATTTTTATCTCACTCAGAGGAGGCATAA
This sequence comes from uncultured Clostridia bacterium, assembly GCA_964531645.1. Taxonomy (GTDB): domain Bacteria; phylum Acidobacteriota; class Aminicenantia; order JBFLYD01; family JBBIMS01; genus JBBIMS01. Next base: position 28,931 of record CAZHEF010000013.1, read on the forward strand.
AGTGAATCAGGGACTTACTATCTGGGGCTGGCTCTTTTTAATCTTAGGATGGGGCACCATTATAGGTTTTGTAGCATGGTGTTTCTCAAAGATTCTTTTTGGTAAGAAAAAAGTTGTTGAGATAGGGGCAGGACAGGTTGGTAGGGACTTATGGGCAACAAGGATTGGCTTGATCCTTGCAGTAGCTGGAAACGCAGTAGGACTCGGTAACTTTCTTCGTTTTCCTGTGAAAGCTGCTGCCAATGGTGGCGGAGCTTTTATGATCCCTTACTTCTGTGCTCTTATTTTCCTTGGAATCCCTCTAATGTGGGTTGAATGGGCAATAGGTAGATATGGTGGTTCTTACGGGCACGGAACAACACCCGGTATGTTTGCCTTGATGTGGAAAAATCCTGTCTCAAAATATCTTGGGGCTTTTGGGATAGCTCTTCCCTTCACAATTGTGATTTATTATGTTTTTATAGAATCATGGACATTAGCCTTTGCATGGTTTTCAGCAACGGGAAAATACTTTGGCAATACTTCAAGAGAATCAATGGGAAAATTCTTGATGGGTTTTCAAGGAGTTGAAAAGAACGAATTTTTTTCCTCCCTAACTCCCGCTCTGATTTTCCTCGCAATAACTTTATTTTTTAACTTTTACTTCCTTTACAGAGGCGTTTCAAAAGGGATTGAGGTTCTTGCAAAATATGGAATGCCCCTTCTTTTTCTTTTCGGCATCATCCTTGTAATTAGAGCACTAACTATGGGAACACCTGACCCGGCTAAACATCCTGATTGGAATATTGAGAATGGACTTGCGTTCATATGGAATCCTGATTTTTCGCGCTTAGGAGAATCCTCGGTCTGGCTTGTTGCAGCTGGACAGATCTTTTTTACCTTAAGTTTAGGATATGGGATTATAAACACTTATGCTTCCTATGTTCGGGAGAAGCAAGACATTGCTCTAAATGGGTTAAGCACATCTTTAGTCAATGAATTTGCTGAGATAGTATTGGGAGGAACTATTGCAATCCCTGTTGCTGTGGCTTTCTTTGGTCTTGCTGAAACAAAGGTTATTGCTCAGGAGGGTGCATTCAATTTAGGTTTTCAGTCTTTGCCTGTAATCTTCCAGAAGATTCCATTCGGACAACTATTTGGAGCTATGTGGTTCTTACTTCTCTTCATTGCAGGGATTACATCTTCTGTGGCTATGACTCAGCCAGCAATTGCTTTCTTAGAAGATGAATTTAAATGGAAGAGACCAAAAGCTGTCGCTACTGTTTTTCTAATTCAGATTCTGGGGGTTCTCGGTGTGGTTTTCTTCTTTAAATATGGTTTTCTCGATGAACTTGATTTCTGGGCTGGAACCTTTGGCCTGGTTTTGTTTGCTGCTATTGAAATGGTTATTTTCTCCTGGATTTTTGGCATAAAGAAAGGATGGGAAGAGATATCCAAAGGAGCTGATATTCAAATTTCCAGGGTTTTCAAGTTTATCATTCATTATATAACTCCCCTTTATCTCCTTGTTCTTCTGGTTATGTGGACATATCAGGAAGCTATAGGAAAATTCCTTATGAAGGGAGAACCAGAAATAAGACACCCTTATCTCTGGGGTGCAAGGGCTCTCTTTTTATTATTTATTGTTGTTACTTTAATTTTGATTAGAGTTGCGTGGAAAAAGAAAAGAGAGGTAGTGGAATAAAAAAGTCCTTTGACTCACGAAAATTTCTATCTAAAAAGATTTTGATAAAGAGTATTTAAAAGAATTGCAAGGATAAGCCAGGGAGACAAATACTTTACAACAAACATCCAAACTCTTTTTAGTTTAAATATATTTCCTCCCACTTCTATCTCATCCACAGCATTCTTTACTCCCCATTTCCATCCCACAAAAATTGCTATCAGGAAAGACCCAATTATTAGACTCAGATTTCCCCAAATTATGTCCATCAGAGAAAGAAAGTCAATTCTGATAACTGGAAGAGTGCTCAAAAATTTAATCCCTCCCATTGATAGAGCAGAAGGTATTCCGAGAAGGAAAGAGATAAAACCAATCAAAACAGCAGATTTCCATCTCTTCCATTTTTTCTCATCCACAAAATAAGCTGTTGGAACCTCAAGGAGCGAAATTGTTGATGTTATTGCTGCAATTGTGAGAAGGATGAAAAATGCGGTTCCAAAAATCAATCCACCTGGAATTTTAGAGAATATGACAGGAAGGACTTTGAAAATTAAAGAGGGACCTTCAGCGGGAGACAGACCAGGAATAGTGAAAAGGGCGGGAAATATTACAAGACCTGCAGTAAATGCAACTCCAGTATCTGTAAATGCAACCCAGATTGAAGAAGAAAAGAGGTCGTCCCTTTTGGAGAGATAACTTCCATATGTGAGCATTGTTCCCATTCCAAGACTTAAAGAGAAAAGGGCTTGACCAATGGCACCAAGAATTACCATGCTATCTATTTTTGAAAGGTCAGGAGAAAGATAGAATTGAATTCCCTTTGAAGCTCCAGGCAAAGTGAGAGACCTTATTGCAAGTCCAATTAAAAGAAGAAAAAGTATAGGCATCAAAACCTTTGTCCATCCTTCAATTCCTCTCTGCACACCCCTTGAAATGATATAAGTTGTTATTCCAATTACCACAAATAAGAGAAGTATCGAAATGAAAGGATTTGATGTCACAATCTCAAAAATTTTCCTTATTAATTCTTCGTCTCCACCTTTAAAACTACCTGAAGCTGAAACAAAAATATATCCAATTACCCATCCTGCAATGACTGAGTAATAAGAGAGAATAAAAATTCCTGTAAGAATTCCCAGATAACCAACAACAAACCATTTGCTTTTTAGAGAGATTACTTTAAAAGCACCCACAGGATTTCTTTGCGTGTGTCTTCCAATTGTCAGTTCTGCAATCAGAAGGGGGATTCCAACAACACAGACAGCTATTATATAAACAAGAACAAATGCAGCACCACCATGAAGACCTGTATAGGTTGGGAATCTCCACACATTTCCAAGTCCGATTGCTGAACCAGCTGCTGCAAGAACAAATTTAAGTTTTGAACCCCATGTTCCTCTTGTTTCCTCCATTTCTATCTCCTTAAAAAGAGAATCAGCATAAAAGTTTAATTATTACTCTTAATATTGTCAAGGGAATAGTGCAAAGAAAAGCAAGACTCGCAAGACTGGCAAGATAAGAAGTACAGTTTTAGCCGAGAGCTTACAGCGGAGAGAACTGAAAAGTTGAAATTTTGTAGCTCGGAATTTTTTGCTTGAAGCCTGTAACCAGCAGTTTAAAGCTGTAACCCGAAGTTTTTTATTAAATGTAGATTTTAAGCTATTCGTTGATAGCGTTTAGCCTTTATTATTTCGGATAATTATGAGCTACTGATTTCCAGGCAGTGGCGAAGTCAAAATCAGAAACGGAATGGTAGGGGTTATCCTTTTTGTGACATTTCATGCAATGAGCTTTTATAGCATCTTCATTCTCAAAAATAATTAAGCCATTCTGCTTTGCAAGATTTCTATCCTTCATTATATTCATTGCTTTGTAATCACTGCCTGGACCATGGCAGGCTTCGCAACCTACACCATCTGTTTTCAAAGCTGAAACAGCCTTACCGTAAGGAGAATGGCAGGACATGCATTTTTCAGATTCAAAAGGATTTGTTATTCCCGCTTTTCCAGCAATCTCGTTTGCCTTTGGAGTTGTAAGGGACTGATACGCCTTTGAGTGTTTTGATTCAAGCCATTTCCCATACTGGTTTCCCTTGGCTTCAGATTTGTGACAGACTTTGCATTTGTTAACACCGATGTATGTATGCTGCGAATGAGCAATGGAAACAAAAATCATTGTTATCGTTAGAACCAAAAAAACTTTCAAAACGCTTTTCATAGTAACCTCCTCCTATGGAAAAATAAAAAGGCGAAATTTAAAAGTAAAAAAATTTTAGATTCTTTTTCAGAGGAAAAGCATTTTTGATTTATTCCCATATCTTTTCTGTCTTTCAAAGAGATTTTATAATACCAAAATTGCCCATTGTCAAGAAAATATTTTCGAAAAAATTGACTTTTGTTTAGGTAGATGTATAAAATAAAGAATTCTATCATGACTGAGCATATTGTTAATTTCATTACATCTTTAATATCATCTCTTGGATATGCGGGAGTAACTATTTTAATGGCTCTTGAGAGCATGATAGCTCCTGTTCCCAGCGAGGCTGTTATGCCCTTTGCTGGTTTTCTTATCTATGAAAGAAAATTCAGCTGGATAGCTGTGAGCTTTTTCAGCACTCTCGGAAGTATTATTGGCTCAACACTGTCTTACCTTATGGGCCTTTATGGTGGAAAACCCTTTGTAAAAAAATTTGGTAAATATCTCCTTCTTGATATGCACCACCTTGAGCTCACAGAAAATTTCTTCAACAAATATGGAGATATAACAATATTTATAAGCAGATTCATTCCTGTTGTCAGACATTTAATCTCAATTCCTGCAGGAATAGGAAGAATGAATTACATAAGATTTTCAATTTACACAATTCTCGGTGCAGGAATGTGGAATACCTTCCTTGCATATCTTGGATATCTTCTCAAAAGTCAGTGGTGGATTGTTAGAAAGTATGGTGAAATTATTGACATATTTGTCATCGTCTTTATTTTAATTGGATTGGGAATAATAGTTCACAGGTATATCCTTTTGAGAAATAAATTGAATTCAAAAGAAAAGCAGGATAAGGTTGAGAGGGAAATTTAGCTGACGGCTTATAGCTCACAGCTGATAGCTATTTTAAATACAAAATTGTAAAATGAAAATTGCAAATTTTAAATTGAAAATTTGGATTTTTGTTTTTATCTCCTTTTGCAATCTTCAATTTACAATTTGCTAAACGCAGGCTAAAGCCTGCGGCTACCAAGCTCACAGCTTTCAGCAAAAACTCCTTAAACTCAATGGACTTAACAACTCACCAACTTCTGATCTCGTGTTGCCAGTCCCGCTCTTCTCGCCCACCTATATTCTACAATCATGACTATTTCAAACTAACTCTCTATACCAGCCTTGCTCTTGGCTGTTTGCTATTCTGTGGTCGGGGTGAGCGGATTTGAACCGCTGACCCCCTGCTCCCGAAGCAGGTGCTCTACCAGGCTGAGCCACACCCCGAAAGTTATTTAAAATTGCAAATTGTAGATTTAAAATTGCAAATTTTTTATTTTTAATCTTTATTGAAAATCTCATTGGCGCCTTCCTGTAAAAATTGAACCAGCTGAGAATTCTTAAGTTTTTCAAGGAATGCTCTTGCTGTAATGTCAAGATGAATCGGAGTTATTGAGATGTAATTGTTTCTGATTGCTCCAACATCAGTATCTTCTGAGCCTTCGAGAACAGGATTCCCATTCCCTATCCAGAAATATCTTTTCCCCCTTGGATCTGTCCTTTCAATTATATCCGGAGAATATCTCTTTTTCCCTAAAGATGTGAGTTTAACTCCAAGGACTGGAGGAGGGGGGACATTCACACTCAGAACAATCCCGTCAGGAAGCCCATTTTTCAAAACCCATTCTGAAAGAGATAGGACAATTTTTGCTGAATCTTCAAGGTAAAATTTACCATCCTTTGATATTGTTGAAATTGCAATGGATGGAATTCCGAAAAGAACTGCCTGAATTGCAGCAGAGACAGTTCCTGAAAAAAGAGTGTCATCTCCGAGGTTTGGACCAAGATTTATTCCTGAGACAACAAGGTCGGGCATCTCCTTCATAAGTTCTTTAAGAGCAATATTTATACAATCTGCAGGGGTTCCATCCACAATGAAAAAATTTTTTCTGAGCTCAGCTATCCTCAATGGTCTGTGTAATGTAAGGGAGAAGCTTACAGCAGATCTTTCTTTGTCAGGAGCAACCACAATTACTTCTCCAAGTTTTTTCAGTGTATTCTCAAGAACATTCAACCCTTCAGAATGAAAGCCGTCATCGTTTGTGATCAAAATTTTTTTCATTTTTGTCTTTCCTCAGGAAACTTAAAAAAAATTCGTGGTCGGGACGAGTGGATTTGAACCACCGACCACACGCACCCCAAGCGTGTGCGCTACCAGGCTGCGCTACGTCCCGACCATTCTAATTTTTATCACTATTCTCTAAAATAGTCAATATACTCTGGAGCTCCTTTTTTACTTCTTTCAGGAGATTGTATAGAGGATTTCTGTCTATTTCTTTTCTGTCTTGAAGGAGCTTTCTTCGGGCTCCAGAAAGAGTAAGTCCTTCTTTATAGAGAAGGTCTTTTATTTTGAGAAAAGTTTCAATATCTTCCTTTCTATAAAATTTTCCATTTTCATTGATTAAGGAATTGAAAACAGGTATCTGCTCTTCCCAGAAGAGTAGAACTTTCTCATCGACTTTTACTATTTTTGCAGTCTCTTCAATGGAGAAAAATTCTTTTTCTTCCATCAATCTCTAACTTCTTTCAAAAATAGCATTCGCAGAGCCACTGCTATTAAGAGCTTTTATCAATTTGATGGTTTCAAGGTAAGATTTTTCGATGATTTTTTCCTGAAAATCCTTTTCAATGGAGTCTATCTCTTTTTTGAACTCTTTATTTGCATATTTAATATCTTTCTTGTTAGCTTCTGCCCAATCCTTCATTTTTTTGAAAAGATCAGGAGGTAGATTTGAATGGGCTATATTCTGCCACAATGTCCCAACATTTACCTTTTTGATTCCATGAAATGGGAATTTCCTTATGATTTCATCGGGAGTACCTGTTGTTCCGTGCTGGGCAATACCTACTCTCAATTTCTTAAGAGCATCAAATATTTCTTTGGTTCTTTGTAGGTCGATAAATACCTCTTCTCCTTCTTTGTAATTTCCATGTTTTGAGCCATTGTTAACAGCAAGAAGGTCTGGAGTCAGACTATTCTCGGTCAGAAAGCTTATGTATTCTAAGGCTTCAGAAACTTCAGTGATTTTGCCCTCCTCCTCTCCTGATTTTATCTCGCCAACCTCAACCTCTATCCCGAAACCTTCCTTATCAAGTTCATAGGCGAGCTCTAAAGTGATTTTTTTGTTATCATCAAGGGGATTATGGGATGCATCTATAGCGAAGGATGTATAACCTGCATCATAGCAGGCTTTTAAGAGTTTGCGAGCATAATCTATCTCCTCTTTTGAATTATTTCTAACAGCTGTGTGGTCTGCATGAATGAAAAATGGTAAATAGAATTTTTCCATTTCCGCAAATTCAACAACAGTTTCAAAAAAGGTATATGGAGTAAAGCCAGTGTATCCTCCCTCGAGGTTGCACTCTGTTCTTGCCAGTTCAAAACCAACTACTGCATCGAGCTCCTTTGCAGCACGCATTATTCCTGGGATCACCCATTTTACTCTTGTGTTGCATGCGATAATTGATAAATTGAGATCATATATTGAATTGAAGATATCCTTGCTGGAAAGTAGAAGGACTTTTGACCCCTTTCCCAATCTTCTCAAGACATTTTCAGGTCTTTTATCAAGAATTTTATTCAAATCCATTTTTTCCTCTCTCTATTAAAGCTTAATAATTTTTGAATAATTAGTCAAAACTTACGAACTTTAAGAATTTTCAATTTTCAGCCAATCATGTTTGTAATATTGTTGACAATAGTTCCAAAGACTGTTATAAACTTGCTGTGGAGGAAAGATGAAGAAAATTTTGATTTTTCTGGGTGTTTTTCTTCTTACTTTAAAAATATATCCAATTGACCTTACAGGGTTCGGAGCGATCAAAACCGATGACTGGAAGAAACTTTACGGTATTGCTGTTGCATGGGATTTCTTCCCCTTTATCCAGCTTGAGCTTGAAGGATTCCGCATGACTTCAAATTCCCAGAACTTTATCTCGGCAAATCCCCTTTTGGCATTGGACCTTGCGAGTATCACTCCATATATCACCCTCGGTTATGGATTTTCAGGGGAAAAATCAGACGTGTCCACATACAAAAGCTTTAAAAATTACGGTGGGGGAATAAAACTTTTCATCGGAATCATTGCAATAAGAATTGATTACAGAGTTATAAAAAACCATACAGGAAAATGGAAAAGGATTTACGGAGGGCTTGATATATCAATTTGAAAATTTTTATTTTATAACATTAAAGAATTGAGAGTTGGAAATGGAGGAGAGCTGTGAGATGAAAAGGAAGGAGGGGAAAAATACTAAAATTAAGCTGGAAGAAAAGTTTGAAAAGATTTACAGGGCAAGCCCTGATATAATAATAGTAACAAGATTTAAAGATGGGAAAATAACCGATGTTAGCGATGCTTTTGAAAAAATAATTGGATACACTCCCCGGGAATTTATAGGAAGAACATCCCTTGAACTTTATGTTAATTCTGAAGACAGAAGCAGAATCCTATCAATAGAAAACCTGTTGAGATAGAAGATTTCGTAAAGGAGATAGAAAATGTCCTGAAAAATGCTGAGCAAAAAAGGATTAAGGTAAAAAAGCCTGAAGCTGAAGAGACAGAGGTTATGAAATTGTATTCTGAGAGACTTATTAAAAAGCTGGAAAATAAGATGATTCAGTTGAGGGAGCTCTCGGAAAAACTCAAATTGATATTTGAGAATGTCAACGACATCATATATTTTCTTGATGAAAATGGTTGTTTTAAAGAGGTGAATAGCAGAGTTGAAATGCTGGGATATAAAAAAGAAGAAATTATAGGAAAACACTTCAAAGAATTTCTTGCCCCTGAAAGTAAGAAAATTGCTCTAAAATATTTCGAGGAAGCCCAAAAATGGAAACAAAGTCAGAAGGATATTTATGAAGTTGAAATTTTGAGGAAAGATGGAGGGGTTTCTACAATTGAAATAATTGATTTTACTCTTTTTGAAAACTATAAATTCATTGGAAGATTTGGTGTAGGAAGGGATATAATAGAAAAGAAAAAGATTGAGAGGGATTTAAAGAAGAGCGAGGAGCGGTATCGCCTAATTGCTGAAAATGTCTCAGATCTAATATTTACACTGGACATGAATTTGAAATTCACATATGTAAGCCCATCGGTTAAAAGGATGAGGGGGTTTACAGTGGAAGAAACAATGTCCCAGAGTATAGAAGAGGTTCTAACTCCATCTTCTTATCAAATAGCTATAGAAGCTCTTCAGGAGGAGCTTGCTGAAGAATCCAATCCCAATAAAGACCCTTTTAGAACAATGACCCTTGAACTTGAAAATACATGCAAGGATGGCTCAACTGTATTGACTGAGACAAGACTCTCTTTCCTGAGGGATTCTGAAGGGAATCCAGTGGGAATCCTTGGAGTTTCAAGAGATATAACAGAAAGAAAAAAAGCTGAGTCAGCAAGAAAAGTGATGGAAGAAAAATACAGCAGGTTATTTGAAGAGTCAAAAACGGCAATTTTCATCACCTCTCCCAATGGAAAATTTATTGATGTGAATCCTGCAGGTATTGAACTTTTGGGTTATTCATCAAAGGAAGAGCTCCTTGAGAAGAGTTACTTGGACCATTATTCAGTTTTAGAGGAAAGGGAAACCCGTAAGAAAATTCTTGAAGAGAAGGATTATCTTGAAGATTTTGAGTTGAAAATGAAGAAAAAGAACGGAAGTGAGATAACAGTCCTTGAGACAACATCAGCTGTTAGAGATTCAGAAGGGAAGGTTTTGGCATATAGAGGCATTCTGCGGGACATAACAGCATATAAAAAAATGGAAGCCCAGATTCTCCAGTCTCAGAAACTTGAGGCAATTGGAAGGCTTGCGGGAGGAGTTGCCCATGATTTTAACAATCTCCTAACAGCAATAATAGGAAATGCAGAGATACTTCTTCTCAATATTCCCAATGACAACCCTCAGAGAGAAAAAGTGAAAACAATTATGGATACGGCTCTTAGGGCAGGTCAGCTAACAAGAAAACTTTTAGCCTTCGGTAAAAAACAGGTTTCTTTTCCGGAACTTGTAAATCTCAATGATTTAATCTTTGAAATGAAGGGAATGCTGGAGAGAATCCTTGGGGAGGACATCAAGTTTGAGACAGAACTTGACCCTTTCATTTTTCCGGTAGAAGTTGACCCAACTCACATTGAGCAGGTTGTTCTGAACCTTTCAGTGAACTCCCGTGAGGCAATGCCATCAGGCGGAAAATTAATAATTTCAACTAAAAATGTTTATCTTGATGAAGATTATTGCAGAGTTTATCCTGGACTCATTCGTGGGGATTATGTTTTGCTTTCCTTCTCAGACACAGGAGTTGGGATGAGCAAGGAAGTCCTCGAACACATATTTGAGCCATTCTTTTCAACAAAGGAGAGTGGGACAGGAATGGGATTATCCATTGTCTATGGAGTTGTAAAACAGTATGATGGTCATATAACTGTTTACAGCGAGCCTGGAGCTGGAACAACATTCGACATATATCTTCCTGCTGTGAAAGAATTGATTAGTAAAAAGACGGAAATTACTCATGAAGAACCAATAATAGGAGGAGATGAGACAATCCTTGTTGTGGAAGATGAAAGGGATGTAAGGGAACTTATGGAAATTGTCCTTGAAGAGCTTGGATATAGAGTTTTTTCTGCTTCAAATAAAAAAGAAGCAGAAGAACTAATGCAAAGGCTTGGAAAGGAGGTCATTCTTTTAATATCAGATATAATCCTTCCCGATGCAAGAGGGCAGGAGCTCGCTCGAGAATTTATGAAGGAGTACCCAGATTTAAAGGTTCTATTAACCTCTGGCTATTCCGATGAAAGAATTCTCTTAGAAATTGAGCAAAAAATAGATTTCATCCCAAAACCCTTCACTCCAAAGAAACTTGCAAGAAAGATAAGGGAGATTTTAGAAAGGAAAGATAATTGAACTTTTCCGTTCTTTTTCCCAGGTCCTAAAGACTAAAATAACATTTAATTTATTTTTTTTATTTTATCCCCTGATTTTCTTAACCCCTCTATCAACGGGAAGGGTAAGGGGATTAAAATTTTGAATATTTCCTTATAAATTCTTCTGTTAAGGCTTTCGCCTCATTATCTGTCATCTGGACAGGAGGGGATTTCATCAAATAGGCAGAAGGTCCTTCAAGGACTCCTCCAATCTTATTGTCCATAGCAAGTTTGACAATTCTTATTGCATCAATTACAACCCCTGCAGAGTTAGGAGAATCCTCAACAGATAACTTGCATTCAAGACTCATTGGAACATCTCCAAAATGTCTTCCTTCTATTCTGAGATAACAGACCTTGTTATCCTTTAACCATTCTACATAATCACTCGGACCAACATGAATATCCTCATCCTTCATCATAACTCCTCTCTTGTGAAGCTGGGAAAGAACAGCCATGGTTTTTGATTTCTTTTTGGAATCAAGTCTTTCCCTTTCAAGCATATTTAGAAAATCCGTGTTTCCTCCAATGTTAAGCTGATAAGTTCTGTCAATTATCATACCTCTGTCAAGAAATAAGTTTACAATTGTTCTGTGAAGAATTGTAGCTCCAACCTGAGATTTAACATCATCACCAATGATTGGTAATTTAGCTTCTTTAAATCTTCTCTGCCATTCGGGGTCTGAAGCTATAAAAACAGGAATTGCATTCACAACTCCACAACCTGCCTCAAAAACCTGTTGAATATACCATCTTGTAGCTTCCTCAGAGCCAACCGGCAGGAAATTTATTACTACCTCCGCCCCTGACTCCTTTAAAACTCCTTTCACATCAGCAGGTTTCTCATTGGATTCCTTTATGTAACCTCTAAGGTATCTTCCGAGACCATCGATAGAAGGACCTTTCATAACATTAACGCCCAATTTAGGGACATCAGAGAATTTATAAGTATTGTTGGGAAAAGAGAAAATGGCTTCTGACAAGTCTTTTCCAACTTTTGTCTCATTTATATCAAAGGCTGCAACAAATTCAATGTCTCTTATATGATAACCTCCGAGGTTTACATGCATGAGTCCAGGAACAAAATCCTTTTCTTGGGCATTTTTATAATAAAAAACTCCTTGGACTAAAGATGAAGCGCAATTACCAACTCCTATAATTGCTGTTTTTACTTTTCCCATTCAATCCTCCTTAACATATATCTTAGCCATAACAAGTCTCTGTATGGCGGTTATATGTGAAACTAATGCAATAATATACATAAAAACTTTGAGAATTTCAACACCAAGTATACCACCTGCACTAATAAAAACAAACCTTTCTGCTCTCTGGAAAATGCCACTTTTTATAGGGATTCCAGCTCCATCTGCTCTCGCTTTGATATAACTGACAAGCATGGAACCGAGAAGAGCAAAAACGACTACTAAAAATGTTATTTTATCTCCTTTTTTGAGAAATAAAAGAGAGATTCCCGTGTAAATGAAAATCTCTGAGTACCTGTCAAGAGATGAGTCAAGAACTCCTCCAAATTTTGTTTCCTTTTTAGAAATCTTTGCCACCTGCCCATCAATTATGTCCATTAACCCTGAAAGAATGACAGAGAGCCCAGCAAAAGAAGTCCTTTCGAAATAAAAGAGAATCCCTGCAAGGAGAGATATTGCAGTCCCAAAAAATGTTATCAAATTGGGACTTACTCTTTTTTCAGAAAGGAATTTTGAAAGAGGTATGAATATATTGAGAAATTTTTCCTTAATACTTTTAGGAGTTATAGAATCTGTGATTCCCAACCTAACTCCTCAAAATCTCAAAGAATCTCAGGGAGATCCATTGAAACTGAGAGAGGAACTATAACTCTCTTCGAGCTGTTTTAAGAATTTTATATAAAGTTTGTTTTTTTTATCCTTCATCCATTTCCTTACAGTAAAATTTCCATAGAGCCTAAAAATTGTTTCCAAGAAAAGGGTTTTAGAGGGCTTTGTTGTTAAGAAGGCTCTTATGAGATGAAATATTGAATAAAATTTTTTCATCCCTTTGATAACTTCTTTCTGGAGTTCGTAGGCGCTGAGTTTTAATGGCTTGTAGACAACAAAATGCCCATCAAACTTGCTCCACTGGTCTGTTATAAATCTTGCTGTGGATTTCATCTTTTCATAAAGTTTTGAACCTGGTATTGGAGTTAGAACAAGGAATTGTATCGTTGATATTTTGGCTTTTATTGCAAAATTAACAGTTTTTCTGAGGATTGATTTATCATCGTTGTCAAATCCGAAAACAAACATTCCGTGAACCTTTATTCCGTTTTTTCTGAATCTTTTAACTGCTTCCTTGTAAATCGAAACCATCTGGTTTTTGTTAACCTCTGCAAGGGATGCGGGATTGATTGATTCAAAACCAATGTAAACAGTGTGACAACCAGATTTTCTCATGAGTCTTAGAAGTTCATTATCAAGGGCACTCTCCACACGAACCTGTGCAGACCATTTTATCTTCAATCTCTCCTCTATTATTCCCCTGAGAAGCTCCTTTGTTCTTTCAGAGTTTGCAGCAAAATTATCGTCAATGAAGAAAACATATTTTTTCTTTGGATAATATTTCTTCAACTCAGCAATTACACTTTCTGTGCTTCTTACTCTGTATTTTCTACCGAAGAGTGTTGTTACTGAACAGAATTCACAGGAAAATGGACAACCCCTTGAAGTGGAAATAGGCAAAACACTTACTTTGTCAAAATCTTTCACAAGTGAAAAATCAGGATCTGGTATTTTGTCAATATCCTTGATATAAGATCTGAAAGGGTTATGGAAGATTCTTCCCTCATTATCCTTAAAGGATATTCCCTTTATCCCATTCAGTGGTCTTTCTTCCCTGAGGGCATCTATTAACTCTGAAATTGTCTCTTCGCCTTCTCCTCTAACTACAACATCACAGTATTTCAGACACTCATCAGGTTCGAAAGTTGGGTGAGCACCACCCATTATGATGAACTTCCCCATTTTCTTAATCTTCTCAGCAATGGAGAATGCTCCAAGAATGGTGGATGTGGTCGATGAGATTCCTACAATATCAGCATCTTCAATTTCTTCCCAGTCAATCTCAGCAATATCTTCAACATAGACCTTTGACTCAATTCCCTTTTCTTTTAATACCGAAGCAATAATTGGAAGTCCAAGCCTGAGGATCTTAAATTTTGAATAAACATTAATTCCAGCAGGTCTGGGCTCAATAAGCACTACTTTATTTATTTTCATAGTGTCTTTAGTATAAACCCTCAGAAAAGAAATGTCAAGGAAAGAAAATTCTATCTGGTTAAGAGATATAAACTAGGGTAATATAGAGAAAGAAGGGGGCAAAGGAGATAGACATGCAACAAAAAATTCAAAACCCTGATACTCAAGAAAGGAAAAACCTATAATCCCTTTTCAAGAGTCCACTCCTTCTCCCTCTTCAAACGCATACTTCTCAAAGCCGGGCTTCCTCCTCTATCATTGATTTATGAACTTCTCAAAAAAAAGAGACATCCAATGACTCAAGGAGGAAACCCCATGAATGTATTCCAATCAATTACAATGAATTGAGAAAGAAAGACCCTGTATATGCGAGAGAAAAACTCCTCCATGCCCTAAAAACAACAGGCTCTATCTCAAAAACAGCCCACCTTTGCGGAACAACTCGACCGACAGTTAGAAGAGTCAAAAGAAGGTATGAAGCAGAAGGAAAGGAAGGACTTTCTGATCGCTCCAGAAAACCTAAAAACTCTCCTAAAAGAACCCCTCTCCATATAGAAGCTCTTACAATCTCTTTTGCAAAAAAGACTTGTTATGGAATAGACAGAATCTCAAGGATTCTAACTGAGAGAGGTATCCTTGTGAAACCATCCACAGTAAGATATGTTCTCAAAAGATACAATATCTCAGCAAAATACAAAAGAACAAAATATCAAAAAAACAAAGATACTATGAATTCAACTCCCTCTATCCTCTCCAGCATTTTGAGGTGGATTTAAAAGAAATCTTTGACTCAAAGACCCTTTCTCTTTCAGATATTTTCCATGGAAGAGGAGCAGGAATTCCTCCCTATCAGTGGATTGCGATTGATGTAAAGACTCGTCTGAGATTCATCTTTTACTCCTACGAGAAGACATTTCAACATCTTTTCTTTGAAAGACCAACCACTCCCCTGGTTCATATGTATTAACCAAGGACCTTGTATAAGTCGATTATTGTCTATCCTTGACTTTTTTTAAGGACAATGGTAAATAATAATTTTAATGATATATGGTAAATTTGGATATTTCAGCTTTCCTTGTTACCTTAACTCTCTCTATCCTTTTACTCATTTTACAAAAACTTTATTTCAAACCAATTAATAATATTCTTCAGAAAAGGGAGCGGATTTTAAGGGAAAATAATGAAACTTTTACACGCTTTCTCAATGAATACAATGAAAAGGAAAAAATTCTCAATGAAACCCTTAAAAAGGCCTCAATAGAAGTTGAAAAGCACAAAGAAAAGGTGAGAAAGGAAGCTATTGCTGAAAAGGAAGCGGTTATCGAGAAGGCTAAATCGAAAGCTGAAGAATTAAAAAGAAGTGCATTTAAAAAGTTAGAAGAGGAAATACAGGAAGGAAAAAGAACTATTGAAATAGATATGGATTCTCTTTCTGAAAAATTGATTATAAATATTTTGAACCAGAGAAATTAGCATGACAGAAACTCATGAAGTAATTAATATAGTAAGTAATCTGGGAAAAATTATAAATTTCGCCATTCTCTTCTTTTTACTATATATGCTTGCAAAATCTCCCCTTTCAAAGTTTATACGAAACAAAAGATCCTCTACCAGCGAAACGATCGACGATTCTTTCAGAAAAAGAGATGAAGTAGAGAGAAGATTAAGAGAAATTGAAAAAAGATTGGAGAACATTGATTCAGAAGTTACAGAGATTATCTCAGCAGGTGAGAGGGAGGCAATTTATGAAAGGAAAAAGATTCTCGAGGAAGCGGATAAGGAAGCAAAAAAGATAATCTCAGAAGCGGAGGAGACTATTGAGGAGGCAAGGAGGAAAGGAATCGAAGAGTTGAGGAGATATGGTGCAGAGATCTTGATTGAAAGAGTTGTCAAAAAAATAAAAGAAGGTTTTGGCGAATCTGAACAGAGAAAAATTCTCAGCAAAGCAATGGATGAGGTTAGAAAGGCTTTATGAGAGGTGAAGCGGTAGCAAGAAGATATGCTATTGCGCTCTCTCATCTTTGCTCAAATTCTGTGGAATGGGAAAATCTGATGAACGAACTTGTTAAAATTATCAATATTTTTTCTGGAAACAGAGAATTTAAAGATTTTATGGAAAATCCTGTTTTCCCTAAGAATTTTAAAATAAATGTTATTATGCGAATTTCAGATGAGCTAAAACTTTCAGAAAAGATGAAGAGATTTTTGACTATTCTTGTAGAAAAAGGGAGGTTCGCTCTTTTAAACCTTATTTTAAAAAATTTTGAGGATATCTGGTTCAAAAAAAATAATATTTATAAAATGGAGATAATATCGTCAATTCCATTAAATGCAACCGAGAAATCAGAAATTGTTGAGACTCTTTCAATCATAAAGCAGGGTAAGATCAAGGTTGATTTTAGTGTAGACCCTGAAATTCTTGGAGGAATTATATTAAAGGAAGGAAACAAAATTTTTGATTATTCCATAAAGGGGAATCTTGAAAGACTCAAGAGTAAAATTATAGAAGGAGAAAAATTATGGAAATAAAGGCTGATGAAATAAGTAAAATTATAAAGGAAGAGATCGAAGGTTTCAAAACTGATATAAATATCGATGAGATGGGAATAGTTATATCTGTTGGCGATGGAATCGCAAGAATACACGGGCTCGAAGAGGTCATGTATAATGAACTCCTCGATTTTGGCAATCACACAATGGGAATTGCCCTCAATCTCGAAGAGGATAATGTTGGAGCTGTTATACTTGGGCATACAACAAGTATAAAGGAAGGGGATATTGTTAAAAGAACAAGGAGAATACTGGAGGTTCCCGCTGGTAAATCATTGATTGGAAGAATTGTTGACCCTCTCGGGAATCCTCTGGATGGCAAAGGTTCTATAATTCCTGAAGCTTATATGCCTGTTGAAAGACTTGCTCCCAGCGTTGTTGATAGAATACCTGTCAAAGAACCTCTTCAGACAGGAATAAAGGCTATTGATGCAATGATTCCAATAGGAAGGGGGCAGAGAGAACTTATAATAGGCGACAGACAGACAGGAAAAACAGCCATAGTAATAGATACAATCTTAAATCAGAAGGATTCAGATGTTATATGTATCTATGTTGCCATCGGCCAGAAAAGGTCAACAATTGCCCAGGTGATAAAAATCCTCGAAGATTATGGAGCAATGAAATATTCCACTGTTGTTGTTGCATCCGCATCTGATCCTACTACTCTCCAGTACCTTGCTCCCTATGCTGGATGTGCCATGGGTGAATTTTTCAGAGATAGAGGGATGCATGCTCTTGTTATCTATGACGATCTTTCAAAGCATGCTGCCACCTACAGGGAGATCTCTCTTCTCTTAAGAAGACCACCCGGAAGGGAGGCATACCCAGGGGATATTTTCTATTTGCACTCGAGACTTCTCGAAAGAGCAGCAAAATTAAACGATGCAAATGGAGGAGGGTCTCTTACAGCTTTACCAATAGTTGAAACTCAAGCAGGAGATGTATCAGGATATATTCCAACAAATGTTATCTCAATAACAGATGGTCAGATTTATCTTCAGCCAGATCTCTTCAATGCGGGTATAAGACCTGCAATAAATGTTGGCATCTCTGTTTCTCGAGTGGGAGGACATGCACAGATTAAGGCTATGAGGCAGGTTGCTGGGACTTTGAGACTTGATCTTGCCCAGTATAGAGAACTTCTAACCTTTGCCCAGTTTGGTTCAGACCTTGACAAAGCTACTCAGGCACAGCTCCACAGAGGGGAAAGACTTGTTGAGCTTTTAAAACAGGACCAGTTCCAGCCCATGCCAGTGGAGGAGCAGATTCTATCAATTTATTCCGGGACAAATGGATATCTGGATCTTCTTGAGCTCAGCTGGGTTAGGGAATACGAGAGGGAACTCCTTTCCACTGTGAAAGTGAAAGCTCCTGAAATACTCAAAGAGTTAAAGGAAAAAAAATATATTGAAGATTCACTGAAAGAAAAAATGGATTCTTTTCTTAAAGAATTTACAGAAGAATTTCTCAAAAAGAAAAGAGGTTGAAATGCCCACTCTTCTTGATATGAGAAGAAAGATAAGAAGTGTCAGGAATACTCAGCAGATGACAAAAGCCATGAAAACTGTTTCCGCAGCTAAACTCAAGAAAACTCAGTTAAAAATGCTCTCAGCAAGGCCATATGCTTATCTTCTTACAAAAACAATAAAAAGCATCGCATCGAAAGTTAGCTCCCAGAGCCATCCTCTTCTCGAAATTAGAGATGAAAAAAATGTGGATGTTGTTGTAATAACATCTGATAAGGGACTTTGTGGAGCTTTTAACTCCAGTATAATAGAAAAGACTGAAAAATTCGTTCATTCCCTTGGAGACAAGAATTCTAATCTCATCTTAATAGGAAAAAAGGGAAGAGATTATTTTGCGAAGAGAAAATATCCAATAAGGAGAGTATGGACAGATATACTTTTCAAATTCTCCTATGAAGAATCCCTTGAAATTTCAGAATTTATTCTTGAGCTTTATGAAAAGAGAATCACTGATTCAATCTATCTGGTATACAATGAATTTAAATCGACTGCCAGGCATGATTTAGTAATCGAGAAGCTCCTCCCTCTTGAACCTGTTGAAGAAATTGAAGGATATTCAGATTTTATTTTTGAATATCCACCAGAGGAAATTTTCTTCCAGTTACTCCCATTGTATATCAAGTTTCACATCTATCACATAATACTTGAATCAGCCGTTTCAGAACATGCCTCAAGAATGCTTGCTATGGACAATGCGTCAAGAAATGCGGAGGAGATGATCGATAGATTAACGCTTTTGTTGAACAAAATCAGACAGACATCCATTACAAAAGAGATTGTTGAGATTACAACAGCTGTTGAAGCTCTTGCAAGAATGAGGGAGTAATGAATTTTTTAAGATTAATTAATTCAACTTCTCTTTTCTGGAGAAATTCTAAATTCGAAGCACTAAACCCTAAACAAATTTCAAATCACAAATCTAAAATTTCAAATAGTTTGGTATTTGGATTCTTGGAATTTTGGATTTGTTTAGGAATTAGGATTTGGGATTTAGCATTTAAAACTTTTGAACAGCCTAAATTATTCATGGAGGTTTAAATGAGAGCAGGAAGAGTTGTTCAGGTTTTTGGACCTGTTATTGACATCGAATTTGAAGGAAATTGGTTGCCGGAAATTTATAATGCAATAAGAATAACAAGTGATGGTTTTGAAACACCAAAACCCATAGACATAATAGTTGAGGTTCAGCAACATCTCGGAGAAAACAGGGTAAGAACAGTTTCAATGCATCCAACCGACGGAGTAATTCGTGGGATGAAGGCGATAGATACAGGAGGTCCCATTGAAGTCCCTGTTGGAAGGGAAACCCTCGGAAGAGTTTTAAATGTTATTGGAGAACCAATAGATAAACTCGGATCAATAAATGCAGAGAAGAAATATCCGGTTCATAGACCCGCTCCTCCTCTTGAACAGCAGAGCACAAAACTTGAGATTTTTGAGACAGGGATTAAGGTAATTGATCTTCTTGAACCATATCTGAAAGGAGGGAAAATCGGACTTTTTGGTGGAGCGGGGGTTGGAAAGACAGTTATAATAATGGAGCTTATTCATAATGTAGCAAAGAAGCACGGAGGGTTTTCTGTTTTTGGAGGTGTGGGAGAAAGGACAAGGGAAGGGAATGATTTGTGGCTGGAAATGAAGAGGTCAGGAGTTATTGACAAAGCAGTTTTGATTTATGGACAGATGACTGAACCACCAGGGGCGAGATTGAGGGTTGGGCTAACTGCTTTGACCGCTGCTGAATATTTCAGAGATGAAGAGGGGCAGGATGTTCTTTTGTTTGTTGATAACATTTTCAGATTTGTCCAGGCTGGCTCAGAGGTTTCAGCCCTTTTAGGTAGAATTCCTTCAGCAGTCGGTTATCAGCCGAATCTAGCTGCCGAACTTGCTGAGCTCGAAGAAAGAATCACATCAACAAAAAAAGGCTCGATAACATCAATCCAGGCAATATATGTTCCTGCAGATGACTTTACAGACCCTGCTCCTGCAACCACATTCTCACATCTTGACGCAAACACTAACCTTTCAAGACAGATTGCAGAGATGGGATTATATCCTGCTGTTGATCCCCTTTCTTCCTATTCAAGAATCCTTGATCCAAGAGTTGTTGGTGAGGAACATTATAGAATAGCAATGCAGGTCAGGGCAATCCTTCAGAGATACAAGGATCTTCAGGACATAATAGCTATTCTTGGAATAGAGGAACTTTCAGAGGAGGATAAGCTTATAGTTGCAAGGGCAAGGAAAATTCAAAAGTTTCTCTCTCAGCCATTCCATGTTGCTGAAGAGTTTACAGGAAGACCTGGAAAACATGTTCCTGTTGAGGAAACTGTAAGAGGATTCAAAGAGATTGTTGAGGGAAAACTTGACCATATTCCAGAGCAGGCTTTTTACATGGTGGGAACAATTGATGAAGTAAAGGAGAAAGCAAAGGAGTATATTTAATGAGTCTTCCCGATAGGATATTCCTTGAAATTGCAACACCGGAAAAACTCCTTGTAGGAGAAAAGACTGAATGGGTCCATATTCCCACTCGAAAAGGTTATCTCGGAATACTTCCAGGACATTCACCACTTGTCACAATTCTCGGAACAGGAGAACTTACATTTAAAACAGAAAAAGGTGAGAGAAGTATTTTTGTTTCGGGTGGATTTGTGGAAGTTTTACCAACATGGGTAAGAATTCTTGCTGAAATAGGGGAGAAAATGGAAGAGATTGAAGATGAAAGGGCAAAGGAAGAAAAGGAAAAGGCTGAGAGAATAATAAAGAATGAGAAGGGAGAATATACTCCTGAGGATATAGAAAAAGCTGTACATTCTCTGAGGAAAGCTGAGGAACGGCTGAGATTGATCCGGAAAAGGGGTAAAAAATGAGGGGCGAACTTTTTTTGATTGGAGAGGATGAAACCCTTGACAGTTTTTTTAAGGGTAAGGTTCAGATAATACAGAAAAGAAAGGGTTGGAGATTTTCAGTAGATGCTCCACTTCTTGCTTATTATATAGAAAGTAACGAGGATAGCGAGCTTCTTGAGCTTGGAGCTGGAAATGGAGTTGTATCAATACTTGTTGCAGCTTCAAAACCTTTCAAAAGAATTGTTACCCTTGAAATCCAGGATTCTTTAATATCCCTCGCAAGAAGGAATATTCACTTGAATTCTTTTGATGGAAAGATTGAGGTTGTAAAGGGAGATATAAAATCTGTTGGCTCCCTGCCCAGGTTTGATATAGTCTTTTCAAATCCACCATATCAGAAAGTAAGGGAGGGAAGGATAAGTCCTTACACAGAAAGGGCAATAGCCAAACACGAGATTTTATGTGAGCTAACGGATGTTACAAAGGCTTTTTCTCTATCAATGAAAAGAGATGGTAAAGGATATATAATTTATAGAACAGCAAGGTTAAAGGAATTCGAGGAGGCATGCGAGAAGGAATCGCTATGGATAAAAAAGATAAGATTTATCCACTCAAAGAATGACGAACCATCCCACCTCTTTCTTTGCGAGCTGAGACTGGAAAGATGTGAAAAAAAGATAGGAGAACCACTTATAATTTATGAATCTGAAAAGGTATATACTAAAGAGATGGAGAAAATTTTATCAGGCAAAATATGAAAAAGAGAATCCTTGAACTTTTTCGATATAGAGCCCTTATACAGAGTCTTGTGGGAAGGGAATTAAAAGCAAGATACAGGGGTTCATTTTTTGGTTTTCTGTGGTCATTTCTTAATCCATTTCTCCTTCTTTGTGTTTATACAATTGTGTTCGGCTTGATTTTAAGGCCGAGAGACCCTTCTTTTCCATCCCCTATCTCTTACGCTCTTTTTCTATTTACAGGACTTCTTCCCTGGATATGGTTCAGTTCTTCCATCCTTGAAAGCTCCAATGTTCTAATAGTAAATAGCGGTTTGCTGAAGAAAATAATGTTCCCTGCAGAAATCCTTCCCATAACAGTTGTTGTTACAAATCTTGTTAATTTTATTTTAGGACTTCCTATTCTCTTCCTTTTTTATATAGTTTTTGGTAATAAGATAACTTTGTGGATCTTTTTCCTTCCTGTTTGTATTCTCCTTGAATTTATATTTGCTCTCGGGCTTTCGCTCATTGTTGCTCCTCTTTGTGTTCTTTTCAAAGATCTCCAGAATATTATTGCCAATCTCATCACTCTCTGGTTCTTCTCAACTCCCATAATTTATGCATTCTCATTACCTGCAATTCAGAAATCTCCCCTTCTAAAGATGTATCTTCTCCTCAATCCCATGACCCATGTTGTTGAGTCCTATCACTATTCACTATTTTACGGCTCATTGCCCCACTGGAAAAAATTATCTGTTACCTTTGTTGTTTCATTAATAATTTTTATCATTGGATATTTAATTTTTGACCGATTAAGGGATACTGTTGTTGAAGAGGCATAAATGGAAGTTATAAGACTTGAAAATGTTTCAAAGGTTTACAAGAGATTTTCTCAGAGGCACAGATTTGCGACACTAAAAAGTGCAATCATAAAAGGGACTCTTTTCAAAGACATTAATCCTGACATTTATTTCCCCGCTCTCCAAAATATTAATCTTTCTATTGAGGAGGGAAAAACAGTTGGAATAATAGGGGCAAACGGCTCAGGGAAGAGCACCCTTTTAAAACTCATTGCTGGCATTACAAAGCCAACATCTGGAGAAATTAATGTCAAAGGAAGGGTATCAGCTCTTATCGAACTTGGAGCGGGATTCCATCCGGAAATTTCAGGAAGGGAGAATGTTTATATAAATGGGATTATGCTCGGTCTTTCAAAAAAAGAAATCAGTGAAAAATTTGATGAGATTGTAAAATTTGCAGAGCTTGAAGATTTCATAGATGAGCCTGTAAAGACATATTCGTCCGGAATGTATATGAGATTGGGATTTGCAGTAGCAATAAATGTAAATCCTGACATACTTTTGATTGATGAGGTTCTTGCAGTGGGTGATGCTTCATTCATTCCTAAATGCCTCGAAAAAATTGCTGAATTCAAAAAGAGAAAGAAAACCATTTTGTTTGTGAGCCATGCCCTTGATACAGTCACATTAATTTGCGATGAGGTTGTATGGCTTAAAAAAGGTGAAATTCAACTTATTGGAGACCCTAAAAAAGTTGTTGATGCCTATCTTCAGGATGTTCTTTCAAAAGAAGAAAAAAGATTTATGGAAGCCCACAAGGCTGTTCCGACCACAGAGCAGAGGGAGGGGAGATGGGGCTCTCAGGAAATTGTTATAAGGGATGTAAAACTTTTTGGCTCAGATGGTAGAGAAAAATATGTATTTGAATCTGGAGAGGATTTTTTAATTGAAATGGATGTTTTTGCAGAAAAGGAAGTTGAGGATTTTGTCTTTGGAATAGGAATTTTCAGTGCTGATGGAATAAGAGTTTACGGAACAAACACTGATCTCGAGGATATGGAACCAGTAATTTTTCAAGGAGAGGGGAAGGTGATTTTTAGAATTCAAGGAATTGATCTCATAGATGGAACCTACTTCCTCGATGTCGCAGCTGTCAGAAAGGATGGTTATCCTTATGATTACCATCGTTCTCTCTACACATTCAAGGTCTATTCAAAGAAAAAAGATGTTGGAATCTGGAGACCAAAACATTCATGGTTTTTTTCAAACAATATTCAGTTTTTAACCGATGGGAAAAAGAGTCCGTAAAAAAGAGATTAAGAAAATATGCGAAAGGGAAAGAAAAAAGGGGAAAACAATTGTTTTCACCAATGGCTGTTTCGACATTCTTCATCCCGCCCATATAAGATTATTTAAATTTGCAAAGAGCAACGGTGACATTCTTGTCGTTGGGGTTAACACAGATAAGTCAGTTAGAAAAAACAAAGGGGAGGGGCGCCCAATTTTTCCTTTGAATGAGAGGGTAGAAATTCTATCTTCCATTTCATACATTGATTACATAGTCCCATTTGGTTCCCTCACTCCTCTTTCTCTAATTAAAGCTGTAAAACCAAAGTTTATCGTTAAAGGCGGAGATTATACGGTTGAGCTTGTGGTCGGAAATAAGGAAGCACGAAAGTGGGGCGGGCATGTTCTGATTTTTCCATATATTGAAAATTACTCAACATCTGAGATAATTGAGAAAATCCGAGACGGGCAAGACAAAAACAAATGAATTTTAGTTCCGAAAAAACTTTGAAAAAGTTCTTCAGGATTTACGACATCTGTCTATCACATCTATTTTTTAAATCTAAATAATCTCATCAAACGAATGAATAATTTTTTGAAGAATGTAATGGGGTCTGAAAATAAAAGATAAAAAGCCCTTCTAAATAAAGAGTAGAGATTTGATGTTCTGTATTTACAGGACAATTTTCTCATCGCGTTGCTGTATTCTTCAGGGTGCTTTTGTATTAATTGAAGGTATTCTCTGTATAATCTCTTCTCAAATTCATTGTAATTCTGCGGGTATCTTCGAAGAAAATTAGGGAGAAATTGCATCCTTGATTCTTCCAGCTCAAGACCCTCATGCCATGGTGATTTCCTGAACCCCCTTAAAAATAGTGTTCCATCATAGCCCAAGAAAAGATAGGTCACATACTCAAGATTTGTGCGGAGAATCTCAGGTCTATTATCTTCAATTTCAAATAGGGGAAAGTATTCTTTTTTCACAAAAAAAGCATTTACAATGGATACTGCAACCAGTTCATACCCCTTTTCCTTTCCTAATTTTACCAGTGATAACAAACTCACTCCCTGATTAACAGAGTGATCGGGTGGCTGGACAAATTCAACTTCTGTAGGAATAGTATGATTGAACTCAATACAAACAACCTTCGGGCTATAATTTTTCATGGCTTTCCAGACATAATAATCATTTCCGTCAATGTCTATAGAGAGAAAATCAAAATCAGAGGGAACCGGGGTATCTTTAAGAATCTGGTCAAGATTGTCATCCTCGCCAAATCCTACAAATCTGTTTATAGTAATCACATTTGGAATCTGGGCATAATTTCTCTTTAATTCTTCAAATTTAGCACTATCTCCTTCAATTAGAACAGCTGAGTAACCTTTATTTATAATTAAGTTCCGAGTGTTGCTCATTGCAATTCCATCCCATGCTCCAAATTCCACACAATATTTGTCTTTTTCTGGTAAAATCTCAATTATCTTTTCGATTATTCCATCCTCACCATGTTGTGAAAATCTGTCGTATTTAAAATCTAAAAGCCATGTGGGCTTCTTCATGTTTTACCTCAAATTCTAATAATATCAAATCCCTATTCTCAATCAAGCATTACATTAGAACATCGGTGAAACTTTACTAACTTCCAAAAACACCAAATTTTCTCTTAGAATCTTATCTCTTTAATTTTAATCAATCGTATCCTCAAGTAAAAAAAGAACCTACCTATTTTTATCATTATAAGAGGTAATAATGATGGATATAACCTAAATCCCGCAAAATTTGAAAGTGTATTTTTTTTAAAGTTTATGCTCAGGAAAAAGTGAATCCAGAGAAGATAATTCAGATGTTTATTGAGGCTCAGGGAGGACGAGAAGCATTGGAAAAGGTTAAATAATCTTATGTAGTTACAGAGGTCAAAGTTTATTAGCCCAGTGGTGAATTATTAGGCGAAAGTAAAACATATACAAGATATGAGCCAATGAAGCTAAGGAGAGAAGATAGCATTTTGGGTATGGTGATAATTACTGGCTATGATGGAGAGAAAGCCTGGATTCAAAGAGGGGAAATGACAATTGAGGCACCCAAGACTGTGTTAGATTCTATCAGGGCATCAGAAAGAAGAGGGGGATCCTTTGCTGAAATATATAGATAAAGGATGTAAGCTTGAACATTTGGAAATTTCGAATATTGAAGGCAAAGATTGTTACGGGATTAAATTTACAGATAAAGAAGGCTTGGAAACAAGCATATTCTTTGATAATGAATCATATCTTCCAATAGAAACTGAATATTCGGCACCGAATGAATTTGGGCAGATTGTGAAATATGAATATTTTAGCTGCGATTTTAGAAATGTAGACGGAACGAAAATACCATTCAAGTCAGTTGTATATGGAGATAGTAAAGAGATAATAGAAATAATGATCAAAGAGATTAAACTTAATCCCGGCTTAGATGATAAAATATTCTCAATGCTCGAAAAGAAATAATATTTATTTTATAAGGGAGAAGACTTTAAAAAATATTGGAGGACGAAAATAGGAAGCTCAAGAAGTAAGAATATTTTGGTTTTAATCTTTTTAAGTTTTCTATTTCTTATCTCTTATTCCATTTACTCCGCACAAAAAGAGGAAGAAAAGCCTTTAAAAGGGAAGACCTATGTGGAGGGACTTTGTTTTCCTACACCACAGCAAGAGAGGAGATTTATTAAGATTCCTCCATTGGGGTGTTGCTGATAACACATTTGCATGGCATTATTTTCTCCCTGAGATTATAAGTAAATCTCACCCAAAACCAGTTTTGGCTGATGCAGGGACTATGATCGTCCTTGGATACTTAAAAACTGGAAAATTTTTAGGTTGGCTTGAAGAGGGAAATTATGCTGTGGCAAAACTTCATTATTCTCTGAGTTCATTTGGAGATTTCTTTGATTTTAAAAGATTATCAAAGGATCCAGAAAAAAAGGGCACTTTAACATTCTATAACCCTGAAAATTATCTTTATAAGGTTTTTGTAAACGATAAAATTGTTGCGGATAAGGTAAGCTCAAAAGAGATTAAAATTCCTTTTGATCTCGATGCTTCCGTCAAAATTACAAGAATCTAAGTTTGCTTTTCCTCAAAAAATGTATTAAAGCTTGACCTAATTAAGGTTTCTTCTTCTCCTAAGAGAACAAAAACTTATAAAAACCCTGTTCCAAACAATTCTTTTCCTTCTTTTAGTTCAGGAGGTATTCTTTCTTTCACTGCCTTTAAGAAATTCTCTGGATCTGAAGGAGTTATTCCGTAGAGCTTCCAGTTCTATCGCATTATCAAAAGAACATCCTTTTCCGCTCCTGTTGCCATCATCAGAACATATCCAGCATTTATATAATAGACAGGTCCGAGGGCAAGCCCTAGAAAACCTAGTCTATCTCCAGTGTCAAGATTCAAAATTTTTATTCCCACAATCTCATTATAAGGGATTTTTGCTGAAAATGGACCACAAGATAACTGAAGATAATTATCTCTCATCTCGTATCTGAGGGTAAAGTATAGGACAATAAAAAATAACCAGAAAATCAGCGAAAGAAAAATCAAAATATTAAATAATCTTTGAGAAGAAATCCCAATCTCTTCAAAGATAAGCCATAAAAAAGTAAAACATATAAGAATTGCCAAGCCTATAAGAATCAATGAAACAAATCCCCAAGGAGGATACTTTGGCTTAAAAATTGAGCTCATGCTCCTTCTCTGTTTTATATATAATAAAAAATAAAAATTGTTTCAAAGAATATGACTTCTTCCGTGACTAGGAAGGCATCAATTGTCAGATCATATTTAAGGTTATGAAAAAGATTCTTTTTTCTCTTTTTTCGTAATTGCTTTCTCATGCATTTTAAAAGGAGCTCTTTACACAGCCCTTCACAGTCTTGAAAAAGATGGCTTCATTGAAGGAAGATGGGAAGAAAGAGATGGAAGGGAGAGGAAGTATTATTTTATAACGAAGAAAGGGAAAAATCTGCTAAAAAAAGCAAAGAATGGGAATTATTCATTGACAGGCTATTACCATTTCTCAAGCCTGAAGAACTCGCAATTAAAAAACCTTCTATAATTATTGATTTTTGAGGAGGGTGAAATGGGAGAAACACTCAAAAACTTTATTAAGGGGATTTTGAAGGGGCTTGATATTGATGATGGGAAGAAGAAAGATATAATGGATGAACTCATGGAGAATTTCATAGAAGAAAAGGAAGAGCTTATTAGAAGCGGTCTCATAGAGGAGGAAGCAGAAAGGAAAATAATTGAAAGATTCGGAAATCCAGAAAAAATTTCAAGAAAGCTATTATGGATTCACGGGTTTGGAAGATTTAGAAAAAATATTTTAAAGGATTCATTTCTCGGTGCAATTCCTATTTTCATTGGAACTCTCATAATTCTTCTCTCTTCAACAATTGGTTTGCTCGGAATTTCCGTTAAAATCCTAAATATCTTTGCCACTTTTTTCTTTATTCTCTCTACTGGTTTCACTTTACCCCCTCAGAAAAGCCTTCCCAGCATGGACATTTACATGGAGTGGCATAGCCTTTGTATATTTGATACAGATTATATTTATTTCCCTAACTCAGCTTGCAAAACTCAATTTTCTCCCTTTAATAATAATTGTGCTCCTTATCTGTCTTTCCATTTATGTTATTTTCAAATTTTCGGATTTTAAAGGAGGCTTAGGACTCGCCCTTCTTTTTTCTTTTACCTTTTTCTCTTCCCTTTGCCTTTTACGGGTCAGATGAAATGGTTATAGAATACAAAATTTTATTTGAGATTATCATCGGGCTCTTTGCAACTATCTCTGCATTCCTCCTGCTTTATTCCAAACTAAAACTTTCTTATCTCATATTAGTCATTGGATTTCTTTTCTATACATTCTCAGGGGAACAAAATTTCATCTATCTCATTTTAGGTTATCTAATCCCGCTTCTCCTCATCGGTTCAATCCCATTTTATTATTTTGTGAAGGAAAGAGCTTATCACTGAAAGGTTAAAAGGTCTGAACTCTTGAAAGCCCTTTAAATTCCTGATATTTTTCTATCTTAGGAGTTTAAAATGAGGGAAATTATTTCAGAGAGGACAAAGCTTTTTGGGGAATCTGTTATAAGGGAGATGACAAGGCTTTCAAGAGAATATAATGCAGTGAATCTTGCCCAGGGTTTTCCCGATTTTCCTGCACCTGATTTTATAAAAACTTCTGCAATTGAAGCTATTAAAAGAGATATTAATCAATACTCTTACACCTGGGGCTCCACAAAACTCAGGGAAGCTCTTTCAGAAAGATATATGAAAAAATACAATTTCTCCTTTGACCCTGAAAAGGAGATAACAATATGCTGTGGCTCAACAGAGGCGATGATTTCAGCACTGATGGCAATTTTAAACCCTGGAGATGAAGTGATTATTTTTGAGCCCTTTTATGAAAATTATGTTCCAGGAACAATTCTTACAGGAGCAAAACCTGTTTATGTAAAACTTTATGAGCCTGATTGGAATTTTAAAAGGGAAGAGCTTGAAAGAGCATTCTCCGAAAGAACAAAAGCAATAATTGTCAATAATCCCCACAATCCAACGGGAAAGGTCTGGAGTAAAGATGAGCTTGAAGTAATAGCGGAGCTCTGCATAAAGTATGATTGCATAGCAATAACAGACGAGATTTACGAATACATTATTTACGACGGTAAAGAACACATTCTCCTTGCATCCCTTGATGGAATGAGAGGAAGGACAATTACTGTTTCAGGGCTTTCAAAAACCTTCTCAATAACTGGATGGAGGATTGGATATGCAATTGCTCCAGAAGAAATTTCTTCCAGCATAAGAAAAGTCCATGATTTTTTGACTGTTTGTGCTCCCGCTCCCCTCCAGGAAGCCTGTGCCAGTGTATTAAATCTTTATAAAGAATATTTTAAAGAACTGAGAATGGATTATGAAAGGAAAAGGGACATACTCTTGAAATATCTTGAAGAGGCTGGATTTAAAACTTTTAAACCTTCAGGAGCATACTATATAATGACAGACATTTCAGATTTTGGATTTCCCAGCGACTGGGAATTTATGAAATTTTTGATAAAAGAGGTCGGTGTTTCAGGAGTTCCTGGAAGTTCCTTTTATCATGATGATTCAGGAAATCAAAAAGTCCGGTTCTGCTTCTGCAAAAAAGAGGAGACTCTCCATGACGCAGGGAAAAAACTTAAAAAATTAAAGGAAAAATTGTAAAAAAATTATAAAAACCCAGAAATTCCGCAAATTAGATTTTCAGGTTAAGAACTTTCTTTATAAATCCATAA